>NZ_JAKVIO010000004.1 GCF_022601895.1 Sphingomonas sp. LaA6.9
GGTTTCGACGTTGGTCGCCGAAGCCGACCCCTCCGGCTCACCAGCGCGCGCGGGCAGCCCCGCCTCCGAAACATCGGAACCGATCGTGGTCAGTCCCGGCTTGGGGCTGATCGTGACGCCGCTGTCACCGATCGCGATCGTCAGCGTCGTCGTCGACGTGTCGCCATCGCCATCGGTGATGCGATAGTTGAAGACGTCGTTGACGCCGCCCGGCGTGCCCGGATTTCGGACATAGCTGTAGCTGCCGTCCGACTTGAGCGTCAGCACGCCATATTGGCCGTTGATCGTGACGCCCGCCGCGGTGACGGCTGCGAAGACACCGTTCCCGACCTGCACCCCGGTAACGGTCGCGCCGTCAGCGCCCGGCGTGTCCGCGCCCGGAGCTCCGCTGGTGGTGCCAATGCCGGTGAAGACGTTGCCCGCCTCAGGGCCATAAGTGCCCGCCGCGACAGCGTCGGTGTCGGCGCGCGCGACCGGCGCATCGTCGATCACGTTGATCGTGAGCGTACCCGTCGCGACGTCGCCGTCCACATCGGTTACCGTGACGGTGAATGTGGCCGCAGGGCTGCCGGTCAGCAGATTGTCGGTCAGCGTATAGCTGTAGTCGATCCGCCCGTCGCTGATCGCCGTGATCGTCAGCGTGCCGGAGGGACCGGTGAAGGTCTGGCCGACGCCTGTGACCGGCGTACCGTCAATCGCGACGCTGCCGAGCCCGTCGGGCGCTGAAAAGACGATCGAGCCCGTCGTCGTCTCGCTGCTGGAGTTCGCGTTCGAACCCGCCGGCTCGCCGCCGCGCGCGGGCAATCCCGCCTCGTTGACCGACGCCGAAGCGATCGCCGCGCCCGCCGCATTGTCGGGAGTTACGATCAGGGTCGTGGGCTCGCGATCGGCCAGCGCGGGGAAAATATCGCGCTCCTCATATTGAGGGAAGGCGAGTTCGGTGGGGGGAAGCAGGTCGCCCAGGTCGAAGGGATCGGAGATTGCGCCTGCGGGCGCTTCGAAATTGCCACCCGAACTCTGCGGCGGGCCGGCAGCGGGCTGTGGCTCGTCGCCGACCAGCAGCGCGGCGAGGTTGAGCGGTGGAATTTCGATGCCGCCGATCACGATCTGCGGCACGAAAACCGCACCGTCGACGATGATCATCTGCGAACCATCGGGCAGCAGGACGACGAGGTCGCGACCCGAAACGCTGATCTGGTCGAGCGAGGCACCCTCGGGAAGCGTCACGACGCCATCGGGGCCGGGGATCACACGGAGCGCTCCGGGCGCCATCGCTGCCTGCTGCAGCGCGGCCAGGGCCCGCGCCTCCTGCGGGTTCATGGCCTGTTCGGCATCACCCGTCGCCTGCTGCGAGAGTTCGCGGCCTGAAATGCGTTCGAAATCCATAATCCCCACTCCCCACAATTTCGCCGGCCGAAACCGCGCTGGTCGATGGAAGGGGGATCTGGCCGTCGCAGCGCCCACTGACGCCAAAAAGGCAGCAGGCTACCCAGCTAAAAAACCGATGAATCCCGGCTCTTTAGATGTGGGGAACGCCCCTCCACATTCGCCAAGCGTGGTCATGCTTCCAGCACGACTACTCTTTGCGTCGCTCTCAAGGGCACGGGGCGACCCCACGACTCGGCCCTTATTTGGTTTTAATAATTTGGTAACCAATCCGAGTCACGCGCTTTTAGGGTTAATGCTTTTTAATAATTGTAAACTTTGTTCCCTTCATTACGGAGCCGTGGCGATTCAGCATGGCTGTTTCCGTCGCGCGCCCGAACTGTTCGGGCACAGAAAATTCCGTCGAATCCGATACCTATCGATGGAATCGCGAGCCCGAGGCGGCCCGGCTCGAGGCACTGGTTGCCTGTCCGCGAAAAACTTGCTCCGATGGCGGCGGGGACATTTCACGATCCAAAAAGGGGGACCGATCCGCATGCCAGTCGCCGAGGCACGCAGTGCTGGAAGCATCGATGAAGCGCTGGCCTATTGTCGTGCATTGCTGCGCGATTCGCCCGCGCTCGCCGCGCAGCAGGCCCATGAGATCCTCGCAGCCGATCCGGCCAATGCCGAAGCCTTTCGTCTGCTGGGGCGCGCGCTGCGCGCGACGGGCGATGCAGACGCGGCCGAACAGGCCGAACTCGACGCAATCGCGGCGTCGGTCCACGATCCCCTTCTGATGCAGGCCGCGCACGCGCTGCTCGAAAACGCGCTTTCCGACGCCGAATGCATCCTGCGCCCGCGGCTCAAGGCCAATCCCTTCGACGTCGCGGCGATCCGGATGATGGCCGAACTCGCGGGCCGGCTTGGCCGGTATGGCGATGCAGAGAACCTGTTGCGCCGCGCGCTTGAGCTCGCGCCCGGATTTCAGGCCGCGCGCGCCAATCTCGCCACTGTCCTCTATCGCCAGAATCGCGCGCCCGAGGCGATCGCCGAGCTCGACCGGCTGCTAGACGCCGACCCCGCCAATCCGGCGCACCGCAACCTCAAGGCGGCCGCGCTCGGCCGCGTCGGCGGCTTCGAGGAGGCGATCGCGTTGTACGAGGATGTACTGAAGCGCTTTCCCGAACAGCCCAAGGTCTGGATGAGCTACGGCCATGTGCTCAAGACCGTTGGTCGCCAGCAGGAATCGATCACCGCCTACCGACGCGCGATCACGATCGCGCCCGAGCTTGGCGAAGTGTGGTGGAGCCTCGCCAACCTGAAGACTGTCTCCTTCGACCCCGACGACATCGCCGCGATGACTGCGGCACTTGATCGCGACGACCTTGCCGCGGAAGACAGGTTTCACCTGCATTTCGCGCTCGGCAAGGCGCTCGAGGACCGGGGCGAGGCGGCGACATCCTTTGCGCACTACGCCAAAGGCAACAACCAACGACGCGCGATGATCGACTATGATCCGCAAGAGATCAGCGGGCTCGTCGAAGCGAGTCGCGCGATATTCACACCCGGCTTCGTTGCGGACCGCGCCGGGCAAGGATCGGTCGCGCCCGATCCGATCTTCATCCTTGGCATGCCACGCGCAGGCTCGACGCTGATCGAGCAGATCCTGGCGAGCCATCCCTTGATCGAAGGAACGCAGGAGCTTCCCGACATCTCAGCGATCGCTCGGCGTCTGGGCAAACGAAAGACGAAACAAGAAAAAACCTCTTACCCCGAAAGCATCATCGATCTCGAGTTCGAAGAATTGCATAAACTTGGCGAGGAATATCTCGAGCGTACGCGGGTTCATCGCAAGACCGACCGCCCCTATTTCATAGACAAGATGCCCAATAACTGGGCGCACGTCCCGCTCATCCACATGATCCTGCCCAATGCCAAAATCATCGACGCGCGGCGTCACCCTCTCGCCTGCTGCTTCTCGAACTTCAAACAGCATTTCGCACGCGGCCAGGGCTTCAGCTACGCGCTGGATGACATGGGTCGCTACTACCGCGACTATGTCACGCTGATGGCGCATGTCGACGCGTTGCTGCCGGGCCGCGTGCACCGGGTGATCCATGAGGCACTGGTCGAGGATACCGAGACCGAGGTCCGCCGGCTGCTTGACTATCTGGGCGTCGACTTCGACCCTGCATGCCTGCGCTTCTGGGAAAATGACCGCCCTGTCCGAACGGCAAGCTCCGAGCAGGTCCGCCGCCCGATCAGCCGTGCCGGGCTCGACCAGTGGCAGGCGTTCGAACCCTGGCTCGACCCGCTCAAGGCCGCGCTCGGCCCGGTGCTCGATCATTATCCTGCCGCACCGCCTTTGTGAAATTTTCGTGATATTTTCATCACAGTAGCTTCTCAATCGTTTGCGACAGACGGCTTCGGTCGAAATCAAAATTGACGCGTTGCACAAAGCGACTCAGATTTCCCCCAATATGAACGCTTTCCCCAGGGGGCAGGAAGAATGCGTGTTTCCGATTTCAACCCGAGCAGCAATCCCGTTCGTCTGACCATCGCCGCGCTGCTGGGCTCGACCATGCTCGCGACCAGCGCAACCGCACTCGCGCAGGATCCAGCGGCATCGAACAGCGACGTCATCATCGTGACCGCGCAGAAGCGCGAGGAGAACCTGCAGGACGTGCCCATCGCCATCACCGCGATCGGCACCGAGAAACTCGAGCAGCTCCAGGTCACCGATTTCGACGATTATGCGCGCTATCTGCCGAGCGTCAGTTATCAGACCACCGGTCCCGGCGGATCGAACGTCTATTTCCGTGGCGTCGCCTCCGGCGAGAATGCCAACCACTCGGCATCGCTGCCCTCGGTCGGCATGTATCTCGATGAACAGCCGATCACGACGATCCAGGGCAATCTCGACATCCATGTCTACGACATCGCACGCGTCGAAGCGCTCGCGGGTCCGCAGGGCACACTCTACGGCGCCTCCAGTGAGGCGGGAACGATCCGAATCATCACCAACAAGCCCGATACGTCAGGTTTCTACGGCGCGGCCGATGTCGAACTTAACAGCGTCTCGCATGGTGGCGAAGGCTATATCGGCGAGGCGTTCATCAACGCGCCGCTCTCCGACAGAGCCGCGGTCCGCATCGTCGGCTGGTACAAGAAGGACGCGGGCTATCTCGACAATATCCCCGCGAGCATCACCTTTCCGACCTCGGGCATCACCTTCGACAACGCGCCCTTTGTCGAGAAGGACTATAACGACGTCGAAACCTATGGCGGCCGCGCCGCGCTCCGCATCGACCTCGACGACGATTGGACGATCACGCCGACGATCATGGGCCAGAAGCAGGTCAGCCACGGCCTGTTCGCACAGGAATCGGGGCTTGAGCCGCTCCAGGTCGCACAGTTCAATCCCGAGCGCTTCAACGATCGCTGGTACCAGGCGGCGCTCACGATCGAGGGCAAGATCGGCAGCTGGGATCTGACCTATGCAGGTGCCTATCTCAATCGCCGCATCACCGGCGAGTCCGACTATGTTGACTATAGCTATTTCTACGACGCGCTCTTCGGATATGGTGCCTATTTCTACGACAATAATGGCGATCTGGTGAACCCGAACCAGTATATCCAGTCGGTGGACCGCTTCGAAAAGATCAGCCAGGAATTGCGCTTCGCCTCTCCGGCAGAGAAGCGCGTGCGTTTCGTCGGCGGCCTGTTCTATCAGCGCCAGGAACACAATATCGAGCAGAACTACATCATCGACAACATTGCCGATTCGATCACTGTCGCGGGTACGGACAGCAACATCTGGCTGACCAAGCAGCTGCGCGTCGACCGCGACTATGCGGCATTCGGCGAAATCACCGCCGACGTCACCGACAAGCTGAGCGCGACGATGGGCACGCGGATCTATTACTACAAGAACTCGCTGGTCGGGTTCTTCGGCTACCAGAACCCGGGTTACAGCTCGAATCCCATCTACGCCTGTCAGGGCCCGGTAATCGTCAAGGGATCGCCCTGCACCAATCTCGACAAACAGACCAGCGACACGGATTTCATCCACAAGCTCAATGTGACCTACAAGTTCACCGACGACGCACTGGTCTATGGCACCGTTTCACGCGGCTTCCGTCCGGGCGGCATCAATCGCCGCGGTTCGCTGCCACCGTACCAAGCAGACTTTGTCGACAATTACGAACTCGGCTTCAAGACGAGCTGGTGGGACAACCGTGTCCGGCTCAATGCCGCGATCTACCAGCTCGACTGGACCGACGTGCAGCTATCCTTCATCGGTGCCAACGGCCTGACCGAGATTCGCAATGCGGGCAACGCGCGCATCCGCGGCGGCGAGTTCGATTTCTATGTCCGGGCGGCGGAAGGGCTCACATTCAATCTCAGCGGCTCGTACAACGACGCGAAGATCACAGAGGATTTCTGCGACTTCGCGAACCAGGCGTTCGACTGCACGCTGCCCGGCCCTGATGGTGATCCCAACTCGGTGCTCGCACCTGCGGGAACGCGACTTCCGATCACCGCTAAGTTCAAGGGAAATGCACAGGCGCGCTACCAGTTCGAGGTCAGCGACAGCCTCGATGCCTTCCTGCAGGGGACTGCGGTCTATGAGGGGCGCAGGACGAGCGACTTGCGCCTCAAGGAGCGCGACATCATCGGCGACCTGCCCGACTATACGACGGTCGATCTGAGCGCAGGCCTGAACAACGACAAGTGGTCGGCCGAGATCTTCGTGCGCAACCTGTTCGACTCTCGCGGCCAGGTGGGCAAGCTCGTGCCCTGCGACGAGGACACCTGCGGAGATCCGGATGGCGTGACCGCGATGGGACCGAAGATCTACACCTACCTCACCCAGCCGCGGACCATCGGGATCAAGCTCGGAACCAAGTTCTGACGTCGCGCCGCCGGGATGAAGGCCAGCTTCGTCCCGGCGGGCGAAACCGCTTTGCGTTCGCGATCCATCCGCTAAGCTCACCCCGATGAACCGCCCCGTCCCCGCCCGCGCGCTCGGCTTCTGGATGTGCCTCGCGCTCGTCGTCGGCAACATGATCGGCTCGGGGGTCTTCCTGCTCCCCGCAAGCCTCGCGCCCTATGGCTGGAATGCGCTTTTCGGCTGGATCTTCACCATCGGCGGGGCACTCTGCCTTGCGCATGTGTTGTCACGGCTGTCCTCGGCACTGCCGCGCGCCGGCGGGCCCTATGGCTTCGTCCACGCCGCCTTCGGGCCGCTGCCCGCTTTTGTCATGGGGCTGAGCTACTGGATCTCGGTCTGGGTCGCCAACGCGGCGATCGCGATCGCCGCGGTCAGCGCGCTCAGCATCTTCGCGCCGGGGATCGCGAAGATATCGGGGCTGCCGGCGCTGCTGGCCGCCGGACTGCTCTGGGCCGTCACGCTCATCAACCTGCGCGGCGCACGATCGGCGGGGTGGTTCCAGATCGTGACGACGGTGCTGAAGCTGCTTCCGCTTGTAGCGGTGGTCGTCATTGCGCTGCTTATCGGAGGAGGCGTCGAGAACGCCGAGATTGCCCCCTTCCGTATCACCGAAATCTCGCCTTCTGCAATCACCGCAACGGCGGCGCTCACGCTTTGGGCAATGCTGGGTTTCGAGTGCGCCGCGGTGCCGCAAGGCAAGGTCGACAAGCCCGAAGTCACGATTCCGCGTGCGACCATGATCGGTACGCTGCTCGTCGGGCTGCTCTATATCCTGGTGTGTTCGGCGGTGACGCTGATGCTGCCCGCAACCCAGGTGGCACAGTCAAACGCGCCCTTCGCCGATTTCATCGCGCGCTATTGGGGACCGACGCCTGCCTTGTTCGTCGCGCTCTTCGTTGCGATCGCCGCGATCGGCGCGCTGAACGGCTGGGTCCTGATGCAGGGCGAGGTCGCATTGTCGATGGCGCGCGCGGGCAGCTTTCCGCGATGGTTCGCGAAGACCGATGCGCGCGACACCCCGGTTCGCGCGCTGGTCGTATCGAGCGCTCTCGTCAGTCTGCTCATCTACATGAACTACGACCGCTCGATGGCGAACCTGTTCACCTTCATGGCGCTGCTTTCCACCGCGTCGGCACTCGTGCTCTATCTGCTTTGCGCGCTCGCCAGCCTCAAGCTCGCGCATGAGAACGTCATTCCGCGCTCGGCGGGCTTTGCCGTGATCGCAGGCCTCGGCGTGATCTATTCGCTGTGGACCTTCTACGGCGCAGGCTGGGAGCCGAGCGGGCTGATCCTCATTCTGCTCGGACTCGGCATCCCCGTCTATTTTCTCACCAGGCGCTGGTGCGAGGCCCTTGCGCCCGCCTGAGCCGCGATCAGACCCTAGTCGCGCGCAGCAATCGCGATGATCTCGACCTTGTAGTCGGGGGTGGCGAGCTTCGCCTCTCCGGTGGCGCGCGTGGGGGCGTCCTTGCCGTCGATCCAGGCGTCCCACACCGCATTCATCTCGGCAAAATCGGCCATGTCGGCGAGCCAGATCGTCGCGGAAAGCAGCCGCGACTTGTCGCTGCCCGCCTCGGCGAGCAGCGCCTCGATCTGCGCAAGAATGGCACGGGTCTGCGCGGTCACGCTCTCGCCCGGCGCACCGACCTGGCCGGCGAGATAGACGGTGTTGCCATGGACGACGGCCTGGCTCATGCGCGGGCCGGATTCAATGCGGCGAATGGTCATGGTGCTTCCTTTTGCTCTGCTGGAAATCAGCGCGCCACATAACGCGTCGACGCGGGATCGTAAGCCCCAATCGGCGCGGCGTGCTACGGCTGCCAGCTCAGCCCCGGCGCAGCAGCCGTCCGAAGACGCTCCGGTCCGCCAGAATCTCGTGCGCCGCATTGTGGCCCGGTGCGCCCGTCACGCCGCCGCCGGGATGTGTGCCCGCGCCGCACATATAGAGTCCCTTGAGCGGCCCGCGATAGGCGCCGTTGCCCAGCACGGGGCGCGCGGACCAGAGCTGGTCGAGCGACATGTTGCCATGCATGATGTCACCGCCGACGAGGCCAAATCTGCGCTCAAGCCCCTTGGGGCTGAGGATCTGCCGACCAAGGACCGAGGCACGGAAGCCCGGCGCATAATGCTCGACCGTGTCGATGATCGTGTCGGCTGCAGCGCCTTCTTCCTGATCCCAGTCGCGGCCATCGGGAAGCTCGGGCGCGAACTGCTGGCAGAAGAGGCTCGCGACATGCTGCCCGCTCGGCGCGAGGCTGTCATCGACGGTAGAGGGAATCAGCATCTCGACGATCGGCTTTTTGGACCATCCATGCGCCTTCGCGTCGATAAATGCCTGATCCATATAGTCGAGCGTCGGCGCGATGATGATGCCCGACTGGTGATGCTCGCCGGGTTCGGGCAGGCAGGTGAAGCGCGGCAATTCGCTGAGCGCGACATTCATCCGGAAGGTACCCGAACCCGCCTTGAACGCCTTGATGCGCTTGAGGAATTCGGGGCCGACATCGGCCGGATCCATCATCCGCTCATAGAGCAGCTTGGGTCCGACATTGGCGGCGACGATATCGGCCATGACCTCTTCGCCGCTTTCGAGGCGCACGCCGACGGCCTTGTCGCCGTCGACCAGCACACGATAGACGGGCGCTTCGAGCGTGATCTCCACACCCGCGTCCCGGCACACCTTTGCCATGGCCTGCGTGATCGCACCCATGCCGCCGACGCTGTGCCCCCATGCGCCCTTCTTGCCGTTCACCTCGCCGAAGACGTGATGGAGCAGGACATAGGCGGAGCCGGGCGTATCGGGGCTGGCATAGTTGCCGACCACCGCGTCGAAACCGAAGGCGGCCTTGACCGCCTCGCTCTCGAACCAGCTGTCGAGGAAGGTGCGTGCGGACTTGACGAACAGGTCGAGCACGTCGCGCTGCTGCTCGATCGGCATCTTCGCAAGCCGCCGCCCCTGCCGCGCTGCATCGACCAGCGTCTTCAAGCCATCGCCGACATTGGGCGGCGCCTTGAGCGCGAGATCGCGCAGTACCTCGGCGACATTTTCGAGCGCGTCGTAATAGGCCGGCACCGCCTTTGCGTCGTGCTCGGAGAAACGCCGGAACTCCGCCTGTGTCCGCTCAAGCCCGCCGCCGAGCTTGAGATAGCCGCCATCCTCCTGCGGCAGAAAGTTGGATATGGGGCGTTCGATCACGCGGTAGCCATGATCGACGAGCTTCATGTCGCGGATCACCTTGGGCTGGAGCAGGCTGACGGTGTAGCTCGCGACCGAGTTCCGGAAACCGGGATGAAATTCCTCGGTGACCGCGGCGCCGCCCACGGTGTCGCGCCGCTCGACGATGCGGACCTTGAGCCCCGCCTTCGCCAGATAAAAGGCGCAGACCAGCCCGTTATGCCCTGCCCCGATGATGACGGCGTCGTATTTTTTGGTCACGCGTTTCCCTCTCGACCCGAATATTCTGTTGTTGTGCTCAAGCCGCGACCGGCGCTGCGCTGCGATGACTCCAGCCTGGCGCGGGGGCGCGGTGCAGCCGCGCCTCGGGGATCAGCGCGCGCGTCTTGCGACAAAAGGCGCGCAGGCAGACCTCGCTCTCGCCCAGCGGCCCGACCGTATAGCTCTGGGACATCATGCCTTGCTGCACCCGCGTGATGAGCTCGGTGTCCTCGGTATTGACCTGCCGGTTGATCCGCCAGTTGAGGTAGCGCGCGGCCTTCATCTCGCGGCGCTCATCGGGGAGCGCGTAAGAGATCTCGCGGATCGTCGTCTCGGTCGGCGACACCGGAATGAACTGCATGAAATCGACCTGGTCGGGATAGATGTCGAACGCGACGTTGGGCCACAGCTTGAAATAGAGCCACAGCCGCTGATGATCCTCGGGCAGATGGTCAACGCGCGGCAGGATCCTCTGGTACATGCGTTCGGAAAGATTGGCCGAGGGGCGATCGATCAGCGCACCCCACATGCGGTCGACATGCTCCTCGGCCTCGATGCCGTACCCTTTTCCGAACAGCCGCGTCAGCCCCGGATGCGCCACGGGAATGTGCAGGCCGTCCGAATAATTGTCGGCAACATTCTTCCAGTTCACCTTGCGCGGGCGCATCGTCACGCGGCCCAATGCCTGCATTTCCTCGAAGCGATAGGGCGCCACGCGCTCCTCATAGGGCGCCATCATGCTTGCGACCGACGGACCGCCGCCTTCGAGACGCACGAAGATGAAGCCCTGCCAGATCTCGAGCTCGACCGGGGCGAGCCCGTTGTCCTCGATCACCAGCGTCGGATATTCGCTCTTGCCCGGAACCCCGGTCAGCCGCCCGTCGAGTGCATAGGTCCAGGCGTGATAGGGGCAGACCAGTTTCTTCGCGCAGCCCGAGGATCCGTCGACCAGCTTCGACGCACGGTGCCGGCAGACATTGGTGAAGGCGCGCACCTGCGCATCATCGCCGCGGATAACGAGGATGCTCTCGCCCAGAAACTCGAGCGTATGCCAGTCGCCAACATTGGGCACGTCATTGACATGGCACACCACCTGCCAGCTCGGCCGCATCATCCGCGCCATCTCGACCTGAAAATATTCGGGGTCGTGATAGATCCATGCGGGCAGGCTCCAGCCCTCATCGGGATCGGTGTTGGGCCGCAGATCGGCGAAGGCGGGTCGGGTCATTGGCGCTCCTTGTTATACAAACGTACAACAAGGTGACGCACCGCGCAACAACTGCTATGGACGGGTGCGATGCTCAACCAGACCCGCGCCAGCTTCACCCGCGAGCCCGCCGATGCGCGCCGTCAGGCATTGATCGACGCGACAGCGGCCTGCCTTGCGCAAAGGGGTGTCCCGGGAACCTCGGTGCGCACGATCTGCGCGCGCGCGGGCGTATCGCCGGGGCTGCTGCGCCACTATTTCGCGGGGGTCGACGCGCTGATCGCCGAAACCTATCGCGAGGTGACGGGCCGCGTCGCGGACACCTTCGCCGCCGCGGTGGCTGGTGCGGGCGACAATCCTCGCGCGCGGCTGATCGCCTATGTGACCGCGAGCTTCCGCCCGCCGATCACCGATCCTTCATTGCTCGCGACCTGGCTCGCCTTCTGGAGCCTTGTCAAGACCGATGTCGCGATCGCCGCGATCCACGGCGAAACCTATCGCGCCTATCGCAGCGACCTTGAGGACATGCTCATCGCTTGCGGAATGACCGCCGTCGAGGCGGGACCCGTCGCGATCGCGCTGACGGCGCTGGTCGACGGGCTGTGGCTCGAACTCTCGCTCGATCCCACCACCTTCACCGCCGAACAGGCGAGCGCGATGGTGGTGCGCTGGCTGGATACCCTGCTCGAACGCCCCGCATTCGGATAAAGTTCGCCATTGCGAGGCGCGCAGCGACGAAGCATCCAGTGTCCGGATCTGGGTTGCTTCGCCGCGCCGCGCTCGCAATGACGGTGATGCGGGTTACTTGCTGCCCAGCTCGGTCAGCACCGAGTGCCACTGGCCGAGCGCATCGCCGATCGTGTCGACGGGGACCCGTTCGTTCAGCCCGTGCGCATAGCCGTCCTCGGCGCGCATGAACAGGCTCGCCACGCCATAGCTCGGCACACCCTGCGCGCGGAAGTGGAGGCTGTCGGTTGCGCCCGCCGACATGCTCGGCGTCACCGCGATTCCCGGATAGCGCGCACGCACCGCCCTGGTCACCGCGTTCATCACATCGGGTCGCAGCGGCGAGGCATCGCTCGCGGTCGGATCGTCGAGCACTGTGATCTTCGCGCTGTCATCGGCCATCACCTTCGCGAGCTCGGCCTTGATCGTATCGATCGATGTGCCCGGGAAGATGCGGCAGTTGATGTTGGCGGTCGCGCGCTGCGGCAGCGCGTTCTGCGCGTGCCCGCCGCTCACCATCGTCGCGACGCAGGTCGTGCGGATCTGGCCGACATATTCGGGCTTCGACGCGATAATCTCGGCCGCAGCGCTGTCCGCAGGGTTGGTCGCGTACCGCGCCATCGCCGCGCCCAGTTCACCGCCGACCTGCTTGCTCGCCGCGGTCAGCGAGGCCTTGGTCAGTTCGTTCGCCAGATTGGGAAACTTGTACGCGGCCAGCCGGTCAAGCGCCCTCGAGAGTCGATAGATCGGGTTGGTCGGCGTCGGCGCGCTCGAATGCCCGCCCGCATCGGTGATCGCGACCTCGAAATCGGCATAGGATTTCTCGCCCGCCTGAAGCCCGTAGAACAGCGGCTTGCCCGCCTCGTCGAGCAGCCCGCCGCCGCCGTCCCCGTTAAGCGCCATCCCGGCGCCCTTGAACTTCTGCGCCAGCGCGCGCGTCGTCAGCATCGAGGTTTCCTCGTCGCCCGACAAAGCGAGCACGATGTCGCGCTTCGGCTTGAATCCTTCCTTCTTCAGCCGCGCCATCGTCGCGACCATCATCGTCACGTCATATTTGTTGTCCTCGGCGCCGCGTCCGAAGACATAGCCATTCTCTTCGACCGCGGTGAAGGGATCGCGCGTCCAGTCCGCGGCCTTGGCCTCGACCACGTCCATATGGCCCAGCAGCACGATCGGCTTTTCGCGCGTCGCGCCCTTCAGCGTCGCGACCAGCGTCGCGGTCTCGCCCATCGGCGTGATCTCGATATCGCTGTCGGCATAGCCCGCCGCCTTCAGCACCGAGGCGAGGTAGGCGGCATAGGCGGGCACCTGACCCTGCCCTTCGACCGTACGGAAGCCGACGCCCTTTTTCAGCATGTCTTTCGCTTCGGTCGCCTGCACCGCGCTTGCGGGCTTCGCATGGGCCGGCTGGCTCGCGCCGGCTGCGAGGGCGAGCCCCAGTACTAACGCGGTGCCCGTCCGATACGCCTTGGTCATTCCTGCCTCCATGTCATTGTGCGGACCTTGTGTTCGCTGGCCGGGTTTCTGACAAGGGGGCGTATGGCGGTCGCTCAGCCTTCGATGTCCGACAGTTCGAACCCATCCTGCCCGGCACACCATTGGCGAAGCAGGTGGATCGCATGATCGAGATGCGCGCCGCACTGGTGCGCACCGATCGCATCAAGGCAGTTGAGAGCCTGTTTCATCGCGACAAGCGCATCGGTCGCAAGGCCCGGGCGATGCTGTGGCGCGGCGAGTGGCAATCCCTGATCCAATCTCAATCCTCATTTTCGATCGCGTCCAGTGCGGCCCGGCCCAGCGGACTGATGCCGAACACCTGGTCGGCGACTTCCTCGGCGAGGCCGAGGCGAGCGAGCAGCCCGATCTCGTCCGCGATCCGGCCATCGTTCCGCTGACGCAGATTCAGCGGCGCAATCAACGCACCATCGCTTCGCTGCGCCGCGGCCGCGAGCAGCACCAGTCCCAGATGGCTGATCGCGATCTCGCGCGCGCCGATTCCATCGGGATCGGCCGGCCTCACCTGCATAGTGGCGCGGCCATCAGGGATCGCGGTCGATGCTATATGCAGGACTATCCCGCGCCCGCCGGATTGGTCACCGGGGCTGTCGGGCATCAACGAAGTCGAAATTGGGCCGTTGTCGCTGTTTCACCGCACCGATCCTCTCGCCCCCGCCCTGCCGACAGCCCCGGCGCCTTGCATTGCGACCCACCGAGACCCCAGGCACTTCAGCGCCTGTCGGATCCGCGAATAGTCGAAGGTTTCGGGCAGGAGAACGTCAATATGCGGGTTTGACAATTGTTGACGGTCTTGTCGTCGACTTGGCCAAGATCGCGCATCCACCCGATGCATGACTTGGCGGTATCCACGTACTTCATGGAAGTCGCGCGCCATGTTACAACTATTTACGTTTCGGTCGCGCAGTCGCCTCCCGTGGCGACACCGTTCGTGCTAGGGCGCGCTGGCGGAGCATTTTGCCGTATGGCCTTGTAAAAGCGATTGAACAGCATGCGCATTGCGATCGTTGAAGATGATCCGGACTATCGCGAATATGCGAAGTCCTTGCTGCGAGGCGCGGGCTACATCGTCCACGCCTTCGAGAACGGCAACGCCTTCATGAAGCAATTCCGGCAGGACACGTTCGATATCGTCCTTATCGACTGGAACATGCCCGGAGTATCGGGTTTCGATCTCGTGAAATGGATCCGAAGCGAATGCGGATCAGGCGTGCCCGTCGTGATGGTGACCTCACGCACAGAGGTCAACGACATCGTCGCCGGGCTGCAGGCGGGCGCCGACGATTATATCTCCAAGCCCGTCGACAATGCGGTCCTGCTTGCGCGGCTCAATGCCCTGGGCCGCCGTACCTATCCGTCGGACGCGCCCGGCGCGGTCCAGACCTTCGGTGCTTATGCCTTCAACGTGCCCGCCGAGGAATTGCGGATCGCGGGCGACCCCGTGACGCTGACCTCGAAGGAGTTCAATCTGGCGCTCACGCTGTTCAGCAATCTTTCGCGCCCCTTGTCGCGCAATTATCTGCTGGAGGCCGTGTGGGGGCGCAATCCCGATCTGCCCACGCGAACGCTCGACTCGCACATTTCCAAGATCCGCACCAAGCTCGGGCTTCGGCCCGATCGCGGCTTTCGGCTGACGCCCATCTACAGTTATGGCTATCGCCTTGAATCGATGACAGATTCATCTTCCGTCGCCAGCGACCCGCAATGAGCGCAATGCTCGCGCTCCTTGCCGCGTTCGCCGCCGCTCAGGCGCCGCGCGCGGCCGAAAGCGCAGACATCGTCACCTATCGCGTCAAGCGCGGCGACACGCTGTTCGATCTGGGCGAACGGTATTTCACGCGTCCCGGCGACTATCGGCTCGTTCAGCGCCTCAATCGCGTCGCCAATCCGCGGCGGTTGTCGATAGGCCATGTGCTGCGCATCCCGCGGCGTATTCTGCGGACCGAACCGGTAAAGGGCAGCGTCGTGGCGTTTCGCGGAACCGTGATGATTGCCGAGCGCGAAACGCGGCGCCCCGTCGCGATGCGCGCGTCGATCGGCGAGGGCATGACGATGGAGACCGGCGCGAAATCCTTCGTCACGGTCGAGCTTCCCGACGCGTCACGTTTCAGCCTGCCATCGAGCAGTCGCGTTGGGGTCGCGCGCCTCAGGCGCACGCTGCTGACGGGCGAGGTCGAACGTCGCTTCCGTGTCGAGCAAGGGCGCAGTGACTGGGACGTGACTCCGGGCACAAGGGATCCCTTTTCGGTCGAGACGCCGGTGGCGACGACGGCGGTGCGCGGTACCGGCTTCCGCGTCACCTTTGCGCCCGACGTCGAGGCCATGACAGTGGGCGTGCTCGAAGGACAGGTGGCTGTCCGCAGCCCGGCCACGAGCGAAACCGCGCTGGCGGCGGGCACCGGTGCCGCGATCCGGGCCGATTCCCCGATCGTGGCCGCGACGCTTCTCCCGGGACCGGTGCTCGAACGCCCTGGTGCAGTGCAGAAGGCCGAGCAGCTCGCCTTTGCGGCGCGCCCGGTGCCGGGCGCGTCGGGCTATGGCTTCGAGATCGCGAGCGATGCGGGCTTTATCGACCGGATCGCCGAGACCAAGGCCGATACGCCCGAGGCGCGATTCGACGGACTGCCCGGTGGCACCTATTTCATCAGGACGACCGCGTTCGATGCGCAGGGCCTCGAGGGACTGGCCAATGTCTATGGTTTCGATCGCCAGATGAACACACTTGACCTCGACGCTCCGCAGGCCGGAGGCGTTGACGGGCGCAGGGATTATCTGTTCCGCTGGCGCGGATCGGGCGAGGGCACCGTCGAGTATCGCTTCGTGCTGTCGCGCGACGAAGCGGGGCAGGATCGCGTCGTCGACGAAGCGGGCCTTGCCGAGACCAACATCAGCGTCAGCAATCTGCCGCCCGGCGCGTGGTACTGGCGCGTCTGGTCGGTCCGCTACGAAAATGGCCGCCATTCCGAAACGGTCTCGCCGACCCAAAAGCTGCAAATCGGTGAACCGCAATAGACTTGCCCGGCCAGGCTCGATGGTCTCGCTGCTGAACCGCCGCCGGACCGCGATCGAATGGGTGGCGTTGTTCCTGCTGTCGCTTGGCCTTGTCGCACTTCTGGTGGTGACCCGCGTCGCCGACCGTGCGGACAATCTCGTCTATGATGCGCTGAGCCGGGCCGTGCCGCGCCCGGCAAGCAACGCGCTCGTGATCGTCGCGATCGACAATGCCAGCCTGACCCAGATCGGGCGCTGGCCCTGGTCGCGCAGTGTCCATGCGCAGGCGCTCGAAAGGCTCGCCGAAGCGCGTCCGCGCGCCGTGCTCTACGACATCCTTTTCGTCGAGCCAGCACCCGGGGACGACGCACGCCTCGCCGACGCGATGGCCAAGGCACGCCCGGTTTTCCTGCCGCTTCTGCTCCAGGCGCCCGGCGCCAATGGCGCGTCGTTCGATGAAAAGCTGCCCGTCCCGCCGCTGGCGAAAGCAATGGCGGGCGCGGGACAGGTCATCGCGCGGCCCGATGACGACGGCGTCGTGCGCCGAGCCAGGATCGAAACCGTGATCGGTATGCGTTGCTGGCAACATCTGGCACTGGTCACGGCGCACGCGCTGACCGGCACGGCCACCACGCCATGCGGCAGGGGACCTGCCGAGGGGCTCGTTCCCTATGCTGGTCCTGCGGGGCGCTATCCGACCGTGCCCTTCAGCGCGGTGCTCAAGGGCGAGGTGCCCGCCGAACTTCTCGCGGGCAAGATCGTGCTGGTCGGCGCTTCCGCCTCTGGGCTGGGTGATCAGTATGCGACGCCGATGCAGAGCCGGCGCGATCTCATGTCGGGGGTCGAGTTCCAGGCCAATCTGCTCGATGCCCTGCTCGGGACCGGGCTGCGCACAGAAGCGGGGACCGCGTGGACGCTTGTCTACAGTTTCGTGCCGCTCGTCATATTGTGGATCGGCTTTCTCTACCTTCCGCCACGCAGCAACCTGCTGCTCGCGGCATTGCTCCTGTCGCTGCTGGTGCTCTTCAGCGGATGGCTGCTGATCGAACATGCACTCTGGATCCGCCCCGCGCCCGCGATCATCGTGATGGCGCTGTTCCTGCCAATCTGGGGGTGGCGGCGATTAGCGGCCGCGAGCCGCTACTTCGTCACCGAGCTCAACCGGCTGCGCGAAGAACCCGGCATATTGGGGATGGCGGCGCCGTCGGTGGCCGCGGCAGACCGGCTCGAGCTCCAGATGAACCTGTTGCGCGACGCTGTGCGGCAGGTGCGCGAACTCAAGCACTTCATCGAACAGTCTCAGGCAAGCCTTCCCGATGCGACACTGGTGACCGACGCCCGCGGGATCATTGCACTCGCCAATGATCGCGCACAGCAATTCTGGGAACATTACGCGCTGCGGCGCGCGCAGGGATCGCTGCCTCCCTTGTTGCAGGCGCTCAGGCCGCACATCACCGACGGACTGGCAGAATTCGACGCCCTCATCGACAGCATGGGCGACGGTACCGCGACCGAGCAGGAATGCGAGATCGACCTGGTTGACGGCGGCGCCTATCTGCTCCGGATCAAGCCCTGTTTCGACGTTGACGGGAGCTTCTCCTTTGGCATCGTCCGGCTCACCGACATATCCGAACTGCGCGCGACCGCACGCCAGCGCGACACGATGCTGCAGTTCCTGACACACGACATGCGTTCGCCGCAGACCTCGATCCTCGCGCTGCTGGCCAATGCAAACGAGACCGACATCGCGGGCGACCTATCGTGGCGGATCGCGGGACATGCGCGCCAGACGCTCGATCTTGCCGAAGAGTTCGTCCAGATCGCGCGCGCCGAGGCCGCGGATTACGAGATGGAATTGCTCGACCTGCGCGACGTCGCGGTCGAGGCGGCCGACCAGCTCTGGGCGCAGGCGCAGGCGCGCGGCATGAAGATCCTGCTGGAGGCGGACAAGGACGAACTGCTCGTCCGGGGCAATGCCTCGCTGCTCGCGCGCGCCGTCGCGAATCTTGTCAGCAATGCCGTCAAATATGGCGAGGCCGACGGAGAGGTGCGCATCCGCACTTCGGTCGACGATGCGGGCCGCGCGATCTGCACCGTCGAGGATGACGGGCGCGGCATGTCGCCCGAGCAGGTAGCGCGGCTGTTCGAACGCTTCAGCCGCTTCGTCCCCGCCAATGCCGAGGAAGCCGGGATCGGACTCGGTCTGGTGCTCGTACGCACCGTCGCCGCGGGACATGGCGGCGTGATCGAATGCGCAAGCGAGCCGGGCAAGGGCAGCCGCTTCACGCTGCGGCTACCGCGCGCCGAATCCTAACCAGCGGGCGATTGGATCCGCCCTGCGGCAGCGCCTTCGACGATCGGCGCGACCACCAGTTCTGCCTGGCGCTTGCCATGGCGAGCCTCGGCGCGCACCTTGCGGACGACCGTACCAGTCGCTGGATCGACGAAGCGAAGCGCCAGCGTGGTCACGCGCCGGCCCTGCTTGTCGGGAGTGGCAATCCAGTCTGGTTGTTCGGCGGCGTCACCCGGATTTGCGCGCGTAAAGCTTCCCATCTCGGCGGGACGCTGCGCCCAGGTGGCAAACAGCAGCAGGTCGGGTCTTGCGTTCGGTCCGGCCCTTATCAGCCCGTGCGCGGCGAGCGCAGGCACCAGCGCGGCCTCGATTTCGGGAGATAGCGCAGGCGCCTCGCCCTCGGGTTGCACGAGCGCATAGCGCGTCGATGCGCTGGCCACGTCGCCGCTCGCGACGACCGAATATTGCGGCGCACGCGCACAGCCTGCCAGTGCCACAATGGCGGCCGTCGCAATGCCCCATGTCCTGAGCTTCATCGTCATGGCGCCAGCCTAGCGCCGATGGCCGGAAATAGCGATTCCCTGCCCTTCAGCCGGCGGTGGAAGCCCCCAGCATCCGATCGCGAACATCGAGCATCTCGGTCTTGAGCCGCGTCAGCGTCTCGACGTCGCAGCCCGTCGCGCACAGCAGCGATTCGGGGAAGTCGCGCGCGGTCTCACGCATCACCCTGCCCTGCTCCGTCAGGCGGATACGCACCTGGCGCTCGTCCTCGGGGTTGCGTTCGCGGCGTACGATCCCCGCGGCCTCGAGCCGCTTCAGCAGCGGGGTGAGCGTGCTCGAATCCAGCAGCAATTTCTCACCGATCTCGCCGACGCTGCGATCGTCGCGTTCCCACAGCACGAGCAGCACGAGATATTGAGGGTAGGTGATACCGAGCCGGTCGAGGAGCGGCTTATAGGTACGGTTGAGCGCATGCGCGGTCGAATAGACCGCAAAGCAGAACTGCGCGTCGAGCGATAGCGGGTCACGCGGGGCGTTCGTCATGATATTCTCCTCACCGCGATATAGGCGCAATCATATCGCGCGCAAATATATCGCCCAAACAGATTTTGAAACGATTGATAGATTTTCTTCTTTTGCACGATTAAATCGTGCACGATATAAATGCCCCATCGGCAGCGACCAATCCGCTTCCGCCCACGCTTTGGAAGGAGAAAACGCCATGAAGACGCTCTACACCACCCAGGCCACTGCAACCGGGGGGCGCACCGGTTCCGCCCGCACCGCCGATGGCGCGCTCGAGGTCACGCTTGTCACCCCCAAGGAACTCGGCGGGCCGGGCGGCGAGGGCAATAATCCCGAGCAGCTGTTCGCGGCGGGTTATTCGGCGTGTTTCCTCGGTGCGATCAAGTTCGTCGCCGCACAGAAGAAGGTGCAGGTCGCTGAGGACAGCACCGTTTCCGCCACGGTCGGAATCGGCCCGCGCGACGACGGCCAGGGCTTCGGCCTCGACGTCGCGCTCGCCGTCACCCTGCCGGGCATCGAGCGCACGACCGCGCAGGAGATCGTCGATCAGGCGCATATCGTCTGCCCCTACAGCCATGCGACGCGGGGCAGCCTCGACGTGCGCATCACGCTTCTTTGACTAGCTGACATAACGACACAAAAGGCCGGCCGGGGACAGCCCCCGGCCGGCTTTCTCGCACCTGACGCGATTTTCGCTTGGCCTTGCCGCCTCTTGGCGGCATCGAACGAGCCATGGCGACGATCAACGAGCCACGCCCCGGTGCGCTGGCGCCCTTCCGGCACCCGGTCTTCCGCGCGGTATGGATCGCCAGCCTCGTCTCGAATTTCGGCGGGCTGATCCAGTCGGTCGGCGCATCCTGGATGATGACCTCGATTGCGGGCTCGGCGGACATGGTCGCGCTCGTCCAGGCGTCGACGACGCTTCCGATCATGCTGTTTTCGCTCGTCGCGGGCGCGATGGCCGACAATCTGGACCGCCGCCAGATCATGCTGGTGTCGCAGTGTTTCATGCTGTTGGTATCACTTGCGCTCGCGGGAGTTGCCTGGGCTGGCTGGGTCAGCCCGTGGCTATTGCTCGCCTTCACGTTCCTCATCGGTTGCGGTTCTGCGTTCAACGGTCCTGCCTGGCAGGCGTCCGTCGGTGATATGGTACCGCGCGCCGATCTGCCCGGTGCGGTCGCGCTCAATTCGATGGCGTTCAATATCGCGCGCAGTCTAGGCCCCGCGATCGGTGGCGCGATCGTCGCGGCCGCAGGTGCCGCGACGGCCTTCGCCGCCAATGCCGTGAGCTATCTCGGCCTCATCCTCGTGCTCGCGAGATGGCGGCCCGAACGGCCGGCACGGCTGCTCCCACGCGAGTCGCTGGGCGTCGCGATGGCAGCGGGGGTGCGCTATGCCGCGATGTCGCCGGGAATCCGCGCCGTCCTCGCACGCAGCGCGATCTTCGGGCTCGGCGCAAGCGCGGTGCCCGCGCTCATGCCGCTGATGGCGCGCGACCTCATCGCAGGCGGTGCGCTCACCTATGGCCTGCTGCTCGGCGCCTTCGGACTGGGCGCGGTAGCGGGCGCATTTGTCAGCGGACGCGTGCGCAGCCGATTCACCAATGAAGCGATCGCACGGCTGGCCGCGCTCCTCTTCGCGCTCGCCGGGATGGCCGCCGGGTTCAGTCACAGCGCGCCGCTTACCATGACGGCGCTGCTGGTTGCGGGCGCGAGCTGGGTGCTCGCGCTGTCGACCTTCAACCTTACCGTCCAGCTCTCCGCGCCGCGCTGGGTCGTCGGGCGCGCGCTTTCGCTCTATCAGATGGCGGCCTTTGGCGGGATGGCTTTGGGAAGCTGGTCCTGGGGTGAAACCGCTGATCAATGGGGCATTGCCGCCGCGCTCGCCGCGGCCGCGATGCTCCAGCTCGCGGGTGTGATCGCGGGCTTCTGGATTTCGCTGCCGCAGACCGGGGGGCTCAATCTCGATCTGCGCGATTGGCGCGAACCCGAAACTGCGGTCCAGATCGAGCCACGTAGCGGGCCCGTCGTCGTTACGATCGAATATCGCATCGCGCAGGCGGACATCGTCGAGTTCCTGACCGCAATGGCCGAGCGCCGCCGGATACGACGCCGCGACGGCGCGCGCCACTGGACGCTGCTGCGCGACCTTGGCGACCCCGAACTATGGGTCGAGCGCTACCATACCCCGACCTGGCTCGATTATGTCCGCCACAATCAGCGCCGCACCCAGACCGACGCGATCAATTCCGAGCGGTTGCTCGCGCTGCACATTGGCCCCGCCAAACCCGTCGTGCACCGCATGATCGAACGGCAGACGGGCTCGCTCCCTCCCATGGGACGCACGCCGGGTCCGCGCGAGATCGGCGAGCCGCTCACCGATCCTGCGCGCGGCGCCTGATCCCGGCTTGCGCGCCCCCGGGTGGCCGGGCATGTTCGGCTCCATGCAAACCGACACGCCACGCTCGCTCTATCCCGACATCGAACCCTATGCTGCGGGTCATCTCGACGTCGGCGACGGGCACAAGGTGTATTGGGAACTGTGCGGCAACCGCGAAGGAACACCCGCAGTGTTCCTCCATGGCGGACCTGGCGGTGGCTGCAGCCCGGCGCACCGCCGGCTGTTCGACCCCGCGCGGTACAACATCCTGCTCTTCGACCAGCGCGGCTGCGGACGCTCCACCCCGCATGCCGAGCTCGAAGCCAACACCACCTGGCACCTCGTGCGCGATATCGAAAGGCTGCGCGAGATGGCAGGCTTCGACTCATGGGTCGTCTTCGGTGGATCCTGGGGCTCCACGCTCGCGCTCGCCTATGCGGAGACGCATCCGGACCGCACCAGCGCGTTGATCCTGCGCGGCATCTTCACCATTCGCCGTTCGGAGATCGACTGGTATTATCAGGACGGCGCATCCCGAATCTTTCCCGACAAATGGGAGAAATTTCTCGCACCTATCCCCGAGGCCGAACGCGGTGCGCTCGTCGAGGCCTATCACAAGCGGCTGACGCATCCCGATCGCGCCGTCCGGCTCGAGGCGGCGCGCGCCTGGAGCCAGTGGGAGGGCGGCACGATCACGCTGCTTCCCAATCCGGCGCTCAGCGAGGCCTTTGGTGAGGATGATTTCGCGATCGCCTTCGCGCGCATCGAGAATCATTATTTCGTTCACGAAGGCTGGCTCGAACCCGAACAGCTCATCCGCGATGCACGCAAGCTCGAGGGCATCCCCGGGGTTATCATCCAGGGTCGCTACGACGTCGCGACCCCCGTCAGGACGGCTTGGGACCTGCACCGGGCCTGGCCCGAAGCCGATTTCCACCTCATCGACGCGGCGGGCCACGCCTTTGACGAACCCGGCATCCTCGACAAGCTGCTTGAGGCGACCGACCGCTTCGCGGGCGGCTGAAGCGATCCGTCAGTTCGCCGCGAAGACCCTGGCGAGCCACGCGTCGACAACGGGCGTGGCCGGATAGTCGGGATCGCCGAGCGATCGATTGATCTCCATATGACCGCGAAGCCCGGTGCCCGAAAATGCGCGGACCTCGACCGAGGTGCCCGCCCGGCCAAGCGCTGCGGCCAGCGCCTCGGACTGCGCCTTTCCGTCGGCGCGGTCGACGTGCGGGATCAGGAAGGCCGGCGCATTGGGCGCCGCCGCATGGAACGTCGGTGACAGTGCGCGTTGCCGCGCCGGATCTTCACCAAAGGCCTGCACATAGGTTGCCCGCATGAAGCGGCCGCCCTCGACCATCTGGCGGGGCACGTCATAGCATGCGCCGTCAAGCGCGATGATCCCGCGAATATGGGAGGGCGAAAGTCCTGCGGCACGCAGATAGCCCGGATCGGTTCCGACAAGCGCGACCAGATGCGCGCCCGCGCTGTGCCCCATCAGCACGATCCGGCCGGGATCAATCCCCAGCCGCGCGGCATTACCGCGCACCCATGCCAGCGCCGTCGCCACATCGGCCGCTTGCTGCTCGACATTGGCATCCGGCACCAGCCGATAGTTGACCGATGCAAAGGCATAGCCCTGCTCCAGCATATGCATGACCTTGGCGGTACCCGTCGCGTTGCGCTTGTCACCGCGTTTCCATCCGCCGCCATGGACGAAGACGACGAGCGGTGCGGGCGTCGAGACCTTGGAGCGCCAGAAATCGAGTTTCTGCAGCGCATCCCTGCCATAGGCGTATTCGGTCGCGCCGGCGCCCCGAGGCTCCTCGGCCCCCTCAGCCATTCGCGCTTCTTGCGCATGCGATGTGGCGATGGCGGCACCCAGTATGGCAATGCCGCCCATCAACGCAATTGTCCCTGATCTCACGCGGCGCTCCTCAACGACACAAGGGATCGACCGTCGCTAGCAGGCACTTGCTGAACCTTGGATTGCAAGTTCCGGGCGCACGGCCGGCTATGCCAGCGCCTCGCGGATCGCGTCGAAGGCGTTGGCGTGGATCACGTCGGTAAAGCTGTTGCTCGCCACGGGATGCGATCCCGTGCGGATCACCGCCAGCCCGCTGCCCGGTTCCAGATACAGGCGCTGGCCAAACACCCCGAGCGCAGACAGGCTGCCATAACCCTCGTGATTGACCCACCACTGGCTGCGGTACGATCCGCCGGGGCGCGTAGGAAAGCCCGCTTGTTCGAATAGCGCGCGGTCGCCGCCGACCGCTATATTGTCGAGCGCAGCGGGCGGGATCGCGAGCCTGCCATCGACCCAGCCGCCATCGAGCAGCATCAGCGCGACGCGCGCCAGGTCGCGCGCCGTGGCGTTGAGCCCCGCGCCCGCGATTTCATGCCCTGCGGTGTCGAGAAGAATCTGGGCATTGTCGGCACAGCCCGCCGGTCGCCAGATCCGGTCCCCCAACAATTTGGTGAGCGACTGCCCCGTCGCACGCAGCAGGATCCAGCCGAGCACGTCGGCGACAGGCGTGCGATAGCTGAACAGCGTGCCCGGCTGGGCGTTACGCGTCTTCAACGCCTTCAACGCCTCGAACACGCCGCCGAACCCTGCCTGCGGAGTCCAGTACGCAGCCGAGTAACGGTGCACCTCGGCGTCCAGATCTGCATAATTCTCGTCGAAGGCGACACCATCGGTCATGTCGAGGATCTGCCTTACCGTGCAACCGGCAAAGGCGCTCGCGCCGAGTTCGGGCACGTGCTGCTCGACGGTGCTTTCCGGATCGAGCTCGCCATGTACGATCATGATCTCGGCGAGCAGTCCGAAGAAGGATTTGGTGATCGAAAAGAGCAGGTGCGGCGTCTCGGCGGTCATGCCGTTGGCATAATGTTCATAGACCAGCGCGCCGCGGTGTAGCACGAGGAATGCGTCTGTATAGGTGCGCTCGAGAAACTCGGCCCAGCGCACCATGCGCCCCTCGCCATCGGGAAAGCGGAGTTCCGAAAGGTCACGCCAGCTTTCCTTCAGCACGCGCGGTGCGCTGCTTCGCCGGATCATGCGTGAGGGCACCAGTTCGCGTGCATGCTGAAACGCCCAGCGCGAAAAGGGATAGGTTCGCCAGTTGTCGCGCGTGACGCGGAGTTCGGCCGGCACGTCGGCATCGGGGCCGATCCCCGCATTCGGCCAGTCGAGAGGCGGTGGCATCTTCATCCGGCCCATGGATAGACCGAAATCACCGTGCTTTCATAGCGGCAACATTGTACCGGAAGATCGTTCGGATTCTGTCGCACCGAGGTCCACGGCGGGTTGCGCAAGCGCATATCGGCGCTAGCATAAAAGAAGGGTGGGCCGACGCAGCCGTGCTGTCGGACGAGCGGCGTACAACTCTGCGAACAAACCAGAAAAGTGGATGAGAGGATATCATGGCCGATGTGACACTGGCCGGTGCGCGCAAGTCCTTCGGCGCAGTCACGGTTCTGGAAGGAATCGATCTGGAAATCGCTGACGGCGAATTCGTCGTGTTCGTTGGGCCGTCGGGTTGCGGCAAATCGACATTGCTGCGCGTGATCGCGGGTCTTGAGGATCTAGACCATGGCGAGCTCAGCATTGGCGGGCGCCTCGTGACAGATCTGCCGGCCGCCGAGCGCGGCATCGCAATGGTCTTTCAGTCCTATGCGCTCTATCCGCACATGACGATATACGACAATCTTGCCTTTTCGCTGAAGCTCGCCAAGGCGCCGAAGGCTGAGATCGACAAGGCTGTGCGCGCCGCCGCGAAAACGCTCGGCATCGATCATTTGCTCGACCGCAAGCCCGCCGCGCTGTCCGGAGGCCAGCGGCAGCGCGTTGCGATCGGCCGCGCGATCGTGCGCAAGCCGCGGGTTTTCCTGTTCGACGAGCCGCTGTCCAATCTCGACGCCGCGCTCCGCATGAAGATGCGCTACGAATTCGCGGCGCTCCACCGCCAGCTCGCTACGACCATGATCTACGTCACGCACGACCAGGCCGAGGCCATGACGCTGGCGGACCGGATCGTCGTGCTTTCGGGCGGCAGGATAGAGCAGACGGGACGCCCGCTGGCGCTTTACGAAAACCCGGTCAATCTGTTCGTCGCCGGATTCATCGGCTCGCCGCGGATGAATTTCCTCCCCGGACAAGTCATCGAGGCAGGGCCGCACGGGGTGATGATCGAACTGCGTTCGGGCGACCGGTTGCGCGCGGCAGTCGATGGCAGCGCCGCAAGCGCGGGCGACGCGGTCACGCTTGGCGTCCGGCCCGAACATATCCGTAGCGGTGGCGCCGAAAATTCGCTGACCGCCCGGGTTCGCTTCGTCGAGGCGCTCGGCAGCTCGACTTATGCCCATCTCGACCACCCGGCGCTCGACGATCCGATCAACTGGCAAATCGCCAGCGGTGCGGCGCCCGCTGTCGATGCGGAGGTACAGGTAACCCTGCCGCCGGCGGAGCTGCATCTGTTCGACGCGCTGGGTAGCGCGTTCCGGCGACTGCAGCCATTGGCGCAACGGCACGCGGCATGAACGGGATCGCCGCGCGTCGTCGTTTCGGCAAGGCGCGTAAAGGGACTTGGCAATGGTCGATGTAACCGGTTACAGTTTTTGATTGGACGGACCGGCGCGAACAGCGTCAGTTCCACCTTTTGGCGCGGCGCCAGAGCCATCGTGCGCCGAAATTCAACTGAAGGGGGTCAGATGGCAACGCCGACGATCAGGGATGTGGCTCGCGAGGCGGCCGTATCGGTCGCGTCGGCGTCGCGCGCGCTCAACGGCCACAGCAATGTGACCGACAAGACGCGCAAGCGCGTGATCGAGGCTGCGGCCCGACTCTCCTACGTCCCGCACAGCGGCGCGCGCAGCCTGACGATGCGCCACACCGGCACGATCGGCGTCGTCCTGCCCGACCTCTTCGGCGAATTCTTCTCCGAGATCATCCGTGGCATCGACCGGGCTGCGCACCAGCGCGGTCTGCAGCTTCTGCTCGCCAATATGCACGGCAGTCCCGAAGAGACTGCGAGCGCGATCCGTGCGATGCGCGGCCGCGTCGACGGACTGCTGGTGATGTCACCCAATGTCGATTGCGATTTTCTCGCCGCCAACCTGCCTGGCGGGCTGCCGACAGTGATGTTGAACGGCCATATAGACGGGATCGGGCATGGCTCGCTGTCGATTGACAATTACGCCGCGGCGCAGGCCATGGTCGGCCATCTCGTTGATCGCGGCTATCGTCGGATCGCGCACATCGCTGGCCCCATTGGCAACTCCGACGCGGAAGAACGCCTGCGCGGCTTCCGCCACGCGATGACTGAACTGCTGGGCGATGCCAACCCGCTCGTCTTCCCCGGCGATTTCAGCGAGGACGCGGGACGCGAGGCAGGCCGCAGCATCGCCGCGGATCCCCAGGCCGTGGACGCGGTGTTCGCGGCGAACGATGTGATGGCGGTCGGCTGCATGTCCGCGCTCGAGGAAGCGGGCGTCGCGGTCCCTGCGCGGATTGCCGTCTCCGGCTTCGACGACATCCCGATCGCGCGCTACGTCACGCCCTCGCTCACCACGATGCGCGTGCGCATCGCCGAACTCGGAACACAGGCGTTTGAGACGCTCGCCGAGATCCTCGCCAATCCGCACGGCGCGGCGCGACCGCCGCTGACGCTGATGCCGGAACTGGTGGTGCGCCAATCCACCATGGCGGCCCCGGCGTGACGAGCGCCGATCCGGGCGCGTGAACAGCGATGGCGCATTGATGCGCCGGCGCGAGGCGCTTGGCGCGGTTCTGGCCGGACCATTGATGCTGGGCGCCTGCGCGGGGCGCGCGCCGAACGGCACGATCCGCTTCTGGGCGATGAGCAACGAGGCCGCGAGCGCGCCCATGCTGATGCCGGGTTTCGAGCGCGCCAATCCCGGCCTTCGTGTCGATATCCAGCCGCTGCCGTGGAGCGCGGCGCATGAGAAGCTGCTTACCGGCTTTGCGGGCAATTCGCTTCCCGATGTTGCGCAGATTGGCAACACCTGGCTTGCCGAACTCGTCGCGATCGGTGCGCTGGCGCCATTGCCCGCAAACGAGCAGGCGCTGTTCGCCGACAATTTCGATGCGGTGCTCGACACCAATCGCATTGGCGGCACGCCCTATGCCGTGCCCTGGTATGTCGACACACGGCTGCAATATTATCGCACAGACCTGTTCCAGCGCGCCGGATACGAGTCCCCTCCCACCGACTGGGCGGCGTGGAAAGCCGCACTGCGAGACGTGAAACGCGCTGCGGGCGAAGGCAATTTCGCGATCCTGCTGCCGCTCAACGAGTTCGAGCAGCTGCTCACCCTTGGATTGCAACAGGACGAACCGCTGTTGCGCGACAAGGGCACCCGCGGCAATTTCTCCAGCCCCGGCTTCAAGGCCGCGCTGGGTTTCTACAAATCGCTGTTCGACGAAGGCCTGGCCCCTGTCGTCTCGTCCACGCAGATCGCGAATGTCTGGAACGAGTTCGCACGCGGCCTTTTCAGCGTCTACATCTCAGGGCCCTGGACGATCGGAGACCTCAAGACGCGGCTGCCCGCCTCCTTCCGTACCCGATGGGCCACCGCAGCCATGCCGGGGCCGCATGGGCCGGGCGCGTCGGCGCCGGGCGGGTCGAGCCTTGTCGTGTTCGCGCATGCGCGCGAGCCCGACGCCGCGTGGCGGCTTGTGCGGCACCTGTCGCAGCCGACGGTACAGGCCGAATTCAACCGGCTCACGGGCGACCTGCCCGCACGGCGCAGCGCCTGGGCGCTGGCGGGTCTGACGCGCGATCCGCTGACCGCACCCTTTGGTGCCCAGCTCGAACGCGCGCGCGCAGTGCCCAAAGTGCCCGAATGGGAGCGCATCGTCACCGAGATGCAGGTCGTGGCCGAACGCATGGTGCGTGGCGACTTTTCGGTGGACGAAGCCGCCGCAGAAATCGACGCGCGCGCCGACCGGCTGCTCGAAAAGCGCCGCTGGTTGACGGACAAGGGGCGTGCGCTGTGAGCGCGCAGAACCGTGCCGGATGGGGCTTCACCGCGCCCGCGCTGACGGCGATCGGCCTGTTTTTTGCGTTGCCCGCGATCGCATCGCTGTTTCTCAGTTTCACCGATTTCGACATCTACGCGCTCGCGGATCTTTCGAACCTGCGCTTCATCGGCTTCGACAATTACGCGCGGCTGATCAGCAACCCGCTCTTCTGGCGCGCCATGGGCAACACCGCCTGGTTCGTCATCTTCGGCGTGCCGCTGACCGTCGGGCTGTCGCTGGCTGCGGCGATCCTGCTCGACGCAAGGACGCTCCGGTGGAAGCCCGTCTGGCGCGTCGCACTGTTCGCGCCCTATGTGACGACGCTCGTCGCGACGGCCGTGGTGTGGCGCTATCTGCTCCACACGCGTTATGGCCTCGTCAATTACGCACTCGGCGCATTGGGCATCCCGCCCGTCGACTGGCTGGGCGATCCGCAGGCGTCCTTGCCCGCGATCCTCATCTTCGTCGCGTGGAAGACCTTCGGTTACAGCATGGTCATCTTTCTCGCAGCGCTGCAGATGGTGCCGCAGGAACTCCACGAAGCCGCGCGGATCGATGGCGCGGGCGCATGGATGCGCTTCCGTCACGTCACGCTTCCCGCAATCGCGCCGACCATGCTCCTCGTCAGCATCCTTTCGGTGGCAAGTTTCTTCCAGCTCTTCGCCGAACCCTATGTGATGACGCAGGGCGGCCCCGCGCAGAGCACGGTGACCGTGCTCTATTTCATGTTCGAGGAGGGCTTCAAATGGTGGAACCTCGGCTCGGGCGCAGCCGTGGCGTTCATCCTCTTCATCTGCATCTTCGCAGTGACGCTCCTCCAGCTCTGGATCGCACGAAGGGTCGACCGGGCATGAAAAGCGCGCGCGCCAGGATCAGGATCGGTTCGCTGCTGCTCAACGCCGGGGTGGCGCTGTTCGCGCTCATGACGCTGACGCCGCTGCTGTGGATGGTCGCGGTCTCGTTCATGTCGCCCGGCGAGGCGGCAGCCTTCCCGCCCCCCATCATTCCCGCCGATCCCACGATCGAGAATTATCGCACCCTGTTCCAGACTTATGGCGTCGGGCGCTATCTGGCCAACAGCGCCTTTCTCGCGAGTACCGCGACCCTGCTCGCGCTGCTCTTTAGCGTGCCTGCGGGCTACGCCTTCGCCAAGCTGCGCTTCAAGGGGCGCGACCGCATGTTCCAGCTGCTCGTCGGCGCGCTCGTCATCCCCGGCCAGATCGGCATGTTGCCACTGTTCCTCGAACTCAAGGCGATCGGGATCGTCAACAGCTATGCGGGCGCGCTCATTCCCTGGCTTGCGGGTATCTTCGGCATCTTCCTCGTGCGCCAGTTCTGCCTGTCGGTGCCCGACGAGATGATCGAGGCCGCGCGCGTCGACGGCGCGAGCGAAACGCAGATCTTTACGCGGATCGTGCTGCCGACGCTGCAGCCCATCCTCGTCACCCTCGCCCTTTTCGTCTTCCTCGGGAGCTGGAACGACTTCATGTGGCCGCTGATCGTCCTTTCGGACCAGAATCTCTACACGCTGCCCGTCGCGCTCGCCGCGCTGTCGCGCGAGCATGTCCAGGACAATGAGCTGATGATGGCGGGATCGGTCGTGACGACGCTGCCCGTGCTTGTGATCTTCCTTCTGCTTCAGCGCTATTATGTCCGCGGCCTCCTCGCGGGGAGCGTCAAGGGATGAGGTTGATCGCCTTCTTCCTCCTGCTCGTTTCGGGCAGCCTCGCGATGGCGCAGCCGCGCGAAGGCCAGTATCCGCAGAAAGCCGTTGCGAATGGCGGCTATCGCTTCCAGCTCTTCGTGCCCCAGGGTTATCAGGCCGATCGCGACAAGAGCTGGCCGCTCATCATCTTCCTCCACGGTTCGGGTGAGCGCGGCGACGATATCGGGAAGGTCAAGGTCCATGGCCCGCCAAAGGTTGTGGAGTCGCGCCCCGATTTTCCCTTCATCACCGTCTCGCCGCTGCTTCCCGCCGAAGAGGATTGGGACATCAGCAAGCTCGACGCGATCCTCGATCACGTGACGCGGACGCTGCGTGTCGATCGCACGCGGATCTACCTGACAGGGCTCAGTAGGGGCGGCCATGCGAGCTGGCGCTGGGCGGCGGCCGAGCCCGGGCGCTTCGCCGCGGTCGCGCCGGTCAGCGGGCGCGGCGATCCTTCGACCGCATGCAAGCTGAAGGCAACGCCCGTCTGGGCCTTTCACGGCGATCGCGACGACATCGTCACCCCTTTTGGCAGCTTCGCGATCGTCGAGGCGCTCCGTTCGTGTGGCGGCAAGCCGCGCCCCTCCATCTACCCCGACACCGGCCATGATGCCTGGACGGCAACCTATGCCGACCCCGCGCTCTATGCGTGGTTCCTCCAGCACAGCCGATCCACACCACCCTCAGAAAAACAGGACAAAAAATGAGCCGTAGCATCGCGTTTCCCGACGACTTTCTCTGGGGCTGTGCGACCGCAGCCTATCAGATCGAGGGCTCGCCGCTCGCCGACGGGGCGGGACCGAGCATCTGGCAGCGTTTCTGCCACGATCCCCGCTTGATGGCGGCGAAGGGCGACACCGGTGACATCGCGTGCGATCATTATAACCGCATGGAATCCGACGTTGGGCTGATGAAGCAGCTGGGGCTTCAGGCCTATCGCTTCAGCGTCGGCTGGGGACGTGTGCTTCCCGAAGGCACGGGCCGCGTCAACGAGGCGGGTCTGGGCTTTTACGAGCGGTTGGTCGACACGCTGCTCGACAACGGGATCGAGCCGATGCTGACGCTGTTCCACTGGGACATGCCCGCCGCGCTCGACGATCGCGGCGGCTGGCTGAACCGCGACAGTGCGGAATGGTTCGCCGACTATGCGCGCGTGATGTTCGAGCGGCTCGACGGGCGCGTCAAGAAATGGGTGACGCTCAACGAACCCTGGGTGGTGAGCGACGGCGGCTATCTCCACGGCGTGCTCGCCCCCGGCCATCGCAACATGTTCGAGGCGCCTATCGCAAGCCACAACATGATGCGCGCGCATGGTGCGGCGGTGAAGGCCTATCGCGAGATCGGCGCGCACGAAATCGGCCTCGTCGTCAATATCGAGCCCAAATATCCCGCCACCGAAAGCGCGGCGGACAAGGCGGCGACCGCGCGCGCCGACGCCTATATGAACCGGCAGTATCTCGACCCAGCGATACACGGCTCCTACCCGGCGGAATTGAAGGACGTCTTTGGCGAGGCGTGGCCGCAATGGCCCGAAGAGGACATGGCGCTGATCCGCCAGAAGCTCGATTTCGTCGGGATCAACTATTACACGCGCAACGTCGTCACCGCCGATGAGAGCTGGCCGCTGAGGGCCGGGCCGGTGAAACAGACGCAGGCGACCTATACCGAGACCGGCTGGGAAGTGTTCCCGCAGGGGCTCACCGACACGCTTGTCTGGTTCAGGCAGCGTTATGGCGACATCCCGCTTTACGTGACCGAGAACGGCGCCGCCTTTTATGACTCGCCCGTGGCCGAGAATGGCGAGGTGGAGGATCCCCAGCGCATCGCCTATCTGAAGAAGCATATCGCGGCGCTGAGCGATGCGATTGCCAAAGGCGTCGACCTGCGCGGCTATATGCTCTGGTCGCTCTTCGACAATCTCGAATGGTCGCTCGGCTATGCCAAGCGCTTCGGCATCATCCACGTCAATTTCGAGACGCTTGAACGTACTCCCAAGAAGAGCGCGGTGCTCTACGCCGACGTGATCGCCTCCAACGGCGCGGTGCTGGCAGGATAGCCGCAATGATCGCAAGACCATTGCTCGTGCTCCTGTGCGGAGCCGCCCTCCCGCTCGCGTTCGCCGTACCCCCCGCACGGGCCGAACAACCTCAGCAGGCTGAGCGGGCCGGGCGCACATCTGCCTCGCTCGCACAAGGCTGGCGTTTCCATCTCGGCGACGTGCCGGATGCGCAGGCGGCAACCTTTGATGATCGCGGCTGGGACGCGGTCGCCCTGCCGCACAACTGGAACAGCCTTGGCGAATACCGCACCGAGCGATCGTCGGGGACGCGCAACACGCAGGGGGTGGGCTGGTATCGGCTGACGCTCGACGGCGCTGGGCTGGCGCGCGGCAAGCGCCGGTTCCTCCAGTTCGACGGCGTCGGCAATGTCGCCGACATCTGGGTGAACGGTGTTCATGTCGGGCGGCATGCCGGCGCCTTCTCGCGCTTCCGGCTCGATGTGACCGACGCGCTCAGGCCGGGCGCGGCCAATATGATCGCGATCAGGGCCGACAACAGCAAGCCCGCGCCGGGGAGCAGCACCGAGCATGTCATCCCGCTGCTCGGCGATTTCTTCATCCATGGGGGGATCTATCGCGGCGTTTCGCTGATCAGCGTCGCGCCGGAGCATTTCGACCTGCTCGACCATGGCGGGCCCGGGCTTTACGCACGCACCGCGAGCATCACCGGGGACAATGCCGCGATCGAGGTGCGCGCGCGCCTGCGCAATGCGCGTGATAAGACACGACGCCTCACACTCGCCACGCAGATCCGCGATGCCGGCGGGGCAGTCGTGGCCGAAGACAGGCGTGTCGTCCGGCTGGCGGGCAATGCCGCCCAGGAATTCGACCAGGCGCTTCGCGTCGCGAACCCGCGGCTGTGGAACGGCCGCGCCGACCCGTATCTCTATTCTGTCACCGCCGAGCTGCGCGACGGCGCGCGCGTGCTCGATCGCGTCACCCAGCCGCTCGGCATCCGCAGCTTCCGCATCGATCCCGAACAGGGCTTCTTCCTCAATAGCAAGCACCTGCCGCTCCATGGCGTGTCGCGGCATCAGGACTGGCTGAACAAGGGCTGGGCACTGACCCGCGAGGATCATGAGCGCGACATGGCGCTGATCGCCGAGATGGGCGCGAACACCGTCCGCTTCGCGCACTACCAGCATGCGCCCGAATGGTTCGAGCTTGCCGACAGGGCGGGGATGATCGTCTGGGCCGAGTTGCCCTTCGTCAACAAGGTCGGCTTCACCGATGCGCCAGCCGCACCCGAGCTGGTTGCCAATGCGCGCGAGCAGCTCAGGGAACTGATCCGGCAGAACTACAACCATCCCTCGGTGGTGACCTGGGGGATCGGCAACGAGGTCGATATCGACATGGCCTTTGGCCGCCTTGGCCCCAAGGCCGATGCGCGGCCGCTGCTGAAGGAGCTCCATGCGCTGTCGAAGGCGGAGGATCCCGATCGTCCCACGGTGATCGCGGATTGCTGCGAGGATACGCCCGCGGACAAGCCGGACTATCTGCCGGTACTCTCGGGCAGCGCCGACCTGATGGGCTATAACCGCTATTTCGGCTGGTATTATGGCCAGCCGCGCGATTTCGGTCCACACATGGACGCGCTCCACGCCAAGCATCCCTCGATCCCGCTTTCGGTCAGCGAATATGGCGCGGGCGGGGCGCTGTCGCAGCACAGCGACAATCCGCAAGGGGGACCGATCAATACCTCGGGCCGTCCGCATCCCGAGGAGTTCCAGAGCTGGTGGCACGAGCAGAGCTGGCCGCAGCTCGCGCAGCGCCGCTATCTCTGGGCCAACTGGATCTGGAACATGTTCGATTTCTCGTCGAACATCCGGCAGGAGGGCGACGCCACCGACATCAACGACAAGGGGCTCGTCTCCTTCGACCGCACCGTGAAGAAGGACGCCTTCTATTATTACAAGGCGCAGTGGTCCACCGAGCCTGTCGTCCACATCACCGGCCGCCGCTATGTCGACCGCGCCTACCCCGTCACCGATCTGCGCATCTACAGCAACGCGGCGCAGGTCCGCGTAGCGCTCAACGGGCGCGATCTGGGCGCGGTGCCCTGTCCTGAGCGTGTCTGCGTGATGAAGGACGTCGCGCTTGATACGGGTGCGAACCGGCTGACCGCTACGGCCGATTTCGATGGAAAGGCGGTGGCCGACGCCGTCGACTGGAACGCGCCCGATGCCGCGGGAGGCGTCGAAATCAACGTCGGCGATCTTGCCGGTTTCGTCACGCCCGATGGTCGTCGCACCGGATCGGACAACTGGTTCGACGGCGGCACGCCGCGCCGGCTCGGCAAGGCACAGACCGAAAAGGTGACGGGTGCCGACGCCCGGCTGTTGTCGGGCTATCGCGAAGGCCGCTTCGGCTACTCCATCCCGCTCCCCGACGGCCGCTGGAACGTCACGCTGCTGATGATGGAGCCGCAGGAGAAGCCCACGACGGCCCGCGTTTTCGACGTCACCGCCAATGGCAGGACGGTGCTCCGGGCTTTCGACCCGGTAAAGGCCGCAGGCGGTGCGCTCAGGGCGAGCGCGCAGAGCTTCGATGTGGTTGTGAAGGGCGGTCGGCTCGACCTGCGCTTCGTTCCGCAGCGCGGCGATGCTGTGCTGTCGGCGATCACGATCCGTCCGGCCGAAGTCGCCAGATAACATAAGGGCGCCGCTCCCATCGACAGGAGCGGCGCCCTCAATGCTTGCAAGCGTTGCCCTAGCGGAACAGCGACAGCGGGATCGCTTCACCCATCGCTCGCTGACCCTTGTCATTGGGGTGGAGATTGTCGCCCACCTGCAGATCGGCGCGGAGGCGACGCGGATTGGCAGGGTCAGCCATCACCTTTTCCATATCGACCACCGCATCGACCATGCCCGGCGTACGGATCCAGGCATTGAGCTTCTCGCGCATCGCGTCGCGCCCGGGGCGGTAATAGCCAGCGCCCTCAAAGGGCATCACGGTCATGCCAATCACCTTGATGCCGTGCGCATGCGCGCGCAGCACAAGCTGGCGATAGCCTTCGATCAGTTCCTCGGCCGTGATACGCGTATCGCCCGAGGTGCCGATGTCGTTGATACCTTCCAGCAATACGACATGGCTGACATTGGGGATCGACAGCACGTCGCGATCGAAACGCGCAAGGGCGTTGGGCCCCGCGACCGGCGTGATGATTTTGTTGCCGCCGATGCCCTGATTGACGACGACATGCGGCTTGCCCGCCGCTGCAAGGCGACGCGCGAGCACCTCGCTCCAGCGACAGGGTTCGGGTGCCGTGTTCGAACAGCTCGTGGCATCGGTGATCGAGTCACCGAAAGCGACGACCACCGGCCTCTGCCGCGTGCCGAGCACATCGATACCCGCAACCAGCGGCCGCAACTCGTTGGTCCCGGCCTCGGCCCAGCCCTCTCCCGAGGTGAAGTCGCCGCGCGCCGAGATATGGAGCATGTTGGCGCGGTCGACATGGACGCCGACCAGCGTGGTCGGTTCGGGGAGGTGGACCGCGATCTCGACCAGCTCGAAGGGCTTTACCGCCAGCGTGACCGGATCGCTGACCACCGGCGCACCAATCGCGATCCGCGTCGATGACTGGCCCGAAAAGGTGACGGGCACCACGCGCCCGCTGGCCGATTTCGCGGTGACCCTGCCGATGCGGACGGGCATCCGGCCGAAATCATTGCCGAGCCACAGCCGAATGGCCGAACCGCCGCCATTGACGCGGATCTGGAAACGGAGCGTCTGGTTGTCGACCTCGATGACCTGACGCTCGTTCCCTTGCCAGAGGCTCGACGTCCAGGCGCGGGTCCAACCCTGCCCGGCCGCATAGACGGATGGCGCGGTCGCCAGCAGGATCGCGCCGGCAATCGCGCCAAATCGCCTGTTGGTCATGGCGCTATTGGCCCTTGTCCAGCCAGCCGCCCTTGAAGCCAAGCCGCTCGAGCCCGTTGCGGATATGCGGGTTCTTTCGCATCGTCTTCCAGATCAGGTCGCTGCGATAATTCTCCATCATCGCGAGGATCGGCCCCTGATCAATGCCGATATAGTCGCGCGCGACCCAGCCCTGCTTCGCGTCGACACTGCCCGTCGTCACCGGATCGCCGGTGAAGGTGAAGCTGGGGTTGAACGCGTCCTTGAAGCCATATTCGGTATAGAGCCGATCACCGTACTGCTGCTTCATCGCCATCAGCGCCGGGATCGTGACCTCAGGCGCGAAGGGCACCGAGCCACCGGGCGCGGTGGGAACGACCGTACCGTCGTCGCGCACGATATGCGGGCTCACGCCACGCGCGGCATAGGTGAAGAAGCTGCGCGGGGTGCCGTTGACGCTGTGGACGTCCTTCGAGCCCTTGGGTCCGTCCGATGCGGTCCAGCCCCAGATGTCGCCGCTATAGCCGACCCATTTGGCGGGATTGTCGATGCCATAGGCGCGCTGCGACAGCGTGGCGCGGCGGCTGTTCTCGAAATAATCGATGCCCTTCTTCGCCATGAAATCGTCCTGGATGCCGCGGAAATCGACCCAGACATGCGAATATTGGTGGCCGAACATCGGTTCGAAGGTCAGGTGCTCCTGCCCGTAATAGGTGCCCCAGTCCTTTTCGAGATCGGCGGCCCAGCCCTTTTCCCAGGCATCGGTGCCGATCGGATGTGTCGGCGAACCTGCTGCCAGGATATAGACGAGCATGCCCTCGTTATAGCCGACCCAGTCGTGAGTCTCCCAGCCGCGCTCGGGGCGCCAGCCCATGGTGATCGCGTGCGAGTCCTTGAGGTTCTTCGCCTCGGTCCCGGTGTTGTTGCGCTGCGCCCAGGTCCAGTCGACGCGGGCGTAGATTGCCTCGGCAAGATCGCGGATCTGGCGCTCGGTCGCGGTGTCGCGATCGAAATAGGACTGCGCGAACAGCGCACCGCCAAGGAACAGCGTGGTGTCGACGGTGGAGAGCTCGGTCGTCTTGTGTCGAAGCCCCTTCTCCATATCGAGGAAGTGATAGAAAAAGCCCTTGTGTCCCGCGACACCCGCGGCCTCGGGCCCCTGCGGAAGGTCGTGGAAGAAGCGCAGGCAGGCGAGCGTGCGGTCGGCAGCCTGCTCGCGCGTCACATAGCCGCGCTCGGCGCCAACGCCATAGGCTGTGATCGCAAAACCCACCGCGGCGATGCTTGCGAAGGGCTTGGAGGGCCAGCGATCAGGCGCGAGGCAGGTCGCCGGATCGGTGGTGTCCCAGAAATATTTGAAGGTGCGCTGCGACAGTTCCTCGGCAAAGGCCGATTGCTGCGGCGACATGGTAAAGGCGGCCCGAGCGTTCTCTTTGACGGCGGGCGCCGTCCCAGCGGTCGACACCGTCTGGCATGCGGAGAGGACAGTGGTGGCAAGCAGCAGCGCCGCTGCGCCCTTGGAGAAGAGTCGCATCGTCATATCCTGATAGGTACGCAAACAGATGCCGCCGCGCGACCCGAGTCGCGCGGCGGTAGGTACATTAGAAGCTGAACCCAGCGGTCAGCTTGATCGTCCGCGGCAGGTTGCCGCCAGTGCCGTAATCCGTGCGTTCGCCGAAGATCGTCGGCGAGGCTGCGGTCCGGGTATTGTCAGCGGCATTTTCGTTGAAGTTGACGTAGTTGCGGTCGTTGAACAGGTTGATGATGTCAACGCGCAGCTTGACCCGCGATTCATCCGACAGGAACGTCGTCGGAATATATTTCGTGAATGCAACGTCGATCTGGCGGATGCCATTCTCGGCTTCGATGGCCTTGATGAGACGCTGGAACGGCGCGCTCGTCTCGTTGATGAAGCCCTGCACATAGGGAGCGGACGCGAGCGTCAGCTTGCCCGAAAAGATGAAGCCCCAGGGAAGATCGGCGCTGCCCGCCATGACGAAGCGGTGCTTGCGCACGCCCGACGAACGGATGACGGGATAATCGTCGATCGACGGATAATCGAGCGAGAAGACCTCGTTGAACTTCCGGTTCGCTTCGGCTTCGGTGTAGGTATAGGTGGCGTCAAGGCTCCAGGGCGAAACCGGCGTATAGGTCTTGGTGAACTTGAAATACGCCGAATCCGCGCTGGTTTCGATCCCGTTGGTGCCGATGATGATCGAGCCGAAGCCCGGAGGCGCAAAGCCGAAGGGCGAGCTCGGGGTGGCGTTGGGCGGGAAGAACGAACCGTCCGGACGGCGGTTGCCGAGCAGATAGACGAAGCCGTCCTTGCTCTCGACATGGCTGATGCCGACCTCCGCTTCCATAAGGTCCGCAAAACGTCCGCGGAAGCCGAGGCTGAACTGATCCGAATACGGCATTTTCAGATCGTTGTTGATGAAGCGCAGCTCGCGACCACCGCCATTGCTGCTGACGCGCGCCAGCAGCTGCTGGCGGCCAGCTTCGGTCAGATAGACCGGATCCCACGCCAGACAGGTCGGCCCCGCGGCGCAGCCGTGGAGCGGATCGAGCGCACCCGGCACGAAGAACTGGAAAGTCCGCGTCGTGAACGCGCCCTGGCTGATTTCCTGCTGGAGGAAGTCGAACTGGGTGCGGTCATAGGAACGGCCGGCGCCACCAAAGATCGTGAAGCGGCCATCCTCGTCCAGCTTGTAGCTGAAGCCAAGGCGGGGCTGCCATGCGCCCTTGAACGCCTTGCGCTCCTTGCCCGTCGAGATGAAGTCGCGGATGTCGTAGTCGGCGTTGTTCAGATTGGGATAGTTCGCGGGCGACACCGCGTTCACCGCATCCGGGGGGGTGACATAGTCGAGGAAGGACGGCGTCTCCTCATAGTCCCAGCGAATGCCGACGTTGAGCGTCAGCCGGTCGGTCACGTCCCAGTCATCCTGTGCGTAGATGCCGAACTGGAAATTGTCCGATTTCACCACGGGATTGCCGGGACCGCTCTGCGCACCGAACTGGACGCGCCAGGGAATGGTGTCGTTGAAGCCGCTGGTGCCGTAATCGGCGTTATAGGTGTAGATCGGGTTGGTGTTGTTGAGCTGTAGCGAGCTGAGTTTCACCCATTTCGCCTTCACACCGATCTTGAGGGCGTGGTCGTCGACGCCGGTATAGGTGAAGTCGTTCTGGATGCCCCAGCCCTTCTGACCCTTGTTCTGATAGTTGGCGCTGCCACCGATCTGGAGCAGCGTGTTCTGCGCCGCATTGCCCTGGAACAGAGAGCCATTCTCGAACACGCGCGGGGTCGGCGCCCATTTCGCGTCCTCATAGGTCACCTTGAAATCGTTGACCCAGGTGTCCTCGGTGCGCTCGTAGCGCAGCAGGCCACGCAGTTCTTCGGTGTCGATCAGCGTCGCCGTCGACTCTGCCAGCTGACCGCTGTTGAGGTTCTCGCCGGTCTCGTCGCGATATTTGAGCGAGACCTCGATCAGATCCTTCTCGGAAGGAACGATATCGATCTTGCCGAAATAGAGATCTTCGTTGAAGTCGCGGTTGGTCGAACCGAAGTAGGACTGATACTGCGTCGGGAAGCTCGTAACGGTACGACCGCCGCCAGGCGTGATGTCGACCGGCTGCTGGATGCGCTTGCCTTCATAGGCAACGAAGAAGTGCGCCAAGTCCTTGATGATCGGGCCGCCCAGCGCGCCACCGAACTGCATGTCCTGCGTCTTCACCTTCGGAATGTTGCCGAAGATTTCGGTCGGCCGCTTCGCACGAAGGCTCTGGTCCGAATAATCGACGAAGACTTCGCCGTGGAACTCATTGGTGCCCGATTTGGTGACCGCGGTGATCGCCGCCGAGCTCACCTGGTCGAACTCGGCCTTGTAGTTCGAGCTGATAACGCGATACTCGCCGATCGCCATCTGCGGGAACGGGTTGCCCTGCGTCGAGTCCTGGCCGGTGATACCGTTCTTGAGGACATAGTCCTTCTGCCCGACGCCATCGATGAAGACGTTGACCGAGTTGCTGCCTTGCGCACCGCCCTGGAGGCGCGAATTGCCGCTGCCATCCGTGATGAACGCGACGCCCGGCGCGAGATCAGCGAAGGCGAGGAAGTTGCGGTTGGTCTGCGGCAACTGGTCGATCAGGCGCTCGGTGATGTTGGCGCCGATTTCGCCGGCCTGCATCGTCTGGATCTTGCCAGCGGTGACAACGATGGAGTCTTCTTCGCCGGCCACCTCTTCAGTTGCCGAGAAATCGAAGTTGAGCACTGCATTCTGGGCGACGAGCAGCGTGATCTCGTCGGTCGTGCGCGTGCCGCTCGCGGTCGTGATCTCGAGCTTGTAGCGGCCGGGACGCAGCGATGCGAAATTGTAGCTGCCGTCGGCGCGCACTTCCACAGTGCGGCGATAGCCGCTGTCGAGGTCGATCGCGACCACCTGCGAGGCGCCCGACTTCCCGTCCGCAGTGATCTTGCCGCGCAGCGACGCATTGCTTTCCTGAGCATGCGCAGGCACCGCGACGACGCTCGTCATGGCGGTGCCGATGAGCAGAGCGGCGGCGAATCGCACAATGCGTCGCTCGGCGCAAAAAGTGCGCATAATTCCTTGGGAAAACATGGTTTTCGACCTCCCCTTTTTTGTTGCCACACTCTGTGGAACCGGTTACATTTGCGCGCACAATCGTCCTGAGCCTCCCCTTTCGTCAAGATGCATTTTGGCAACAGGGGACAAAAAACGACGCGTCGCGGCGCCCCGAAAGCGCATGGGATTGCAAGGAATAAGGGCGCGCCGTGCGATCGGATGACGAAAAGAATTACGAACACGAAACGGTTTTGGAGGAAGCATGAAGGGGAAGAAGCAATACGCCCGCCAGTTGCTGGGCGTTTGCACGTTGGCGTTGCTGTGCGGGGCTGTTCCAGCCCACGGCCAGTCTCAGGATGCGCGCGCGAAACGCGCCGCCACTGCACAGAAATCGGATCCCGCGCCGACCGGACAGAACTGGAATGACCCAGCGGAGATGCACCGCTTCATCGACGCGCTGATGGCGAAGATGACGGTGAAGGAGAAGATCGGCCAGCTCACCCAGCTCACCAGCAGCTGGGAGTCGACGGGCCCGACGATGCGCGACAGCTACAAGCAGGACATCGCGGCGGGCAATGTCGGTTCGATCTTCAATGCCTTCACCGCGAAATATACGCGCGAACTGCAAAAGGTCGCAGTCGAGCAGACGCGGCTTAGGATCCCGCTGCTGTTCGGCTATGACGTGATCCACGGCCACCGCACAATCTTCCCGATCTCGCTCGGCGAGGCGGCTACGTGGGACATGGCGGCGGTGGAGAAGGGCGCGCGCATCTCGGCGGTCGAGGCCGCGGCCGAGGGTATCCACTGGACCTTCTCCCCCATGGTGGACATTGCGCGCGATCCGCGCTGGGGTCGCATCTCCGAGGGCTCGGGCGAGGACGTCTATCTGGGCAGCCAGATCGCGGCCGCGCGCGTCCATGGCTATCAGGGCAAGAAGATCGGCGATCTCGATTCGGTACTCGCCACCGCAAAGCATTTCGCGGCCTATGGTGCGGCGCAGGCTGGGCGTGACTATCACACCACCGACATGTCCGAGCGCGAGCTGCGCGACACCTATCTGCCGCCCTTCAAGGCCGCGCTCGATGCGGGCGCCGCGACCTTCATGACCTCGTTCAACGAACTGAATGGCGTGCCCGCCACGGGAAGCAAGTTCCTGCTCACCGACATCCTGCGCGGCGAATGGGGCTTCAAGGGCTTCGTCGTCACCGATTACACCGCTATCAACGAGATGGTGCCCCATGGCTATGCGCGCGACGAGGCGCAGGCGGGCGAGCAGGCGATGAACGCGGGCGTCGATATGGATATGCAGGGTGCGGTGTTCATGACGCACCTTGAAAAGTCGATCGCCGAAGGCCGTGTCAGCCAGGAGCGTGTCGATCAGGCGGTGCGCTCGATCCTCGAGATGAAGTATCGCCTCGGCCTGTTCCAGGACCCCTATCGCTATAGCGACGAGGCGCGCGAAAAGGCGACGATCTACAAGCCTGAGCATCTCGAGGCGGCGCGCGATGTTGCGCGCAAGTCGATGGTGCTGCTCAAGAACCAGGGCGATGTCCTGCCGCTTGCGGCCTCGGCGAAGTCGATCGCGGTCATCGGCCCGCTCGGCGACAGCAAGGAGGACATGATCGGCAGCTGGGCCGCGGCGGGCGACCGCAAGACCAGACCTGTGACGCTGCTCGAAGGGTTGCGCGCGCGTGCGGGCAAGGGCGTCAATGTCGGCTATGCGCGCGGCGCGGGCTATCGCTTCGACGAGGCGGGCAAGACCGACGGCTTTGCCGAGGCGCTGGCGCTGGCGCAGAAGTCCGATGTCATCATCGCCGCGATGGGCGAGCGCTGGGACATGACGGGTGAGGCCGCAAGCCGCACCGATCTCGACATGCCTGGCGCGCAGCAGGCGCTGCTTGAGGAACTGAAGAAGCTCGGCAAGCCGGTCGTGCTGGTGCTGATGAACGGCCGTCCGCTGACGATCGACTGGGCCGCCGAAAATGTCGATGCGATCCTCGAGGCCTGGTATCCCGGCACGATGGGCGGCCACGCGATCGCCGACATACTGTTCGGCGACTATAACCCGTCGGGCAAACTCCCCGTCACCTTCCCGCGGACCGTCGGACAGGTGCCGATCTTCTACAATATGAAGAATACGGGCCGGCCCTACACTGCGGACAAGCAGGGGCAGAAATATCTGTCGCGCTATCTCAACACGCCCAATTCGCCGCTCTATCCGTTCGGTTACGGCCTCAGCTACACCAGCTTCGGCTATTCGCCCGTCACGATCGACAAGAAGACGATCCGCCCGGGCGAGGCGTTGACTGCTTCGGTTACCGTCACCAACACGGGCAAGCGCGACGGCGAGGAGGTCGTCCAGCTCTATGTCCGCGATCTGGTCGGTTCGGTCACCCGCCCGGTGCGCGAGCTCAAGGGCTTCCTGAAGGTGAAGCTCAAGCGTGGCGAGAGCCGCAAGATCAGCTTCACGCTGAGCGACAAGGATCTCGCCTTCCACCGCGCCGACATGAGCTATGGTGCGGAGCCGGGCGATTTCAGCCTGTTCGTCGGCGGCTCGTCGGATGCGACCGCACAGGCCGATTTCACGCTGACCAAGTAAGACGGAGACGATCCGCGATGAAGCCGAGGCGTTTCACGACGGTTCTGATGACCTCGGCCTTTGTTGCGGGCGTGGCGCAAGATGCGGGAGCAAAGTCTCCCGCATCCGCTGCGTCGACCGTGCGTGACCGGCGGCCCAATATCGTCTTCATCATGACCGACGATCATGCGGTGCAGGCGCTCAGCGCCTATGGCCACCCCGTGTCGCGGCTTGCGCCCACGCCCAATATCGATCGTATCGCGAAGAACGGTGCGCGCTTCGACAACAGCTTCGTCACCAACTCGCTGTGCGGCCCCAGCCGCGCGGCCATGCTGACGGGCAAGTTCGGCCATGTGAACGGCTTCAACCAGAACGGCGAAACCTTCGACAACACCCAGCCGACCTGGCCGCTCGCGCTGAAGGAGGCGGGCTACCAGACCGCGCTGGTGGGCAAATGGCACCTCAACTACGCGCCCGTCGGACTCAAGTTTGATTACTGGAAGGTCCTCGACGACCAGGGCGAATATTATAATCCCGACTTCATCACCGAGGCGGGCAGGACCCGCGTCGAGGGCTATGCGACCGACCTGATCACGCAATATGGGCTCGACTGGCTGAAGACCGGGCGCGATCCCGACAAGCCCTTCATGCTGATGGTTCACCACAAGGCGCCGCACCGCAACTGGATGCCCGCGCCCCGGCACCTCACCAGATATCAGGACGTGAACTTCCCCGTCCCGGAGTCCTATTTCGACGATTACAAGGGACGCGCAGCCGCGGCGCGGCAGGAAATGAACATCTACCGGGACATGTATGAAGGGCATGACCTGAAGATGACCAAGGCCGGCTCGGCCGAGCTGCGCTACGACCCGTGGAAGGGCGCGTTCGGCCGCATGACGCCCGAACAGCGCGCCGAGTGGGACGCCGCCTATCGTGCCGCCAACGACCGCATCAATGCGGCCAGACTGAGCGATCGCGACCTCGCGCTGTGGAAATACCAGCGCTACATGCAGCAATATCTTGCGACTGTCGCCTCGGTCGACGACGGCGTCGGCCAGATCCTCGATTATCTCGAGCAGAGCGGGCTCAGCGACAACACGATCGTCATCTACACCTCGGACCAGGGTTTCTACCTCGGCGAACATGGCTGGTTCGACAAGCGTTTCATCTATGATGAATCGATGCGCACCCCGCTGCTCGTCCAGTATCCGGGGCATATCAAGCCGGGCACTAAGGTCGACGCGCTCGTCCAGAACATCGATTACGCGCCGACCTTGCTCCAATATGCGGGCGTCGAGGTGCCACAGGATATTCAGGGGCGGTCACTGAAATCGCTCGTCGAGGGCAGGCCCCCCGCCCACTGGCGCAAGAGCCTCTACTATCACTATTACGAATTCCCCGGCTTCCACGCGGTGCGCGCGCACTATGGCGTACGCGACGACCGCTACAAGCTCGTGCGCTTCTATGGCGATATCGACGCGTGGGAGTTCTACGACCTCAAGGCCGATCCGCAGGAGCTGCACAACCGCATCGACGATCCGGCATATCGCGCGCGGATCGGGACCATGAAACAGGAACTCGAGCGGCTGAGACAGCAATATCGCGACGATACGCCACGGAAGACGCCGGCATCGCAGCCGCAAGACTGAAACGATACTGAAACAAGAGAGTGAAAGGGTAAGGGAGGATGGCGTTCGACGCGCGGAGGCTGTGGATGGCGATAGTGGCGCTGCTGACATTGCCGTGGGTCACGCCCGCGGCCGCGCAGCAAAGCGTGAGCGTCGAGTCCCCCGACAAGATACTCAGCGTCACGCTCGTCATCGACGGCGGCATCGCGCATTATCGCGTCGATCGCAAAGGCGCGCCGGTCATCGCGCCATCGCGACTGGGCTTCATGCTCAAGGGGGGCGGCAAGCTCGAACGCGGCATGAAGATCATCGCGCACGCGACGCGCTCGCTCGACGAACGCTGGGAGCAACCCTGGGGCGAAAGCCGCTTCGTGCGCAACAATTTCACCGAGCTGCGCGCGACCCTTGGCGAGCAGATCAAGTCGAAGCGGCGCTTCGACATCGTCTTTCGCGTCTATGACGACGGTGTTGGCTTTCGATACGAGTTCCCCGACCAGCCCCAGCTCAAGGATGTCATCATCGAGGATGAGCTGACCGAGTTCACGGTCGCGCGGCCAGGCACCGCGTGGTGGATTCCTGCGGGCGAATGGAATCGCTACGAATATCTCTACAACCGCACCGCTATCGCCGAGGTGGGCACCGCACATACGCCGATCACGATGCGCACCGAGGACGGGCTACACCTCGCCTTTCACGAGGCGGCGCTCGTTGACTATTCCTCGATGTGGCTGCGGCATGTCGAGGGGCAGCGCTTCCGCGCGCAGCTCTCGCCTTCCTCGCAAGCCTGGAAAGTCCGCCGCACTACTCCTTTCCCGACCCCCTGGCGCACGATCCAGATCACCGACAGCGCAGCGGCGCTCTACCAGTCGTCCAATCTGATCCTCAACCTCAACGAGCCCAACAAGCTGGGCGATGTGAGCTGGTTCCGCCCACACAAATATGTCGGCATCTGGTGGGCGATGCACCTCGCGCAGGCGAGCTGGGAAAGCGGACCCAATCACGGCGCGACGACCGACAATGCGAAATGCCATATCGATTTTGCCGCGAAGTACGGCTTTCGCGGCGTGCTGATCGAGGGCTGGAATGTGGGCTGGAACGGCAACTGGATCGGTGACAGCGGCCGTAATTTCGATTTCGCCAAGGCCTATCCCGATTTCGACATCGAAGCTGTCGCGGCCTATGCACGCAAAAAGGGCGTGCGGATCGTCGGCCATCACGAAACCGCGGGCAATGCGGGACTTTACGAGGCGCAGCTCGATCGCGCGCTTGATCTGTACCACCGCCTTGGCATCGATTCGATCAAGACGGGCTATGTCGCCGACGCGGGCGGCGTGCTGCGCACCGATGAAGAGGGGCGCGAAATCTGGGAATGGCATGACGGCCAGTTCATGACGCGCCATCATCAAAAGGTGATCGAGGCCGCCGCCAGCCGCCATATCGCGATCAACACCCACGAGCCGGTGAAGGACACGGGGCTCCGGCGCACATACCCCAACTGGGTCAGCCGCGAGGGTGCGCGCGGAATGGAATATGCAGCTTGGGGCTCGCCCCCCAACCCGCCCGAGCACGAGGCCAATCTGGTCTTCACACGCATGCTCTCGGGTCCGATGGACTATACGCCGGGCGTATTGAGCCTGCAGGGCAAGGGCGACAACCGCGTCGCCTCGACAATCGCCAAGCAGCTCGCGCTCTACGTCGTCCTCTACAGCCCCATCCAGATGGCCGCCGACCTGCCCGAGAATTACGAGAAGCACATGGATGCCTTTCAATTCATCAGGGACGTTCCCGTCGACTGGGAGGAGACGCGCGTGCTCAACGGCGAGGTCGGCGATTTCGTCACCTTCGCGCGCAAGGATCGCAACAGCCGGGACTGGTATCTGGGCGCAGTTACCGACGAGACGGCCCGCGACATGCGCGTGCCGCTCGACTTTCTCGAAAAGGGCCGCCGCTACCGCGCGCAGATCTACCGCGACGGCGCGGGCGCGGACTGGAAGAATTCCCCCTTCGACCTCGCGATCGAAAGCCGGACCGTCTCGGCCACCGACACGCTCGATCTGCACCTTGCTGCGGGGGGCGGCGCGGCCATCCGCTTCACCCCCGTGAAGTAATCCGGATCAGCGCGCCTCCGGCCAGGCGAGGTCTGCCACAACGGGAAAATGGTCGGAGGTCTGGAGCGCGCCGCGATGGTCTGTGACCGTGCTCAGCCGCCGTGCCTGGAGCCCGCGTGACAGGATCCAGTCGATCCGGCGGTCGGCCTTGCCCGTATAATTATGGAAGGTGTTTTCGGGTCCGGCGCGCTCGGGTGCCGCAACGAACGCATCGGCCATCGTTGCCGTGAGCGCCGCATGCGCCGCGCTGTCAGGCGTCGTGTTGAAATCCCCCGTCAGCACCACGGGCACATCGGCGGGCAGCGCCGCGAGCCGTTCCGCGATCATCTGTGCGGCCTTGAGCCGGGCGGGCTCATCCTCGGCGCGATAGGGAAAGTGCGTGTTGTAGAGATAGAAACGCCGGCGATCGGCCTTGGTCTCGAACAACGCCCAAGTGACCATGCGAGGATAGAGATGGCCCCAGGTGATGCTCCCCGGCACCGTCGGCGTATCCGACAGCCAGAAGTTGCCGAAGTCGATCAGGTCCAGCCGGTCGCGCCGGTAGAAGATGCCCATATGCTCATCGGCATGGCCGCCGCGGCGATCGATCCCCACCCAGTTGTAGAGCGGGAGTCGCGCGACCAGATCATCGCCCTGCCGCTTGTGAAGCTCCTGCGTCCCGATCACGTCGGGCGCGATCTTGCGGATCGTATCGGCGGCCAGATCGCGTCGATTTTCCCACTGGTTCGCACCATCCTGCGCAACGGGCAGGCGAACGTTGAACGACATGACGCGGATCGCCGTGTCGCCCGAACTTGACTTGGCGGCAGCAGGGCCGACCGCAAGGAACGCACAACAAAGCAGGGCCGGAATCACACGCCGCACAAACATATAAACTCATACCTCCAGAATTTCCGTGAAAGGCATCCCCGGGTGCGGGCGCTTCATTCACGGCATGGGCAAACACGCCGTATCCCATCGAATGAAGGCCGTCGATATGGACATCTGCCGGATCGATCTGAAAATCTCGAGATCGGCACCGTTGCGAAAGCCCGACACAGCGCCTGACGCACTAACGGTGAATTTCACCACTAGTTGGTATTTTTTTCACATCTTATTTACAAGAAACCACAGTTTTTGGCGTAATAATGGAATTGGCACGCTTTCTGCAACCTCCGGTTCATCTCCGTTCGATGGTCGAATGGAAGATACAGGGAGTAAGAATGATGACTGCCAAGTTTGAAAATCTGCAGCGTGCGACCCTTTCGGTCCTTGGTGCGCTGCTGCTCGCCACGGTCTTCGTCGGCACCGCCGTCGTTCCCGCCGAAGCCGTCACCGCCACCCAGCCGGCCGCCTGATCGGCCGGCTCGGGCCTTCAGGTCAAACAACAGGGAATTATTGAAATGTCCGTTCCTTATGCGCTCGACAAGGCCAATGCGAAGATCATGGGTGTGTGCGCCGGCTTTGCGCGCTCCAGCGGCATCGACGTCATGATCGTCCGTATCGCGCTGGTGCTCGCCACGATCTTCGCGCTCGGTCCCGTCGCAGTGCTGATTTATCTGCTGGTCGGCTGGATCGCCAGCGAGGGCTGACCAAATGCCGTCTCCGGGGGGGACGGTGGATCAGGCAGCGACCTGTCACGCGGATCCACGCGCAGGAAATGCCCCTCAACTATTTGAATGGCACCCGATTCAGGCTCGCAGGTAAAGCGCATGGCGCTTCCACTTCAGCCGATCAGGCTCTAGATTGGGCGCGATAAAACCCCACCGAGGATCGTCGCCCATGAGAATCGTGATACCCGCGCTTGTCGCCCTTGCCGCCGCCACATCCTGGCCGGCCGCTGCAGCGCTGCCCGTCGGGGCAAAAGCGCCCGCGATCAACACCCAGGCGTCGCTTGCCGGAAAACCCTTCGCCTTCAACCTGGCGAGCGCGCTCAAAAAGGGCCCGGTCGTGCTCTATTTTTATCCCGCCGCCTTTACCCAGGGGTGCACGATCGAGGCGCATGAGTTCGCAGAAGCCACCGACGAATTCCGCAAGGCAGGCGCAACCGTGATCGGGATTTCGGCCGACAATATCGAAACGCTCAACCGCTTTTCGCGCGAGGCATGTCGCGACAAGTTCGCGGTGGCCGCGGCGAGCCCGGCGACGATCAAGGCCTATGACGTCGTTTTTGACAAGCGCCCCAACCTGTCCAACCGCACTTCCTATGTGATCACGCCCGACGGCAAGATCGCCTATGTCCATTCGGACCTGTCGCCACAGCTTCACGTCAAGAACACGCTCGCAGCGGTGCGCGCCTGGAAGGCCAAACAGTAGCGACATCTGTCGAAAGGTCCGGCGGCAGCGCGATTCACCATGGGCGCTAACGCTTCCTAAACCAGGATCGGTGCATGAAGAATGCGCGATCGGAGGGGTCGGAGGATGCCCATGATGATGCCGTCAACTGCCGCACGTGACGCCCGCGGTGTTCAGCGCGTCAACGTCAGGACCCATGCCAGCGTGCGTGAACAATCGACGCACCGTTTGACCGCCGACCTGCTGGACCTTTCAGTCACCGGATTTCGCCTTTCCTCCACGAGCACGATGTCGGTTGGCGCGCGGATATTCGTCACGCTGCCAGAGCTGGGCGGCCTCGAATCGGTTGTCGAATGGCGCGACGGCGACATTTACGGCTGTTCGTTCGTCCGCCCGCTGCACCCCTCGGTGCGCGACCATCTGGCCGACCGCTATCCCGGCCCTTCCGCAATCTGAGACGCGTACACAGCCGGTTTAACGCGCGCCAGCGCGCCGCCTAACCCGCCAGCCTCGCAATCAGCGCCTCCGCCGCGGCCGGCGCGCGGACCTTGGCGCCGTTGATCATGAAAATGAATACGTCGCGCCCGCCCGCGGCCCATTGCCGCGCTTCCTGCGCCCAGTGATCAATCGCCGCTGCGTCATAGCCCGTCGGCTCATCCTCGCGCGCATCCTGCAGCCGCGCATAGGTGAAGCTTCCGGTCTGATCGGCAATCGTGGGATAGCCGGGCTTGTCAGCGAAAACCACGGCCGCATCCGCGTCACGCGCCATCGCGAGAAACACCGGATCGACAAAGCTTTCATGACGCACCTCGAGCGCGTGGCGCAGCGCAACGCCGTCGCGCTCCGCGGGCAGGAGTTTCAGGAACGCCGCAAAATCCTCCTGTTCAAAGCGCTTTGTATGCATGAACTGCCACAATATCGGCCCCAGCTTGTCACCCAGCTCGGTCAGACCCTGCCCGACAAAGCGCTCGATCGCCTCACCCGCCTCGCCCAGCACCTTGCGGTTGGTGCAATAGCGCGACGCCTTGACGGTGAAGACGAACCCGTCGGGCGCAGCCGCCGCCCATTTGCGGAAGCTTTCTGGCTTCTGCAGGCTGTAGAATGTGCTGTTGATCTCGATCGCGCCGAGCCGTTCGGCAGCGTGCGCCAGTTCGCGCGCATGCGGCAGGCCCTGGGGGTAGAAGGTGCCGCGCCACGGCTCATAGGTCCAGCCGCCAATGCCTATGCGGATCTTATCGCGCGCCATGTCCTCTCCTTCGCGCCATGCTGCGTGGCCTCGCTCCATTCTGATCCACATGCATCGCGATCAGCCAGTCACCGCCATCGATCGCGCGCAGCCCCTTAAGCGGGCGGTTCCAGACATAGGCTTGCGCATCGTAAACGGTACGATCGTGCGTCACCCGCACTTCGATCCTGGCATATTCATGAGGCAAGGGATCGTCGGCGCCGCAGCCCTCATAGACGTCGAGCCAGCCAAGGCTCGCGGGATCCCGCAACCGGAATAGATCACCGGTGACCACACCCTCAGCGGATGGCACGACAGCCGGATAATCGCTTACAGCATAGAGGCGCCCGGCCATAGTCGCCGGGCCGATCCATTCCGCTTCACTGGCAAGTCGCTGCGCCATGGCATTGACGCTGCCGCGGCGCAGCGTCCCGTAGACGAACAGCAACGCCGGCTCGCACACGGTCAACGCAACCCCGTGGTTAGAACGGTCAGGCGGGGATGGGTCATGCGCTTCGGCTCCGGCTGCGGAGCGCTGCATATCATGCGATCAACGCACCGGCATAGGAGCACGTGCGCCAGACGGCCATTGATGCTAGTATCGCGTCCGAAACGACAAGGAAGCCCGCTTATGCCCCGCTATCTCGTCGAGCGCAGCTTTCCGGACGGTCTGCAACTGCCCGCCACCGCCGAGGGCGCCGAAGCCGCAGCGGGCGTGATCGCGCGCAACGCCGAGCGCGGTGTCACCTGGGTGGACAGCTATGTGACGCCCGACAAACGCAAGACCTTCTGCATCTACGACGCGCCTGACGAAGCCGCGATCCGCGACAGCGCAATCGCCAATGGCGTCCCTGTCGACGCGATCCACGAGGTCCGCGTGCTCGATCCCTATTTCCACCACTGAAGCGACTGGCACGCTGCGTCGATCAGAGGTCGAGGAAGGATTCGAAGCCGCCGAAGATCATGCGCTTTCCATCGAAGGGCGCGCTTTCCATGTCGGTCTTGAGCCGTTCGTCGGCCATGACTTTCTTCATCACCTCGTCGCGGACCGCGCGCGAGGGATAGGTGATCCACGAGAAGACCGTGGTCTCCCCATCCTTTTGCTGAACCGCGCGCGGGAACGAAGTCAGTTCGCCATAAGGGACATCGTCGGCAAGGCATTCGACATAGCTCGTTGCGCCATGTTCCATCCAGACATCGCCCGCGGTCTTCGCCAGCTTCTTGTAATCCTCGATCTTGTTGGTCGGCACCGCGAGCACGAAACCATCGACATAGGCCATTGCTCTCTCCTGTTACCGGCATCGAAGCCTTGCCCGCATCAATGCGCGAAGCGCGGCGCGGTTGCATTGCAGACTGGCTCTTGTCGACAGCGCGTGCCAATGCGGTCGTTCACTGAAGGAGCGAGCACGATGAGCGGCGATGAGGATTTCGTCTATGACGAAGCGACGGGCGAATGGATCAGTGCAAGCGAGGCGGCCGCGAAGGCTTCAGCGAGCGATGAGGACGTCGTCGAGGTGCGCGATGCGGTTGGCAACATCCTGGCTGATGGCGACCAGGTGACGCTGATCAAGGATCTCGTCGTCAAGGGCGCAGGCCAGACGCTCAAGCGCGGAACGCTGATCAAGTCGATCCGGCTGACGGGCGATCCGCAGGAGATCGACTGCCGTTTCGAAGGTATCAAGGGCCTTGTCCTTCGCGCCGAATTCGTCAAGAAGCGCTGAAGACGTCCAGATGCCGGTCAGGCATATCCAGTGGGGCATCGCGGCGGTTTTCTTCGTGCTCGGCGGCTGGGCGCTGCTGGCGCCGCAGAACGTGATCAACCTGACGTTCCTGCCGCAATATCGGACGGGAACACCGATCCTTGCCTTCACCGTCGCCTGCTTCGGCGCGCAGGCGATGATCTCGGGCCTGTTCGCCGCGTTCAGCCGCTTCACGCGCGCGACCTTCCTCGCCTATGGCATCGCCCTCATTCCCTTCTTCGTCTTCAATGCATGGTTCACCTTCGTAGACCCCGTATTCACATGGGTCGGCCTGCTCGACGCCGTGGGCAATGTCATCATGCTAGGGCTGTGTGTGCTCGGCTGGCGACGCGCGGCGGAGTGAGGGTGTAAAGGCGAACGGGATGGATGATGCACGCGCACTGATCGATCGGCTCGGCCTGCAACCGCATCCGGAAGGCGGCTGGTATCGTGAGACCTGGCGTGCCGAAGCCCCCTTCGGGACGCGCGCCGCAGGGACCGCGATCCTGTTCCTGCTCGAGGCGGGTCAGCGTTCGCACTGGCACCGCGTCGATGCGGAAGAACTCTGGTTCTGGCATGCCGGCGCGCCGCTGACGCTGGCGATCGCGCCTGCCGATTCAGGGCCCGTCTCCGCGCTTCGCCTCGGCCCCGATGTAATGCGCGATGAAAACCCGCAGGCGCGCGTACCGACGGGCCAGTGGCAGGCGGCTCAGGCCGATGGCGGCTGGACGCTGGTGAGCTGCGTCGTCGTTCCCGGCTTCGAGTTCAGCGGCTTCAGGCTCGCACCCAGGAGTTGGGAGCCCGGTCAGGCCTGACCGGGCAGGCCTCTCACAAGAGCCGGAACTGGCCATCGTCATCCTCCACTTCCTCGTCGAAGTGCAAGCGCCAGCGTGCCAGAATTTCATGTTGGGCGCGGCCCACCAGCGAGTGGATCAGCACGAACTCTTCCGCCTTCCAGGATACCGGTTCGATGTTCCTGCCAAAGGGTTTTCCGTCGCGATAGAACAGCGTCATGTGAGGACTGAGCCGATAGCCTTCGCGCACCGGCAGTTCCGCCTGCGCCCGGCCGCGGCGATGGCCTGCCCCGCCTTTTTCCGCCCCTTGAGTGTGCGGCGCGAGCGCAGCGCAACCGAGGTGGCGCTTCCCTTGATCTGATCCAGCTCCACAATGCAGGGCGCAGCCGCCACCGTGTCTCCCGCCGCGATCAAACGGGCGGCGATGTCGCGGGGAAAGACCTCGAAATCGTCGAGGATGTCCATCGTGACGTGCAACCGATCGGGATCGACGTTCGCCCCTTCGCGCCCGATCCAGATGGCCGACTGGGCAACCTGCCGCGCCACCGTGGGGGGCGGCAATATCGCGAAGAACGGGCGGTGGCAAAGAACCGGGCGACGCGCGGCATTCTGGAACATGGCAACCTCAGACTAGAAAACATGTTCCTATTTTGTTCTCTTTTGCGATGTGAGTCGAGCCCCGCAGAATGGCCAGCACAAAAGAGTCAGCTGTCGTCGGGGCGTGGTGCCGCCGCCCTGCGGAGCGCCTTCGAAATTACCGATGTTGACGACCGGGCCAGCGGCGTGCCGTCGCCAGTGTCGCTCTTTCGCGCGCTCCGGAAAAGACGGCATGCTGCGACGGTTGCCAACCTGCTGATATTTCTGCATTCATGCCGGTGACGGTTTATGGCGGGGGCTGCCGATCGTCATCGAGGGCGTGCGACGGCCGATCCGGCCGCGCGGCAGCGAAGATTAGCGGGGGCGGGAATGAAACGACGGGGGATTGGGGCGGCGCTTGGCGTGCTCGCCATGCTGTCGGGCTGCGGCGGGGGCAGCAACGAAAATGGCGGGGGCACGATCGTCGATGTTCCGGCAGCCACGCCTACCCCGACACCGACGCCCGCATCCTGCTCGCTGCGATCGCGCCAGGACTGGGCGGCGGGGCAGTTGCAGGAATGGTATCTGTTCGGCGAGACGCTGCCCGCATTCCTCGACCCCAGTCCTTATGCATCGGTCGATTCCTATATCGACGCGCTGACCGCGACGGCGCGCGCGCAGGGCCGTGACCGCTATTTCACCTATCTGACCTCGATTGCCGAGGAGAACGCCTATTACCAGTCGGGCTCGAGCGCGGGCTTCGGCTTTCGTCTGATCTACGATACCCAGGCGCGGCGCGTGTTCGTCGCCGAAACCTTCGAGGGCACGCCCGCGCTGTCCGCCGGGGTCGATCGCGGCGCCGAGATCGTCGCAGTCGGCACGAGCACGGCCGACCTGCGCGCCGTATCCGACATCATGGCGACGAGCGGCGCGCAGGGCGTCGTCGACGCTCTTGGCCCTTCGACCACGGGAACGGCGCGCGTGCTGCGCGTGGCCGACGGAGCGGGCACGCGCACGGTGACGCTCACCAAGACCGACTATAGCCTGACCCCGGTTTCAACGCGGTATGGCGCGCGGATCCTCGACGATGGCGGGCGCAAGGTGGGCTATGTCAACCTGCGTACCTTCATCAACACGGCGGACCCAGCGCTCCGCGAGGCGTTTCTGGGCTTCCGCAATGCGGGCGTGACCGAGATCATCGTCGACCTGCGCTACAATGGCGGCGGGCTCGTCGCGATCGGCGAGCTGCTCGGCGACCTGATGGGCGCGAACCGCTTTGCGTCCGACATATTCTCCTACACCACCTTCCGTCCCCAGAAGTCCTCGGAGAACGAGGTGCGGAACTTCATGGCCCAGCCGCAATCGGTGGCGCCGACGCGTGTCGCCTTTATCGGAACCGGCGGGACGGCGTCGGCGAGCGAGCTCGTGATCAACGCCTTCATCCCCTATCTGCGCGCCAATGCAGCGCTGATCGGCACCAACACCTATGGCAAGCCGGTCGGGCAGATCGCGATCGATCGCACCGCCTGCGACGACCGGCTGCGCATCGTCGCCTTTGCGGTCGAGAATGCCGCGCGCAACGCCAGCTACTTCAATGGCCTGGCAGGTTCGATGGACGCCACCTGCCGTGCGCCCGACGACCTGACGCGCCCGCTCGGCGATCCGCAGGAAGCTTCGATCCGGCAGGCGCTCGACTTTCTCGCGGGGCGGAGCTGCACGCCCATCGCGACCGGACAGGCCGCGCGCGCACTGACCGCAGCTGCCGAGCGCGAGCTGCTCAGTCCGCTGCGTCCCGACGTCACCCAGCGCGAGACCCCCGGCGCCTTCTAGCCGCTTATGACGATGCGGGTTGCGGGGCGGGCGCAACCGCAGGCGTTGCAGGATCGAGGATCAGCCCCGTCGTCCGCGCAAAAGCGAGCGAATCGAACATTTCGAGCAGCCGCACCGCCTTGCCGTCACGGAAGCGCCAGATATCGACCTTGGGGGTCTCGACCTCCTCGCCGCTCGGCCGGTAACGCCAGTGGCAGCTGCCGATCCACACCACGGTGTCGCCGTCGCCGACGACCTGCTCGGTGGGAAAGCCGATCATCTCCCAGTCCTGCGCGAGCGCATCGAAATAGACGCGTGCGGCATCGATCCCCACATTGGCCCCGGCGATCGGACTGGGCGTGTCGGGCGCCATCACGGTATACATCTCGATGTCCGGAGCCATCATATCAAGGAAGAGATCGGCGGTGGCGCCCCTGGATTCATGCCAGCGCGCATAGGCGTGGCGGACCTGTTCGGCGGCGGAGGGCAATGTGGCCATCGAGTCGCTCCTTTGCTGAGCGGGCGACTATAGCACGGCCGGCGCCGACACGGTCCGGCCCGGCCCGCCTGCCGGCCCTGCGAATGCGCATTGCAAGTTGCGGGCAGAGGTCTAAGCATCGCGGGGTTGCGTTGCGTCCCATGCAATCGGGCTGCGGCACGCGAGGCTTGTGAAACCCCTGGCGTGCGGCGCGGCCGTTGATCGAGGGATAGACTCATGACCCCCATCATCGCACTGAACCGTGGTTCCCTGGCCGGCATCATATTGCTCGCCGCCGCATGCTCCCCTTCCGCCAGCGACAATGCCGCAAATGGCACCGCCGCGACACCCCTGACCGAAGCCGAAGCGGCAGCCGCGATCGACAAGGTCGAGGCGACATTCACCTCGGGCAATGCGCAGACGATCATGGCCAACTACGCGCCCGGCGCGGTGTTCTTCGATCCGATGGTCACCGAACCCACCGATGATCGCGCGACCGCGACCAAATGGACCGAGGGCTTCGTCGCGATGAAGCCCACCGCCTTCTCGCCCGGCACGCGCCGGATCCAGGTGCTCGACGCCGATACCTTCATCTCGTCGGGGGTCGGCACGATGGACGCGACCGTCGACAACCGCCCGACCAGGCTGTCGATGCGCTATACCGACGTGTACCAGAAGCAGTCCGACGGGAGCTGGCAGGTGGTGCACGAGCATCTGTCGGTACCGCCCAAGGGCGAGACCGCGCCCGCGCCATCGGCGGAAGCGGCCGCCGGGGCCAAGCCGTCGGCGGAGGCAGCGGCTCCGGCCAAACCGCCGGCGGAGGGCGCTGCGCCGGGCAACACCAGCGAATAGCTACGCCACTGAACGGTCATGCGGGGCCGGAAACCGTGTCCGCGGTATTTCGGCCCCCGGACCTTGCCATCCGCCGTCACCGTGCCACTTTGCGGTCACGGCCCGGCCACGGGCAGCATGGCAAACGGGACACCGGCATGAGCAAGGACGACGCGGTCAAACAGGCGGCAGAACGCGTTCTGCAGCTTGAGGCGGAACTCGAGGCCGAGGGCGATGCCCGTACCGGCGGCGACGAACTCGCCTTTGCGCGCGCGGCGCTGCACGAATGGGTGGAAAGCGTGGTCGCAGTGGTCGCCTCGCCGGGCGTTGGCCGGGTAACGCTCATCCACAGCAATGGCCGCGAATCCCGGATCGCCTCGCCCGACTTGCCCTTCCTGCTCTCGAGACCCGCGTCGTTCGAAAAGCAGGGCTAGCGGCCCAAAGTTCACAAAGGTCAGCCCTGCACGTAAAATCCCCTCACTCACCGCGGCGAAACAGATCGATTTTCTCGAACAGGGCGCGAGCGCGCAGCCAATGGTTCAAAGAGCCTGATCCGCGCACCATGACAGCGGCCCCGCATGTAGGACAGCGGACTCGGGCGAGGGGGCAAGCGGGTACCCGCGGTCAGACCGGATCGAACGCCTTGAGGATCGGGCACGGGCCCTTCTTGCCGCTCGCGCACTCGGTGGCGAGGCGGGCGAGCGCGGCGCGCGCCTGTTCGAGCTCGGCGATCTTCGCGTCGAGCGCGACGATCCGTTCGGCGGCGAGGCTGCGCGCGCGTGCGCGGTCCTCGGTCGCGTCGAGCGCGAGCAGTTCAGCAATCTCCTCGAGCGTGAAACCCGCGCCCTGCGCGCTGCGGATGAAGCGCAGCCGGCGCAGCGCGTCGTCGGCATAGCGCCTGATCCCGCCCGACAGGCCCGATCCGCCGCCCCGCTCGGGCGTGTCGAGTAGCCCGCGCCGCTGATAATAGCGCACCGTCTCGACCCCCACGCCGCCCGCGCGCGCCAGCCCCGATATCGTCATCGATTTCATCGCTTGACTCCGTACCATGGTACAGAGCGCATATAGGTCGAGCCCGCTCCCGGGCAAGAAGGAGAAATGCGATGAACAGCGAGAAAACCCCGAACGTCGCCCCCGAAAAGTCGGGCGGCTGCCGCTGCAATCCCTGCACCTGCAAGAACTGCCAGTGCTGAAGGAACGGGCCGCATCCGCAAGGGTGCGGCCCATTTTTCACGGATGCCGGCGACGGGATGGCTTGCGCGGATTTCCAGAGATCGCCTTCACCGAATAGGTAGCGCATCTTTGCGCCAAAGCGCCTAGGCTCTCCACGGGCGCTCCGCCCGCTTTAAGGAAAAGATCATGGCGAAGAGCCAGAAACGATCGAACCGCGAAATCCGAAAACCCAAGGCCGAAAAGGCGAAGAAGACCAACGCATCCAACCCGACGCTGAAACCCGGCGGGCTGGGGATCGTAACGCTGAACACCTGATCGGGGAGGGGCGGGCGCAGGCCGGCCCCGTCACGCACAGGGGATGAAGGGCCCGCAAAAGGCGAGGCATCAGGCAGCGATGGTGGTGAGCGGTGGCAGGCGGCGCGCTGCGCTAGCCCCAGCTAAATCCGGTGACCATGCCCTGACGCGTCTTGCACTTGAAGGTCTTCTTGCTCGTCTTGCTCTTGCCCTTGGAATCGGTCTTCACGACATCGACATCCGCGCGGACCGTGACCACGCCGTCGCTCTCCTTGTCGGTATCCTTCACATCGCGGAGGAAGATGTCGCTCGCGCCGATCGACTTGCCGCGCGATTTCGCCTCGGCAAGGCAGGTCTCGGTGGCGGCATTGCGCGCGTCGGGCTTGGCCGCAGCCGCCGGCTGATCCGGGGAGGCCCCGCTCTGCGCCAGCGCCGCGGGCGCCAGCCAGATGAATGCGGTGCCAAGTATCGCTCGAGTGCGCATAAGCCTGCCCTCCATTTCAAAAGACGAACCGGTCTGCAGCGCATGATGCATGCCCTGACGAAGCGCACTATCGGGGAATACCCTGAAAGCGTGCCGGGGACTGCACGCACGCCATGCGCGGGGCGGGATGCCAGTGTGAGAGGGTGACGCGCTACGGCGCAGCGTACTGAACGAGATCCCAGAGATTACCGTAGAGATCTGCGAAAACGGCGACGGTGCCATAGGCCGCCTCTGCCGGGGGCCGGACGAAGACCACGCCCTTCTCCTTCATCGCGCGATAGTCGCGCCAGAAATCTTCGGTTTGCAGGAACAGGAAGACGCGCCCGCCCGCCTGGTTGCCGATGAACTCTCTCTGCTCGGGGGTGGCGGCGCGGGCGAGGAGGATGGTGGTGGCGCCGCGCGGCGCTCCGGGCGGGGCGATGACGACCCAGCGCTTGTCCTGCTCTGGCTGATAGGTGTCTTCTACCAGCGTGAAGCCGAGGTTCGTGGTGAACCACGCAATGGCTTCGTCATAGTCGCGGACGACAAGGGCTATGTGGGCGAGTTGGGGCATACGCCTAGATACTTTGGGCGGTAGAAATGGCACTCTACACAAGTCGCTATTGAACTAGCCACCCGCCACCGCCCGGTATTTCGCCGATCCACTCCGGCGCGAAGGGCGAGGTGCAGCCCGCCGACGTCGGATAGTCAGGTAAATCGCGTCTGGTCGTTCTTTGAACTTTGCGCAATTTTAGCCATGTTTTCTTCAGCGGCGGCTTGGCTGGCTGCGGTGCTCAACCCTCCACCATGTTGCGCATGGTCCCCCTCCCCGAAGCTGCGCTTCAGGGAGGAACTGGTGGCGCCGAAAAAACACCGGCTGGGTCTGGCGGCGAAGGCGTGCAGGCCTCACGCCACCTTTGGAGCCGGCGCGCCTCGCAATAATCCCTCGGTGCTCAAATCCTCGTCAATATCCGGCCAGTGGATGCCATAGCCGCCGCCCGCCATTTCCCAATGCGCGCGCTGTTCGGGCGTGGCGGCGAGGAGGCGCGGGAACCAGGCGAGAGGGGCGGCGATGGTGCGGCCATCCATGAGATCGACGATCAGGCTGTGCGCATCGCAGCGGACATCGGCGACGCGTTCGTCGGTGATCCTAACCGAAATATTCATGCCATGCCTCCAACAGCATCACCCGATGTTCCGCGACCAGCGCCAATATGCCATCGATCTCGGGCGGGCGAAAGCCGCTGGCTTTGGCGAAGGCGACGGGATCGAGCCATGCCTTCAGCGTGGCGCCAGCCTTATCGACATGGATATGCGGCGGCTCATTTGGTTCGTGGCTGTAGAAATAGAACCGATATCCGTTCAGGCGAAGAATCGTCGGCATAAAATGCTCCCCCGGGGTATTTGCATCGCTTGACGCCGGGCGATGCAAATACCCTATGCCGAGAACCGATTTTATCCCGCGGGCAGGCAAATCTCGCCGCCCTGTTCGCTTCAATCGTGCTCGCGCCCACCCGACCCCATATAGAGCTCGCTGCCGGTTTCGCGGAAGAGCTCGCTCATCTTCTGCATCCCGGCTTCGGCTTCCTCGGCGGCGATGAAGGTGTCGGCGGGCTGGTTCTGCTTGGCCGCGAAATCGCGCACTTCCTGCGTGATCTTCATGCTGCAGAATTTGGGGCCGCACATCGAGCAGAAATGCGCGGTCTTGGCGCCTTCGGCGGGGAGCGTCTGGTCGTGATACTGCTCGGCGGTGTCGGGATCGAGCGACAGGTTGAACTGGTCGCGCCAGCGGAATTCGAAGCGCGCGCGGGACAGCGCATCGTCGCGCATCTTGGCGGCGGGGTGACCCTTGGCGAGATCGGCGGCGTGCGCGGCGAGCTTGTAGGTCACCACGCCGACCTTGACGTCGTCCCGATCGGGCAGGCCCAGATGCTCCTTGGGCGTGACGTAGCAGAGCATCGCGGTGCCGTACCAGCCGATCTGCGCGGCGCCGATGGCCGAGGTGATGTGATCGTAGCCCGGCGCGATATCGGTGGTGAGCGGCCCCAATGTGTAGAAAGGAGCCTCGCCGCACGCTTCGAGCTGCTTTTCCATATTGGCCTTGATCTTGTGCATGGGCACATGACCCGGCCCTTCGATCATCACCTGGACATCCTGTTCCCAGGCGCGTTTGGTGAGTTCGCCGAGCGTGTAGAGTTCGCTGAACTGCGCTTCGTCATTGGCATCCGCGATCGAGCCGGGGCGCAGGCCGTCACCCAGCGAATAGGCGATGTCATACGCCTTCATGATCTCGGTGATCTCGTCGAAATGCTCGTAGAGGAAGCTCTCCTTGTGATGCGTCAGGCACCATTTCGCCATGATCGAGCCGCCGCGGCTGACGATGCCCGTCACGCGCTTCGCGGTCATCGGGATATAGGGCAGGCGCACGCCCGCATGGATAGTGAAATAGTCGACGCCCTGTTCGGCCTGCTCGATCAGCGTGTCGCGGAAGATCTCCCAGGTCAGGTCTTCGGCGATGCCGCCGACCTTCTCCAGCGCCTGATAGATCGGCACGGTGCCGATCGGCACGGGCGAATTGCGGATGATCCATTCGCGCGTGTCGTGGATGTTGCGGCCGGTCGACAGGTCCATGACGGTGTCCGCGCCCCAGCGGATCGACCAGACCATCTTGTCGACTTCCGAAGCGACGTCCGACGCGACCGCCGAATTGCCGATATTGGCATTGATCTTCACGAGGAAGTTGCGGCCGATCGCCATCGGCTCGCTCTCAGGGTGGTTGATGTTCGAGGGGATGATCGCACGGCCGCGCGCGACCTCGTCACGCACGAATTCGGGGGTGACATAATCGGGGATCGACGCGCCGAAATCCTCGCCGTCGCGGATATGGCCGCGGAGCATCTCGCGGCCGAGATTCTCGCGGACCGCGACATATTCCATCTCGGGGGTGATGATGCCGCGACGGGCATAGTGCATCTGGCTGACGTTCATGCCCGCTTTCGCGCGCAGCACCTTGCGGCGGACATTGGGGAAGGGCGCGACGCCGCCCGAACGATCGGGGCCGAGCTGGCCATTGTCCTCAGGGCGAACCTCGCGCTGCGACACTTCCTCGACATCGCCGCGGCCGCGGATCCAGTCGCGGCGGAGTTCGGGCAGACCCGCCATGATGTCGATCGCGGCATTGGGGTCGGTATAGGGGCCCGAACAGTCATAGACGCGCAGGGGCGGCTCGCCCGACGACGGCTCGAGGTCGATCTCGCGCATCGCGACCTTGAGGGGGCCGACATGGATCTTGCGGCTGCCGCGGATTGGCCCGGTAGTGACGTTGAGTTCGGTGCGGGCGGGGATGTCGGCCATGTTCATTCTCTCCAAAACGGGATGGAGAGCGGATGGTTGGCCGCCTCCCTCCCTACGCCGGTGTCAGCCGGATCAGGTTCAGCGGGTCGTGGCCGGTTCAGCCACCTCTCAACCCTGTGCGCAGGGTCCCCCGGGGATGTGGGCGTTGTAGCCGGGATGCCATGCGGGGGGAAGTGCCTTCATCGAGCGCGAACCGCTCATCCTGAGGAGCCGTTGAGCGAAGTTGAAACGGCGTCTCGAAGGACGCACAGAATCATGTCCTTCGAGACGGGTCTTCGCCTTTGCTCAGCCCCTCCTCAGGATGAGCGGTTAGAGAAGTATCAGGCCGCCTTGCCCTGTAGCGCTTTCTGCCGGCGACGCTGGACCGAGCTGCCGATGCCCATCGCCTCGCGGTACTTGGCAACGGTGCGTCGCGCGATGTCGAAGCCCTTGTCGCGGAGCAGGTCGACGAGCGTGTCGTCGGAGAGAATCTTGCGCGGGTCTTCGGTGGCGATCAGCGCGCGGATATGGCTTTTCACCGCCTCGGCCGAAACCGCGTCGCCGCCATCGGCCGACTGGATCGCCGAGGTGAAGAAATATTTGAGCTCGTAGAGCCCGCGCGCGCAGCTGAGATATTTGTTGCTGGTCACGCGGCTGACGGTGGATTCGTGCATGCCGATCTCGTCGGCGACGGTCTTGAGCGTCAGCGGCTTCAGATGTGAAACCCCATGGGTGAAAAACCCTTGTTGCTGTTTAACCAGTTCGGTTGCCACCTTGATGATCGTGCGCTGGCGCTGGTCGAGCGCCTTGACCAGCCAGTTGGCGCTGGCGAGGCATTCGGAGAGCCAGGCCTTTGACGCCTTGTCCTGCTTGCCACCCGACAGCTCGACATAATAGCTGCGGTTGACGAGGAGCCTTGGCAGGGTGGCGCTGTTGATCTCGATCGCCCAGGTCGTCCCGCGTTGCGCGACGAAGATGTCGGGGGTGACCGCCTGGATGCGCTCGCCGCCAAATTTGAGGCCGGGCTTGGGATCATAGTCCCTGAGCTCGCGGATCATGTCCGCCATGTCCTCGTCATCGACGCCGCAGATGCGCTTCAGCTGGGCGAGCTTGCCCTGTCCGAGCAGGTCGAGATTGTCGAGCAGACGCGCCATGCAGGGGTCGTAGCGATCGGCCTCCTTAGCCTGCAGGGCCAGGCATTCGGCGAGGCCGCGCGCACCGACCCCCGTGGGATCGAAGCCGTGGATGACGCAGAGCACGCGCTCGACCGCGGCGAGCGGCACGCCGAGGCGCTGCGCGATATCAAGCAGATTGGCGGCGAGATAGCCGGCCTCGTCGATCTGGTCGATCAGATGCGTGGCGATGAGCCAGTCCCCGCCCGAGAGCACCGCGCCCGCCTGCGCGAGCAGGTGATCGTGGAGCGAAAGCCCGGCCGACACCATGGCGTCGAAATCGGGACCGTCCTCGCCAAAGCCCGCGCCCGCGCTGCCGGTGAGGCCGAGTCCTCCATCGAGCCCGCCGCCGCTGTCGATCATGCTGTCGTGGTGGAATGTCTCGGCATCATAGTCGACGTCGAGCGGCGCGTCGGCCGAGGCGTCTCCGGTCTCGAGCAGGCGGTCGGCGGTGACGGGCTCGTCACCGAAATCGTCACCGTCGAAATCGCCGCCCTCGCCAGGTCCCTCATCGGGTGCCTCGACAGGGCCGCGATCCTCATCGCCGCCGGTTTCGAGCAGCGGGTTCTTCTCCAGCTCCTCGGCGATATAGGCCTCGATCTCGAGATTCGAGAGCGCCAGCAGCTTGATCGCCTGCTGGAGCTGTGGCGTCATCACCAGCGATTGCGACTGGCGAAGATCGAGGCGGGGTCCGAGCGCCATGCTATCTGCCCAGGCGGATCATCTCAGAGCTCGAAGCCCTCGCCGAGATAGAGGCGGCGCACATTCTCGTCGGCGACGAGCGCGGCGGGCGACCCGGCAAAGAGCACGCGGCCGTCATAGATGATGCAGGCACGGTCGACGATGTCCAGGGTCTCGCGGACATTATGATCTGTGATGAGCACGCCGATGTCGCGCTGCTTCAGTTCCTTCACCAGATCGCGGATGTCAGCGATCGAGATCGGGTCGATACCCGCAAAGGGCTCGTCGAGCAGCATGATCGACGGGCTCGCGGCAAGCGCGCGCGCGATCTCGCAGCGACGGCGTTCGCCGCCCGACAGCGCCATGGCGGGCGAATCGCGCAACCGCGACAGGCTGAATTCCTCGAGCAGCTGGTCGAGCCGCCCTTCGCGCGCGGCACTGTCGGGTTCGGCGAGCTCGAGCACGGCCATGATGTTCTGCGCGACGGTGAGCCCGCGGAAGATCGAAGTTTCCTGCGGAAGATAGCCGAGGCCGAGAATCGCGCGGCGATACATGGGCAGCCCGGTGATGTCGTCGCCATCGAGCAGAATGCGGCCGCTATCGGGCTTCACCAGCCCCATGATCGAATAGAAGCATGTCGTCTTGCCCGCACCATTGGGGCCAAGAAGCCCCACGACCTCGCCGCGTGCGACCGAGAGCGAGACGTCGGTCAGCACCTGACGCTTGTCATAGGCCTTGGCGATCGAGACGACCGAAAGCCCGTTGGTCACGGCGCGCGCTGCGTCCGCGGTCAGAGGGACATCCATAGTGGCAACGTCGTTCATTCCCGCTCCAACTTGTATAGAGCCTGATTCACGCTTTCAGCGAAGGCGCGGAGCGCCTCCACCTCAACCGATCAGGCCCTTGTACCGGCCGAACTGCCAAAGATCGGTTAGCGAAATGTGAAGTCTAAGCCAATTGGCAAGATTCGTGCATGGGTTTTTTAACGAGAATCTGAAGATGGACCAATCGCTACATTAGGTCGGACAACGCCTTGCGCAGCGATTTCGGGCTTGCACCGGGGGATACGCCACGGCATGCCACATGCAGAGCTGAACACAGCCCGCGGGGGCGCACAGGGCAAGGCAGAGAATCGCCTTCCCGCTCAACTCCGCAAGACATGGTCGCATTGCAGGACGTGTGACGTGTCGGGAGGGGAATATGAAATTTGCGGTCCTTGCTGCGCTGACAATCAGCGCGGTGTCATTCTCACCAGTGAAGGCTGCCACTTTGGAAGAGGCGCCGTTCGCGATGCGCGACGGGCACAGCCGGGCGGGCGTTTTCGCTGGCGCACGCCTCCGCATCGCGTTCGACCGTAGCGCACCGAAACATGCGAAACTGCGCGCGGGTTTCAGCCTGGCGCCGATACGTTCGGGCCGGATGGCAAGCGGCCGCAGCCTGACGCGTTTCGGGGAAGGAATCAGCCTGAGCTTTGGTGATGGCGACCGTGCGCCGCGGCTGTCATTCGCGGGTCGCGATCTTGCGCGCGACCGGCTCGGCGCCACCGATCAGGACGACGAAGCCGGGAAAAAAGGCGGGGTTGGCACCGCCGTTTATGTCGTTGGGGGCGTTCTGCTTCTTGGCGGGATCGCTGCGCTGCTCGTTGCAGACGCAGCAAGCGACGCTTCGCAATAGCGCCGTCGCGGCTCCGCCACAGCCTCTATAAGATGCGAGTCACCTGAAACCGAAATTCGCCACATTGATTTCGTCATTCCGGGCTTGACCCGGGATCCCGCTTTTCTTCAGTCCGTGCGCGAAAGGAAGCTGGATTCCGGATCAAGCCCGGGGTGACGATGATCAATAGAACTTTGATACCGCCAGATTAGTTGGTCTTGCGTTCAGGCACGGTGAAACGGCCCGTGACGCGGCCACCGGTCCCGCCCGATACGCCGCTCGCGCCGCCGACCGCGCTGCCGTCCATCACCGAACGCCCCGAATTGAGGTCGATGACGAGGCGGCCGCCGCGCAGCTGATTGTTGCCCTGTTCGAGCGTGACCCCGCCCACCATGGTGATGATACGGCGATTGAGATCGTAGATCGCAACGCTGCCGCGCGCGGTTTCGGACGCGCTGCGCACGACGACGCCACCCGAAGCGTCGAGCCGCTGGATGTCGAGCCCGCTGCCCGACGAACTGGCATAGGCGACGGTGAGGCGCGCGGCATCGAGTGCGAGCCCCGCCTGGCGCACCTTCACATTGCCCGAGAATATCGCGCGATCGGCGCGGTCCTGAACCTCGATACGATCGGCTTCGACATCGACGGGCGCGCCGGCATTGTGATTCTTGAGCGCCTGGGCGAGCACGGGGCCGCCAAGCGTGGCAAGCGCCGCCGCTGCTGCGCCGATCGCGCCGAGAAGAATCCGGTTCATCATCCTCATCCTATCTGGCGGCCCCCTGGACGATGTGCAAGCGCGCGCGTCCATCGAGCGTGACCGTGCGGGTGTTGAGGTCGGCGCGCATCGTCGACGCGCTGAAATTGCCGAGCGGCATGTTGCCCGTCACCGCGCCGGTGCTCGTCACCTGGCGCGACTTCAGATCGACCGCGACATTGGTCGTCTCGAGCTGGTAGCCATCGGCGGCGGTGAACAGGATTGGCCCGTCGACCGAGACGGTTTCCTTGTTCATGTCGTAGCGTCCGCGGTCGGCGCGCATCTGCGCGGGTCCATCGGGCAGCCGGATTTCGGCGGAGAGGTCCTGCAGCCTGACGACGGGTTCGCGCGAGGTTGCCTGCACCGCCGAACCGGCATGGAGCGCGAAGGGCTGCCCCTTGCTGTCTTCTCCGCGATAGATGGCGGCGGTCACGCGCATGCGTTCCTTCGCCACCTCGACCTTGTCCTTGGCGAGAACGAAGCTGACCTCGTCGCGAATCGCGAGCGGCGCGATGGCGAGAAAGGCCGCGATCACGCCGATCGCGGAGGGCAGCAACCAGCCAAGGAACCGAATCAGCCGGTCGTGCGAACCGTGCGGCGCGGCCCAGTGCTGGCGCCGGGATCGGACACGATCGGCTATTTCAGACATTGGCGGCGCCTTCAGACATGCGCGAAGATGTCGATCTCGGGCCAGCCCGCGAGGTCGAGGAGCGCCCGGTGGGGCAGGAAGTCGAAACAGGCCCGGGCGAGCGCTGCGCGTCCCTCGCGCTCGAGGCGCGGGTCGAGTTCGGCCTTCAGCCGGTGGAGATAGCGCACATCGGATGCGGCATAGTCCTTCTGCGCGTCCGAAAGTTCGGGGCCGCCCCAATCGGAGGACTGCTGGTGCTTGGAGATGTCCGCGCCGAGCAGTTCGCGGACCAGTTCCTTCAGCCCATGTCGGTCGGTATAGGTCCGCACCAGCCGCGACGCGGTCTTGGTGCAGTAGACGGGCTCGGCCATGACCCCGAGATAATGCTGGATCGCGGCAAGGTCGAAGCGCGCGAAATGATAGAGCTTCAGCCGCGCAGGATCGGCGAGCACCGCGCGCAGATTGGGCGCGGCGTAGTCACTGCCCGGACCGAAGCGTACGAGATGTTCGTCGCCATGTCCGTCCGAGATCTGGAGAAGGCACAACCGGTCGCGCGGGGTGACGAGCCCCATCGTCTCGGTATCAACGGCGACGGGCCCCGGCGCGAGCACGCCTTCGGGCAGGTCTTCTTCATGGAAATGAACGGTCATTCCCGGGGCCTTACGCCTTTCACGCCCCGGGCTCAATCTTCGCTTTCAATCACCCGGTCGACGGCCGCGCGCTTTTTCGTCGCCGCGCGGCGCGAAAGGATGTTGAGCGTCTCGACGAGCGCGGAAAATGCCATCGCCGCGTAGATATAGCCCTTGGGCACATGCATCCCGAAGCCGTCGGCGATCAGCACCGCGCCGATCATCAGCAGGAAGCCGAGCGCGAGCATGACCACGGTCGGGTTGCGGTTGATGAAATTGGCGAGCGGATCGGCGGCGAGCAACATGACGAGCACGGCGACGACGACCGCGATCACCATCACGGGCAGATGATCGGTCATGCCCACGGCGGTCAGGATCGAATCGACCGAGAAGACCATGTCGAGCAGCAGGATCTGGACGATTGCGCCGCCGAAGTTGAGCGCGGCGGTGGCTTCCTTGTCCAGAAGGTCGTGTTCGCTGGGCACAGGATCCATCGCGTGGTGGATTTCCTTCGTCGCCTTCCACAGCAGGAACAGTCCACCCGCGATCAGGATGAGGTCGCGCCAGGAGAATTGCGTCTCGAAGGCGGGTTCGCCATGCGCGCCCGCCGGCCCGACAATGCCGAGGTCGAAGACAGGGGCGGTGAGCCCGACGAGCCACGAGATCATCGAAAGCAGCGCGAGCCGCATGACGAGCGCCAGCCCGATACCGACGCGGCGCGCCTTTTGCCGCTGGTGCTCGGGCAGCTTGTTCGACAGGATCGAGATGAAGATCAGATTGTCGATACCGAGCACGACCTCCATGACGACAAGGGTGAGGAGAGCGGCCCATACGGCGGGGTCGGAGAAGAGTGTCATCAGATCGGTCATGCACGCCATTTGCCCTGTGGCCGGAAAAGCCGCAAGCTCCTCGCCGGGACACTTTCGGGAAAATCGCCGCGATGACCGACCGCAACTCCGCCGACCAGCCCGCCACGGCCTTTGAATTCAACCGGCCGACGATCATCGCGCTGCTCTATCTGGCCAGCTTTGTCACGGGCATCACGGCGGTGATCGGGGCGGTGCTGGCGCATCTATGGGCTGGCGAGCCTGCCCAGGACTGGGAGCGGAGCCATTATCGCTATCTGATTCGCACTTTCTGGCTGGCGCTCGTCGCGGGCGTCGTCGGCGTGGTGCTGACGATCGTGCTGGTCGGATTCGCAATATTGTTCGCGGTGACCGTTTGGGTGGCGGTGCGTTCTGTGGTTTCACTGGTCAAGGCACAGAAGCGCGAGCCGATCGCTGATCCGGCTACTTTGCTGTTCTGAAGGAATTTATCCAAATTGCGACGCGCGTTGAGGAAATATGTCGCAGGCTGCAAGAATTTAGGTTATGACGACTCACTGGCGGGTATTGTTTTCGCGCCAAAGTATCTGTGCCCATCGCCCGGTGTGCAGGTTCTGATATGAATTTTGGGCGACCGGGAAAGACTAACAGGGCATGAGTTTCGACAGAGGACGCCGCGGTGAGCGCGGTGGGCGTGGCAGAGACAAGCGCGACGGTTTCGGCGACGAGAGCTTCGGCGGATTTGAGGACAGAGGCGGCAGCCGGTTCGGCGGTGGTTTCGGTGGAGACCGCGGCGGTTTTGGCGGCGGTGACCGATTCGGCGGCGGTGGCGGCGATCGCTTCGGCGGCGGCGGCGGTGGTGGCTTCGGCGGCCCGCGCGGCGGCGGCGGTGGCGGCTTCGGCGGCCCGCGCGGCGGTGGCGGCGGCATGCCTGCCCAGGTCGTCGGCGAAGGCAAGGGCGTCGTCAAATTCTTCAACAGCCAGAAGGGCTTCGGCTTCGTCGTTCGCGACGACGGCGGCGAGGATGTGTTCGTGCACATCTCCGCGGTCGAGCAGGCCGGCCTGACCGGGCTTGCCGAGGGACAGCCGCTCGAGTTCACGCTGGTGGATCGTGGCGGACGCGTTTCGGCGACCGACCTGAAGATCGAGGGCGAGCCGCTTCCCGTCGAGGACCGCGGTCCTCCGCGCGATCGCGACGCCGCTCCGCGTGGCGGCGGCATGGGTGGTCCCCAGCGCCAGCTGACCGGCGAGAAGGCGACGGGCACCGTCAAGTTCTTCAACGCAATGAAGGGCTTCGGCTTCATTCAGCGCGACGACGGACAGCCTGACGCGTTCGTGCACATTTCGGCGGTCGAACGCGCCGGCATGGGCAGCCTGAACGAAGGCGACCGTCTCGAGTTCGACATCGAAGTCGATCGTCGCGGCAAATATGCCGCGGTGAACCTCGTCCCCAAGCAGGACTGACCTTGATCGCTTCAGGCTGAATCAGCCTGAAGCGTGAATCAAGGTCTCCACTGTTTGAATAGAGCCTGATTCACGCTTTCAGCGGAAGCGCGCAGCGTTTCCGCTTCAACCGATCAGGCTCGGGCTTCACGGCTTCACGAAAAAGGGCCCGGCGCGCAACACTGCACGCCGGGCCTTTTTCGTTGCACGCGATCAGCGCCTGAAGCGCGACGTGAGCCGCGCTTCAGCGAATGATGCGGTTTTTCCTCAGCTGGTCATGCGGCGCAGCGCCTCGATGCGGTCGGCCTCGTGCGCAGGCTTGTCGGTGCGGATGCGCGCTATGCGCGGAAAGCGCATCGCGAGGCCCGATTTGTGGCGGCGGCTTTCGTGGATCGAATCGAAGGCGACCTCCAGCACCAGCGTCTTCTCGACCTCGCGCACCGGGCCGAAGCGGTTGACGGTATGGCTGCGGACGAAGCGGTCGAGCCATTTGAGCTCTTCATCGGTGAAACCGAAATAGGCCTTGCCGACGGGCAGCAGCTCGCCGGCCTCGGTCCAGCAGCCAAAGGTGAAATCCGAATAGAAGCTCGAACGCTTGCCCGACCCCCGCTGCGCATACATCAGCACGCAGTCGGCAGTGAGCGGATCGCGCTTCCACTTGTACCACAGCCCCGCGCGGCGTCCGGTGACATAGGGGCTGTCGCGTCGCTTGAGCATCACACCCTCGATCGCGGCATCGCGGGCACCAGCACGCAGTTCGGCGAGCGCGTCGAAACTCTCCGCCGCGATCAGCGCCGACAAGTCGAAATGCCGGGGATCGAGGCATGGGACGAACGCCTCCAGCCTGATGCGCCGCACTTCCCAGGCCTCGGCGCGCAGGTCTTCGGCGCCATCGAACAAGATGTCGTAGAGACGGACAAAGGCGGGGTAGTCGGCGAGCATCCGGGCAGAGACCGTCTTGCGCCCGAGCCTTTGCTGGAGCGCATTGAAGCTCGCCGCGCCCGCTACCTCTAATCCGCCCGCCTGCCCCTCGCCGCGCACGAGCAGTTCGCCGTCGAGGACCGCTTCCCGAGCAAAGGCCGCGGCGACCTCGGGAAAACTGTGCGTGATATCGTCGCCCGTGCGGCTGTAGAGCCGTGTCTGCCCCGCGACATGGACGAGCTGGACGCGGATGCCGTCCCATTTCCACTCGGCCGCGAATTCCTCGATCGAAATCGGCTCGTCCTCGAGCGGATGCGCGAGCATGAACGGGCGGAAGACCGGCAGATTTGCGGCGCTGGGCTGCTCGCCCGTCCCCTCGGCCCAGGCGAAGAGCGGCGCATAGGGGGGCGTCAGCCCGTGCCATACCTCCTCGACGGCCTCGACATCGAGCCCGAAGCCTTCGGCGAGCGCGGTCTTGGCCAGCCGCGCGGAGACGCCGATCCTGAGCGCGCCCGTCGCCATCTTGAGCAGCGCAAAACGTTCCTCGGGAGCGAGGCGGTCAAGCAGGTCGGCAAGCGCAGCGGGCGCATCCGAGCGTGAAAGTGTCGCCAGCCTCTCAACGATTCCCGAAAGACTGAGGTCGACGTCGGCCGGCGGCGGCGCAGCCGGGTCCGGCCAGATCAGCGAGACGGTTTCGGCGGTATCGCCGACATAGTCGCGACTGAGGCGGAACAGCACTGGATCGACGCGTTCATCGACCATCGCGCGGATCATTGCGGGCTTGACCGCCGGCAGGTCGAGCGCGCCGGTGAGCGCCGCCATAGCCCAGCCGCGATCGGGATCAGGGGTCGCCTTGAGATAATCGGCGATCAGGCGCAGCTTGGCGTTACGCGAACGCGTATAGATGAGACGATCGAGAAGCTCGGCAAAGGCGTGCATCGAGACGCGATACTAACCGCGCCCCGATGGACTTGCCATTGTTCCGCTATTTCACGATGCCTGCGCCTCTCCCGGCCACAAGGCCAAGCACGAGCAACAGCACAAAGACCGCGATCGCGACGAAGAACAGGATCTTGGCGATCTCGACGAACGCGCCGCCGATTCCGCCAAATCCCAACAGCGCCAGCACCAGACCGGCGACGAGGAAGATCAGAGCCCAACGCAACATGATATTCTCCTTATCACCCCGAAGAAGAACCGGTGGGCACAGTCGATTGTTCCTCAGGCGAACAGGGCGACAAGTGCCCAGATGCCGATCGCCGCGAAGACAAGCGCGGCGCCGATGCGGACGGCCTTCATGGGGACGATCCGGGTAATTTGCTCGCCCAGGAACACTGCGGGGACATTGGCGATCATCATGCCCGCGGTGGTCCCCGCCGCTACGAGGCCGACTGCCTGATATTGTGCGCCGAGCGCGACGGTCGCGATCTGCGTCTTGTCGCCCATCTCGGCGAGGAAGAAGGCGATGGTCGTCGTGAGAAACGCGCCGAATCGCCCTGCGACGCCCGCTTCGTCATCGTCGATCGTATCGGGAACGAGCGTCCATGCGGCCATGGCGATGAAGCCGAGCGCAACCGCAAGGCGGAACCAGTAGCCATCGAGCAGCCCGGCGATCCCCGCCCCCGCCCAGGCGGCGAGCGCATGGTTGACGATGGTGGCGGCGAAGATGCCCGCGATGATCGGCCATGGCTGACGGAAACGACAGGCGAGCACGATCGCGAGCAGCATCGTCTTGTCGCCGATTTCGGCGAGCGCGACGAGCAATGTTGAAGACAGCAGGATTTCCATGAGCGCAAATTCCGGCCGGGCAAAAGGCTAAAACCAACGACGCCATGGAACCCCCTGCCCGGCAAGACAGGGGTTCGCAGCGTCATCGGTCTTGCCTGGATCGGCCGGAACCGATCCGATCGCGCCATGGCCTCTCGACCAAGCATGTTGACGCGATCTCCGCGCAAAATGTGCGCGGCGGGCTACTCCCCGGGTGACGGGGAGCGCCTTATGTCATCGCTGAAAAACGGTCAAGCGGTGCGGCTGGCCTCGAACAGGAACCACGCACGCTCTTCGGCAAGGTCGGTCCATTCGTCGAGAATGCCTGAAGTGGCGTTGTCCTTGGCTTCATCGACGATGTCCTTGGCTTCGCGGAGGCTCTCCACCAGCTTCAGATTGTCCTCGCGCAGTTCGGCGAGCATGGCGGTCGCCGACACGAATTCGGCGTCATTGTCCTTCAGTGTCTGACGACGCGCGATGTCGCCGATCGAACGCAGCGTGGTGTTGCCCGTCTTGCGCACGCGCTCGGCAATCTGGTCGGTCGTACCCAGGATCTGCGTCGCCTGTTCGTCGAGCATCAGGTGATAGTCGCGGAAGTGCGGACCCGAGACGTGCCAGTGAAAATTCTTGGTCTTGAGGTAGAGCGCATAGCTGTCGGCGAGGATGCCATTCAGCGCGTCGGCGACCGACTTCGTCGCGTTACTGCCGAGATCCGTCGGGGTCTTGAGCTTTTCCTTGCCACCCTTGGCCATCTTGTCCTCCGTTCAGGGAATGGAATTTCGAGTCGCAAGCATAACGATCAAGCGACGGAAAAGTCGCATGGATTTCCGCAATGCAGCGCAATAAATTTCGCTGGCTGTGATCGAGAAGATTGATCGATGCGGTGCCGTGGGGCCGGGGCGTCCGCCGATCAGATCAGGCGTAGTGCGGAAATCGCGGTCCAGAGGCCCGACACGAGGAAAAGCGCGCCGGTGCAACGGCGGATGGTTGTCAGGGGCAGGCGCTCGAACGCCTTGCTGGCGAGTGCCACGGCCGCACTTGTGAGAACCACGCCCGCCGTCGCGCCCGCAATTGTCGGCCAGAAGGCGTCGGCGCGCAGCGAGATCGCGAAGGTGAGGAACTGCGTCTTGTCGCCGAGTTCGAGCACGAAGAAGGAAAAAAAGCTGACGATGAAGGGGCTGAGGCGAGTGGCGCGCAGCGGCAGGGATGGGGTCTGGCGCATGAGCGCGCCGACGCCCGCAAAGCACAGCGCGAGCGCCAGCATCAGCTTCGCGGCCTCGGGCGTCAGCATGGGTGCGAGCAGCGTTCCGCCGAGCGCCGCAAGTGCGGCGTTGGCAAAGGCTGCCACTGCTATGCCGGCGAGGACGAGCGCGACCCTGCGAAAATGGAGCGCGAGGGCGAGCGCGAGCCACTGCGTCTTGTCCCCGCATTCGGCGAGCAGCGCCGCCACGAAGGCGGGGAAGAAACCATCCATGCGCGCGCCGGCGTCAGCCGGTCATGCGGACATTGATCGCGGCGAGCCAGGCGGAGCCCGCATCGGCGTCGCAACGCTGGCACCCGGCGGCGTCGCGCAGTGTGTCGAGCCAGGGCAGCACCATCGTTCCGCGCCCCGAATCGGCAAGCGCGGACTCAAGCCCCCGTGCGATCTGGACGACCGGGTCGAGCCCGTAATCAAGCGCAGTGCTGCGAATCTCGTCGATATTGGCGCAGAGCTGATCGAGGGACAGATGTGGCAGTTCGACAGCGATCCGATCGATCCGGTCGCAAAGACCCGAACGAACCTGCAGCAATGCGTCGACGGCGATGCCCATGTTCCTGCCCTCCCAAGGTGGATGGGCCGAGCATGCGCCCGCCTTGGTTAAGAAGCGCTAAAGCAATCAGGGCGTCCCGCTGCACAGCGGCGCAGCGCGGATTTCAGCGAGAAGGTCGCGCTGGTTCGCAGCGGCACGCGCGGCATAGTGATCGAGGTGCCATGTCGCAAAGCCGGTGAGCCCTAGCGCCAGGCCGCCGAGCAACGCGCCCTGCCACCGCCGCGTCACGCGGGACGAGGCAGCGGCGGCAATCGCTGCGACACCTGCGAGGCAGCAGAACATTGCCGCCTGTCCTCAGGCCGCGCTTGCGCAGCAGGGCTCCGCGTCCGGAGCGTCCTCATATTCGTCGTGGAGCCTGACCCAGTTCATCGTCTGCCCGCCTTCGTTGCGCCCCTTGGGGACCATGTCGAGAAAGGCGAAGGCGCCCGCCAGCACCTCGTTGCCGCGGGCATAGGCTGAATAGGTGTGATAGACCTGCCCATCGTCGCCCTTGGCGAACACGCTGGTGCCGTGGATATCAGGGGCGAGACCTGACGTCGTGCCGTAATTGTAAAGCGGCTCGTCCGCCGCGATCTGCTCGGGGGTGAAGGACGCGCCATAGTCGAAGTTGAAGCTGGTCCCTTCGGAGGACACCCATTCGAAGCGCCAGCCCATGCGCTCGCGCACCTGCTCGATCCGCGCGAGCGGGACGCGCGATATCGCGGCGAAACTGAGATCGGCATGCTCGAAATGCTGGCGAGCGGCGTCGACATGGTCGGAGAGATACGAACATCCGGGACAGATATGGTCGCTGCCTGGTGTCAGCATGAAATTATAGACGAAGAGTTGCGAGCGGCCGGCGAAGAGATCCGCGAGGCGCTTTGGTCCCGTGGTCGAGGCGAAGACATAGTCCTGATCGACCTTCACCCAGGGGAGCGCGCGTCGCTCCGCGTAGAGCGCGTCGCGCTGATGCGTGAGCGCACGTTCATTTTCGAGATGCGCCTTGCGTGCCGTGATCCATTCGGCGCGCGATACAATTGCATTTGGGGTCATGATTTTCTCCTCTCTTCAGGAGGCGACAAAGGCCTCCAGCTTATCGAGGCACCCGCTCCAGCCCTGATGGTGGCTGTCGCGGACCTCTTCATCGAACAGCTTTTCATGAATGAGCGTGAGTTCAGTGCCGCCGTCGACGGGCCTGAGTTGCACCGTCACCAGCGATTCGCGCTCGGGAAACGTGATCCATTTCCAGGTGAAGACGAGCTGCACATTCTCGACCACGTCGACATATTCGCCGTGGGCGAAATGCTCCTCGCCGTCGGCGGTGCAGAAGCGGATGCCGTATTTGCCGCCCGGGCGCGGATCGGTCTCGGCCGAGAGCACGGGGCTCGAATCGGGCCCGAACCAGCGCAGCAGCTTTTCGGGATCGGTCCACGCCGCAAAGACCTTTGCGGGCGGCGCCTTCATGAAGCGTGTGATCGTCAGACTCGGGCGGGTATCGAGCATCATTCGTCCTGCTCCCCTTCGACAAGTGCTGCGAGGCGATCGAGCCGGTCGCCCCAGAATTTCTCGTACCGGACGAGCCACTGCATGGCGTCCTCCATCGGCCCCGCCTCGATCCGGCAGGTAACCGTGCGCCCGGCCTTGGTGCGGCTGACCAGTCCCGCTTCCGACAGCACGTCGAGATGCTTCATCACCGCGGGCAGCGACATGGCGAACGGCCTGGCAAGCTCACTGACCGAACGCCCCTCGCCACTATCGAGTTGCATCAGCAGCGCGCGCCGTGTCGGATCGGCAAGCGCGGCAAAGGTGCGGTCGAGGTCGGGATGCTGATACTTAACCATCAAGTTAAGTTAACGCATGACGCGGCAGAGAGTCAAGTCGGCGCCCAACGGGGTTGACAATCGGGACTCATTGGCGCAATTGCGCGGCCTTGAACGAGCGGCGGCGACGCCGCTTTTGTTTTTCTTGAGAATCGCAAAAAGGGTTTCGGGTCATGGCCAAGCCGACCACCGTCAAGATCAAGCTCGTCAGCTCGGAAGGCACCGGCTTCTTCTACGTCACCAAGAAGAATCCCCGCACCAAGACCGAGAAGCTCAGCTTCCGCAAGTACGATCCCGTCGCGCGCAAGCACGTCGAGTTCAAGGAAGCCAAGATCAAGTAAGCGCTTCGGCGCTTCCTCCCTGATCTGGAAGTTTCAGGCGTGGCGCCCGCAAGGGTTCCGCGCCTTTTGCTGCGCGCAGAGCAACGCGCGCCAAATGAGATCCGCTCATCCTGAGGAGCCGTTGAGCCCGGCGAAACGGCGTCTCGAAGGACGCACCGAGCCAGTCCTTCGAGACGGGTCTTCGCCTTCGCTCAGCCCCTCCTCAGGACGAGCGGAGAGATTATGATTTGACGCACGAAGCTCTAGAGCAGCGCCCCGACCGAATCGACGAATTTGAGCACCGAGATCGGCTTCGACACATAAGCCTCGGCGCCGAGCGCTCGGATGCGCTCCTCGTCGCCCTTGGCGGCATAGGCGGTGACCGCCATGATCGGGATCGCCTTCAGATCGTCGTCGCCCTTGATCGTCTCGATGAGTTCGAGCCCGCTGACATGCGGGAGCTGGATGTCCATGATGATGAGATCGGGCGCAAAGGCGCGCGCGCGGTCCACCGCTTCGCGCCCGTCACGCACGGGTTCGGCCGAATAGCCATGGGCACGCAGCAGGTCGCAGAATAATTTGAGATTGAGTTCGTTGTCCTCGACAACGAGCACCCTTTTTGCCACTTCGCCCCTTTCCCACTGCAACGGGTGACGGTGTAGGCGATGAAGCCTCTGGAAACAAATCAGGAAGAATCCGAGTCGCTGGCACTCTCCGCGCTGGTCTGGGTCCTGCAGGACGAGGACCGCGCGCAAAGGCTGCTCGCCCTCACCGGGCTCACTGCCGACGACCTGCGCCAGCGCGCGGGCGAGCGCGGCCTGCTCGCCGCGGTCCTCGGTTTTCTCGAGGCGCACGAGCCCGACCTGCTGGCATGCGCGCGCGCGATCGAGACGACGCCGCTGGCGCTGGTCGAGGCGCGGCGCCGACTGGATGGCGGGGAAATCGAATCATGAGCCGTCCGCTGCTCATCACCGATTGCGACGAAGTGCTGCTCCACATGGTCAGCCATTTTCGCGCATGGCTCGACGAAGCGCACGATATCGAGTTCACCGCCGATGGCGGCGATTTCTCCAACGCCATGAAGCGCCGCATCGACGGCAGCTACCTCTCGCGTACCGAGATGTGGCCACTGCTTGGCGGCTTCTTCGATACCGAGATGCACCGCCAGACGCTCGTCCCGCATGCGCGCGAGGCACTGGCCGGGATCGCCGGCTTCGCGGATGTCGTGATCCTCACCAATCTCGAGGACCACCGCCAGGCGCACCGCGTCGAGCAGCTCCGCACCTTCGGGATCGATTATCCCGTCGTCACCAACCAGGGCGGCAAGGGCACCCCCGTCGCGCGGCTGCTCGACCAATATGGCCCCAGCGCCGCGGTATTCGTCGACGATCTTGCGCATCATCACCAGTCGGTCGCCGAGACGACGCCCGATGTTTGGCGGCTGCACATGATTTCGGAGCCGAGCCTCGCCCCCAATGTGCCCGCCGCCGCGCACGCGCACGCGCGGATCGATGACTGGCGCGAAGCTGCGGTCTGGATACGCGAGAAATTCGCGGTACAGGCGCACAACTGATCCCCTCCCCCCAAACCGGAGCATAACCATGAGCACGATCGCCGCCACCCTTGCCGAACTCGGCCTCAAGCTGCCCGTCGCGGCCGCCCCCGTTGCCGCCTATGTCCCTGCGGTCGAGGCGGGCGGGCTGCTCCATGTCTCGGGCCAGCTCCCCTTCAGGGACGGGCAGCTGATGACCGGCCGGCTGGGTGAGGACCGCGATGTCGACTATGGCTATGAGGCCGCGCAGAACTGCGGGCTGATGCTGGTCGCGCAGATCGAGAAGGCGCTGGGTTCGCTCGACCGCGTCGAGCGCATCGTGAAGCTTGGCGTGTTCATCAGCAGCGACGCACGCTTCACCGACCAGCCCAAGGTCGCCAATGGCGCGTCGGAGCTGATGGTCAAGCTGTTCGGCGACAATGGCCGCCATGCGCGCAGCGCGGTGGGCGTTCCCGTGCTGCCGCTGGGCGCGGTCGTCGAGGTGGATGCGATCGTGGCTGTAAAGCCCGCCTGAGCCGCTGGTTTTTGATGAGGGCCCGATTCACGCCTTGCGGCGGAAGCGCCCGGGAGGCGCTTCCGCCTCAGACGACCAGGCCCTATATTCGCTCGCGATGAGCGAAGGCGATATCGTAGCGCGCATGGCGTCAGGGGTTGCGGCATTCGATGCCGCAGCCTGGGATGCGTGTGCGGGGGTAGACAACCCCTTTGTCAGCCACGCCTTTCTGTCGGCGCTCGAGGATTCGGGCAGCGCCACCGCAGCGGCGGGATGGCAGCCCGTGCCGATCGCGATCGACCGGCCGGGCGGCATGGCGGGGGTGCTTCCCGCCTATGCCAAGAGCCACAGCCAGGGCGAATATGTGTTCGATCACGGCTGGGCCGACGCCTATGAGCGCGCAGGTGGGCGCTATTATCCCAAGCTCCAGATCGCGGTGCCCTTTTCGCCGGTGCCGGGTCCGCGCCTGCTGACGCATGACGACGAGGTCGCGCTCCAGCTGCTTGCAGCTGCCGAAACGGTAGTGCGGCAGAACGGCCTGAGCTCGGCGCATGCAACCTTCATCGCCCCCGATCAGGTGCCGCTGTTCGAGGCTGCGGGCTGGATGATCCGCGCCGACACGCAATATCACTGGCTCAACCGCGACTATGGCGACTTCGACGATTTTCTGGACGCGCTCGCGTCGCGCAAGCGCAAGGCGGTGCGCAAGGAGCGCAGCGCGGCGGTGCAGGGGCTCGACATCGTCCACCTCCAGGGCAGCGACATCGAGGAGCGCCATTGGGACGCGTTCTGGGAATTCTATCAGGATACCGGCGCGCGCAAATGGGGCCGGCCCTATCTGACGCGATCCTTTTTCAGCCTGCTCAGCGAACGCATGGCCGACAAAATCCTGCTGATCATGGCGCTCCGCAACGGGCGACCGATCGCGGGCGCGCTCAACATCATCGGTGCCGACACGCTCTATGGCCGCTACTGGGGCTGCGTAGAGGACGTGCCCTTCCTCCATTTCGAGCTGTGCTATTATCAGGCGATCGACGCCGCGATCGCGCGCGGGCTTTCGCGCGTCGAGGCCGGAGCGCAGGGCGACCACAAGCTCGCGCGCGGCTATGAGCCCGTCCCGACATTCTCGGCGCACTATATCGCCGACAAGGGCTTTCGCGCCGCGATTGCCGACTTCCTCGAACGCGAACGGCAGGCGGTGGCGCACGACATCGCGGCGCTCACCGAAATGGGGCCCTTCAGGCGCGACCGCGCTTAGCGCCCGATCGTTTGAGGTGGAAGCGCTCTGCGCTTCCGCCGAAAGCGTGAATCAAGGTCTGACCGTCAGCCAGCGCTGACGCGCTCGATGTCCGCTCCCACCGCCTGGAGCTTTTCCTCGAGCCGCTCATAGCCGCGATCGAGGTGATAGACGCGGTTGACCTGGGTTTCACCCTCGGCCGCCAGCCCCGCGATGATGAGGCTCATCGAGGCGCGCAGATCGGTCGCCATCACCGGCGCGCCGTTGAGCTTGTCCACCCCGCGCACGACGGCCGCACGCCCGCGCACCTCGATATCGGCGCCCATCCGCGCGAGCTCGGGGACGTGCATGTAGCGGTTCTCGAAGATCGTCTCGGTGAGCAGGCTCGCGCCGTCTGCGAGCGTCAGCATCGCCATGAACTGCGCCTGCATGTCGGTCGCGAAGCCCGGAAAGGGTGCGGTCGAGAGCGTGAGCGGGCGCAGCTTGCCATCCGCCGATACATGGATCGAATTGCGCTTTTCCTCGACGGTCACGCCCGCATCGCGGAGCGCCGCGAGCGTCGCGCCCATGTCTTCCGCACGCGCGCCGACGAGTTCGAGCGATCCGCCGGTGATCGCCGCGGCGCAGGCATAGCTGCCCGCCTCGATGCGGTCGGGCATCACCTGATAGGTCGCACCGTGAAGCCGGTCGACGCCCTCGATGATCAGCGTCTCGGTGCCGATGCCGTCGATCCGCGCGCCCATCGCGACGAGGCAGTTGCACAGATCGACGATCTCGGGCTCGCGCGCCGCATTTTCGAGGCGCGTCGTGCCCTTCGCCAGCACCGCTGCCATCACGACGTTTTCGGTCGCGCCGACCGAGACGACGGGGAAGGTGTAGCTGCCGCCGGGCAGCCGCCCGCCGGGTGCGGTCGCCTTCACATAGCCCGCAGCCAGCTCGATCTCGGCGCCGATCGCTTCGAGCGCTTTCAGGTGCAGGTCGATCGGGCGGTTGCCGATCGCACAGCCACCGGGCAGCGACACCGTCGCCTCGCCCGCGCGTGCAACGAGCGGACCGAGTACCAGGATCGAGGCGCGCATCTTGCGGACGATGTCATAGGGCGCGACCGTCGACGTGACACGTCCCGCGCGCATCGTCATCACGCGACCGAAATCCTCGGGTCGCGCGCCCTCGACCATCGTCGAAACGCCGAGCTGGTTCAGAAGATGACCGAAACCATCGACATCCGCGAGGCGGGGCAGGTTGCGCAGCGTCAGCGGCTCATCGGTGAGCAGCGCGCAGGGCATGAGCGTCAATGCGGAGTTCTTCGCGCCCGAAATGGGGAGCTTGCCGGAAAGGCGATTGCCGCCGCGGATGATGATGCTGTCCATCTCCGGGCTTCTACTATTTCGTCACGCTTTCGCAAGCGGCGGCGCTATTGCCCCGTCACGCTCCAGAGCCGCCCGAAGACGCGCGCCAGCGTCGCTGGCAGGCCGGGCGCGGCGAAGAGCAGATCGACGATCTCGGGTCCCTGCTCGGCCCCGATCACGCGCTTGTAACCGCTGTCCCCGGCGCCCCAGTCCACCCGCCCTATCCCGTCCTCGGCCGCGCGGACGAGATTGCGGTAATAGAGCAGCTTCCCCGGACTGTGCTTCGAAAAGACGGGGTCGTAACTGTTGGCGATCGCGTATTTGATGCGCCGCTGGTTGAGATCGAAGGAAAAGGCCGCGGGCTTTCCCTCGACATAAAGGATAGCGGCCCACATGGCAGCGGCGATCTCGGGATCCTCAGCGGCGGCGCGCCAAAAGCCGCCATGACCGGCCTGCGTGAACTTTGCGTCCGCGCCGTCGGTGCGCTCTGCGATCCAGCTCTTCTCTTCTATCGCCGCGAGATCGTCGAAGACCTCGGGCGTCCAGTCGCTGCCGCTGACGAAGCGCCATTCGAGCGCGCCATGCGCGGCGAGATGCTTCTCGTGGAACCGGTTCTTGCGGAGCGTCGAATTGCGCGGCCAATTACCCTCGGCGCAGGCCGCGTCGATATCGAGCAGATAGCTCGTCGCGATGCGGCGCGAAAGCGCGCGCCATCCTGCTGCCTCGGCCACTGTGCGCAACCGCATCAGCGCGGGATCATCGGCATAGACGGGTCCGATACGGAGCAGGCGCGTGTCGCGCCCAAGCGCCTCGAGTGCGGCGCCAAGCTCGTCATCGCGCGCATCCTCGGCCAGCGGGAAGCTGCGAAAGGGCCAGTAGCAGCCGGGCAGCGCCGCAGCGCGCAGCCATGCCGGCCCCCTGGGCACCAGCGGTAGCGCGAGCGCCACGGCGCCATCGGCGCGTGTGACGCTGACCGTCCAGGCCTGGTTGGCGGCGCCATAATGCGCGAGTGCCGCGGCGAACCATCCGCGTCGCAGGAAGCGGTGGGTGTCGGGCGCTGCGGCGGCGGCTGCGTCGAGCGCGGGCGAAAGCCCGCATGTCCGCTCCACCACGCAAAGCGGCGCTGCGCCGGCAAGGGCGTCGGGCATGACGGGCCTGTTCATCGAACGCGCATGTAGCGTGATCGGGTTACCAAGCCGTGAGCCTCTTGACCCGCATGCCCGCGTCGCGTCATTTCAGGCGCATGGAAGCCGCGCCCGCCGTCACCACCATCGCACAAGCGATCCAGCTCTCGGTTGCACCGGTCTTCCTGCTCGCGGGGATTGGCGCAATCCTCAACCTGCTCGCCTCACGGCTGTCGCGCGTCATCGATCGCTCACGCGTGCTCGAAGTCCTCTATCCGCAGAGCACGGGCGTGGAGCATGAGCGTCACGTCTGGGAACTCAGGTTACTCGATCGGCGCATGATGCTGGTCAACGCTGCGATTTTCCTGATCGTGTCGAGCGCGATCGCGATCGCGCTGGTGGTCGCGGTGCTCTTCGTCGCCGAGCTGACGCATCTCAAGATCGGCAATATTGTCGCCATCGCCTTCATCCTGGCAATGCTGCTGTTCGTGTCGGGCCTGATCCTGTTCCTGATCGAGACGCGCGTCGCAATCCAGGCCTTCCGCATCCGCGAGGAACTGCTCGAACGCGGCACGCCATCGCCGAGCGCCAACCGCAAAATGTCTTGACGCGATCGCTGCTCCTGCCGCTTATCGGCTGACGTCGCCGTTCCATTGCGCGCGACGTTTACTGGGGGAAATCAATGTTGAAAGCCGTATTTGCGCTCGCGCTCGTCGCGATCGCCATGCCTGTCGACGCCAAGCAGCGTCGCGTTGTAGAGCCGTTGCCTGCCGAGATCGTAAACAACAACCATGTCGTCGCGGTCACGGTCTCGATCAGCCCGCTGGCGCAGGAAAAGTTCGTCAAGTTCGAGGAGAAGGCCGCCGAGAAGCGCGCCGCGGCCGGGCTGCAGCCGGTAACGCTGGAAACCACGTTCGACACGCGCCCGAACGAAGACGAATATGCCACGCTGCCCTTTCAGACGATGTTCCCGCTGGTCATGCAGGACGTGACGCGCGAATGGGGGCTGACGGGCGGACAACCGGTGAAGCTGGTGGTGACGATCGATACGCTCAAGACCGCGAGCGCTGCGATGGCGATCCTCGTTTCGGGAAGCTCGGACCAGCTTGCGGGCATCGTCGAGGTCGTCGATCCGGCAACGAATGCGAGCCTGGGGTCGTTCTATGTCGACGTCGTCAACAGCCATAGCGGCTGGGGCGGCATGCTGATGCGTGGCGGCGGCGTGCGCGAGAAGCTGGTCGAGGAGTTCGGCCTGGAAAGCGCGCGCATCCTAGCGGGCAGCACCAAGAAGGACCTGAAAGCACGGCAGAAGCAGCGTGAAAAGGCCGCAAAGGCGCGTGCCGAAGGGTCCGACACCACGGGCGCCGGCGGACAATGAGGGTCCGGGCATATGCGAGGGCGGCGATCGCCGCCCTCGCGCTTGCGGGCACGCAGGCCGGGGCGCGGATCGTCGATTATCGCATCGACCCGGCGACGCTGGAAAAGGCCGCGGCCGACCAGCTCGACGGCCCCATGTCGCCCGCACCCGCGCGCGGCTCGATCGAGCTGGCCTTTGCCGCGGGCGCCGACATCGATCATGTCACCATCTCGGCTGGCGTCGCCTGTTCGGCCTACAAGATCGAGAATCCCGTCACCGAGCTGCTGCCGACGCTGCTCGCGGCCTGGGACGCCGATGGAAGGCTGGGCGGCGACGGAGCGGCCACGCTGCGGCTGACCGGCGCCAGCTCGTTCAACCGCTGCGTCCAGCTCAAGGAGTTCGACGGCCGCTGCATCACGCGCGTCAAGCTGGCCGGATCGCTGACGGTGCCCGCCGATGGCGGTTCTGTACGGCAGATTCCCGTCGCCGCGACCGTCGAGCGATCGGGGAGTGTGGGTGCATTTTGCAGCAATCTCGCGCGCTTCGTCGGCATCGTCAGTCGCGAGGCGGGGATCGCGCTGATTGCCGATGCACGGGGCAAGCTCGAACTGCCATAGCGGCAGATATGAAAAGAGGCTGCCGGGCCCTGCGGCCCGGCAACCCCCTGACATGGTCAGCGGCCGGAAGTTCCAGCCCGGGAGACCATGATCGCGCTATTAGCGGCGCGTCTCCCGAACGGACTGAACCGACCTCATTGCTGAACCATGAGACATCGGATCACCTCCTTTCGCTATGTTGAAGCCCTTGGTGCCTTAGGCACGCATCATGTGTGAATCATCCCGAGTCGCGACACAAGACTTGTATATTTATTTTTTTCGGGCAATCATCGACAGCTCGTGCCCAGTCGGCCTCAGCCGCGGCAATCCTCCACAACACGCGCAAATTCGGCCCAGTTGGGAACCACCATATCTTGTGCCCCGTCGAGCTGGACGAGCACGCGTCCGCGGCTGAACGCGATCTTGTCCAGAAAGGGGTCCGAGGCGGCGATGCTCGCCACCAGCTGCGGCGGCGTGGCGCCCGCGTCGGTGGCCGCATAGCTCTGCTCGCCCTCGGTAGCACGCAGCGTCAGGCGCGACGGCTTCGCCGGATCGATCACGCCGGGACGCGCGAGCAGGATGCGCCGCTGGGCGCGATCACAGCGCACCGAGAGTTCCGCCCCCGCGCCGATGCGCCCGAAGGCGGCGGATGAACCGCCGGCACCGGGCAGATAGCTCCAGTCGCCCGCGGCGACGGGCCAGTCGCGCCAGTCGCTCGACAATGGCGCGGGTGCCGGGGGTGGAGGCGGTGCAACCGGAGCCGGGGGCGACGGAGGCGGTGCCTTGGGCGCAACGCACGCGGCGGGCAAAGCCATCAGACCCAGAACCGGAACGAGCATCGAACGACGCATGCTACCCCTCACCAACGAACCGAAAAAGTTGCGCAAGCATAAGGATGATCGTCCCCGGCACAAGCCGCGCCCGTCGCTGCCGTGCGCTTGCCGGTCGCGCATCTCTGTCTCATAAGGCCCGCAAACCAAGGGGGGAGCGAATGTCGATCGACGCCAAACGCCTGAAGTCGATCGTCGGCGGGTCGGCGGGCAATCTGGTCGAATGGTATGACTGGTACGCCTATGCCGCGCTCGCCATCTATTTCGCGCCCGTCTTCTTCCCCAAGGGCGATCCGACAGCACAGCTGCTGAGCACCGCCGCGATCTTCGCGGTAGGCTTCCTGATGCGCCCGATCGGCGCGTGGATCATGGGCATCTATGGCGACCGGCACGGCCGCAAGGCGGGGCTGGCGGTATCGGTGGGGCTGATGTGCGCGGGATCGCTGCTGATCGCGGTCGCGCCGACCTATGCGACCGCGGGAACATGGGCGCCCGCGATCCTCGTCGTCGCGCGCATGCTCCAGGGGCTGAGCGTGGGCGGCGAATATGGCGCAAGCGCGACCTATCTCTCCGAGATGGCGACGCGAGAGCGGCGCGGCTTCTGGTCTAGTTTCCAATATGTCACGCTGATCGCGGGCCAACTCGTCGCGCTGGGGGTCGTGCTCGTCCTCCAGATCTTTCTCAGCGAAGCCGAGCTCGAGGCGTGGGGCTGGCGCATCCCCTTCGCGATCGGCGCGGTGCTCGCGCTCGCGGTCTATGTGCTGCGGCGGCGGCTCGCCGAGACCGCATCGTTCGAGGCGATGAAGCCCGACCGGCGGGAATCGAGCGCGCGCAACCTGTGGCGCGACCATCCGCGCGAGTTCGTGCTGGTCGCCGCGATCACCGCGGGAGGCAGCCTCGCCTTCTACGCCTACACCACGTACCTCCAGAAGTTCCTCGTCAACACCAGCGGGTTCGACCGGCAGACCGCGACCGTGGTGATGACCGCGGCGCTGGTCGTGTTCATGCTCGCCCAGCCCGTCTGGGGACACATCGCGGACCGTTTCGGCAGGAAGCCATCTCTCCTCTTCTTCGGGATCGGCGGGATGCTCGTCTCGGTGCCCGTCTTCTCGGCGCTCGCGGTAGTGAGGACGCCGCTCGCCGCCTTTGGGCTGGTGCTGATCCCACTCCTCATCCTCGCCGCCTACACCTCGATCAGCGCGCTGGTGAAGGCCGAGCTCTTCCCCGCGCATATCCGCACATTGGGCGTCGCGCTGCCCTATGCGGTGGGCAATACGCTGTTCGGGGGCACCGCCGAATATGTCGCGCTGTGGTTCAAGGGCGCGGGGGTGGAGAGCGCCTTCTACTGGTATGTGACGGTCATCATCGGCGTCGCCACCGCCGCCTTCCTGATGCTGCCCGAGACCAAGCGGACGAGCCTGATCTACGAGGACTGATCAGCCCATCAGCGTGCGCGCGAACGCCCGCCAGGGTTCGCTATAGCCGATCGCGACCCTGAGCGGCTCCGAGACCAGCAGGAAACCACCGCCCCACAAGGTCGCCGGATGCAGCCGCCCGCGCGTCGTGAGGTCGTAGGCGACAAGCGCGGCGAGGAACAGGTTGATGAGGACAAGCGCCCCGAACGCGCCCGGCGGGATCGGAAAAGGCTGTGCCTGGTTGGCGATCCGCGCGAGCGCAGGGCCCAAAAGGCTCATCGTCGCAAGCAGCATCAGCCGCTTGTGATATTCGGGGCGCCGCCGCTGCGCCACGCCCGCCACCGCGAACAAGGCGAACAGGCCGGCCGCGACGAAGGGGAAGATCAGGAAGACATAAGGGTCCTCGAGCGTGCCCGCATTGGCGATCGTGTGGACGCGTCTTTCGCTGTGGATGGCGGTGTAAAGCCCCGAGACAAGGATGGCTGCCGCAAGCGCGACGCCCGCGGTGCCCGTCAGACGGTGAATGTCCGGTCTTCCCGCCGATATCAGCCCGGTCTGTGCGACAAGCAACAGCATCCATGCGGTGCTGAGCGCCGCGTGCACATGGATGCGCGGGGTGAGTATGGGGGTGGGCGCGTCGTTCAGGGCGACGAGATAATAGGTCGGCACGAAGCCGATAAACACCACGGCCGTCATGGCGAGCGCCATGCCCGTGAAGAAACGCCTGTCGTTCAGAACCCGCGTCCGCGGTGCGATGCTGGTCGCCATCGGTCCGCTCTCCCCATGTGAGCGCCGTGCCTTGTGCGAACGGCCATAGCATATCCGGGGGCCCGATGCTTGGACGAAAGCGTCAAAGCGCGTCGTGGAAGATGATCCCAAGCGTGAAGCGCTCGCCCGAACGCAACCGGCTCACTCCATGCCGCATCTGGACGCGGTGCCAGCCGCGGCTGCCCTGGACGGGACGCTCGCGCACAGGGAAGACGACGGCGTCGCCCTGACGCAGCGGCACGACCTCGGGGCGCGACTGCATGCGCGGGCGCTGTTCGGCCAGCACGAACTCGCCTCCCGTGAAATCCTCACCCGGACGCGAAAGCAGGATCGCGACCTGCAGCGGGAAGACATGCTCGCCATAGAGGTCCTGATGGAGCGCGTTCCAGTCGCCGGGGCCATAGCGCAGGATGAGCGGGGTCGGGCGAACCTGTCCCGCGGCGCGGCAGCGCTCCAGAAATGCGGCATGCTCCTCGGGATACTCCACGCCCGTCCCGAGGATCGCGGCCCAGCGATTGGCGATCCGGGCGAGCGGCGGATAGAGCGCGGCGCGCAGCGCGGCGACGGGATCAGGCAGCGGATAGCCGAAATAGCGATAGACGCCGCGGCCATAGCCGTGGCGCGCCATGTTGACCTCCGAGCGGAAGCGCTCGCGCGCGTCCCACAGCGCGCGCATTTCGGCGCAAGCGGCGGCGTCGAGCAGCCCGGACAGCAGCGCGCAGCCATGCGCATCAAGTTCTACGGCCTTTCCGGCCCAGTCGATAAGCGATCCGTCCTGTGTCATCACCCGTCCATGACAGAAGGCGACGGCCACGGCATCTCGCACCTTGCGCCCAAATTTCCGCCCATCGGCCAACGGTTTGCCCATAGCTTCAACCTATGGTCGCCCAATCGCTTGCGATACGGCATATCCGCGACCGCCGCGCTAGCCTGTGTCGTCCTAAACGGGAGATCTGCCAATGCTCAACCGCCGTGCATTCCTGCTTGGCTCGGCGGCGGCCGTGGCACTTTCGTCCAATTTGGCCGGCCATGCGCTGGGACAGATGCCGCCGTCCCGCACGCGGCAGCTTGGTGCCAGGGGCCTGTCGGCGCCGATCGAGATCATCGACGATCCCTATGGCGTGCCGCATATCCGCGCCCAGTCGATCCCCGACGCCTTTTTCGGCCAGGGCTATGTCGTCGCGCGCGACCGGTTGTTCCAGATCGACCTTGCACACCGGCGCGAGCTGGGGCGGATGGCGGAGGCGTTCGGGCCCGACTTCGCGGCGCATGACGAGACCGCGCGGCTGTTTCAATATCGCGGCGATATCGATACCGAGCTGGCGCGCGTGCCCGGAAACATTCTCGCGGCGGCGCGCGGCTATGTCGACGGCATCAATGCGCGCATCGATGAGGTGCTGGCCGACCCCACGCTGCTGCCGCTCGAATATGGCATATTGAACATCCGCCCGCTGAAATGGGACCTGCGCGATCTGGTGCTGGCGCGCGAGGCCTCGCTCGGCAATGTCGAGGACGAGATCCGGCGTGCGCGGCTCGCCGCGCTCGGATTGCTCGAGCTCGACGCGGTGATCGCGCCGCTTCGCCCCCAATGGACGCTGCGGACGCCCGAAGGCCTTGATGCGGCTGCGGTGTCCGAGGCGGATCTCGGCGTGCTCGACCTCGGCAGGCTGCCCTTCGACACGCTCAGACCGGCACCCGACCCCGCGGGCCCATCGACCGCCGCGCTCAACCGCGCCAATGCGGGCAGCAATGCGTGGACCGTGGGTCCTCAGCGCACCGCGACGGGTCGGCCGATCCTCACCAACGATCCGCATCTGGGCATTGGCGGCTTCGGCCCGCGCCATGTCGCGCACCTGACCGCGCCCGGACTCGACGTGATCGGCGGCGGTGCGCCCGGCCTGCCCGGGATCATGCAGGGGCACACCGATCGCTTCGCGTTCGGCCGCACCAATTTCCACATCGACCAGGAGGATCTGTTCGTCCTCGAACTGCATCCCGACGATCCCGAGCGCTATCGCCATGGCGGCGTCTGGAAGCGGTTCGAACGCGCCGAAATCTCGATCGCGATAAAGGGCGCGCCAACGAAAACCATCACCGCGCGCTATGCGGTGCAGGGGCCCGTAGTCTCGCACAACCCGGCAAAGCGCCGCGCGACCGTGATCGGCGCGATCGACCTCCAGCCGGGCGCTTGCGGCGCCTTCGCGATGATCGCGATCAACCTGTCGCGCGACTGGGAAAGCCTGAAGGACGCCTTCCGCTTCCATCCTTCGCCGACCAACTTCCACTACGCCGATGTCGACGGCAATCATGGCTGGCAGGTGATCGGCTTCGTGCCCGAGCGCCGCAAGGGCGACGGGCTGATGCCCGTGCCGGGCGACGGCCGTTATGACTGGACGGGCATGCGCAATTTTCGCGCGCTGCCGGGCGAGTATAACCCCGCCAAGGGCTGGTTCGCATCGGCCAACCAGAACAACCTGCCGCCCGACTGGCCGCGCGACCGCATCCCCGCCTTTTCGTTCCGCGATCCCTATCGCTACGAGCGCATCGCGCGGGTGCTTTCGGCGCAGCCCAAACACAGTGTGGCCGACAGCGTCGCGCTGATGCACGACACCTTGTCGGCGCCTGCGCAGCAACTGATCGCGGCGCTGCCCGCGCGCGGGTCGGCCGATGCCGAACGCGCGATCGCGATGCTCCGCGGCTGGGATGCGCGGCTGGAGCGCGACAGCGGACCCGCCGCGCTGTTCGAAATCGTCTGGCGCGAACTGGGCGACCGCATGCTGGCGCTGATTGTCCCGGAAAAGGCGCGCGAACTGGTGACGCAGATCGCGCCTTCGCTACTGCTCCAGCTGCTCGCGCGTCCCGACGCGCGGCTGGGCGCCGATCCGGCAGGCGCGCGCGACGCGCTGTTCGACGCGGCGCTCGCCGCGGGGTGGCGCACGGCGAGCGCGCGGCTCGGCGCAGATCCCGCGGCGTGGCGCTGGGGTACGCTGCACCAGCTGCGCATCGCGCATCCGCTGGCGAGCATTCCCGCGATCGCCAAGGCCTTTCCCGCGATCGAGGGCGAGGGATCGGGCGGCGATTCCTACACCGTCATGGCGCGCTGGGCGCGCGGTGCGCCGGGCTGGGCGGTCAGTGGCGGTGCGAGCTATCTGCAGGTGATCGATGTCGGCGCGTGGGACAATTCGCTGATGCTCAATCTGCCGGGCCAGTCGAACGACCCGCGCTCGCCGCATTATCGCGACCTCTATGGCCCGTGGAGCCGCGGCGAGATGCAGCCGATGCTGTTCAGCCGCGCCGCGGTCGACGCGCGCGCGGTGGGCCGCACGCTGCTCCAGCCGGCGGAGTAGCTTGCAAGCACGCGTCAGGCGCGAGTGCACACCGCGCCAAATTTCACAAAATTCACGCGCATGAGGAAAAATATGCACGCGCGGCCGGCGCCATCGATCGGGCTGGCCGATCGATGGCGGTGACGGGGACCTCGACGGTTCAAGGAGCCGCAATGGCCGGGCAAGCGTGACAGATCGGGGGCGTGTAGGACAGGCGCCTCGGGCGCCTCGTACCGGCCGCGTCACGACCCTACTTTTGGCGATCGGGCTTCTGTGATAGGAAACCGCGCATTGGCCGCATCTTGTGGGGGATGGCATGGCGACGCTTGCGGATTCCGATACCGGTACTGTGCGTAAAACGGGTCTGGCGGACCTGATCGATCGCTGGATCTATGTGTTCACCGCCGCGCTGTTCCTTGGCGCGGTGCTCGCGGGCTTCGTGCCCGCGTCGATCGGAAAGATCGAGGCCGTCCGCGCAGGGATGCGCGCGCCCTTCCCCGTGCTGCTCCATGTCCATGCGGTGCTGATGGGAAGCTGGATCCTGATGCTGCTGACGCAGACGGTGCTGATGGCGACGGGCAGGCGCACGGGGCATACGCAGCTCGGCATCACGGCCTTCATCATCGCGCCCGCGCTGGTGACGGTGGGCTTCTTCCTCGTGCCGACCATGGCGCTCCAGTTCGCGGACGGCATCCGCCATGCCCCGCCCGCGGTGGCGGCGGAGCTGAGGCCAGTCTTCCAGGGCTTCGTCGTCGACATCATGCTGGTCCAGATCAGGGTCGGCCTGCTGTTCGCGGCGCTGATCGCGCTGGCGCTGTGGGCGCGGCGCCGCGACGCGGGCCTGCACAAGCGGCTGATGATCCTCGGCACCGCGACCGCAATCCCCGCCGCGACCGACCGCATCCCCTGGCTGCCGACGACGCTCCCCGACAGCCCGCTGACCACCGACCTCTGGCCGCTGGCGCTGCTCGCGCCGATGTTCCTGTGGGACCTCTACCGCCTCCGCCGGATCCACAAGGCGTGGGTAATCTACCTGCTGTCCTGCCTTGCGCTGGCGGTGCCTATCCACCTGCTCTGGGACACGCCGCTGTGGCGCGAGACGGCGTTGCGGATATTGGGGGTTAGCGGGGTTTAGGGGCGCTGCTCAGACGGCACCCACCTTGCAGACGCCCGCGAAATATTTGAGCGCGGCGGTGGCGTAATAAAAGATCAGGCGGATATCGGCGGCGTCCTCATTGGCCTTCGTCGCGCGTTCTGCGCTCTGCGATGTCGGGGATGCGAGTCCCGGCCGCAACGTGCGGGGGCATCCTACCGCGATCGAAGGTGGCTTATAATCGGGGCAAGTCGGCAGGGGCACTCCCCACCATCGCGAAGCCCCTTACAGCCCACCTGCCCGATTTCCGCTGCGTGCCCGGCTGCACCCGATGCTGCATCTAGTCACTTCCGTTGGAAATCGGCCTCAATGCGCTGGCGCGGACTGTTTCGAAAGCGCATCGCAACGAAGGGCCAGTTTCTGGAGAATGTCGAAAGGAGGCGCGGATGCCATTTCGGCGCCATCGGCGCTGAACGCTGCCTGCGCTGCATCTCGCCCCAGTGTCGAGAGTGTATCGGCGTCGAGAGGTTTCTCTGTGGATGCAACGGATACTGCCTCTCCTCCGTCAAGTGGGGCCGCTCGGCGTTCGACACGTCGCGACTTCCCAAAAGCAATGACTTGATCTCCAATGGAAAGGTCCAATGCGGGCTCACCCTCTATCGTAAGCAGATCGGCTGTGAGCGTGTTGCTTCCGGCCTTGCATATAAGGGCAAGGCCACGGCGAGTTTCCCGATCTCCTAGGACCGCTGCACTTTCCTGCGGCATGTCCACCGCCATCCAACGGTATCGCGGCGCTTCGTCTTTGGCGTGTCCACCCAACAGATGTTGTCGCAGGTCTTCAGCGATGGCCCGAGTCGCGACGCTGTCCGCCTTGTCCGAAAGCTCATCGCGCTTGGCCTCGATAGCTTGCCTCAACGTACCGGGGGCGTTGTTTTGCTGAAGCTCGACATACGTCTCAACAGCCTCGACCCAAACGCCGCCCTCGGCCTCGACGTCCTCAACCGCCCTCGCCCACGGGTCCGTGATTTGCACCAAGCCCTCCGACGATCGCTTGAACATCGCCACAATCAGCCCATCGCGCGGGTAGAACATGCGAATACAAGCCCCAAGACCCGCTGAAAAATGCGATTGGCCGAGCGTCGTCGGCATCGAGGGAATCGGGTGACCATTCCATGCAAGCGCCCCGAATACACGCAGTGGCTCGCTCGGTTGCTTCCCCTTCAGCACCCTAATCGGGCTTAATGTGACCTTCTGATCTGGCCCTTCAATAGTGTCAGGCCCATCAACAATACGAGCGAGCACGATCAGGTCGGCTTCCTCGACAAGTTCGAAGTTTGTCGGAGTTCGATAGCCCTCGACCGCCGAACAGGCGTTCGCAGCCACTGATGATAGCACCGCCAATAGCCCGAAAATAACCAGCCCCCACGATTTCATCATCTCCCCCCAAATTTCCGCTGCGTCTTCCCGTAGCGCGTCTTGCGCGTTCCCGGCTTGCCCTCGTTGCTGCGGCCCATCGTCGGCGCCTTGTGCTCGGTGTCGGGCAGGCCAAGCTCCTCGCGTTCGAGCGCGCGGATCTCGTCGCGGAGCCTTCCGGCTTCCTCGAATTCGAGGTCGGCGGCGGCCTTGCGCATCCTGGCTTCGAGTTCCTCGATATAGGCGCGCAGATTGTGGCCGACCATGTGCGGCTTGTCGTCGTCGATCGGGACGGTGACCTGATCCTTCGACGCCACATGCGCGATGATGTCGCCGATATTCTTGCGCACGGTCTGCGGGGTGATGCCGTGTTCGGCATTATAGACGAGCTGCTTTTCGCGGCGGCGGTCGGTCTCGCGGATCGCGCGCTCCATGCTGCCGGTGATGCGATCGGCATAGAGGATCACGCGGCCGTCGACGTTGCGCGCGGCGCGGCCGATGGTCTGGATGAGCGAGGTTTCGGAACGCAGGAAACCCTCCTTGTCGGCGTCGAGGATCGCGACGAGGCCGCATTCGGGAATGTCGAGCCCCTCGCGCAGCAGGTTGATGCCGACGAGCACGTCATAGACGCCGAGCCTGAGGTCGCGGATCAGCTCGATGCGCTCGAGCGTCTCGACGTCGGAGTGCATGTAGCGGACCTTGATCCCCGCTTCGTGCATATATTCGGTCAGGTCCTCGGCCATGCGCTTGGTGAGCGTGGTGACGAGCGTGCGGTAGCCCGCCTTGGTCGTTTCGCGGCATTCGTTGATGAGGTCGTCGACCTGATCCTCGATCGGGCGGATGGTGACGGGCGGGTCGATCAGGCCGGTGGGGCGGATGACCTGTTCGCTGAACACGCCGCCGGTCTGCTCCATCTCCCATGAGCCCGGGGTCGCCGAGACATAGGTGGTCTGGGGGCGCATCGCATTCCACTCGTTGAAGCGCAGCGGGCGGTTGTCGATCGCCGAGGGCAGGCGGAAGCCATATTCGGCGAGCGTGAGTTTGCGCCGGTGATCGCCGCGCGACATGCCGTTGATCTGGCCGATGGTGACATGGCTTTCGTCGACGAAGAGCAGCGCGTTTTCGGGGAGATATTCGAACAGCGTCGGCGGCGGCTCGCCGGGGAGGCGGCCGGTGAGGAAGCGCGAATAATTCTCGATGCCCGCGCAACTGCCGGTGGCGGCGATCATCTCAAGGTCGAAATTGGTGCGCTGTTCGAGGCGCTGCGCTTCGAGCAGCTTGCCTTCGGCGACAAGCTCTTTCAGCCGCTCGGCGAGCTCGTGCTTGATCCCCTCCATCGCCTGTTTGAGCGTGGGGCCGGGGGTGACATAGTGCGAGTTCGCATAGACGCGGACATAGTCGAGGCTGGCGACCTTCTTGCCCGTCAGCGGATCGAACTCGGTGATCTCCTCGATCTCGTCGCCGAAAAAGGCGATGCGCCAGGCGGTGTCCTCATAGTGCGAGGGGAAGAGTTCGAGGCTGTCGCCGCGCACGCGGAAATTGCCGCGGACGAAGGCGGCGTCGTTGCGCTTGTATTGCAGCGCCACGAGCTTGCGGATGATCTCGCGCTGGTCGACGACCTGGCCTTTCTTGAGGTCGAAGATCATCGCCGAATAGGTCTCGACCGAGCCGATGCCGTAGAGGCACGAGACCGAGGCGACGATCAGCACGTCGTCGCGCTCGAGCAGCGCACGCGTCGCCGAGTGGCGCATCCGGTCGATCGCCTCGTTCACCGAGCTTTCCTTCTCGATATACGTGTCCGAGCGGGGGACATAGGCTTCGGGCTGGTAATAGTCGTAATAGCTGACGAAATATTCGACCGCGTTGTCGGGGAAGAAGTTCTTGAACTCGCCGTAAAGCTGAGCGGCGAGGATCTTGTTGGGGGCGAGGACGAGCGCGGGGCGCTGAAGCTTTTCGACGACCTTGGCCATGGTGAAGGTCTTGCCCGAGCCGGTGACGCCCAGCAGCACCTGATCGCGCTCGCCCGCCTCAGCCTGCTCGACGAGTTCGGCGATCGCGGTGGGCTGGTCGCCTGCGGGCTCGTAATCGGAGACGATCCGGAACGCCTTGCCACCCTCGGCCTTGGGCGGGCGCTCGGGGCGGTGGGGGACGAAGCTCTGCCCCGTCTCGGGCTCGTCGAGCGTGGTGCGAATCTGGATTGCCATGTTGTTCCGATATGGGTGATGCTTCGCGCGGCCGCAACGTAAGGCCGTCCAATCGACAGGAGAAGGGAATGCCGATGAAGCGCGTTGCACTGCTGACACTTTTCGTCCTCGCCGCGTGTAGCAAGTCGCCGGAGGAGAAGGCGAAGGACCCCGCGGCGATGCAGGCCGACATGAAGGAAGCCGCCAAGTTCATGGCGGGGCAATGGGACACGACGGTCGAGATCGTTTCCGCCGACATGCCCGGAATGCCCCCCGAAATGGCGAAGCAGATGACGGGGCGCACCAACACGATCAGCCACTGCATGACGCGGGAAGAGGCGGACAAAAACGCTGAGGAGATGTTCAAGAAGCAGGGCGACGGCAGTTGCACCTACAAGCGCTTTTCCATGGCGGGGGGCAGGATCGACGCGCTGATGGCGTGCACCGGCGGTCAGGGCGGGGGCACGTCCGAGATCGCGATGGCGGGCACCTATTCGGCGAGCGCCTATCAGATGGAAACCGAGATGAAGGTCTCCAACCCGCAAATGCCCCAGGCGCAGATGACGATGAAGGCAAAGACCACGGGCAAGCGCACGGGCGACTGCGCCTGACCGGTTTTTCAGGACGACCAGCGAGAGGATGAAATCATGATCGGCTATGCCACGGTTGGCACCAACAACCCCGAAAAGGCGCTCGCCTTTTACGACGCGCTGCTCGGCGATCTCGGCGCGAAGCGCGCGATGGAGTTCGAGCAGAACAACTTCACCATGTACGGCGTCGCCTTCGACAAGCCGATGCTCGCGGTGACGCGCCCCTATGACGGCAATCCTGCGACCGTCGGCAATGGCGGCATGGTCGCGCTGGTGGTCGACGAGCGCGCCAAGGTCGACAACCTCCACGCGCATGCGCTCGCACTGGGCGGGACGTGCGAGGGCCCTCCGGGCGTGCGCGGCGAGGAAGGCGATCAGGCCTTTTACGGCGCCTATTTCCGCGACCTCGACGGCAACAAGCTCTGCGCCTTCTGCGTCGGCCCGGCCTGACGCAAAATCCGGTTTGGCCTCAAACCGGGGCTGGACCCGGTCGCCGCAGCGGTTACAGTCTCCCACCAAATCCGAAGGGGGGAGACTGACATGCGCCTTGGTTATCTGTTGCTTGCCGCCGCCTGCGTTTCGGCGCCTGCGCTCGCGCAGCCCGACTATGCACCGGCCGTCGAGGCGGATTACAAGGCGTCGCTGGGCGCGCTGTTCGACTATTTTCACCGCAATCCCGAGCTCGGCTTCCTCGAGAGCAAGACCGCGGCGCGCATGGCCGCCGAGCTCAAAAAGGCGGGCGCGACGGTGACCGAGGGCATCGGCAAGACCGGCGTGGTCGCGGTGATGAAGAATGGCGACGGCCCGGTGGTGATGATCCGCGCCGATATGGACGGGCTGCCCGTCGAGGAGAAATCGGGGCTCGCCAACGCTTCGAAGGCGCGGCAGGTCAATCTAGCGGGCGAGGAGGTGCCGGTGATGCACGCGTGCGGGCATGACGTCCACATCACCTCGATGGTGGGCACCGCAAAGCGGCTCGCGGCGATGAAGGACCGCTGGAAGGGCACCGTCGTCTTCGTCGTCCAGCCCGCCGAGGAGCCGATCTCGGGCGCCAAGGCGATGATCGCCGACGGCATCTACACACGCTTCCCCAAGCCCGATTATGCGCTGGCGCTGCATGTCAGCTCGGGGCTCGGGACGGGAAAGGTCAGCGCATCCGAGGGCATCCAGTATTCCTCCGCTGACAGCCTCGAGATCCTTGTCCGGGGCGTCGGGACGCATGGCGCGTCACCGCATATGGGCAAGGATCCGGTCTATATCGGATCGCAGATCGTCGTCGCGCTGCAGTCGATCGTCAGCCGCGAGGTGATGCCGCTGTCGCCCGCGGTGATCACCGTCGGATCCTTCCATGCGGGCACGCGGCCCAATATCATCTCGGACCAGGCGAAGCTGGAGATCACGGTGCGCGCCAATGACGAGGAGACGCGTGCGCAGCTGATCAAGGCGGTCGAGCGCGTCGCCAGGGGCGTGGCGCGGACGCATGGGCTTCCCGAGGACAAGCTGCCCGAGGTCAGGCATGTCGAGGGCACGCCGACCACGATCAACGACGGCGCGCTCGCGCGCAGGCTCAACGCGGTGATGGTCGAGACACTCGGCAAGGACGGCTTCGAGCCCTTCGTCCAGGACGGCATGGGCGCGGAGGATTTCGCCTATTTCATCGAGAAGCAATATGGCGTGCCGGGCTATTATTTCGCGGTGGGCGGGACGCCGCAGGCGGCGTTCGATGCGGAGAAGGCGGGCGGCCCGCCCGTGCCGGGACACCATTCGCCGCTGTTCAGGATCGATCCCGAGCCCTCGGTGACGACGGGGACGGTCGCGATGACCGCGGCGGTGCTCGAACTGATGAAGCCGGGCGCGGCCGGGGAGACTGACTAGACGGCCACCGGGTACTCCGGCGAAGGCCGGAGCCCAGTGTGACCGGTTGCGATGCTCATGACTCCTGGACCTCGGCTTTCGCCGGGGTGCTCTGAAGCTGCCCCCATTCGCCCCCCTCCTCGCAGCCACGCATCTCGGCCTCCAGCTTGCGGCGCCATTTGGCGCGCAGGATCGTCGGGCGCTCGGGATAGCGTTCGTCGAGGAATTCGGCGCCGACGACGCGGTCGGCACGAAAGCTGCGGAAATCGGCGCGCAGCTCGCACCAGCCGATGATCGTGCGCGAGGTGTCGCGATAGCCGATCGTGACGGGCCAGATCACGCGCGAGGTCGCGCGCCCCTCGACATCGCGATAGTCGAGCGCGATCTTGCGCCCGCCATGGATATGCGCGCGCACCGCGGCCATGTCGATCATGTCGGTGGGTTCGTCCCAGAGCGGCGACACGCGCAGTGCGGGATCGTCGATATGCGGGCGCAGCGTCTCGGGCACGATCGCCTCGATCTTGGCGACAAGGTCACGCGCGGCACGCGCGAGCGCGGGATCACCGCGCCGCGCCACCCATTGCGCGCCGAGCACCGCGGCCTCGACCTCGTCCGAGGTCAGCATCAGAGGCGGCAGATCGAAGCCGCGTTCGAGGACATAGCCGATCCCCGCCTCGCCGCGCACGGGGACGCGCTGGCCGATCAGCGCGGCGATGTCGCGATAGACGCTGCGCTTCGAGGTCTCGAGCTCGAGCGCGATGCTGTCAGCGGTGACCGGCCCGCGCGCACGGCGCAGGATCTGCACGATCTGGAATAGGCGTTCGGCGCGTCTCATTGCGTTCATTGCTACCGCCATGCTGCTGACACCATGTTGGCAGCATAGTGGCAGTATAACCAGCCCTCAATGACGAGGGAGACGCGTAATGATCATCCTGTACGGTTGCGGCGAGAGTTTCGGACTTCCCCAGACGAGCGCCTATGTCACCAAGACCGAGGTGCAGCTGCTGATGGCGGGGTTGCCCTATGAAAAGCGCGCTGCACTCCCCGACGATTCGCCCAAGGGGCAGATCCCCTTCATCGACGATGGCGGCACGGTCGTCGCCGATTCGACCTTCATCCGCGAATGGCTCGAGGCGCGGCACGGGATCGACCTCGATGTCGGCCTGAACGTCGCCGAGCGCGCACAGGCCTGGGCGATCGAGCGGATGATCGAGAACCAGCTTGGCTGGGTGGCGGCGTGGGGCCGTTTCATGATTCCCGAGAATTTCGAGAAGGGGCCCGCACACTGGTTCGATTTCCTCCCGCAAGAGGACGCCGCGCTGTGCCGCGAGCGGATGATCGAGGCGGTCGACGGCAATCTCCACGCGGTCGGGATCAGCCGCCACGCGCCCAACGAGATCACATGGCTCGGCGCGCGCTCCATCGCCGCGCTGTCGACGCTGCTCGGGGCGAAGCGCTACCTGATGGCGGATCACCCGACGAGCGTCGACGCGATCGGCTTTGCGATGCTCGCGGGGATCCTTACGCCGTTCTTCGACACGCCGCTGCGCGATCTGACGCTGGGTTATCCCAACCTCGTTGCCTATGTCGACCGGATGATGGCGCGCTACTATCCCGACCACCCTTGGCAGGCGTCGCTCAGCGTCGCGGCGTGAGCTTCAACAGCCGTCCGCCCTCGCCATCCTCGAGCAGCCAAACCGCGCCGTCGGGCCCCTGCGCCACGGCGCGGATGCGGTTGCCCATCTCGAAGCGCTCGGCCTCCTTGGCCTTTTCGCCGTCGAAGCTGATCCGCACGAGCGCCTCGGAAGAAAGTCCGCCCGCAAGTGCGCTCCCCTTCCACTGCGGGAACACATCGCCCGAGTAGAAGATCAGGCTTGAGGGCGAGATGACCGGCGTCCACCAGACCGCGGGCGCCGCGAATTCGGGGCGCGTGTCATGATCGGGGATCGGCTTCCCGTCATAATGATCGCCATTGGAGACGATGGGATAGCCGTAATTGGCGCGCGGTTTGACGAGGTTGAGCTCGTCGCCGCCCTTGGGCCCCATCTCGATATCCCAGAGCTTGCCGCTGGCATCGAAGGCGAGACCGAGCGGATTGCGATGGCCGAGCGACCAGATCTGCGCAGTGACGCCGCCCTGCGCCGCGAAGGGATTGTCGTCGGGCACGCTGCCATCATCGTTGAGGCGAAGCACCTTGCCCAGATTGGCCTTCATATCCTGTGCGGGATCGAATTTCTGCCGCTCTCCTGAGGAGATGAAGAGGTGCCCGTCGGGCGCGAAGACGATGCGGTGGCCATAATGGCCCTGCCCCGAAACCTTGGGTGACTGGCGCCAGATTACCTGAAGCCCCTCGATCTTTGCGCCGACCGCGTCGGTGACCAGCCGCGCGCGCGCAACCGCCGCGCCACGCGTGTCGCCGTTGCCCGGCTCGGCATAGCTCAGATAGATCAGCCCGTTCTCGGCGAACTTGGGGTGGAGCACGACATCGCCGAGCCCGCCCTGCCCGCCATAGGCGACCGCGGGGACTCCCGTGACATCGATCGTCGCGCCGTTGATGGTGTAGAGCTTCAGCTTGCCCGACTTCTCGGTGACAAGCATCTGCCGGCCATTGGGGAGGAAGGCCATGGCCCAGGGCTCGTTGAACTTCGCAATCTCGGCCGCCTCGAAGGGCTTGCCCCCCGCGCTCGTTGTCTGCGCATTCGAGCCGTTGCTCGCCGAGCAGGCGGCGAAGAGGGAGAGAAAGGCAAGCGAGACGGCGGTGCGGATCATGGGGAAGCTCCGGCTGAAATTGCGTTGGCGATTCAATAGCTCATTTGACGCGCGGTTCCAGCGGGATCACGAGCACGTGTTTGGAGCGGCCGCTTGCGCCGGCAAAGGAGAAGCTTGCTTTGTCGTCACCCCGGGCTTGACCCGGGGTCCCGCTTTTTGGGTCAGGCCAGCAAGGCGAACATATCCTGCCGGTCGGGATTGCCGCGTTCGATCAGGTCGAACTTCCAGCGACGATGCCAGTGCTTGAGACGTTTTTCTCGCGCTTTATCACCGATGGACGTGAAAAGCGGGCCCCCGGGCCAAGCCCGGGGTGACGAGGGTGCGAAACGGTAGCTAACTACGACATATCAGACGTAGCGACCTAACCCCGCTGCGCGAACAGCCAGAGGCGGATCGCGCTTGCCAGATTGGGCGGATCGTCGGCGGCGATGCGCTCGACGTCGATGCGCGCGATCAGCGCGTTGACGGGAAGTTCGAGCCGGCCCGCCTCCTGACGCAGCGCGTCCCAGAAGGCGGGCTCGAGGCTGATCGAGGTCTGGTGCCCCGCGATCGTCACCGATCGCTTGACGGGGCCGCTATACAGATCAGCCATCGGATTCCTGCATCCATTGGGGGATATCGCGCTGCGCGTGGAGAACGCGCCAAATGTCGATGCGATCGTCGAGATCGACATAGAAGACGAGAAAGAGATAGCGGTTCAATCGCCGGTGACGAAGGCCCGGCAGATTGAGTTCATGGCCGTAAACGGGCGATCCGATCGCCGGCGTGCGGGCGATCGCCAGCAACGCGACTTCCAGCGAATCTACGAAGCCAAGCGCTACTGCATCCCCCGCCTCGCGACGATAATGGTCGATGGCTTGCTCGACATCGCGTGCTGCCGCGCCACGGATGACCAGCGGCTTCGCCGTCATCCTGTGGCGCGGTCGCGAATCCCGGCGCGCAAGCCAGCGAAGTAGTCCGCATCGGCATGCGCCTCCGCCGGCGACATCGCGCCAGCAAGCAACAGGCCGCGCAGATGTTCGCGGTCCTGATCCTTGCGGATCAGCTCACGTACATATTCGCTGCTCGTGCCATAGCCGCGGCTCGACACCTGCCGGTCGACGAAGGATTTGAGCGATTCGGGCAGCGAGATGTTCATCGTGCTCATGGCCACAACATAGGCGCCATGGCAAAATTTGGCAACGCGCTGCCGCCCCTGCTCAATACATATGCTGCCCGCCGTTGATCGACAGCGTCGATCCGGTGACGAAGCCCCCTTCTTCACAACAGAGAAACGCGACGCCGCGCGCGATTTCCTCGGCGTGACCGAGGCGGCCGACGGGGATCTTGGCGACGATCTTGCTCAGCACCTCGGCGGGAACCGCGGCGACCATGTCGGTGTCGATATAGCCCGGCGCGATCGCGTTGACCGTGACGCCGAACTTCGCGCCTTCCTGCGCGAGCGCCTTGGTGAAACCGTGGATGCCCGATTTGGCGGCGGCATAGTTGACCTGGCCGTACTGCCCCGCCTGCCCGTTGATCGAGCCGATATTGACGATGCGGCCCCAGCCGCGATCGCGCATCCCGGGGAAGGTCGCCTTGGCCATGTTGAAGCAACCGCCCAGATTGGTGTCGATCACTTCCTTCCACGCCTCATAGCTCATCTTGAGCAGCGTGCCGTCGCGGGTGATGCCCGCATTGTTGACGACGACGTCGACGGGGCCGAGATCGGCCTCCACCGCCTTCACGCCGTCGAGGCATGCCTGATGATCGGCGACGTCCCATTTATAGGCGCGGATGCCCGTGCGCTCAGTGAACTCGCGCGCGCGATCGTCATTGCCCGCATAGGTGGCGGCGACGTTCATGCCCAGATCCTTGAGCGCGAGGCTGATCGCCTCTCCGATGCCGCGGGTTCCGCCGGTGACGATCGCTGTTCTGGTCATGGCACTCGCTCTCCCAGTCAAAGGTTTTGCAACGCGAGCCTATGCGGCCTCGATCCAGCCCGCAAGCTCGCGTGCGAGCAATTGCCTAAGCATTGTTACGGATTCGGGACTGGCGTTGAGGCAGGGCAGATACGCGAAATGCGTGCCCCCCGCGGCCGCGAACGCCTCGCGTCCGCGGATAGCGAGTTCCTCCAATGTTTCGAGGCAGTCGGCGGAAAAGCCGGGGGCGAGGATCGCGACCTTCTTTACGCCCTTGCCCGGCAGCGCTTCGAGCACCGCGTCGGTCGCGGGTTCGAGCCACCGGGCGCGACCGAAACGCGACTGGAAGGTCACTTCGAGCGGCCGGCCGAGCGCCTCGGCGAGCAGCCGCGCGGTCTTCTGGCAGTGGCAATGATAGGGATCGCCGAGATGCAGCGTGCGTTCGGGCATGCCGTGGAAGCTCGCGATGAGCGTATCAGGCGCGAAGTCGAGCGCGGCGAGGCTGGCCTCCACCGACGCCTTGAGCGCCGCGATATAGGCGGGGTCGTCGTGATAGGGCGGCAGCGTGCGCAGCGCCGGCTGCCAGCGCATGGCGGCAAGCGCCGCAAAGGCGCTGTCGTTGGCGGTCGCGGTCGTGGCCGCACAATATTGCGGATAGAGCGGCGCGATCAGGATGCGCTCGCAGCCTGCGGCCTTCATCGCAGCCAGACGGTCTGCAATCGCGGGATTGCCGTAACGCATCGCCCAGTCGACGGTGACGCCGGGGCCGAAGGCGCCGCGCAATGCATCGGCCTGTGCGCGCGTGAAAGCGGCGAGCGGCGAGCCATTCTCGCTCCAGACCTGGGCATAGGCATGCGCCGACTTTTTCGGCCGCGTGTTGAGGATGATTCCGCGCAATATGGGCTGCCAGACGATTTGCGGGATTTCGACCACGCGCGGATCGGAGAGGAATTCCTTCAGATAGCGGCGCACCGCGCGCGGATCAGGCGCGTCGGGCGTGCCGAGATTGACGAGCAGAACCCCGATCCGGGGCGTCGGCGTTTCCGGATGGTCTTGCGGGCGCGGCATCATATCGCCCCCGGCGCGAGCGGAAGCGAACGCAGGCGCTGGCCATTGGCCGCCGCGATCGCATTGGCGATGGCGGGTCCGATCGGCGGCACCGCGATCTCGCTGACCCCGCCCGAAGGCGCCTGGCTGCGCACCAGCTCGATGCCGATCCTCGGCGAGCTGGCGAGCTGCGGAAATTCGAGCTGCGCGAAGTTGCGGGGCACGACCATCCCGTCCCTGACCTCGATGGGCGCGCCCGTCGCTGCGGCGATGCCGTAGAGAATTCCGCCTTCGATCTGCTGGCGGACAAGATCGGGATTGATCACCCGCCCGCAATCGACGACAGCGACGACGCTGTCCACGACCGCCTTCTGGTTGCCGTCGACATGCGCTTCGGCGACCAGTGCGACATGGCTGCCCGCCATCGAATGGCAGGCGATGCCCTGCCCGCTGCCCTGCACGCCGCCCTGCCATCCGGCAAGTGCCGCCACGGTCGCAAGGCAGTGCGCGAGGCGCGGGTTCTGGCCCAGCAGCTGCATCCGGAAGGACAGCGGCTCGATCCCCGAAGCAAGCGCCAGCTCGTCGATGAAGCATTCGGTGAAGAAGGCGGTGTAGCTGTGCGCGCCCGAACGCCAGTGCCCCGTCGGCATGTCGATCTCTACCGGATGATGGTCGATCGCGAAGGCGGGGATGCCATAGGGCGGCAGCGCGCCCGCGACCGCATTCTCGTCGGCCGATCCCGGATCGGGGAGGAAGGCGCGCGCGGTTCCGCTAGCACCAAGCATGCGATGCGCCTGTTCGATCGCGGTGGAGGGCGCCGCGATCTTGGCGAGCCAGCCCTCGACCAGCCCGGTCGGCCCGAGCCTGGCGCTCATCCGCGCAAAGGCGGGCGGGCGGAAGCGATCGTGCATCAGATCCTCGGCGCGCGACCAGGTGAGCTGGACGGGCCGGTTCATCTTCGCCGCGAGGATCGCGACCTGTCCCGCAATGTCGTTTTCGAGGCGGTGGCCGAAGCCGCCGCCGCCGAGCACGGGATGGATGACCACCGCGCTTTCATCCATGCCGAGCGCGCGCGCGGCCGCGGTGCGCGCGAGTGCCGGGGTCTGCGACGCGATCCAGAGTTCGAGCGTGCCGCGCCGCAGCCGCGCGGTGGCCGACATCGTTTCCATCGGCGCGTGCGCGGCGAGCCCGACCGAATAGTCGGCGGTGCGTATGGCCTGCCCGCGATAGACCTGCGCCAGATCGCCCTGCTTCGCGATGCGGACGCCATCGCCGTCCATCGCCTTCTGCAACGCCTCGGTGATCCACGCGGTCGAAGCACGCTGCCCCGATCGGGCGAAGCGCGGCTTCATCGCGTCGAGCGCGCGGTTGGCCGCCCACCAGTTGGTCGCGATCGCGGCGACCCAGCTCGGCGTATCGACGACGCCGAGCACGCCGGGCTGTGCCTCGGCGGCCTTGCGATCATAGCCGATCAGCCGCGCATCGCCCAAAGGACCCTGCCGGATCGCGGCATAGGCCATGTCGGGCAGCCGGACATCGGCCGCGAAGGTCGCGGTGCCGTCGATCTTCGAGGGCACATCGAGGCGCGGGAGCGAGCGTGCCACGAGGCGGTTCTCACGCCCCGTGCGCAGCGGCACGGGGTCGGGCACCTTGAAGTCGAGCGCTTCCTCGGCCAGCTCGCCGAAGCGCAGCCGTTCCTCGCCGCGCACGACGAAACCCTCGGCGGTGTCGCAGGCGAGCCAGTCGGCGTCCCAGCGGCGCGCGGCCGCCTTGCACAGCAGCACGCGCGCGGCGGCGCCCGCCTCGCGCAGAGGTTGCTCGAAGGCGCGCACCGAGCTCGAAAAGCCAGTGACCATCAGCGCCTCGCGCGTCGCGAATTCCTGCACGGCCCAGCGCGCGATCCCCGAAAGCAATCCCATCGCCTGCCCCCCGACCGCGTCGCCCGCGAGCAGACGGTTGGCATAGACGGGGCTGATCGGCGCGGCCTCGACGCCGATGGTGCGCCAGTCGGCGCCAAGCTCGTCGGCGAGGATCTGGGGCAAGGCGGTGTAGACGCCCTGCCCGAATTCGCCCTGCGGCACCGCGACGGTCACGCGGCCATCGGCACCGATCTTGAGGAAGGCGTTGAAGATTGTCTCGCCGGGATTGGCGACGAGATTGGGGGCATAGCCGCGCGGCCAGACCGCCCAGCCGATCAGCAGGCCCGCACCGACGCCGCCCCCCACCAGAATCTGCCTGCGGCTGAGCCCCCCGCCGCGTGCCTTCAGCTCATCCCATAGCGCCATATCCGCCTGATAGGCGGGGCTTCGATTTCAGTCCACCGCCTCGAACTGTGCGAGCGCGCGATATTTGGCGCGCAGCGATACCTTGTCGATTTTCTCGGTGCCGAGGCGCGGCAACGGTTCGGGGACGAACCAGACGCGGCACGGCAGCTTGAAGGCGGCCAGCCGCTCGGCGAGGAACTCGAGGAGCTGCGCGATTTCGAGCGCGTCGCCCTTGTGGAGATGCACGACCGCGCCGGGCACCTCGCCCAGACGATCATCGGGAAGCCCGAAGACCGCGCTCTCGGCGACCGCGGGATGCTCGTAGATCGCGGCCTCGACCTCCTGGCACGAGATGTTCTCGCCGCCGCGGATGATGATGTCCTTCTTGCGATCGACGATGAAGAGATAGCCATCCTCGTCGAGATAGCCGATGTCGCCGGAGCGGAAATAACCGTCGGCGGTCATGCACGCGCGGGTCGCGTCCTCGTTGTTCCAGTAGCCGAGGAAATTGCAGATCGTGCGGATCGAGACCTCGCCGCGTTCGCCCTGCGGCACGGGCTTGCCGGCGTCGTCAAGGATCGCAAGGTCGACGAGCGGCTTGGCCGCGGGGCCCGTGCTGTTGGGCTTGGCGATATAATTCTCGTTGAGGTTGCCGCAGCCCACCGCATTGGTTTCGGTCAGCCCATAGCCGAGAATGGGCTTTGCGCCCCCCATCTCGTCCTTCAGGCGCTTCACATGCTCGGGCGGGCGCGGCGCGCCGCCGGCGGCGAAATGGGCGACGGTCGAGAGATCATATTTATGCCGGTTGGGGTGCATCATGATCTCGTAGCTCATCAGCGGCACGCCGACGAAATAGGTAGCCTTTTCGCGCTCCATCAGCTGCATCGCTTCCTCGGCATCCCATTTGGACATCATGACGAGCTTGCGGCCGATCGCGAAACTCTGGAGCATCACGGGAATTTCGGCGGTGACGTGGAACAGCGGCACGTTGAGGAGCGTGCAGGGCTGGGTCGTCAGCGCAAGGCCCTCCTGCGTCGCAAGGTCGAGCAGCGCCAGCGTGCTGATCAGATAGTTGAAGGTGCCCTGTATGACGCCACGATGGTCCGAATAGGCACCCTTGGACTGACCCGTAGACCCCGAGGTGAACAGGATCGTGGCGAGGTCGTCGCCGGTGAGCTGGGGAAGGGCGGTTGCATCGCTGCCGCCACTGGCAACGATAGGCGCGATCGCCTGCGCAATGGGGAGCGCAACGTCGAGCCCGACCACGCTTGCGCCATGTTCGGGATGCTCGGCAAGCCGCTGCACGCGCGCCGCATCGGCGATGACAAGCCGGGTGCCGGTGTCGCGGATGCCGTCGGCGAGCTCGTTGCCCTGCCACCAGGCATTGAGCAGCGTCGCGACGCCACCCGCCATCAGCACGCCCATATAGGTGACGATCCACGCCGGCGCGTTGCGCATCGCGATCCCGACCCGGTCGCCGCGCTTGACGCCATGGCCATCGACGAGCGCGGCCGCGACCTGCTTCGCGGCGGCATAGGTCTCAGCGAAGCTCAACCGCTCGTCGCCCGAAACGAGAAAGGTCGTATCGCCGTGCTGCGCGCAGAAATGCGCAAAATACCAGGAGAGTGCGGGTGGCGCGGCCGCTATCATCGGAAGCTCGACACCATAGCGCTCGATGGTCGTGAGCGGCAGCGGCCCGCCGGGTCCCGTAACCTTCGCGATCGCTTCTTCGATACGCAGATCGAGCGCGCTCGGCATGGGTTCCTCTCCTCTCTTGGTCTTGTCGGTTTCCGACTATATGAAGGCCCAAATCATCAGGGGTAAAGAGCTTGTTTCTCACCTTTTCGGCTGCCGCTACGGCATACACGCATTTCGACAGCCTCGGGCTTTCGCCGATCGCGCTCGACCTCGGTTTCTTCAAGATCCGCTGGTATTCGCTGGCTTATATCACGGGAATCATCCTCGGCTGGTGGTATCTGCTGAAACTGATCGCACAGCCCGGAGCGCCGATGGCGCGACGCCACGCCGACGACATGGTCTTCTACGCCACATTGGGCATCATTCTCGGCGGGCGCATTGCCTATGTGCTGTTCTACCAGCCGTCGATCCTCGCCGACCCGCTCGATGTGCTAAAGCTCTGGGAAGGCGGCATGTCCTTCCATGGCGGCGCGATCGGCGTCTCGCTCTCCATCCTCTACCTCGCCCGCAAGAACGGGCTCAACTGGCTCCGGATCCACGATTATATCGCGTGCTGCGTCCCCTTCGGGCTGTTCTTCGGCCGGCTCGCCAATTTCGTGAATGGCGAGCTGTGGGGCCGCACGACCGATGTATCCTGGGCGATCATCTTTCCCGGATCGGGCGACAATCTGCCGCGCCATCCAAGCCAGCTCTACGAAGCCGGGCTGGAGGGCATCGTGCTGTTCGCGGTACTGTGGTTCATGTTCTGGAAGACGCAGGCGCGCTATGAGCCGGGCAAGCTCGTCGGCACCTTCCTGCTCGGCTATGGCCTCTCGCGCTTCACGGTCGAGTTCTTCCGCCAGCCCGACGCGCAGCTGCTCGAATTCGCCGAACGCACCGGAATGAGCATGGGCCAGTGGCTGACGGTGCCGATGATCGTCGGCGGCCTCTATCTGATCGCGACCGCGAAGAAGCGTCGCCAGCGCGTCGAAGCCGTCTCGGGAGGGCAGAGCGTCGCCTGATCCGGATTCCCTCGCCGCAAGGCTGGCGCGCGCGATCGACCATGGCGGGCCGATGCCCGTCGCGCATTTCATGGCGCAGGCCAACGCGCATTATTATGCGACGCGCGATCCGCTGGGCGCAGCGGGGGACTTCACCACCGCGCCCGAGATAAGCCAGATGTTCGGCGAACTGGTCGGGCTGTGGCTCGCCGATCTGTGGTTGCGCGCCGAGGCCCCGGCGCGCGTCCATTATGTCGAGCTTGGCCCCGGGCGCGGCACGCTCGCGGCCGACGCACTTCGCGCGATGCGCGCGGCGCGGCTCGAACCCGATATCCACCTCGTCGAGACGAGCGCTGCGCTGCGCGCAAAACAGGCCGAACGGCTGCCCGATGCGCACTGGCATGATGGTATCGAGACGCTGCCCGAAACGGGTCCGCTGCTGATCGTCGCCAACGAATTCTTCGACGCGCTGCCGATCCGCCAGATCGTGAGGACCAGCGATGGCTGGCGCGAGCGCGTGGTGATACAGGGGAGCGACGGTTTCGTCGCGGCACCGGGCCCGTTGCCGATGGACGCCGCGGTGCCCGAGGCGCTCTGGAGCGCGGCCGAGGGAGCGATCTTCGAATCCTCGCCCGCATCGACCGCGATCGCCGCCGACATCGCCGCGCGCATCGCTGATCAGGGCGGGGCCGCGATCCTGATCGACTATGGCTATTCGGGGCCCGCGATCGGCGAGACACTGCAGGCGGTGAAGCGCCATGAATATGCCGACCCGTTCGCCGAGCCGGGCGAACGCGACCTGACCGCGCACGTCGATTTCGCGGCGCTGGCGGAGGAAGGGCGCGGCGCGGGCCTGCGCGTCTTCGGCCCCGCGACGCAGGGCGACTGGCTGCACGGACTGGGGCTCGCCGCGCGCGCGACGGCGCTCGTCAAGGCCGCGCCGGAGCGCGCCGGGGAGATCGCGGCGGCGCGCGACAGGCTGGCCAATCCCGCGCAAATGGGGCAATTGTTCAAGGCACTGGCGTTCGTCGCGCCCGACTGGCCCGAACCCGAAGGATTCTGAAGTGACCGATGTCGAAGTGATCCGCGCCGCCGCGCTGGCGGGCGTTCCGCACGGCTTTCTCGGCCGGCGCGGCGGCGTGTCGACGGGCATGCATGCGGGGCTCAATGTCGGGCTCGGCAGCGCGGACGACCGAGAGGCGATCCTCGAGAACCGTTGCCGCGCCGCCGATGCGGTGATGCCGCAAGCGACGCTCGTCACGCTCTATCAGGTCCACAGCCCCGATGCGGTCACCGTGACCGGCCCCTTCGCCGAGGATCAGCGGCCGCACGCCGACGCGCTCGTGACCGACCGGCCGGGGTTGCTGCTCGGCATTCTGACCGCCGATTGCGTGCCCGTATTGTTCGCCGACCGCGAGGCCGGCGTGGTGGGCGCGGCGCACGCCGGCTGGAAGGGCGCGATCAAGGGCGTCACCGACAACACCATCGCCGCGATGGAGGCGCTGGGCGCCGATCGTTCGCGGATCACGGCCGCGATCGGCCCGTGCATCGCGCGCGCCTCCTATGAGGTGAGCGACGATTTCTTCTGGACCTTCGCCGCGGTCGATCCCGAGAATGAGCGCTTCTTCAGCGCCGGACGGCCGGGCCACCAGCAGTTCGATATCGAGGCCTATGTCGCAGCGCGCCTCGCCGCGAGCGGCATAGCGCGCGTCGAGGCGCTGGGGCTCGACACCTATGCCGATGAAGACCGTTTCTTCAGCTATCGCCGCGCCTGCCATCAGGGCGAACCGGGCTATGGCCGCCAGATCTCGCTGATCGGAATTGCAGGATGACACCACGCGAACTGATCGACACCGCGAAGATCCCGGGCGGCGACGAGTTGCGGCTGTTCCGTCGCGGCAAGGATTTCATGATCGTCCTCGACCGCAACGAACTCATGAGCACGCGGATGAGCGGCTCCGAAGAGGCGCTGGCGGTGATGAGCTGCGAACGGCTGGCGGGGCGCAAGGCGCCGCATCTGCTGATCGGCGGCTATGGCATGGGCTTTACCTTGCGCGCGGCGCTCGCCGCGCTCCCCGGCGACGCGCAGGTGACGGTCGCCGAGCTTGTGCCCGAGATCATCCAATGGGCGCGCGGGCCGATGGCGGAGCTGGCGGCGGGATGCCTTGACGACGCGCGCGTCCGACTTTTCGAAGGCGATGTCGCGGCGATAATCGGCGACGCGCGCCAGACCTATGACGCGATCCTGCTCGACGTCGACAACGGCCCCGACGGCCTGACGCGCGAGGGGAATGACGGGCTCTATTCGGTGCGCGGGCTGGCCGCGGCGAGGCAGGCGCTGACGCCCGGGGGCGTGCTGGCGATCTGGTCGGCGGCGCCGGACAATGCGTTCGCGCGCCGGCTGGGGGCTGCGGGGTTCGCGGTCGAGGAAGTCGCGGTGCGCGCGCGCGGCAACGGCAAGGGCGCGCGGCACGTGATCTGGTTTGCGCGCAAGCCCGGCTGACAGGCGGCGGAACGGGCTATCGGTCCGTTGTCATCGCGCAATTCGCAACGCTCGTCGTCATGGCATGGATTGTCGGAGCGCGTCTCGATATGATGTAGTCATATTACACGTTTCGGAAAGATTGTTACATGCCCAGGAAACCCGACGAAGCCGACCTGACCGGCACGACTCCGCGCCGCCGGCCCAAGCCCGATGTGATCGAAATCAACGGCAAGAAATTGAAGCCATCGACGCTGATGATGGGGCACGGCTTTGACCCCGCGCTCTCCGAAGGCGCGCTGAAGCCGCCGATCTTCCTGACCTCGACCTTCGTCTTCGAGAATGCGGCCGCGGGCAAGCGGCACTTCGAAGGCGTGACCGGCAAGCGCCCCGGCGGCGCCGAGGGGCTGGTCTATTCACGCTTCAACGGTCCCAATCAGGAAATCGTCGAGGACCGGCTGGGCGTGTGGGAGGATGCCGAGGAGGCGCTGACCTTCTCGAGCGGAATGTCCGCGATCGCGACGGTGCTGCTGACCTTCGTCAAGCCGGGCGACGTCATCGTCCATTCGGCGCCGCTCTACGCCGCGACGGAGACGCTGATCGGCCGCATCCTCGGCAAGTTCGGCGTGACCTGGCTCGATTTCCCTGCAGCCGCCACGAAAGAAGAGATCGAGGCGGTCGTCGAGAAGGCCAAGCGCCAGGGCAATGTCGCGATGATCTATCTCGAAAGTCCCGCCAACCCGACCAACGTGCTTGTCGATGTTCAGGCGGTGAGCGCGGTGCGCGACGCGATGTTCGATGGCGAAAAACCGCCGATCGTGATCGACAACACCTTCCTCGGCCCGCTCTGGCTGCATCCTCTCGAGCACGGCGCCGACATCGTCGTCTATTCGCTGACCAAATATGCGGGTGGCCACAGCGATCTCGTCGCGGGCGGCGCGCTGGGGTCGAAGGCGCACATGACGATGGTGCGTGCGATGCGCAACACGATCGGCACGATCCTCGATCCGCACAGCGCGTGGATGCTGCTCAGGAGCCTCGAGACGCTCGAGCTGCGCATGGAGCGCGCGGGCCAGAATGCGGAGAAGATCTGCACCTGGCTCAAGGACCACCCCAAGGTCGAGAAGGTCGTCTATCTGGGTTTCCCCGAGACCGAGCGGCAGGCCGACATCTACAACCGCCACTGCACGGGCGCGGGATCGACCTTCTCGCTCTACCTCAAGGGCGGCGAGAAGGAGGCATTCGCGTTCCTCGACGCGCTCAAGATCGCCAAGCTCGCGGTCAGCCTTGGCGGCACCGAGACGCTGGCGAGCCACCCCGCCGCGATGACGCACCTCTCCGTCCCCGACGAGCGCAAGAAAGCGCTCGCGATCGGCGACAACATGGTGCGCATTTCGATCGGCGTGGAAGACGCCGACGACCTGATCGCCGATTTCGAACAGGCGCTGGCAGCGATCTGACGTGAGTTGGCCCTCTCCCCGGGGAATCTGGGGAGAGGGCCAGCCGGGTTCTTTCAGCCCGGCTTCCTGAAGCGGTACATGATCCGGTCGGTCCTGCCGCGGATGGCGGGATCGAAGACGCTCTTCGCGTGATCGTCAGCGGCCACGCGCAGCACATCGCTCTCGCCGTCGAAGGTGAAGCCCGCGCGCTTGAAATCGGCCTTCACGGTTTCGGGATCGATGCGGTGGAGCTTTTCGACGACCGCGCGCGTGTCACCCGCGGGGCCGACATGGTCGACGACGACGACGGTGCCGCCGGGCTTCATGCCCTTGTAGAGTTCGGCGAGGACCTTTTCGGGATCGACGCGCGGGAACTTGTACTCGGTGCTTTCCCAATACATGTCGTGATAGACGAGGTTGAGCAGCGCGACATCGTAGACGCCCGCGGGGGCGGCGTACTGGTCAGCGGGCAGCGCCGAAACGGTGATGTTGCCATTGGCCGCATGCAGCGCGCGCCAGATCGGTGCCGAGCGGGGATCGTCGTAGAAATTCTTGGGCTCGAAGGCGGTGACATTGCCCTTCGGGCCGACGGCGCGCGCGAGGATCTGGGTGAAATATCCCTGGCCTGCGAAGAAATCGAGCGCCTTCTGCCCCGGTTTCACCCCCATGAAATCGAGGACTTCTGCGGGCTTCCGACTTTCGTCGAGTTCGGCCATCTTGGCCGGCCGCCCCTCGGGCGCGACCGCGGCGGCATAGTCCGCGGGCGCCATGGCCGGGAGGGGCGTCGCGAAAAGGAGCGGCAGAAAGGCGAGTGCGGAAAGAACGCGCATGACGGATTCCCCTTGTCTCTGGTCAGGCGGCAAGACTGCCACCCGCCGGAACAGGGTCAACCGCGCTCGTCGACGCGATTCGGGTGTCGGTCGAACTCAGGCCTGAGCAAGCGTTCCCGCATGGCTGAGAAAGCGGGCGCGGACATGTTCGGGGATCGGCTGCGACTGACCCGATTGCAGATCGACATGGACATGGACCAGTTCGATCCGCGCGCGCAGATCGTCTGCCCCCGGCCCGTGCAGTTCGATCTCGGTCGTCATGCTCGTATTGCCGAAGCGGCTGACGCGCGCGCGCGCCTCGATCAGCTCGTCGGCGCGAAGCGGCTTCTTGAAATCGACCACCGCGCGCGCGACGTGGAACTCCAGCGCATCCTCCGCGGTGAAAGGCATCCCCACCGCGCGCCAGAACTCGGTGATCACCAGATCGGCATATTCGAGATAGCGCGAATTGAAGACCACCGCCTGCGGATCGAGCTCGGCATAGCGAACGCGAAACCGGTGCGTGAAGGGGAAGGCGCTGGAGTTCTGGAGCATCAGCCCGCCTTTGCGGGCGTGTTGACCCCCATCGACTGGAGATATTTCTTCACGTTGCGCGCGGCCTGGCGGATGCGCTGCTCGTTCTCGACCATCGCGATGCGGACATAGCCTTCGCCGTCCTCGCCATAGCCGACGCCCGGTGCGACCGCGACGCCCGCATGGGTGAGGAGCTGCTTGGAGAATTCGAGGCTTCCGAGATGCGCGAGCGCGGGCGGGAGCGGCGCCCAGGCGAACATAGAGGCGCGCGGCGGCGGGATTTCCCAGCCCGCGCGGCCGAAGCTCTCGACCAGCACGTCGCGGCGATGCTTGTAGAGCTGGCGGTTCTTCTCGACGATGTCCTGCGGGCCGTTGATCGCGGCGCACGCGGCGGCCTGGATCGGGGTGAAGGCGCCGTAGTCGAGATAGGATTTCACGCGGCTGAGCGCTGCGATCAGCGTCTTGTTGCCGACCGCGAAGCCCATGCGCCAGCCCGCCATCGAATAGGTCTTGGACATCGAGGTGAATTCGATCGCGACGTCCTTTGCACCCGGCACCTGCAGGATCGAGGGCGTCGGGCAATCGTCGAAATAGATCTCCGAATAGGCGAGATCCGAGAGCACCCAGAGCCCGTGCTCCTTCGCAAAGGCGACGACGCGCTCGTAAAAGGCGAGATCGACGACCTCGGCGGTCGGGTTGGACGGATAGCCCATCACGAGCACCTTGGGCTGGGGCACGGTGAATTTCACCGCGCGCTCGAGTGCCTGGAAATAGCGCTCGTCGGGCGTGGTCGGCACCGAGCGGATCGACGCCCCCGCGATGATGAAGCCGAAGGTGTGGATCGGATAGCTTGGATTGGGCGCAAGCACGACGTCGCCCGGCGCGGTGATCGCCTGCGCCAGATTCGCGAGGCCTTCCTTCGAACCCATCGTCACCACGACCTCGGTCTCGGGATCGACGTCGACCCCGAAGCGGCGGCCATAATAGCCGGCCTGCGCGCGGCGGAGACCCGGAATGCCCTTGGACTGCGAATAGCCGTGCGCGTCGGGCTTGCGCGCGACTTCACAAAGCTTTTCAATCACATGATCGGGCGGCGGAAGATCGGGATTGCCCATGCCCAGATCGATGATGTCTTCCCCTGCCGCACGCGCCGCTGCCCGCATCGCGTTCACTTCGGCGATGACATAGGGAGGCAGGCGTTTGATGCGGTAGAAGTCTTCAGTCATTGATCTTTCCTTCTGTGGGTACACCTATGATGCCGATGCGGACATCGCTATGGTGCGAAAGCCGCTATATCCGTTGGGAAGCGGCCATGCCAGCAAAGAGACGGGCATAGTCGCTCGTGGGGAACCGGAGATGTGGGGATGACCGACACGACGCGCGAACCGCAGATGACGCTGCCGACGCTGGCTGAGATGCAGCACTGGACCTGGGTGATCGGCCGTGCGCAGCAGATGATGCTCGAATTCGGCCTCGACGTGATCAAGCAAAGCACGGCGCAGGCCCCGGCGCCCACGCTGCCCGGCCTTCCCGACATGGGCGGGTTCGCAAAGGCGCACGCCGATTTCTGGAGCGACAGCCTGAAATTATGGCAACGTTTCACCGCCCCCGAAAGCGCAGAGCCCGCGCCCGAGGATCCGCGCCATGCCACAGACCGGCGTTTTTCGGCGCCGCAATGGCGCGACAATCCGATGTTCGACCTTGTCCGCCAGAGCTATCTGCTGATCTGCGACCATCTGTTGAAGAGCGTCGACACGATCGACGGAATCGATGCCAGGCAGAAGGAGCAGGTGCGCTTCGCGACGCGCGGACTGCTCGACGCGATGAGCCCTTCCAACTTTGCGCTGACCAACCCGCTGGTGCTCGAAAAGACGGTCGAGACGCAGGGGCAGAACCTGCTCAAAGGGCTCGAACATATGCTCCGCGACATCGGCAAGGGGCAACTGACGCACACCGATCCCGACGCCTATGAACTGGGCCGCAACATCGCGACGACGCCCGGCAAGGTCGTCAAGGAGACCCCGCTCTACCAGCTCATCCAGTATGAACCCGCGACCAGCGAGGTGCTCGCGACCCCGCTCGTCATCTTCCCGCCATGGATCAACCGTTTCTACATCCTCGACCTCAACCCACAGAAGAGCTTCATCCGCTGGGCCGTCGAGCAGGGCGTCACCGTGTTCGTCGTCTCGTGGAAATCGGCCGACGCGAGCATGAAGGACGTCACCTGGGACGACTATATCGTGCGTGGCCAGATCGATGCGATCGACACGGTGCGCGACCTGCTCGAGGTCGAGGCGGTGCACACGATCGGCTATTGCGTGGCCGGCACGACGCTTGCCGCGACGCTCGCGCTGCTCGCGGCGCGCGGCGAGGCCGACAAGGTGAAGAGCGCGACCTTCTTCACCGCGCAGGTCGATTTCTCACGCTCGGGCGAGCTCAACCTTTTCGTCGACGACGAGCAGATCGCGCTGATCGAGAGCCTGACCAGCGACGGATTTCTCGACGGGCGCTATATGGCGGCCACCTTCAACCTGCTGCGCGGACGCGACCTGATCTGGAACTATGTCCAGAACAACTATCTGCTCGGGCAGGACTATGCGCCCTTCGACCTGCTCCACTGGAACGGCGACACGACCAACCTGCCCGCCAGGTGGCACAAGGCCTATCTGACCGAGCTCTACCGCGACAACAAGCTGGTCCAGCCCGGCGCGATCAGCATCGAGGGCACGCCCATCGACCTGAACCGCATCGCGACCCCCGCCTATATCCAGGCGGGGCGCGAGGATCATATCGCGCCGATGGAGAGCGTCTGGAAGATCACCGAATATCTGAAAGGGCCGGTCCGCTTCGTCCTCGCGGGATCGGGCCATATCGCGGGGGTCGTCAACCCGCCCAGTGCGGGCAAATATCAATATTGGACCAATGAGGAGCACGTCGAATCGCTCGACGCCTTTATCGGCAGCGCCAGGGAGACACCGGGCAGCTGGTGGCCCGACTGGATCGACTGGTTGATCGCGCAGGATCCCGGCAAGAGGGCGGCCGAGGGCGGCCGGATCCCGGGGAACGGCAAGCTTCCGGCCATCGAGGATGCCCCCGGCAGCTATGTGAAACGCCGCTAGACCGGGGTTTCGCCCGGATCGTCGCACAAGCATGACGTTTTTGTTGCAGTGCACAATATTGTGCTTGCAATCGATCCTTCGCGACTGTATTTGTGCAGTGCAACATAGATGCAATGGATCTCTTGAGGACGCCGCCGATGAGCGACACCAGGAAGAAGACCCCGCCGGCAAAGGTGACAAAGACCGCGCCGGCCAAGAACATAGAGCCTAGCATCAGCGCATCGCCGGCGGCGGCCCAGCAGTCCGCCCCGGTCGAGCGCATGGAGACGAAAATCAGCGAACAGCCGGCCGCGCTTTCCGAGCCCGTCCCGGCCGAGAGCATGGGGCCGAGTAGCAGCGTACCTCCGGAGCCGATACCGGCCGAGGATATTGAGCCGATTATCACCGAAGTTCAGGCGGAACCGGAATCGGCACCCGCCCTCGAGAAAGGAACGACCGAGACCATGACTGACACCGCGAAAGTCACCGAGAGCGTCAAGAAAGCCGCGACCGAAGCCACCAATCAGGCGCAGGCCGTGTTCGCCGACATCAACGAGCGCACCAAGGCCGCCGTCGAGAAGAGCCAGAAGATCGCCGAGGAATTCGCCGACTTCCAGAAGGGCAATGTCGAGGCGCTCGTCGCGTCGGCCAAGGTTGCCGCCAAGGGCATCGAGACGCTCGGCCAGGACGCCGCGGAACTCGGCCGCAAGAATTTCGAGGGTGCGCAGGCCGCGCTCAAGAGCTTCGCCGCGGTGAAGTCGCCGACCGAGCTGTTCAAGCTCCAGAGCGACTATGCCAAGTCGTCGTTCGACACCTTCGTCGCCGAAGCCTCGAAGAACACCGAGGCCGCGCTCAAGCTCGCGGGCGATATCTTCCAGCCGCTGTCGAACCGCCTCGCGGTCGCTGCCGAGAAGTTCAAGACCGCCGCGTAAGCCGTCGGTTTCAGTAAAGCGTAGCGACGGCCGCCCTCAAAAGGGGCGGCCGTTTTGCGTTCGGCCGCCGAAATTCATGGATAACGGCGCACCATAATCGGATTCACCTCTTGCCCTGCGCCAAGCGCTTGCCATATCCTGCGAACAGCCATGCGACACGATGAAACCATTTTTCGCCGATTGACGGACACGCCCATCGCGATGGCCGGGCGCAAGAGCGGCGAGGACGAAGGCACGGGCCTCGGTGTCGCGACACGGACACGCGCAAAGACCAAGAAGCCGGCGCTGTACAAGGTGCTGATGCTCAACGACGACTATACCCCGATGGAATTCGTCGTGCTCTGCCTGCAGCGCTTCTTCCGCATGGATGTGGAAGACGCGACGCGCGTGATGCTCCACGTCCACCAAAAGGGCGTCGGAGTCTGCGGCATCTTCACCTATGAGGTTGCCGAGACCAAGGTGAGCCAGGTGATCGACTTCGCCCGGCAGAACCAGCACCCGCTCCAGTGCACGCTCGAAAAGGCCTGATTCCCCTTACGCACTCCAGTCGACGATCAGCCAGCCATGCCCCCTGGCAAGGCTGCGCAGCCTTGCGCTCGGATTGACCGCGATCGGCACGTCCGCCCAGTCGAGCACGGGTGCGTCGGAGACGTGGTCCGAATAGAATCGCACCGTGCAGTCGGCGCGATGGAGGCCGTTGGTTTCCATCCACGCCTCGATCTTGCGGAGCTTGGCGGGGCCATAGCAGTTCTCGCCGTCGATCCGTGCCTGGACGCGCCCGTCGGGCAGGCAGAAGCTGTCGGTGGCGATGACATCGTCAAAACCGAGCTTTGCCGCGATCTCGCGCACATAGATCCGGTTCGATGCGGTCGCCATGATCAGCTTGTGGCCATTGTCGCGATCGGCTTCCATCTGCCTGAGCGCGCCGGGATAGATGTTGGTCGCGATCATCCTCTCGGCAAAGGAACGCGCCAGCGGCTCCAGTTCGGACGACGGCAGGTGGCCGCCGATGAGCAGCGTCTGGACCCATTGCTTCAGTTGCGCACGGCCGATCAGCCGAAGCGCATAGGCGAGCATGATGAGCGGAACGGCGGGCGCGAGCAGCAGCCGCCAGGGCGCGCGCGCGAGCGCGACGTGCACCAGAAAGGGCGTGAAGGTTCCGGTCCGCGTGATCGTGCGGTCCATGTCATAGATCGCGAGAATGGCCATTGCGCTCCACGCTTGCCGCGCACGCGATTATGCCGCAAGGAATAAGTGCATGGAGGCACGGGCAGATTTCATCGAGGAGCAGGGCGACTCCGGGCGTATGTTGCGCTTCACGGGCAACCTCGCCATTGCGCGCCTGGGCGATCTTCCCCAGCGGCTCAAACAACTTAGCGGCCCGTTCGACGAGGTCCGTCTCGACCAGATAGAGCATATCGATACGATCGGCGCGTGGATCGTCCATGATTTCGCGCAGACCCATTCGGCGCGGATCACCGGCGCGGATGGCGACGCCAGAAAGCTGCTCGAACGGCTTGCCGAGGTCGACGACACGATCCGCAGCCGCACCCAGCCGGATTACACGCCGGCCTTCTTGCGCGTGCTGGGCGAGGTGGGCGACGCGACGATGGTCGCGGGGCGGACCTTGCTCGGGCTGCTCGGCTTTTTCGGCGCGACCTGCATCGCGATCTGGAATGTCATGCGCCATCCCTCGCGTATCCGCGTCAATGCCGTGGTCCAGCGCTTCGAGGTCGTGGGCGTCTCCGCGCTCGGCATCGTCGGGCTGATGAGCTTTCTGATCGGAATCGTGATCGCGCAGCAGGGCGCTGTCCAGCTGCGCCAGTTCGGCGCCGAGGTCTTCACGATCAACCTGATCGGACGCATCACGCTGAGAGAGCTGGGCGTTCTGATGACCGCGATCATGGTCGCTGGCCGTTCGGGCAGCGCCTTTGCCGCACAACTGGGCACAATGAAGCTCACCGAGGAAATCGACGCGATGCGGATCATCGGCGTCTCGCCGATGGAAGCGCTGGTCCTGCCGCGACTCTTCGCGTCAGTGGTGATGATGCCGTTGCTCGGATTCTATGCTTCGGTCGTCGCGATCATCGGCGGCGGCATCTGGTGCTGGATCGACCTCGGCATTCCGCCCGTAACCTTCGTGCAACGGCTGCGCGAGGTCGTGCCGATGACCGATCTGTGGGTCGGCATCGTCAAGGCGCCCGTCTTCGGGGCGATCATCGCGATGGCGGGCTGCTTTCAGGGCATGCAGGTCAAGGCCGACGCCGAGGAGGTCGGGATGCGAACGACCTCCGCGGTGGTGCAGGCGATCTTCCTCGTGATCGTGCTCGACGCATTCTTCGCGGTCTTCTTCACACAGGTCGGCTGGATATGAGCGAGGAACTCGAAGCCGAGGAGCGGCTGCCCGAGTTCGCGGTGGGCGAAACGCTCATCAGCGTGCGTGGCCTGAAGAACGCCTTTGGCGAACAGGTCGTGCACGAAGGGCTCGACCTCGACGTGAAGAAGGGCGAGATTCTGGGCGTCGTCGGAGGATCGGGCACGGGCAAGTCGGTGCTGATGCGCTCGATCATCGGTCTGCAGACCCCGGTCGAGGGCGAAATCACGGTGTTCGGCGAATCCATGGTCGACCGCGACGAGGCGGACGCGGTCGCGGTCCGCAAGCGCTGGGGCGTGCTGTTTCAGGGCGGCGCGCTGTTCTCGACGCTGAGCGTTTCGGAGAACATCCAGGTTCCCTTGCGCGAATTCTACGGCAAGACGCTGGATCAGGAGCTGCTGGACGAGATCGCCGCGTTCAAGGTGCTGATCAGCGGCCTGCCCGTGGATGCGGGCCCCAAATTTCCCGCCGAGCTTTCGGGCGGCATGAAGAAGCGCGCAGGGCTCGCGCGTGCGCTCGCGCTCGATCCCGAACTGCTGTTCCTCGACGAACCGACGGCCGGGCTCGATCCGATCGGCGCCGCGGCGTTCGATCATCTGATCCACCAGCTCCGCTCGATCCTTGGGCTGACGGTTTTTCTGATAACGCACGATCTGGACACGCTTTATGCTATTTGCGACCGCGTTGCGGTGCTGGCGGACAAGAGGGTGATTGCGGTGGGTACGATCGACGAACTGCTGGCGACCGACCATCCCTGGATCCAGGAATATTTCAACGGCCCGCGCGGCCGCGCCGCGGTGGCTTCGGCCAAGACGCACGACAAGAAGGCCTGATCGTCGATGGAAACGCGTTCCAACCATATCCTTGTCGGCGGCGTCGTCCTCGCGCTCCTCGCGGCGCTCGCGCTGTTCACCGTCTGGCTCGCACAACTCGGTGCGGGCGGCGAAAAGCATTACGATATATTCTTCAAGCAATCGGTCGAGGGCCTGTCAAAGGGATCGTCGGTCAGCTTTTCGGGGGTTCCCTCGGGGCAGGTCGACGAGATCGCGCTCTGGCCCAAGGATCCCGAGTTCGTCCGCGTGCGCATCCGCGTCAAGGACGAGACGCCGATCCTGCAGGGCACGACAGCGACGATTTCGGGCGTTGGCTTTACCGGGGTCTCGCAGATCAGTCTTGATGGCGCGGTCAAGGGCGCGCCGCCGATCACCGACATCGGCCCCGCGGGCAAACCCGTGATCCCGACAAAACCCGGCGCGCTCGGCGAGCTGCTCTCCAATGCCCCGCAGCTGCTCGAGCGCCTGACGACGCTGGCCGAAAGGCTGGGACAGCTTCTCAATGACGAGAATCAGGCCTCGATTTCAAGCACGTTGAAGAATCTGGACCGGCTTTCGGGAACGCTGGCCGAACGCGGGCCCGAATTCGCGGCGACGCTGACCGAGACGCGCCTGACGATCCAGAAGGCTGGCGCCGCCGCCGAGGAGATCGCCAAGCTCGCGGGCACGACCAACCAGCTGCTCGACGGCGAAGGCCGGCCGCTCATCGCCGACCTGCGCAAGACCGTCCAGTCGGCTCAGAAGAGCATGGATGCGCTCGACGGCGCGATCAACGACGCGCGACCGGGGCTGCAGGCCTTTTCCAAGCAGACGATTCCCGAAGTCGGCCAGCTGGTCCGCGACCTGCGCGACATGTCGGAAGCGCTGACCGCGGTGGCCGGACGGCTCGACCGCGGCGGCGCAGGCGCGCTCGTCGGATCGCCCAAGCTTCCCGATTACGAACCAAAGGGCCGCCAATGAAGATCAAATTGCTCCCGGCGCTTGCCGCAGCCTTTGCGCTGGCGGGCTGCATCAGCTTCGGTGCCGAGCCGCCCGCTTCGCTGCTGACGCTCAGCGCCGATGCCACGATCGGCGCGGGAACGAGCCGGACTGTCGGCCCGGGGCAGGCAATCACGGTGCTGCCGCCGCGCGTGCCCGCGGCGCTCGCGACCAACCGCGTGCCCGTGCAAGCCGACGGCACCAACATCGCCTATGTGAAGGACGCGCAATGGGTGGATCAGCCCAACCGGCTGTTCCGTGCGCTGCTTTCCGAGACGATTGCCGCGAAGACGGGACGCGTCGTCATGGACTTCCGGCAATTCTCCTTCGATCCCGGCGTGCGGATCGGCGGCGAGCTGCTGAATTTTGGCGTCGATGGCGAGGCGATGGAAGCGATCGTCACCTATGACGCGACGCGCACCGTGCCCGGCAGCGACGGTATCGAGAAACAACGTTTCGAGGCGCGCATACCCGTTACCGAGGTAAAGGCCGGCCCCGTCGGCGTCGCGCTCAACGCCGCCGCAAACAAGGTCGCGGCCGACGTGGCAGCCTGGATCGGAGGCTGACGCTTTCCCGCGCCCGGCGTAAGGCGGGCGCGTAACACGCTTTGCGAGGCGCCCGCATGGGCGGCCTGTACTGGCGTATGCGTGCGCGGGCGCCAAGCCCGTGTGAGCGACATTTCGCACCCAACACAAGACAGTAAGAAAGACCGATGCGCTATTTCCTCGACACCGAATTCAACGGCTTTGGCGGCGCGCTGATCAGCATCGCGCTGGTGCCCGAATTCGGCGACCATGAATTCTACGCCGCACTGCCGCTGCCCGACACCATCGAGCCATGGGTCGAACGTCATGTGGTGCCCTATCTCCATATGGTGCCGCAGGGGCTCGATCTGCGTCTCGACGCGGTGACCGCCGCGCACGAAATTGCCGCCTATCTTGCCGCCGATCCCGATCCCGAGATCGTCGCCGACTGGCCCGAGGACATCGCGCTGTTCTGCAAGCTGCTGATGATCGGGCCGGGCGATATCGTCGACATCAGCGGCCTGCGCTTCGAACTTTTGCGCAATCCCGGGTTCAGCACCGCGCGCAACAGCAAGGTGCCGCACAATGCGCTCCATGACGCGCGCGCGCTGCGCGCCTTCGTGATCGGGGAGGGGCTTGCATGAGCGTCGCCTTTCGCCGCGATGTCGACGAGGAGCATCTCGAGCCCCGGCCCGAACTGCCCATCCCGCCTGGCCCCAATCTCGTCACGCCGCGCGGGCTGGCGCTGATCGAGGCGCGTGTCGGCGCGCTCGAATCCACGCTCGCCGGCACCACTGTCGAGGAGGAAATCAAGGCGATCGAGCGCGACCTGCGCTACTGGCGCGCGCGCCGCGCGACCGCGCAGGTCATGCCCGCCTTTGCGGGGGACACGATCCGCTTCGGCGCGCGCGTGAAATACGCCGACGATTCGGGCACGGAGCACAATGTCGACATCGTCGGGGCCGACGAAGCCGACCCCGCGCATGGTCGCATCGCTTTCACGGCACCGCTGGCGCGCGCGCTGATCGGCGCGGGCGAGGGCGATCTGGTCGACTTTGGCGGCAAGGCCGAGGCGCTCGAAATCCTTGCGGTGATCCCGATCCCGGATTGAGCGCCCCGGAAACGATCGGGTCTAGAGCATCGTGCGCTTAATTTGACGCGCTACAGAGTACCCCGGCGAAGGCCGGGGCCAGGAGTCACGGGCACTGAGACCGACTACCCTGGACCCCGGCCTTCGCCGGGGTACTCCGTCTTTGATTCCGAATTCATGCACGCCGCTCTAGGCGAGGCTCTTCGACGCCTGCTCGAACACGTCCCGCGAGAGCTCCGGCGTATCGACGATGCGCTGGAGCTGCGCGCGCATCCGTGCCGCGCGTTCCTCGCCGAAACGACGCCAGCGCCCGAGCGGCGGCACCAGCTTGGCCGCGGTCTGCGGATTGAGCTTGTCGAGTGCGATGATCGTGTCCGCCAGATACGCATAGCCGCGCCCGTCGGCGGCGTGGAAGGCACGCTGGTTGACGGTGAAGGCGCCGGCGAGCGCGCGGACGCGATTGGGGTTGGCGAGCGTGAAATCGGCGTGCTTCGACAGCGCGATCACCTGATCGACCGTGTCGTCGCGCGTGGATAGCGCCTGGGTGGTGAACCATTTGTCGAGTACCAGCGCATTGTCGCGATAGCGCATGTAGAACCCCTCGATCGCTTTGGCGCGCAACGTCGAATCGCCGTTCGCGAGCGTGGTGAACGCCCCTTGCCGATCGGTCATGTTGTCCGCCCCCTCGAACTGCGCGAATGCCAGATCGCCGGCATCGCCCGCACCGCTGGCGGCGATATAGCCGAGTGCGACCGAGCGGAGACGGCGCGCGCCCTTGGCTTCGGGCGAATATTCGAAGCGGTTGGCCTGCGTCGCGGCATAGGCTGCGCGCCACTCCTTTTCGAGCGCGACGCCCAGTTCGCTGCGCAGCGCTTCGCGGGCGCGGTGGATCGCCTCGGGATCGACGACCAGCATGTGATCGCCAATGAAGCTTTCGGATGGCAGCAGCACTGCCTCGGCAACGAAAGCCTTGTCGAGCGAAGGATCGGTGAGCGTGTTGCGGACCGCCGCTATCACGGGAGCGTGGTCGGCCGCGCTGCCCGCGACCGCCGCGACGAGCGTGTCGAGCATGAGCTGCTGCATCGCCTCGTAGCGCGCAAAGGGATCATCATCATGCGCCGACAGAAAGGCGAGATCGGCGGGCGTGCGATTGGTCTCGACAATGACGGGCGCGGAGAAGCCGCGGTTGATCGACAGCACGGGGCGTTCGGCGATGCCCTCGAACGTGACGACCTGTTCCGCGGTGTCGAGCAGGATCAGTCGTTCCCCTCCCAAGGGGCCGGTGCTCTTCTCGCCGAACAGCCGGATCCGCAAGGGCACGACCATGGGCAGCTTGTCGATCTGGCCCGGCGTTGGCGGCACGCTCTGCTCGAGGAGCAGGCGCGCGGTTGTGCCGTTGTGGCTGAGCGTTGCCCTGACGCGCGGCGTGCCGGCCTGTTCGTACCAGCGACGGAACTGCGCGAGGTCGATCTCCCCGCCATCCTCCATCGCGGTCACGAAGTCCTCGCAGGTCGCGGCCTCGCCGTCATGGCGCTCGAAATAGAGATCGGCACCCTTGCGGAAGCGCTCGGCGCCCAGCATCACCGCCATCATCCGGATGAGTTCGGCGCCCTTGTTGTAGACCGTCGCGGTATAGAAATTCGAGATTTCCATATAGGAATCGGGGCGTACGGGATGCGCGAGCGGCCCCGCATCCTCGGGAAACTGCGCGGCGCGCAGCACGCGCACATCCTCGATCCGCTTGACCGCGGCCGAGCCCTGATCGGCGGTGAAGCTCTGGTCGCGGAAGACGGTGAAGCCTTCCTTCAGGCTCAGCTGGAACCAGTCGCGGCAGGTGACGCGGTTGCCCGACCAGTTGTGGAAATATTCGTGCGCGACGACGCCCGCGATCGCGTCATAATCGGCGTCGGTCGCGGTGTCCGGGTCGGCCAGGATGTATCGCGAGTTGAAGATGTTGAGGCCCTTGTTCTCCATCGCGCCGAAGTTGAAATCGGCGACGGCGACGATGTTGAACACGTCGAGGTCGTACTCGCGGCCATAGGCCTTTTCGTCCCAGGCCATGGAGAGCTTGAGCGCGGTCATCGCGTGATCGGTCTTGGGCAGATCGGCCTTGCGCACCCAGATGCCCAGATCGACCTTGCGGCCCGACATCGTCGTGAAGCTGTCGCGATTGGCGACGAGATCGCCCGCGACCAGTGCGAAGAGATAGCACGGCTTGGGGAAGGGATCTTTCCATTCCGCCCAGTGACGGCCATCGGCAAGATCGCCGGCGGCAACGGGATCGCCATTGGCGAGCAACACGGGATAGCGCGCCTTGTCGGCCTCCATGCGCACCGAATAGCGCGTGAGCACATCGGGACGATCGGGAAAGAAGGTGATGCGGCGAAACCCTTCCGCCTCGCACTGCGTGCAGAGCAGCCCGCCCGAGGCATAGAGCCCCATGAGCTGGGTGTTCATTTCGGGCGCGATCCGTACCTCGGTCTCCACGAGATGCGCGTCGCCGGGAAGCTCGATGACGAGATCGCCATTTTCGAGCCGCCATTCACTCGCCTCGAGCACCCGGCCGTCGACCATGACCGACTCAGGGGTGAGACCGTCTCCGTCGAGCGTGAGCGGCCGATTATGTTGGCCATTTCGTCGCACATCGAGGCGCGCGCGCACGCGCGTCTTCAGGCTGTCGAGCACGAAATCGAGCGCGATTTCGGGGACGAGCCAGTCGGGGGGACGATAGTCCAGACGGCGGACGACCGTGGGGGCGGCGGGGGCGGTTTGGACGTCAAGCATGGCAAAAGGCCTTACGCCCGGCGAAAGGTCGGCGCAATGATAGTGGTTGTCCGGTGCGATATGCGGCCTAGATAGCGCGATGTCTTCGCTCTTCATTTTCGGCATGGGCTATACCGCGACGCGGATCGCGCGGGCGTTCCGCGCGCGCGGCTGGGCTGTCAGCGGCACGCGGCGGACAGCTGACGCGGAAACGATCGCCTTTGACGATGAAGAGGGCGTGCACGCGGCGCTGCGCCGGGCGACGCACATCCTGTCGAGCGTCCCGCCCGAAGGCGACGCGGACCCCGTGCTCGAGAATTATGGCGAGAGCATCGCCGGGAGCCCGGCGCAGTGGATCGGCTATCTGTCCTCGACCGGGGTCTATGGCGATACGGGCGGCGCCTGGGTCGATGAAAGCGCGCCCGTCGGACATGGCCGCCGCAGCGCGCGCGCCGCCGCCGATGCGGCCTGGCTCACGCTCAGCCGTGATGTGCGCGTCTTCCGTCTGCCGGGAATCTACGGGCCTGGGCGCTCCGCGCTCGAGCGCGTGGCCGAGGGCAAGGCGCACCGCATCGATCTGGCAGGCCAGGTCTTCAGCCGTATCCATGTCGACGACATTGTATCGGGGGTCATAGCCGCGCTCGAAGGCCCTGCGGGGGCCTATAACCTAGCCGATGATCTGCCCGCGCCGCAGAATGCGGTGATCGAGCATGCCTGCGCCCTGCTCGGGCTTCCCTGCCCGCCATTATTGCCGGTCGGGCAGGCCGGACTTTCCCCGGCGGCGCGCGCCTTTTACGCCGAGAACCGGCGCGTCGCGAACGGCAAGGCCAGGCGGCTGCTCGGCTGGTCGCCGCGCTATCCCGACTATCGCGCGGGGTTGCGCGCCCTCAAGGCAATGACGAGCCCCACAAGCGCGAGCACGCAGCCCGCTGCGGCGAGCAGCGACCAGCGATAGCCCTCGAACAGCGTCGACAGCAGCATCGCGATCACGGGGATGAGCACGCTCGAATAGGCCGCCTTGGCAGGTCCGATCACGCGGATGACGCCGAAATAGAGCGGAAACGCGACCGCCGAGGCCATCACGCCGAGATAGAGCAGTCCCACGAAATATCCCAGGCGCGGCTCGACCACGGGCGGCCCCGCAGTTGCCCAGGCATAGCCCGCATTGACGAGGCCGCCGATCAGCATCGCCCAGGCAAGCATCGTGCTCATGGGGTAAAGTGCAGAGCGCCTTGTCGCCTGCATCACGTTGGCAACCGAGGCACAGAGCACGGCGAGCAGGGTGATGCCAATGCCGACCAGCGTGCCCGCCCCAGCCGCATCATCGCGCCGCGCCTCGTGAACGAAGAGGAGCGCAACGCCGGCGATCGCGACCGCCGAACCGGCAAGGAAGCGCCCCGAAAGCTTTTGCCGCAGGAATATCCTGCCGAATATCGCATTGGGCACGACAAGCAGCGCGAACACCACCGCCACTAGCCCCGAGGTGATGTAGAGTTCGGCGCGGTAGACGAAGTTGAAGTTGAACACGAATTGCGAGAACGCCAGCCCAAGCGCGAAGACGATGCCGGGTGCGTCGAGCCTCAGACTTTCACGTCGAACGAGCGCGTGGCCGAGCATGGTGAGACCGGCGATCAGGAAGCGATAGCTGACCGACCAGCTCGGCGGCACGATGCCCAGCTGGTCGCGGATGACCAGCCAGGTCGATCCCCAGATCAGCGTGACGATGCAAAAGGGGATGAGGACGCGCGCCGGCGTCGCCTGTCCGGATGGTTCGTCGCTCATAACGCCGCGATGGCATCGGCCAGCGGCCGGATCGCCTCGACATCCTGATTCCAGCTCGTCACCAGCCGCACCTCGCCCGGCGCCCAGTCATAGAAGTCGAAGCCGAGCGCGCGCAGCGACGCCGCCTGCCCGGCATCGACGCGCAGGAAGACCTCATTGGCTTCGACGGGATGGACAAGGCGGTTCCCGGCAGCCTCGGCAAGGAGCCTGGCGCCCGCATTGGCGGCGCGTGCATTGGCGAGCCAGACATCGTCATCGAGCATCGCGAGAATCTGCGCCGCCAGATAACGCCCTTTGGACAGCAGGTGCCCCGCGCGCTTGCGGCGATAGAGCGAGGCTTCGGCGAGATCGGGCTTGAAGAAGATGAGCGCTTCCGCTCCCATCCCGCCATTCTTGGTAAAGCCGAAACTGAGAATATCGACACCGGCGCGCCAGGTGACATCGGCGGGGCTGCAGCCGAGATGCGCGACCGCATTGGCGAAGCGCGCGCCGTCCATATGGAAGCCCAGATCGCGGTCGCGACAGATCGCGCCCAGCGCCGCCACCTGTTCGGGCGTGTAGACCTCGCCATATTCGGTGGCGTTGGTGATCGACACCGCATGCGGCTGGACCCAGTGGACGCCGCGGTTCACCGCATCGAGCGCTGCGGTCACCTGCCCGGGCGACAGCTTCGCGCCTTCGCCCTCGACCAGCATGAGCTTTGCGCCATGCGTGTAGAATTCTGGGGCACCGCATTCGTCGTTCTGGATATGCGCCTGACGGTGGCAGACGACCCCGCCGTGCGGCGGGCAGAGCGCAGCAAGCGCCAGCGAATTGGCTGCCGTCCCGGTCGCCACCCATAATGCGCGAACCTCGGTCTCGAAGAGATCCGAGAAGCGCGCATCGAGCGACCGGCTCCACGCGTCGCCGTCATAGGCGGTGTCGAGCTGGTTGGCGGCGACGAGCGCGTCGAGGACGCTCTGACAGGCGGGGGCGGCGTTGTCCGAAAAGAAGCGCATTTCAGTGCAATGCGCATGCCGCATGCATCCGTCAACGGCCAAGCCGCTCCCGCCTGTCAGTGCTCAGCGCCTGTGGATCAGCGTCCTGGCGCGCCCTTCGACGGGGCGCGGCTTGTCGCGCCCCCAGAAGCCATCGCCCCATAGCGCACGCGCAGCGCTTTGCAGCGACAATGGATAATCGTCCAGCGCGTGCCGGACCGTCGAGCGTGTTTCCATGATGATGCTCCTGCCGCGATCGCGCGGCCCAGAGTTGCAGAAATGTATACCGGTGCCGCGCTCAGGCGGCGCGGCTACACATCATGCAAAGCCGCAGTGCGGATCGTGTCGGGTGATTGTTGTTCGTCATCGCCATCGTGTCCTTCCTTTCGGGTCCACGGGGCTGGCCTTCACGCCGAGCAGCCATCGTGCGCTTTAGCTTTGGTGACGCGGGGCAAGCTGACCATCAAAATCCGCGGATCCGGAAAAAAGCGGTTCGGCCGGATCACCGAGGCTCTTTTATCTACACATTTGATAGATATTATCCAGCAACAGAAATTTGCGCATGGCCAAGCCGCGCTTAACCGCCCGCCCGCCACGCCGTTAAGGTGAATAAACTACGAATTTCGAGGCTTATCGCTTGAATACCGTGTTTGGGGTATTATTCCTGCTCGAACACGATTGTGAAATGGAGGTCTCCCATGGATCATTCGCCCGACGCGGATCGGCAAGACGATCCGGCGGCAGCGAAGGGTCAGGTTCGAGAGGCGCGTACGGGTCGTCTTTTCGTCGGTCAGCTGGCGCTGGAGGACGGACGCGTCATCAAGGTCCGCATCCGCAATCTCTCCGAAGGTGGCTTCGGAGGGCGCAGTGACATGCCACTGCAGCCCGGGCAGCGCGGCCATATGCTGCTCGCAGGCGTGGGGCTGGTGACGGGCCAGGTGGTGTGGACCAACGAGCATCTCTTTGGACTGCAGTTCGATGCCAAGATCGACCCGGCGCTGGTACGCCTGTCACCCGCGACCACGGCGCCCGCGGCGGAATATGTCGTGCCGCCGCAATTTCGCCCGACCACCGATCACAAGCGGCCGGGCTTTCGCGTCCGCTAGATCTTGCCGCCCAGCATCTTGATAATGCCCGAGAAATCGAGCCCGCCCTGCCCCGCATCGGCGAATTGCTGGTAGAGTTCGGCGGCCTTTGCGCCCATCGGCACATCGGCGGCGACGCCGCTGGCGGCTTCCATCGCAAGGCGCAAATCCTTGAGCATCAGCGCGGTCGCAAAGCCGCCCTGATAGTCGCGATCGGCCGGCGTCACCGGACCGACGCCCGGGACGGGGCAGTAGCTCGTCATCGACCAGCACTGTCCCGATGCCTTTGACGCGATATCGAAAAAGGTCTGCGGGTCGAGCCCCAGCTTCTGCGCGAGCAGGAAGGTCTCGCAGGTCGCGACCATCGACGCGCCCAGCAGCATGTTGTTGCAGATCTTGGCAGCCTGCCCCGCCCCGCTGGCGCCCGCGTGGATCACCGCCTTGCCCATCGCGGACAGGATCGGCTCGGCACGCTCAAAGGCCGCGTGCGATCCGCCGACCATGAAGGTCAGCGTGCCCTCATTGGCCGCGGCAATGCCGCCCGAGACGGGTGCATCGACGGTGACAAAACCCTTGGCTGCAGCGGCTTCAGCAACGCGCTTTGCGGTCGCGACATCGATCGTCGAACAGTCGAGCAGGAGCGTGCCCGGCTGGGCATTGCCGAAGAGCGAGTCGGCATAAACCTGCTCGACATGCTTGCCCGCGGGCAGCATCGTCACGACCGCTTCGGCACCGTCAGCAGCCGCCGCCGCGCTTGCCACGGTCAGGCAGCCCGCCTGCTTCGCACGCTCGACCGCGTCCTCGGACAGATCGAAGGCGTGGACGTCATGCCCCGTTTTCGCAAGATTTGCGGCCATGCCGCCGCCCATATTGCCGAGCCCGATGAAACCGATGCGTGCCATGTCCAGATCCTATCCCGAATAACGCCTTACTTGCCCGTCCATTTGCCGGGGCGCTTCTCGACGAACGCCGCCATGCCTTCGGTCTGGTCTTCGCTGCCGAAGATCCCGTGGAACAGCCGGCGCTCGAACTGGATGCCCATCTGGAGCGTGGTTTCGTAGGCGGCGTTGACCATTTCCTTGTTGGCCTTGACTGCAAGCGGCGCCATTCCGGCGATCGTCGTCGCGGTCTTGACCGCGTCCTCGACGAGTTCGGCGACGGGCACGATCCGCGCGACCAGTCCCGAGCGCTCCGCCTCCCCGGCGTCCATCATGCGGCCCGTCAGGCACATCTCCATCGCCTTGGCCTTGCCCACCGCGCGCGGCAGGCGCTGCGATCCGCCCATGCCCGGCGTGACCGCGAGCTTGATCTCCGGCTGGCCGAATTTCGCATTGTCCGCGGCAAGGATGAAGTCGCACATCATCGCAAGCTCGCATCCACCACCCAGCGCATAGCCCGCAACCGCCGCGATCACGGGCTTGCGCGTCGCGGTCACGCGATCATAGCCCGCGAAGAAATTGCTGCCGTACATGTCGGCAAAGCCCTGACCCGACATTTCCTTGATGTCGGCGCCCGCGGCAAAGGCCTTCTCGCTCCCGGTGAGCACCGCGCAGCCCTGTGCATCGTCGCTGTCGAAAGCTTCGAGCGCGGCGATCAGTTCTGCAAGCACCTGCGAGTTCAGCGCATTCATGGCCTGCGGACGATTGAGCGTGATGAGCGTGACGGGTCCGCGCGTTTCGACAATCAGCGTTTCATATTGAGCCATTCCAAGTCCCTTTTCATTCGTCATTCCAGCGAAAGCTGGAATCGATGAACACGGCCTTGTCGGGAAAATTCCGTGTTCATGGATCCCGGATCAAGTCCGGGATGACGGGTGTTCATTCAGGCCGGTGTCCACGCCTCATCCTCGGAGAGCGGGGCAAAGATCGTGTCGAGCATATGATCGGTGACTCCCTCGGGGGTCTCCGGATTCCACTTCGGCGCATTGTCCTTGTCGACAATCACCGCGCGGACGCCCTCGAGGAAATCGTGGCGCTGCACGACATGCGCACCCACCGCATATTCCTGCCGCATCTCGTCGGCGAAGTTCTGCATCAGCGCGCCTTCGCGCAGCAGGCGCAGCGACACCTTCATCGTCTGGGGCGATTTGGTCCGCAACGTCGCCAGTTCCTTCAGTGCCCAGTCGCCGCCATCGGCTTCGAGCGCGGCATAGATGTCCTCGAGCCGGTCGGCCGCGAACAGTCGGTCGATCGCGATGCGGCTTTCCTCGATCTTGGCAGGGGGCGGCGTCACTGAAAGCTGACCCAATATGCCCTCGACGCGCGAAGGGTCGGCCGCGATGCGCGCCTTGGCATCTTCGAGCGCCTCGGCGGACAGATAGTGTGTCGCGAGCCCGAGTGACAGGCACTCGGCGCCGTCGATGCGCGCGCCGGTGAGCGCCAGGAACTGACCGACGCGCCCGGGCAGGCGCGAAAGGTGCCAGCCACCGCCGACATCAGGAAACAGGCCTATCCCGGTTTCGGGCATGGCGAAGCGCGTATTCTCGGTTGCGACGCGATATTTGCACGGCAGTGCGATGCCGACGCCGCCGCCCATGGTGATGCCATCCATGAAGGCCACGGTCGGCTTGGCATAGGCGAAGAGCCGGTGGTTCATCCGATATTCGGTGTGGAAGAAGCGCCGCGCCTCGACGCCGTCCGTGGCGCCGCTTTCGGCGAGCATGCGGATGTCGCCGCCCGCGCAGAAGCCGCGCCCCTCGGCATGGTCGAACAGCAATATCTCGACCTCCTCATCCTCGCGCCACATCTCGAGCGCGTCGATGATGCCGCTGCACATTGCGGTGGTGAGCGCGTGGATCGCCTTGGGGCGGTTGAGGCTGACGCGCCCTGCGCGCCCTTCGCTACTGATGATGAGTTCGTCGGTCATGCTTCCCCGTTACCTAAAATCGCACGCCATGCCAGCAAGCGATGCGCGCAAAATGCGTCACTGCCGGGTCAGCTCGCGCCCGACGATCATGCGCATGACCTGATTGGTTCCTTCAAGGATCGAATGGACGCGCAGGTCGCGCCAGAAGCGTTCGATCGGATAGTCCTGCAGGAAACCATAGCCGCCGTGGAGCTGGAGCGCGTCGTTGACGACCTTCGAGCCGGTGTCGGTCGCCAGACGCTTGGCCATGGCCGCGAATTTGGTCTTGTCGGGATCGTTGGCGGTCACCTTGCACGCCGCCGCATAGAGCAGCGTGCGCGCGGCCTGAAGGTCGGTTTCCATATCGGCCAGCATGAACTGCGTATTCTGGAAATCGGCGATCGCCTTGCCGAACTGCTTGCGTTCCTTCGTATATTTCACCGCTTCGTCGAGGCAGCGCTGCGCGCCGCCGAGCGAACACGCGCCGATATTGAGCCGGCCGCCGTCGAGACCCATCATCGCGATGCGGAAGCCCTCGCCCTCGCCTCCCACGAGATTTTCGACGGGCACGCGGACGCCGTCGAAATTGACCTGCGCGGTGGGTTGCGAATGCCAGCCGAGCTTCTTTTCGTCAGCGCCAAAGCTGACGCCATCCATGTCCTTTTCGATGACGAGGCACGAAATGCCCCTCGGGCCGTCCTCGCCGGTACGGACCATCGTGACATAGATCTCGTTCTGGCCACCGCCCGAGATGAACGCCTTGGATCCGGTGACGACATAATGATCGCCGTCCCGCACCGCTCTGGTCTTGAGCGCCGCGGCGTCCGATCCCGAGCCGGGTTCGGTGAGGCAATAGGACGCTATGTGAACCATGGTCACGAGCTGCGGGAGGTATTTGTCTTTTACCCCTTGCCCGCCGAATCGGTCGATCATCCAGATCGCCATATTGTGGATCGAGATGAAGGCGCTGGTCGACGGACAGCCATAGGCCATCGCCTCCATGATCAGCGCCGCTTCGAGCCGGCCGAGCCCGATCCCGCCCATTTCCTCCGAAACATAGATCGCGCCGAAGCCAAGCTCGGCCGCCTGACGGATCGTGTCGCGCGGGAAGATGTGCTTTTCGTCCCATTCGGCCGCGTGAGGCGTGATGGCGTCGGCGGTGAACCTCTGCGCCATCTCCTGAATCGCGCGCTGGTCGTCGGTGAGGTCGAACTGGTTGGTCATGGCCGCTCCGTATCAGATCCTCCCCGGTACGGGGAGGTGCAGCCCAGAAGGCTGACGGAGGGGCGGACACCAGCGTCGGTGCGCGGCCCCTCCACCACGCTGCGCGTGGTCCCCCTCCCCGTTCCGGGGAGGAGTTTGACTCACCCCATCGTCGGAATGACGAAGGCGTTGCTGCCTTCGGCCGAACCATCGGGCCAGCGCTGGGTGATCGTCTTGGTCTTGGTCCAGAAGCGGACACCCTCCATGCCGTGCTGGTTGATGTCGCCAAAGGCCGAGCGCTTCCAGCCGCCGAAGCTGTGATAGGCGACAGGCACGGGGATCGGCACGTTGATGCCGACCATGCCGACATTGACGCGGTGCGCGAATTCGCGCGCGGCGTGGCCGTTGCGCGTGAAGATCGCGACGCCATTGCCATATTGGTGCTGGCTCGGCAGCGCGAGCGCCTCCTCGAAATTCGCGGCGCGCACGATCTGGAGGACCGGGCCGAAGATCTCCTCCTTGTAACTTTCCATCGTCGGCTTGACATAGTCGAACAGCGACGGGCCGATGAAGAAGCCTTCCTCATGGCCCTGCAGCTTGAAGCCGCGACCATCGACGACGAGTTCGGCGCCCTCGTCGACGCCCTTCTGGATCCAGCCCTCGACGCGCGCTTTGTGCGCGGCGTTGACGACGGGGCCGTAATGCGCCTCGGCATCGGTCGAGACGCCGACGCGCAGCTTGCGGATCGCGGGGATCAGCGCCTCGCGCAGTTCGTTGGCGGTCTTTTCGCCCACGGGCACGACAACCGGAAGCGCCATGCAGCGCTCGCCGGCCGAGCCGAAGGCCGCGCCCGAAAGGTCGTTCACCACCTGATCGAGATCGGCGTCGGGCATGACGATGCCGTGGTTCTTCGCGCCGCCCATCGCCTGGACGCGCTTACCCGCCTGCACGCCGCGGTTATAGACATAGTGCGCAATGTCCGACGAACCCACGAAGCTGACCGCCGAGATCGCGGGGTGATCGAGAATGGCGTCGACCATTTCCTTGTCGCCGTGCACGACCTGGAGGATGCCCTCGGGCAGCCCCGCCTCGAGGAACAGCTCGGCAAGCCGCACGGGCACCGACGGATCGCGCTCGGATGGCTTGAGGAGGAAGGCATTGCCGACCGCGATCGCGACCCCCGACATCCATAGCGGGATCATCGCGGGGAAGTTAAAGGGCGTGATACCCGCGCCGATGCCAAGCGGCTGGCGCATCGAATAGACATCGATACCGGGGCCGGCGCCCTGCGTGTATTCACCTTTCAGCGCATGCGGGATACCGCAGCAGAATTCGATGACCTCGAGCCCGCGCTGGATGTCGCCCTTCGAATCGGCGATCACCTTGCCATGCTCGGACGAGAGCAGGTGCGCGAGTTCGTCCATGTTCTTTTCGACAAGCGCCTTGAAGTTGAACATGACGCGCGCGCGGCGCTGCGGGTTGGTCGCGGCCCAGCCCGGCTGCGCCTTCTGCGCGGCGGCGACCGCGGCGTCGAGCACCGCTTGATCGCCCAGCGCGACGCGCGCCTGGATCTGGCCGCTATTGGGATCGAAGACGTCGCCGAAACGCGTCCCTTCGGACGCAAGCGAGCTGGCGAGCTTATGGGTGATCTGGCGCATGGGGGGCATCCTCTCGAGATTATGGGCAAGCGCGTTTCGTGCCCTCATCGGCCATTGTGAATTTGCACGCAAGGCGACATATTTGCAGTCTGTTCGTGCAATTTTGCAGCATAGGAATCGCCGTGTTCGACTGGGATGATCTGCGCGTTTTTCTGACGGTGGCGCGCGCGCGGCGCATCGCCCCGGCCGCGCGATCGCTGGGCGTCGACCCGACCACGATCGGCCGGCGCATGGCGCGGCTTTCGGAGCAGCTCGGCGCGCAATTGTTCGAAAGCGTGGGCGGCGAACGGCTCCTGACCGAGCGCGGCCAGGCGCTGTTTGCGCGCGCCGAGGCGATCGAGAGCACCGCGCTCGCCGCAATGGGCGAAGTGACGGGCGATTCGCGCAGCCTGTCGGGCCAGGTGCGCCTCAGCGTTGCCGAAGGCTTCGCTACCTGGGTGCTCGCCCCCGCGCTCCCCGAGTTCCACCGCACCCATCCCGACATCCAGCTCGACATCATCACCGCCTCGGGTTTTCTCAACCCATCCAAGCGCGAGGCCGACATCGCGGTGATGCTCGCGCGGCCGCGCAGCGGTCGGCTCGTCGCAACGAAACTGAGCGATTATCGGCTGAGGCTGTATGCGGCGCGCACCTATCTGGAAGCGCACGGCAAGCCCGTACGCGTCGAGCAATTGGGCCGCCACGCGCTGATCAGCTATGTTCCCGAATTCATCTATTCACCTGAGCTCGACTATCTGGGGGAAATTGGCGCGGGCCTCGAACCGAAGCTCAGGAGCACGAGCATCAATATCCAGCACCGGCTGATCGCGGGCGGCACCGGGATCGGCGTGCTCCCCGCATTCATCGGCGACCGCGACCCCCTGCTCGTGCCGATCATGGCCGACGAACGCGAGATCAGGCGCAGCTTCTGGCAGGTCACCCATGCCGACACGCGGGGGCTGGCGCGGATCGAGGCGGTGGCGGCATTGCTCAGAGCCTGCACCGCCGCGCTGCCCTGATCAGAACGCGGCGCGACGCGTAAAGGTCATGTAGATCAGCTTGTTGAACGCGCCTGTCTTCGCGTCCATGAGGTCGATCTGGAAGGTTCGGATATCGCCCTTGAATTGCTGGACGATCCGCATCCGCGTCGTCACCCCGTCGGGCTGCATCGTATCGGCTTCCCAGCGGAATGTGCGACTCTCGGGGTCGTAATAGCCGATATCATGGCGCACGAGATGCGTGTCGCTGTCGATCCACACGCCGGTGTAGCGATTGGTGAAGGCGTCCCAGCCCCACATGCCCGTGCCTTCATACGAACCGTCATCATAGCGGAACGCGTTGAGCATCGCGTTGCCCTTCGACGCGAGGCGGTTGGTCTGTACCCCCGTCTTGCGGATCGGCTGTTTCGCGACGTCGCCGACATAGAGCTCGACATCCGCATCCCAGACGCCCTCTTCGGCCTTCAACGGCTCCAGAACCTCGTCGGGGATATTGACCGGAAAGATCGACTGATATTTGCGCTGTCCCGCACTGAGCCTGGGTGGTGCCGGCGCCGTTGCGGCCAGAACCGTCGGGGCGGGTTCCGCCGCCCGGCCGGCGGACGCGCTTTCCAAAGCGATCAGCACCGCGACAGCAAATCTATGGCCCATGTCTCTCCTCTCCAACCGGTTACGCGCGGCATAGCGCGGCTTTGACGGCAGCGGCGACGAGAGCGACAAAATCCCGACTTGGTGCGACCGACGCGCCTGGCTTCGCCCCCATTCCCAAGCGCTGGCCGGACTGGCATAGCGACCGGCCCCGACGCGACGGGCGGATGGCAAAAGGACGAATTGTGAAGGGCGAGGAAGGGCATCGCGGGATGTGGCGGCACGAAGCGGGTGCGATGCTGCGCCTCGCGCTGCCGCTGGTGCTCGGCAACCTCGCCTGGTCGGCCATCCATGCCACCGACCTGATCCTGGTGGGCAGGCTCGGCGCCGATTCGCTCGCCGCAGCCGCGCTCGGCGTCAATCTCTACAATGCCTTCCTGATCTTCGGCATGGGGCTGGTCATGGCGGCATCGCCGATGATCGCGAGCGAGCGCGGGCGCAGGCTGCATTCGGTGCGCGACGTCCGCCGCACGGTGCGCCAGACGATGTGGGCGGCCGCCACGATCTGCGTTCCGATCTGGGCAGTGCTCTGGCAAGGCGAGGCGATCCTGCTCGCCATGGGTCAGGATCCCGCCCTGTCCGCCGACGCTGGCCGGTTCCTGCGCGCACTGCAATGGGCGCTCTTCCCCTTCCTGCTCCACCTGACACTCAGAAACTATATCTCGGCGCTCGAACGGCCGATCTGGGGCGTGGTCGTCGTGGTTTCGACCGTGGCGTTCAACCTGCTGGCGTGCTGGATCCTGATCTTCGGCAAGTTCGGAATGCCCGCGCTCGGACTGGTCGGCGCAGGGATCGGCAGCACGCTTTCGGGTTTCTTCATGTTCTTCGGCATGCTTTTCGTCGTCTACGGCGAGCGGCGTTTCCGTCGTTATCACCTGTTCGGACGCTTCTGGGTGCCCGACTGGACGCGCTACCGCGATGTCTGGAAGCTCGGCCTGCCGATCGCGATCACGCTCGCGCTCGAGGTCACGGTATTCAACGCCGCGGTGTTCCTGATGGGGCTGATCGACAAGCCGTCCTTGGCCGCGCACGCGATCGCCATCCAGATCGCGTCGCTTTCCTTCATGGTGCCGATGGGGCTGGCGCAGGCAGGCACGGTACGCGTCGGCATTGGCCACGGCCGGGGCGATCCCGCGATGATCGCGCGCGCAGGCTGGACCGCACTGGCCATGGGGGTGGGATTCATGTGCCTCACCGCGATCGCGCTGATCACGGTGCCGCGGTTGCTGATCGGCATATTCCTCGACCTGGGCGATCCCGCCAACGCACAGGTCGCAGCGCTCGCGGTGTCATTCCTGGCCGTCGCGGCGCTGTTCCAGATCGTCGACGGCGCACAAGTCGTGGGCGCGGGCGTGCTTCGCGGGCTTCATGACACCAGGGTGCCGATGCTGTTCGCCGCGGTCGGTTACTGGGTCATCGGAATCGGCGTGGGCGCGGTCCTGGCCTTTCCATTGGGCTTCCGGGGGGTCGGTATCTGGCTGGGGCTGGCGAGCGGGCTCGCCGCGGTGGCGGTACTCATGGTCGTGCGCTGGGCGCGTCGCGAACGGCTCGGGCTGGTGCCACACCGCATCCCCATGGGCGCCGCAATGCCATGATTGCGGCAATTTTTACGCCGACATGCACATTGCGGTCTGGACAGTTGCGTCGACGGAAAATATCGGGCGCGAAATGCGTATCAGAAAGTATCTTTGCGGCATTTTGGGGCATCTTCGATCGCGCGAACGTGCCTTTTCAGACAATCGCGGACGCTGGATCAGCGAATGCGTGCATTGCACGACGCAGCTCCAGCGCTGTCACGACCGCAAATGGCGCCCTTTCTCCGAATCGGAATAGGCGCGCTCGACGCGATTTTTCGCCGTCAGAACATTGGAAGCCCTACCCCATGAAGGGGTTGATTTCCATTTAGGGGGAAATGGTGCTGCCGGTGAGGATTGAACTCACGACCTCAGCCTTACCAAGGATGCGCTCTACCACTGAGCTACGGCAGCACTTTCCGCGGAACCGCGAACAGGAGCGCGCCTATGGCGAATGCATGGACGTTCGTCAAGGCGTGCTTGCGGGCCTGACGACGATCTGCTTGGAAATGATCCATGAGCAAGGCGGATGACGAGCGCGCGCGGCGACTGGCCGAGGCGTTGAGGCAGAATCTGAGACGGAGAAAGGCGCAGGCACGTGGCGCTGCCGGGGAGGCATCGCGAACACCCGACGCTGACGGCGGACAAAGCGAAGACCCGACCGGATAGTCCCGGTGTCGCCAAGCGCAGGACGCTGCACTAGGCCTTGAATAGAGCCTGATTCACGCTTTCGGCGGAAGCGCGAGGCGCTTCCACCTCAAACGATCAGGCTCTATATGCGCGGGCAACACCCACATTCCGATTGAAAGAGCCCCGCCGTGGCACTGACCCATGATTCCGAAAACCTGCCGAGCGTCGCAGCGCTGTTCGCCGAAATGGGCATCGCGCTCCCTCCGGTCACTGGCGAGACACTCGTCACCACCTCTCCGGTCGACGGCGCGCAACTCGCACGACTGAGCCAGCACAGCACGGCTGACGGCCAGGCCGCGATCGCGCGCGCCGAAACCGCCTTCCGCGCCTGGCGCGCGGTGCCCGCACCACGGCGCGGGCAACTGGTGCGGATCTATGGCGACCTGTTGCGCGCGCACAAGGAGCCGCTGGCGCGAATCATCAGCCTGGAATGCGGCAAGATCCTGACCGAAGCGCGCGGCGAGGTGCAGGAGGTGATCGACATCTGCGAATTCGCCACGGGCCTGTCGCGCCAGCTCCACGGTCTGGTCATCGCCACCGAGCGGCCGGGGCACAAGCTGCTCGAAAGCTGGCATCCGATGGGCGTGTTCGGGCAGATCACCGCGTTCAACTTTCCCGCGGCGGTCTGGGCCTGGGGAACGATGGTGGCGCTGGTCTGCGGCAATGCCGCGATCTGGAAGCCGTCCGAAAAGACGCCGCTCACCGCGCTTGCCTGCACCTTGCTGTTCGAGAAGGCCGCCGCCGAATTCGGCGATGCGCCCGACCACCTGGTCCAGACGCTGATCGGCGGCGCCGAGCTTGGCGTTCTGCTCGCCGAGGACGTACGTGTGCCCGTGCTGAGCGCAACGGGGAGCACGCGCATGGGCCGCGATGTCGCAGTGCGCGTGGCAGGACGCTTCGGCCGTGCGATCCTCGAACTCGGCGGCAACAATGCCGCAATCGTGACACCCTCGGCGGATCTCGATCTCGCGACGCGCGGCATCGTGTTTTCGGCGGCGGGCACCGCGGGCCAGCGCTGCACCACGCTCAGGCGGCTGATCGTGCACGAATCGCTCAGGGAGACGCTCGTCGCGCGGCTCAAGGCGGCCTTTGCATCGCTCACCATCGGCAGTCCGCTCGATGAGGCGAGCCATGTCGGGCCGCTGATCGACGGGCAGGCCTACGACGCGATGCAGGCAGCGCTCGCCTCGGCGCGCGCCGAGGGCGGCAAGGTCTCGGGCGGCGAGCGCGTCGAGGTGCCGGGCGCCGGCCATTATGTCCGCCCCGCGCTGGTCGAGATGCCCGCACAGACCGACATCGTCCGCGAGGAGACCTTCGCGCCGATCCTCTATGTGCTGAGCTATCGCGACTTCGATGAGGCGATCGCGCTCCAGAACGGCGTGCCGCAAGGGCTGTCCTCGGCGATCTTCACGCGCGACGTGCGCGAGGCCGAACTGTTCCAGTCGGCCACCGGAAGCGACTGCGGAATCGCCAACGTCAATATCGGGACGAGCGGCGCCGAGATCGGCGGCGCGTTCGGCGGTGAAAAGGCGACGGGCGGCGGTCGCGCGGCGGGCTCGGACACCTGGAAGAATTACATGCGCCGAGCGACCAACACCATCAACTATTCGAACGAACTGCCGCTCGCGCAGGGCGTGAAGTTCGACATCGGCTAAAGCACTGTGCCCTAAATGAGATCCGCTCATCCTGAGGAGGGGCTGAGCGAAGGCGAAGCATGTCCTGAGCGGCCGCCGCAGGTGGGCAGCCGAAGGGACCCGTCTCGAAGGACCAGCCTGGTGCGTCCTTCGAGACACCGTTTCGCCAGGCTCAACGGCTCCTCAGGATGAGCGGAAAGATGCGGTCGATTCAGAGCGCGATGCCCCGGGGTTCATTCGGCCATGCGCGGCGGGGTGAGGGTCAGCCCTGAATAGCGCGGCGCGGGGGCGGGCTGGACAACGCCCCCCGCCTCGACAAAGGTGCCGCGCGCGACATTGTGCGGATGCGCCACCGCCTCGTCGAAATCGAGCACGGGGGCAAAGCAGATGTCGGTGCCCTCCATCAGCGCGCACCATTCATCGCGCGTGCGCGTCCTGAACAGCGCGGCGAGCTTCGCCTTGAGCGCGGGCCAGCGCCGTGGATCGAGCTGCGCGTCGAAATCGGCATCCTCGACCAGCCCCGCCTTGTCGCGCAGCAGCGCATAGAATTGCGGTTCGATCGACCCGATCGAGACATATTTGCCGTCAGCGGTCTCGTAGCTGTCGTAGAAATGCGCGCCGGTATCGAGCAGATTTTCGCCGCGTGCGCCGCCCCACATGCCCTGTGCGCGAAAGCCCCAGATCATCGCCATCAGCAACGCCGAGCCGTCGGTCATCGCGCAATCGACGACCTGACCTTCGCCTCCGCGCTGGACATGCAGCAATGCGGCAAGCATCCCGAAGGCGAGCATCATCGCGCCGCCGCCGAAATCGCCGACCATGTTGATCGGGGGCGTCGGCCTTTCTCCGGCATGGCCAAAGGCGTGGAGCGCGCCCGAGAGCGCGATATAGTTGATGTCGTGCCCTGCGGCGGGCGCGAGCGGCCCCGTCTGTCCCCAGCCCGTCATGCGGCCATAGACCAGCCGGGGATTGTCGGCGAGGAGCACATTGGGGCCGAGACCCAGCCGCTCCATCACGCCGGGGCGAAAACCCTCGATCAGTCCGTCCGCCGATCGCACCAGATCCCGGACCGCCGCGATCCCCTCGGGCGACTTGAGATCCAGCGCGATTGTCGTGCGCGAACGCAGCAGCGGATCGCGCGCCGCGCGTGGATCCTTCGCGCCCGCGCGCTCGATGCGGATCACCTCGGCGCCATGGTCGGCAAGCATCATGCCCGCAAAGGGCCCCGGGCCGATGCCCGCCATCTCGACAATGCGAATCCCCTCAAGCGGTCCCGGCATCGTCTCTCTCCCTTGCGCAATGGGCTTGCTTGCTCTCAGTTGGGCAGAGACTAAGGCGACTGACGCTAACGTCAACGGAAAGAGGGGCGCATGAGGAGTATTTTCGTAGCCGGGATCGTCGTCGCGCTCATGGGGTCGGCGGCGGCGCCCGCCATTGCGGGAACCGTTTATGTCCATGCGGGCCGGCTGATCGACGTCGAGCGCGGCCGCGTGCTCGCCGACCAGCGCATCCGCATCGACGACCAACGCATCGTCGCGGTCGAGCCCTGGTCGCCGCCGCCCGAGGGGAGCGAAATCGTCGACTGGACGCAAAAGACCGTGCTCCCCGGTCTGATCGACATGCACACGCATCTCGCCGACTGGGGACAGACCAATAATGTCGCCGAACCGCTGCTCCATTCGGCGCAGGAAGTGGCGCTGGTGGGCGCCGAAAATGCGCGCAAGACGCTGCTCGCAGGCTTTACCACCGTCCACGACGTCGGCTGCTTTCGCGCGTTTACCGATGTCGCGCTGCGCGACGCGATCAATGCCGGCCGCGTGACTGGCCCCCGCATGAATGTCGTCGGTGCCTATATCACCGTGCCCGGCGGCGGCGGCGAGGTGACGGGATTTGCGCCCGACGTCACGGTCCCTGCGGACATGCGCGTCGGCGTCTACACCGACGCCAATGATGCGAAGATCAGGACGCGCTACCTTTTCCAGCACGGCGTCGACAGCATCAAGATGATCGCGACGGGCGCGGTTCTTGCCGAGGGCACCGAACCCGGCCAGCTCGAAATGACGGCGGAGGATATTCGCGCGGTGACTGAGCAGGCTGCGATCCACAAAAGCTATGCGACCGCGCACGCGCACGGCGCCGAGGGGATCAGGACCGCAATCCTGAACGGCGTGCGCTCGATCGAGCACGCCTCGCTGATCGACGACGAGGGAATTCGGCTGGCGAAGGAGCGCGGCACATGGCTCGTGATGGACGTCTATAATGGCGACTATATCGACGAGATCGGCCGCAAGGAGGGCTGGCCCGAAGGGCATCTGCGCAAGAATCTCGAGACCACCGAGGCGCAGCGCCAGGGTTTTGCCAGGGCGGTGAAGGCCGGGGTCAAGATCGCCTATGGCACCGATGCCGGCGTCTATCCGCACGGGCTCAATGCGCGTCAGTTCGCCTATATGGTGCGCTTCGGGATGACGCCGATGCAGGCGATCCAGTCGGCCACGACGGTCGCCGCCGACCTGCTCGGCTGGCAAAAGGATGTCGGCGCGGTCGCACCCGGCCGCTATGCCGACATGATCGCGGTCGACGGCGACCCGATCGCGAACATAGCGGTGCTCGAAAAGCCGCCCGTCGTGATGAAGGGCGGCGTGATCGTCGACTAGGTGGTCGGCGCCTCTGCCCCTCCGGGTGCGAGCGCGGGCGAGGCCTCGGGAGCGGTCGGCGCGGGCAGTGCAGGTGCCGGGGTGCGTATGGTGCGCGGCGAAAGGATCGCGGCGGTCTCGATCGCGTCGAGCGCGCGGCGCGCCTCGATATAGCGGCGCGAGGCGGCCATCCAGTTCTCGGCCTTGGCGCGGCCGGGCATGCGCGCGACCTCGGCCAGCGCGGCGTCGACCTGCCCGCCCGCGAGCCGGCGCTTGGCGCGGCTCAGCCGTTCGGTCGGCGCAGGCGACGGCGTCCCCGCCTTGCGGATCACGAACAGCTCGCTCATCTCGCGGCGAAATCCGTCCCACCAGCTCGCATCGGCGCCACCGCCCGCGAGTTCGGGACCAAGTTCGTTGAGGCTGATCTGCAGCTCCTCGAGCGTGATCGGCTGGCGCGCGGCGGCGATCACGGTTGCGACTTCGCGCGGCTGGCTGTCGCCGAAGCGATCGCGCAGCTGCCCCTCAATATAGCCGAGCGCGACGCCGCGATCGAGCGCGCGGCGTGCGGCAAAGGCCACGAGCAGCCCTTCGGCGCGCGCCGCATTGCCCGACGCCGCCTCGGCGCTGACGCTGATACGCGCCATGCGCTGCTCGAGATCGCGCACACGCGCGGCCAGTTCGTCGGCGGCCTGAGGATCCACGACCGCGCGTACCGGCGGCGTTGCCGTCACCCCACCCTGCGGATCGATCTTGCGGTCGAGCGCGGCTACCGCATCGGTCCTGGCGGACGAGGCCTGACGTCCCGGAAAGCCCGCGCCGCCATTCCAGCTCTTCAGGAACCACCCCATCGCAACCAGCCCGGCAAGAAAGGCGATGACGACGGCGATGATGACCGTTCTGAAGGCACGCGTCGGCTTTGCGTCTCCCTCTATCGGCACATAGTCTCTGCTCATTGCGACCCGTCCCTCGAATTGTCCTTCTCTTGTTTGCACATGCGCGCGGCAATCGCCAGCAAAGCCTGATCGGTCGGGGCGTCGGCAATCGCGACCGCCTCCCAGCCATCACCCGCCGCAGCCGCGGCATTGGCGCTGATCGCGGCGAGCGGAATCCGGCCCCGATCGGCTACGAGTGCGGCCAGCCGCGCGGCGGCGCGCGGCGAATGCACCATCGCCACGGGCCGTCGCGTGATTGCTGCTTCAAACTCTTCGGGACACGCGATTTCGCGGGCGGCATAGACCGCGACGCGCTCGATCGTGAGACCGCAGGGATCGGGTTCGCGCCGATCCTCGCCGCACAAATGGAGCACGCGCCCCACGCCGTCACTAGCGAGAAGTTCGATCAGCCCGATTGCGTCACCGGGCCCGATGCGGACGTCATCGAACCCCGCTTCGGCAAGTGCCGCGGCGCTCGCCTCGCCGACCGCATAGGCGCGCAGCCCGGCATAGCGCCGCACTGCATCGCCGCCATGGCGCAGCGCATTGACGCTGGTCACCATCACCGCATCGAAGCGCGCCGGATCGGGCGCATCCCAGACGAGCGGCACGATCTCGAAAAGCGGCACCGCGATCGCGTCGAGCCCAAGCAGACGCGCACGCGAGACGGTCGCGGCGGTGCCGGGCTCGGGACGCAGCACGAGCAGCGGACGGCTCATCCCGTGAACAGCGCGCGCAATGCCGGGCCTGCGCGATCGAGCAGCGATTCGGCGAGCGCCCGCACCGCCGCGTCGTCGCCGATCGCGAAATGCGCCTCGCCGGACACATGCTCGACGCCGTCATTGCTCAGCAGCTCGGCGCGCAGCCACAGCCCGGCCGGTTCACGCAGCGCCAGCGCGGCGACGGGCGAGCGGCAATCGGCGCCGAGCCTTTCGAGCAGCAGTCGCTCGGCGGCGACGCAAAGATGCGTGTCCTCATGGTCGATCGCGCCCAGAAAGGCGCGAAGTTCGGTGCGGTCGGCGAGGCATTCGATCCCGACCGCCCCCTGCGAAGGCGCCGGAAGCATCTCGGCGACGGGGACGGCATGGCCGATGTCGCGCTGCCCGAGTCGGTCGAGACCGGCGGCGGCGAGCAGTGTCGCGTCCGCCTCGCCATGTTCAAGCTTTTCGAGCCGCGTCGCGACATTGCCGCGGAACAGCACGATCTCGAGATCGGGGCGTGCGCGCAGGATCTGCGCCGAGCGCCGGGGCGAACTGGTGCCGACGCGCCCCCCATTGGGGATGGACGCCACAGTGTCTGCGCCAATCAGCCGGTCGCGGACATCGGCGCGTTCGAGCATCGCGGCGATCACGATAACGGAGGGGCGGATCGTCTCGACATCCTTCATCGAGTGGACCGCGAAGTCGATGCGGCCATCTTCGAGCGCGCGGTCGAGTTCCTTGGTCCAAAGCGCCTTGCCGCCGACTTCCGCAAGCGCGCGGTCCTGAATCTTGTCGCCGCTGGTCTTGATCGGAACGATCTCGATCGCGTGGGAGCCAAGCTTATGGGCTGCAATCAGCGCGTCGCGCACCATATTGGCCTGGGTCATCGCCAGCGGCGATCCGCGCGTGCCGAGCTTCATCGTATCGGGAAGGGAGGTCATGGCGGGTTGTGCTAGCGATGAACGGCACTAGAGAAAAGGCACAATGGCACTCATCCTCGGCATAGAATCGAGCTGCGACGAGACCGCGGCGGCGGTGATCGACACCGACCGGCGCATTCTTTCGCACAAGCTGGCCGGGCAGGAGGCGGCGCATCGCCCCTATGGCGGCGTCGTGCCCGAGATCGCCGCGCGCGCGCATGTCGAGGCTTTGGAACCACTTGTCGCCGCCGCGCTCGACGAGGCCGGGGTCACGCTCGACGAGATCGACGCAATCGCCGCGACTGCGGGCCCGGGGCTGATCGGCGGCGTGATGGTCGGACTGGTCACCGCCAAGGCGCTCGCGCTCGCCGCGGACAAGCCGCTGATCGCGGTCAACCATCTCGAGGGCCATGCGCTCTCGCCGCGGCTTGCCGACGCCAAGCTGCAATTTCCCTATCTGCTGCTGCTCGTGTCGGGCGGGCATTGCCAGTTGCTCTTCGTCGAAGGCGTTGGCCGCTATCGGCGGCTCGCGACCACGATCGACGATGCAGCGGGCGAGGCCTATGACAAGACCGCCAAGCTGCTGGGCCTTGGCTTTCCCGGCGGCCCCGCGGTCGAGAAGGCCGCGCTCGAGGGCGATCCAAAGGCAGTAAAGCTGCCGCGCCCGCTCGTCGGCACGCCCGAGCCGCATTTCTCGTTCGCTGGACTCAAGAGCGCGGTGCTGCGCGCGCGCGATGCGGGCATCCACCGCACCGAGGACATCGCGGCCTCCTTCCAGCAGGCGGTGGTCGATTGCCTGATCGACCGGACGCGCCGCGCGATCGGAAACGCGCCGGGCGCAACCGCGCTGGTGGTCGCGGGCGGGGTGGCCGCCAACAAGACCGTACGCGCCGCACTCGAAACGCTGGCCGACGAGAACGCCCTGCCCTTTTTCGCGCCACCGCTCTGGCTCTGCACCGACAATGCGGCGATGATCGGCTGGGCGGGTGCCGAGCGCTTTCTCGAAGGACACAGCGATCCGCTCGATTTCGCGGCGCGGCCGCGCTGGCCGCTCGATCCGAATGCGGAAAAGGCGCGGGGAGCAGGGGTGAAGGCATGAAGATCGGGGTCATCGGTGGCGGCGCATGGGGCACCGCGCTCGCGCAGGTCGCGGCCGCAGGCGGCGAGGAGGTGCTGCTCTGGGCGCTTGAGCCCGACGTGGTGGGCGCGATCAACGGCAGCCACATCAATCCGCTATACCTGCCCGATGTGCCGCTATCGCCGGCGATCCGCGCGACGGGGGTGCTCGCCGACCTGTCCGACCGCGACGCGCTCCTCGTCGTGAGCCCCGCCCAGCATGTGCGCAGCGTGCTCGGCGGACTCGACGCCAAGGGCCGCGCGCTGATCCTGTGCGCCAAGGGGATCGAGGCAGGCACACAGAAGCTCGTCTCCGAGATCGCCGAGCAAACGCGGCCCGAGGCATCCATCGCGGTGCTGTCGGGACCGACCTTCGCCGCCGAGGTGGCAAAGGGCCTGCCGACCGCGGTCACGCTCGCCTGCGCCGACGCGACACTCGGCGACCGCATCGCCGCACGACTCGCACGCCCGCATTTTCGTACCTATGGCTCGACCGACGTGATCGGCGCCGAGATCGGCGGCGCGGTCAAGAATGTGCTCGCCATCGCCTGCGGCGTGGTCGAGGGGCGTGGGCTTGGCCTCAATGCCCGCGCCGCGCTGATCGCGCGCGGTTTTGCCGAAATGACGCGCTTCGGGGTCGCGCGCGGCGCACGCGCCGAGACCCTCGCGGGGTTGTCGGGCCTTGGCGACCTCGTCCTCACCTGCTCGTCGACCCAGTCGCGCAATTTCTCGCTTGGCAAGGGACTGGGCGAGGGTCGCCACGCCGCCGACCTCCTTGCCGATCGTCGCACTGTGGCCGAAGGCGCCTTCACCGCGCCCGTGCTGCAACAGGCGGCGCGCGCCGCACGCGTCGAGATGCCCGTCGTCGATGCGGTCTGCGCCTTGCTTTCGGGGGCAGCGACGGTCGATGCCGTGGTCGACGACCTCCTCGCGCGCCCCCTCCGCGCCGAGACGCATTAGCGTCCGATCGTTGAGGCTGATTCAGCCTGCGCGATCAGAGGTCTTTAGAGCATCGTGCGTCAAATCGGCCCCATCTCCGCTCATCCTGAGGAGGGGCTGAGCGAAGGCGAAGACCCGTCTCGAAGGACCGGCAAGGTACGTTCTTCGAGACACCGTTTCGCCAGGCTCAACGGTTCCTCAGGATGAGCGGATCTCATTTGGCGCACGATGCACTAACCGGGCTTCTTCGCCAGCCGCTCCTGAAGCTTCGGGCTGGTAAGCGCCTTCAGCGCATCCTTGCCCACCCAGCGCGGTGCGGGGGCTTTCGACGCGGCCAGCCGCCCGGCGACGCTGATTGCCTCGGCGTTGAGCAGCCGCCGGCGTCCGCCGATGGCGCGCAACGCCCAATTGACTCCCTTCTTCACGAAATTACGATCGTCTTCGGCGGCGGGTTCGATCAGCGCCAGCGCAGCGAGAAAGGGTTCATCGGGCAGCCCCTTGCCATGGAGCGCGACGCTCGCCAGCAGCGCGAAGGACGCGCGCTTGACGAACTCCTCGTCGCGCGCGGCCCATGCGTGGATCCGGTCAAACGCGTGCGGTGTCCGGTCCCAGAGCGAAAAGCACAGCGTGTCGCAAATGGCCCAGTTGTCGAAATCCGCAGCCCAGCGGTCCATCTGCGCCGGAGTGACCGCAGTGACCTCGTCGACATAGGCGCACAGCATCCGCGCCTCGTAACAGCCTGTGTCCCACAGCGCCTCGGCAAGCGCATGGCTGCGCCCCAGCCGCTTTGCGAGCGCCTGGATCGTCGCCATCTTCACGCCAAAGGCCTTGTCCGTATGGATGGCGTAGCGCGGGCCCAGGCTGTCACGATAAACCCGATCGCCCTCGGCCTCGAAGGTGGCAAAGGCAAGGCGCATGGCCGCGTCGACGGATAGTGTGGCTGCTGGTGCCGGCATTGCGCGCCTCCCTCGCGGACAATTCAATGCCGGCGTCGTCACGTCAACCTTGACGCTTGTGCGCCCCGCCGGATTCGGCAATCTTGGCAGGACAATAGGGGAGAGGGATTTGACGAAGACCGCCTCCGTTCAAATGCCGCGCGGTGTGCCGATCTTCGATCATCTCCACTCGATTGCGACGTGAGGAGGAGAGGATCATGGGTGAAGGAAAATCAGGCACCGAGGCGCTGACCGAGGCGGGCAAGAAGGCCGCCGAGAATTCGAGCGCGATCAGCCTCAAGATGATCGACCATGCCGAAACCAACACGCGCGAGGCCTTTGCCGCGATGCGCGCCGCAGCGCAGGCATCAAGCCTCTCCGAAGTGCTCCGCATCCAGGGCGATTTCATCCGCGATCAGGGCGTGCGCAGCATGTCGCTTGCGCGCGAGGTGGGCGAGATGATCGTCCAGTTCGGCAAGGAATCGCTCAACCCGCCGGACAAGGGCTGACGCCGCGATGCCCGGGCTGACGCGTCGGGCGGCCCTTGGCGTCGGCGCCGGAGCGCTGGCCTCGTCCGCGCTCGGCGCTGCAACGCAGAGCCATGACGCGATCGTCGTGGGTGCGGGGGTTTTTGGCGCGTGGACTGCCGCAAAGTTGCAGGATCAGGGCAAGCGCGTGTTGCTGCTCGATGCCTGGGGCCCGGCGCATGCGCGCGCCTCCTCGGGCGGCGAATCGCGGATGACGCGCGGGAGCTATGGTGCCGATGCGGTCTATACGCGGATGGCGTGGGACTCGCTCGCCGACTGGAAGGCGCTTTCGGATACGGCGGGTTTGCCGATATTCCACAAGACCGGGGTGCTCTTCTTTTTCGCCAGACGCGAGGCCTTTGTCGACCAGTCGATCGCGGTCCACCGCGAACTGAAGCTGCCCACCCAGCGGCTCGACGCGACGCAGATGCGCACGCGCTTCCCGCAGATCGACTTCACGGGCGTCGAACTCGGCCTGTACGAGCCCGAATTCGGTGCGCTCATGGCGCGGCGCGCGGTGCAGACACTGGTCGACCGCTTCGTCCGCACCGGAGGGCAATATCGCCGGGCGGTAATCGTGCCGCCCGACCCCGCCGCACAGCGGCTCGACCATCTGGCGACGACGAGCGGAGAGACGCTGTCTGCGGCGCGCTTCGTCTTTGCGTGCGGCCCCTGGCTGCCAAGGCTCTTTCCCGACATTCTCGGCAACCGGATCCTTCCGACGCGTCAGGAGGTGTTCTTTTTCGCTACGCCGCCCGGCGACGACCGCTTCGGTCCCGCGCGCCTGCCCGGCTGGGCCGATTTCAATAACGGCGATATCTATTACGGCTTCCCCGACCTCGAAGCGCGCGGATTCAAGATCGCGCATGACGCGCATGGACCACCGATCGACCCCGATACCGTCGATCGCACGCCCTCGCCTGCGGCTCTCGCCGAGGTCCGCACGTTCATGGCGCGCCGCTTCCCGCTGCTGGCCCGTGCCCCGCTGAGCGAGGCGCGCGTCTGCCAATATGAGAACAGCGCGAATGGCGACCTGCTCATCGACCGGCATCCGCGCTGGACGAATGCCATCCTCGTCGGCGCCGGATCGGGACATGGCTTCAAACATGGTCCCGCGGTCGGCCGCTATGCCGCCGCGCTGGCCACTGATACGCTCGCCAGTGCGGAACCCCGCTTTTCGCTCGCCTCCAAGGGCGAAACGCAGGCGCGTGCCGTGCACTGAAGGGGAAGCGAATGTCGCCAGGCAGGAGTATCGCGGCACTGGGGCTCGTGCTCGGAACCGGCACGCTGCTGCTTCAGTTCGCGCTCACTGTCTCGAGCGCGATCGACGCGGGACGCAGCCTGCCCGGCGCGATCGTCTTCTTCTTCAGCTTCTTTACGATCCTGACCAATATCGGCGTCGTGCTCGTGTATCTTGCCGAACTGCGGCCCGGCCTGCGCTTCTTCCGCGAACCTGTGCACCGCGCGACACTGGCGGCGGCGATAATGTTCGCGATGATGTTCTACCATCTGATGCTCGCGCGCATTTGGGATCCGCTGGGCCTGTTCCGCGTCGCGGACGCCACGCTCCACTATCTGCTTCCCGTATTCTACCTGCTCTGGTGGACGGGCTTCGCCGCGCACCGGCATCTCCAGTGGAGCGCGCTGCCGCGCATGCTCGCCTATCCCGTGCTCTATGTGATCTGGGTGATGGCGCGCGGCGCGGTGGTCGACGAATATCCCTATCCGGTGCTCGACGTGCAGCAGCTCGGCTATCCGCACATTCTCGCCAACATCGCGCTACTTTTCGTACTGTTCGCGGCACTATGCGCGGTCTTCATCACGATCGACCGCCTTATCCCTGCGCGATCAGGCCCCCATCGCTAGGCCCGGCTCCGCGCGCAGCCGCTCGGCGTCCTGCACCGGCGGTGCGCCGAACAGCCGGCGATATTCGCGACTGAACTGCGAAGGGCTGTCATAGCCCACCTCATGTCCCGCGCTCGCCGCATCCATGCCGCGCGAGAGCATCAGCGTACGCGCTTCCTGGAGCCTGATCTGCTTTTGATACTGGAGTGGGCTCATCGCCGTCACCGCCTTGAAATGCTGATGCAGCGTGGACGGGCTCATGCGCGCCTCCGCCGCCAGCGTCTCGATCCTGAAGGGCCGGGCATAGTTGCGCCTGATCCAGCCGATGGCCCGGTTGACCTGATGGAGCCGACTGTCCGCCAGCGCGATCTGGCGCACATGCGCGCTCTGCTCACCCATCAGCAGGCGATAGAGAATCTCGCGTTCGATGAGCGGGGCCAACACCGCTATGTCCCCGGGCGTGTCTAGGAGCCGCACCATCCGGATCACCGCATCGAGCAGTTCGGGCGTGACCGCGCTCAGTCCCAGCGCGGGGCCCGTCGATTCCCGCGCCGCCGGGATCACGGGCGCTTCCATCATGATTGCGCTGAGGCTTGCAGGATCGAGCGCGAGCTTGAAGCCCAGATACGGCACCTCGGGACTTGCCTCGAGCACATGACCCGAAATCGGAAGATCGAGCGAGGCGACCAGATAATGCGCCGGATCGTAGATGAGCGTCCGGTCCGCCAGGATCACGCGCTTGCGTCCCTGGACGATGATGCCCAGCGCGGGATCATGAACGCTGTGCACCGGGTCTGTCGGGTGCGACAGGCGCATGAGCTTCATGCGGGGGATCGGCGTTTCGAGCGTCCCGTCCTCGACGACGAATCGTTCAATCAGGCGGGCAAGTTCGGCATTGGTCTGCATGGCGATTCTCCGCCATTTCAGGTGGCATTTGGGGTTGCGTCACGCAAGGGCGCAGCGGATGCCCGAAACCAGTTCCGGAGAATCGTGCAAGAATTTCGGAGTTCCCGACTACCGCATATCTGCGGGCACACGGCATAAGAGGATCAGGCCGGAGCGCCCGTTTCGCGGCGCGCGGCTCCCTGACATATCGACAGACGAGGAACGGCACCATGTGCAACGTGAGGGACAAGGTCGTGCTTATCACCGGCGCCTCGAGCGGCATCGGCGAAGCCACCGCAAAGCATCTGGCGCGACGCGGCGCGCATGTGGTGCTGGGCGCACGGCGCGAATCACGGCTGCAGTCGCTGGTCGACACGATCTGGTCCGACAGCGGATCGGCGCGCTGGCGGGCGCTCGACGTCACCGATCTCGCCAGCATGCAGGCCTTTGTCGACTTCGCGCTCGCCGAGTTCGGCCGCATCGACGCGGTCGTGAACAATGCGGGACTGATGCCGCTTTCACCCTTCGACGCGCTCAGGATCGACGAATGGAATTGCATGATCGACGTCAACATCCGCGGCGTGCTCCACGGCATTGCGGCGGCGCTGCCCGTGATGAAGCGTCAGGGTTTCGGGCAATTCGTGAATATCGCCTCGATCGCTGGGCATCGCGTGATTCCGGCGGGAGGCGTCTACAGCGCGACCAAATACGCAGTGCGCGCCATCTCGGAAGGCTTGCGCCTCGAAAATCGCGATATCCGCGTTTCGATCATCTCGCCCGGTCCGGTCGAATCCGAACTGGGCCAGACGATCACGCACGAGGAAACCGCGAGAAAAGTAGACGATCTGCGGAAGATGGCAATTTCACCTGATTCGATCGCGCGCGCCACCGCCTTCGCGATCGAGCAGCCCGAGGATGTCGATATCAGTGAAATCCTCGTGCGACCGACGATCAGCACAATGTGAGCGCTGCTGCCCGCGGCGGCGGCTCAGGCCACCAGCCGCGCGGCCGCGCGCTCGACTGTCTGGCTCAGCACGATCAGGTCGTGCGTCACACCGTCGCGGCCCATCACATGGTCGGCGAGCAGCGCCTCGCGTACGAAACCAAGGTCCTCGAACAGCGCAATCGCCGCGGTCTGGTCGGGCGTCATCCTCGCGATGAGCTTCCTGAGGTCGCGTTGGAGCGCCATGCGAAAGCTCTCCTCGAGCATCGCCCGGCCCAGGCCAACACCGCGCAGCTTGGGGCTCACCAGCAACCGAAGTTCGCCGACATGCGTCGACCAGCCAAGTGGATCGCGGACGAGCGCGGAGGTGCCGACGACGCCAGATGGCGCCTCGGCGATCAGGCTGTCGATGAAACCGTCCTCGATTTCGGCAAGCCAGGCGTCCACGACCTTGCGGTGCTTGAGGTCGCGATCAAGGAACAGCAGGTCGTGCTCGGGCAGCGACCGCGCGAATTTGAGCATTGCATCGAGGTCGTCCGCCCGGAAACGCCTGAGCGTCACCACCTTGCCGCTGCATTCGATCGTCTTGGGCAAATCATTCACAGCAAATGCTCCTGAAGCCAAGCCTTGCCGATCGGCAGCCCCTCTTCGAAACCTTGTGCCACACCGCAGAATACGCCTGCCTTGACGTAGAACAAATGCCTGCGCCGATCAGCCCGCCAGCGCAACGATCAGGCGCTGAACACACGGCGTCCCCGTGCTGGTGCCCGGGGATCATGGCATTGCTGTTACGCTCCGCGTTCGTTCCAGAAACCGCTCGATGTCCGAGGCGTCGTGATAGAGGCCGAGGCCGATGCGCAGCACATCGCCGCGCACGTCGACGGTGATCCGCGCGTCGGCCAGCTGGCGATACCAGGGCTGCGCGTTGACCGAACGCAGCGCAAGAAAGCGTGCATGCGCGCGATCTTCGAGCGGGTTGAGCAGTTCGGCTTCGGCAAAGGGCGTCCGCGCGAGCCGCTCGGCCAGCCGCTGCTGGAGCGCATGGACATGCGCCGCAATCGCCGCGGTCGTCAGCCCCTCGCGCGCAAGCATCTCGCGCACCGCGACGAACCGGTAGAGCCCCGACGGATCGAAGGTCGCGCCGAGGAAGCGGCGCGCATCGGGGGCATATCCAACCGACCCCGGGGGCAGCGACAGATCATCGAACTCGGCATACCAGCCGCTGATCTCGGGGCGCAGGCCAAAGCCCGGCGGGCAATGCATGAAGCCAACGCCCTCGCCCGCCATCGCATATTTATAGCCGCCCGCGACGTAGAAGAGGCGATCGGCCACCGCCGAAAGATCGGTCTCCACCGCCATGAAGCCGTGATAGCCGTCGATGACGACCCAGCGCCCCTCGGGATCCGCCAGCGGTGCGAGTTCACCGAAGCGATCGAACACATGGCCAGTATTGAAGAATACATGGCTGACGAAGATCAGGTCATGGCTGCCCTTGCGCGCCGCCTCGAGGAAGCGGTCCGCAAAGCTGGCAAAGGGCTCGACGGGCACGGTGTCCAGCACGATCCGGCCCGATTCGACCCATCGCGCCGCCTGCCGGCGAAAGCTGTGGAATTCGCCATCGCTCGACAGCACACGTACCGGCCGCTCCCCGCGCGCCGAAAGCAGACGCAGCATAAGTTCGTGCGTGCTGGAGGCGAAGACGATGGTCGCGGGATCGGGAAGTCTGAGTTCGGCGGCGACCTGCGTCTGCGCGGCGGGCCAGACCTCGCCCATCACCTTGTCCCATTTGCGATCGGCAAGGAAGGCGCCGTCCTCCCAGCAGCGTCGATGCCCCTCGAAGCTCGCATCGGGCCAGAGATGGTGCGAATGCGCCGCGAGATGCAGCCGCCCCTCGGCTTCGTGTGCGCCGAGCGCCTGCGCGAACAGATGCTTGTGGCTCATAGTTGCGTCCGGAGCGTCCAGAGCTCGGGGAAGGCGCGCTTGCCGACGGTCGACTGGAGATACTGGACGCCCGCGGTGCCGCCCGTGCCACGCTTGAAGCCAATGACCCGCTCGACGGTCTGGGCATGCTTGTGGCGCCATGTGGCGAGCGCGTCGTCGAGATCGACGAGCTTTTCCGCCAGCTGGTACAAATTCCAGTATCGCCCTGTGTCGCGATACACCTCGGCCCAGGCCGCCTCGACCGCGGGATCGGGCTGATAGGGCGCTGACCAGTCGCGCTCGGTCGCGCTGTCGGGGACTGCAATTCCTGCGCGGGCGAGCGCACGATTGGCTTCGTCCCAGAGGCTCGGCGCTTCGAGCGCCGCGCGCATCGCGGCCTGCGCATGCGGCCGGTCTTCCTGATAGCGCAGAAAGGCGCCGTCCTTGAGACCGAGCAGATATTCGACGGTGCGGAACTGGTCGGACTGGAAGCCGGAGCTCGTACCCAGAACGTGCCGGAACTGCGAATAGTCGCTTGGCGTCATCGTCGCGAGAATGTCCCAGCTCAGCGTCATTACCGCCTGAATGCGCGAGACGCGCGCCAGTCCCTTGTAAACGGGAACAAGCGCGTCGGCGCGGATCTGGTCGAGCGCGAGCTTGAGCTCGGCGATCATCTGCTTGAGCCAGAGTTCCTTGGTCTGGTGGATGATGACGAACAGCAGCTCGTCATGGCGGTCGGAAACCGGATGCTGGGCGGACAACAGGTCGTCGAGCGCGAGATAGCGCGCATAGGTCATGTTTTTGGCAGGGCTGTCGTGGTCGTCTGTCATGAAATGTCTCGAATGGATGGAATGGAGCTCTCTCGCGCCAGCCTATCGCGTTCGGCGCCGCCCGAAAAGGACCGCGCAATATCATTTCAGAAACGCGCTAGATTCGTTCAGCCTGACTGACGGCGTCGGCCGCGCGCAACGCCGCCAATATCCGCATCAGATGGTGAACGTCGTTCACCTCCAGATCTACCGCGAAGGTGTGGAAGCTGCCGTCGCGGTTTTCGAGGCGCAGGTTGAGGATATTCGCCTTGTGCGTACCAAAGATCCCCGCCATGACCGCGAGCGCGCCGGGCTCGTTCTTGATGACGACGCTCAACCGCGCGGTGCTGCTGTCCGACGTCTCGCCCCAGGCGAGATCGATCCAGTCGGCGTCGACGCCGTCCGAAAGCGTCTCGCAATCAATGGTGTGGACCTCGATCCCCTCATTGGGACGCCGCAGGCCGACGATGCGGTCGCCGCGCACGGGGTGGCAGCATTCAGCGAGGCTGAACGCCACGCCGGGGGTGAGCCCGCGGATCGAGATCGCCTCGCGCTGCGCGGGCGCATGGCCGCCGGGTGCGCTGCTGCCCGCGGAGCCCGGCATCAGCGCTTCCATCACCTCCACGTCGGAGATCATCTGCCGCGCGATCGCCTCCATCAGCGCCGCTTCGTCCGGTTTCTTCAGTCGCTTCAGCGCCTGATTCAGCGCCTCGGGGCCAAGCTGGGTGGGCAGCCTTTTCACGATCTCGTCATAGATCTTGCGGCCGAGCGCGATCGTCTCGTCGCGTTCCTTGTGGCGGACATAGCGGCGGATCGCCGCGCGCGCCTTGCCCGTCACCACGAAATTGAGCCAGCCGGGTTGCGGTTCCTGCCCCTTGGATTTCAGGATCTGGACCTGATCGCCATTTTCGAGCGGAGTCCTGAGCGGCACGACGCGGCCATTGACCTTGGCGCCGACGGTCTGGTCGCCGAGATCGGTATGCACTGCATAGGCGAAGTCGATGGGCGTCGCGCCCTTGGGCAGCTGGTAGAGTTCCCCTTTGGGGGTGAAGGCGAAGATCCGGTCCTGATACATCGCCATGCGCGTGTGCTCGAGGAGTTCCTCGGCGCTGTCGGCGGTCTCCAGAATTTCGAGCAGGTCGCGGATCCACCCCGCCTGGCCATCGGGCTGGTCGTGCTGCTTGTATGCCCAGTGCGCGGCGAGCCCGAATTCGGCCTGTGCGTGCATGGCCTTCGAACGAATCTGGATCTCGATCCGCGTCTCACCCGCATGGATGATCGTGGTGTGGAGCGATTTGTAGCCGTTGCGCTTGGGGGTCGAGATGAAATCCTTGAAGCGCCCCGGCACCATCGGCCAGCGCTGGTGGATCACGCCCAAGGCGCGATAGCAGGCGTCGGAATCCTCGGCGATGACGCGGAATGCCATGATGTCCGACAATTGCTCGAAGCTGATGTGCCGTTCGGCCATCTTCTTCCAGATAGAATAAGGATGCTTCTCGCGCCCAGAGACCTCGACCTCGATACCCGCGCGGCTCAGCAGCAGCTTCAGCCCCGAGCTGATCTTGGCGATCCGGTCGCCCCCGCCCTCCTGGAGCTGTTCGAGCCGCTTGGTGATCGACGCATAGGCTTCGGGCTCGAGATGCTGGAAGGCGAGCGTCTGCATCTCCTTCATGAACTCGTACATCCCGATCCGCTCGGCGAGCGGCGCATAGATGTCCATCGTCTCCCTGGCGATGCGCCGGCGCTTCTCCTCATTCTTGATGAAGTGCAGCGTGCGCATGTTGTGCAGCCGGTCGGCGAGCTTGACGAGCAGCACGCGGATATCGTCGGACATGGCGAGCAGGAATTTGCGGAGGTTCTCCGCCGCGCGCTCGCTCTCGGTCTGCGCCTCGATCTTCGACAATTTGGTGACGCCGTCGACGAGCCGGGCGACATTGGGCCCGAAGATCTTCTCGATCTCCTCCTGCGTCGTCAGCGTATCCTCGATCGTATCGTGGAGGATCGCGGTCGCAATCGTCTCGTCGTCGAGACGCAGGTCGGTCAGGATGCCTGCCACCTCGATGGGATGGCTGAAATAGGGATCGCCCGAGGCACGCTTCTGGCTGCCATGCATCTGCATGGAAAAGACATAGGCGCGGTTGAGCAACGCCTCATCGGCGTCGGGGTCGTAGGAGAGGACCCGGTCTACAAGTTCATATTGCCTCAGCACGCGACGCATTTGGGGGCGCGTGCCGGTGCATTGCAACTGTTTGTTGCGGATTTCCGCGCGGAATTATGCCTTGGCGTTGCACTTGGCGAGCGCCTCGGCACCGAACTCCTCGGTGCCCGCACGGAACGAGGCCAGCTCGCCGACCTCCTTGACGAGCGATTCGCAGACAAAGGCAGCGCGGCTCTTGCCCTTGCTCGCAGAAGCGCAGCCATTGCCGTCACACTTCCAGATCGTATCGCGCACGACGAGGCTGCCGGAGGCGGAGGCCGCGACAGGTTTCGCGGCATAGAAGCTGCCGGCCGGCTGGGCGGAAGCGGCGGTCGCCGAGAGCAGCAGGAAAGAAGCCGCCGCGGAGGCGAACATGGGAGCAAAGCGGATCATGGATTGCGTCCTTGGCAATTTAGGTTGCGAATCACTACCTATCAGGATCAATTGCAAGTTGCAACTTAAAACCCATATAAGTTGCATGACAGAAATTTTACGGTAGATTTGAGTGATGGGCCTGAGAGAACCACTGAAAGAACTCGCGCAGCACGAATGCGGGCTTCCGTGCGCGCTTGAGGCGATGGGCGAGAAATGGTCGTTCCTGATCCTGCGCGCCGCGTTCAACCGGATCTGTCATTTCGAGGAGTTCCAGTCGGAGCTGGGCATCGCGCGCAACATTCTTGCCAACCGGCTTTCGCGACTGGTCGAGCACGGCATATTGATGCGCCAGCCGCTCGCCGAGGATCGCCGCAAGATCGAATATCGCCTGACGCAAAAGGGCGCGGCGCTGCTGCCCGCGATGCTCGCGCTCAGGCAATGGGGCGAGCGCTGGGAATCGGGCACCCCCTCCACCCCCGTGCTCGTCGACAAGCAGGATCTCCAGCCAATCCGCCCGATCACGATCCGCGCGCACGATGATCGCGAGCTCCGGCTCGAGGATCTGTGCTGGATGCATGCCGAGGAAATTCGCGCGATCGGCGAGACCAAGCAGCCGCTGACCGACAAGGCTGCCTGAGGCATCATCACTCCAACG
>NZ_JAKVIO010000047.1 GCF_022601895.1 Sphingomonas sp. LaA6.9
GCTCGCCAACGGTCACCCCGCAAACGGCGTCGGTGAACTCATGCCTTGGACCGCCGTGGCCTGAAAACAGCGCTTACGATGATCTCGATCTCACCGGCAGCGATCAGCTCGTAGAGCTTTGATCGCCCAATCCCCGTGATCCGGCACGCCTCACGAATGCGCACCGTAATCGGTCGCGGCTGGGCCTCATCGATCATGCAGCTTCTCCATTCACTGTTACGACAGAACGCACCGGCACTGTCTTTCTGGTTCTAATCTCCATTGAGGAGCGCCATGAGTGAGCCGGGGCCGGCGAGCGCGGTACAGAAGCGCATTGGGCGGACTTCGCCAGGCGGGTGGTCCACAGTCCCAATCATAGCGGACCGTACAAGGCGTGAAGGCCCACGATCGATCGGTGCTTTGTGCCGCAGCGCCAGTTGGGTTCACCATGTCCGACCTCGATCCAACGGCCTTTCGATCGCTCAGGGGTGGGGCTTTGGCGGTGCCAGGCCATGTGGCAAGCTGGCAACCGTTCCCGACCGGTCGTCCGGAAGCCAGAATTGTTGTTGGATCTTGCCTTCATACAGACCATCATTTTGCTCGAAAATCGGCCGCCAGTTTCTGAGATCGGGCCCGCGGTGCATAGTGCTTCAGAAGTGCACAGATGTGCTTTGAACGCATTTCGCGCCACTATGGGTTTACATGCCAATGCCGATCCGTCAGCCGCGCCCAATCGTCTAGTCAATCATGGCGTCACGCCTCAGCCAGGTGATTTCCCTTGCGCCACTGCGAGCAACCATGCGTTGATGGCCCATGCGCGTCTTTCTCGACTTTGAGGCTTCGTCGCTGTCAAAGGACAGCTACCCGATCGAAGTCGCCTGGGTCTTCGAGGATGGTGCCTCTGAGTCCTACCTCATTCGCCCCCCTCCCGGCTGGACCGATTGGGACGCCGAGGCCGAGGCAATCCATCACATCAGCCGCGCCTCGCTCGAACAGGGTACTGCGCCCGTTGTCGTCGCGACCCGCATGCTCGAGATCCTGTCGGGTCACGACCTCTTTGCCAGCGCCCCGTCATGGGATGGCAAATGGCTAAGCAGGCTGCTGCGTGAGGCGGGACTTCCGCGACATAGTCTGAGGCTGCGTGACACCGAGGTGGCGCAACGCGAAACCGCAATCGAGATCCTGCAACCCCTCCTTCCCCCGGAAGAGCTCGAGGCCGCGATCGACGAACTTCTGGTGCTGACCGAAATACGCCTCAAGGGCGGTCCCATTGCGCACCGCGCCCGCGCCGATGCCGAGGCCGAACAAAAGCATTGGCTGGCGGTGCGACGGGCGGCCCTGGCGTTGGCCGCGCGGCGGCGCGCAATCACCCCCGTGCACGGCGCTCAAGGGTGAATGCTTCAAGCAAGGCTGCGGGCAAGCCTGCCATGCGGGCCGGTAACAGCGAGTCTCGCGATTCCGGGCAATAAACGCTGGATTTCCGCCAATTATCAATGACGAGTCTCGCAATTCTACACGCATATCTCGCAATAAAACGATGTGCAGACAGCGTCCCGAATTCTTCCCCAAATGGGCGTCGGGATTGTCCGATTCGGAGTTGCACAGGAGCGGCGAGCACTGGATCGCCGAAGGTCCCGAGGGGCCGATCCGGATCCGCTTCACGCCGCATAATGACTATGGCGTGATGGATCATTTCGTCGACACGGGCGACGGAGCCGAGATCCATATTCCACTGCGCGTGATCCAAAATGGCGAGGGCGCCGAGGTCGCGCTCACGCTGTTTCGTCAGCCTGACATGGATGATGAGCGGTTTTCGGCTGACGCCAAATGGATCAACCGCGATCTGGTTGCGCTCAAGCACCTGATCGAGAAATCGGGCGCCTGAACGCCACCGACGGTACCGACAATCGCGCACCCGAAGGGGGCGCGCGCGGGACCAAAGCAGCGGCAATATTGGTCGCGTCAGGCCTTGGCCGAGGCAGCCTGTTCGAGTTCGGCGATACGCTCGCTGCAGATGATATGGACGATGCGGCCGAGCTCCTCGACGCGTTCGCCGACCCAGGTCAGTTCTTCCTCGGTAATGCGGTAATGCTTCGAGTAGCGCGCCTTCACATAGGCATCCTTCAGCTTCTCAAACCGCGCGCGGTCGCGCTTGGTCTCGCGCGGCCAGGCATCGATCAATCGCCGGTCAAGACGTTCGGCCTGGGTGCGCAGGAAACCCAGATTGTGGACGTGCGGAGTATAGAAGGTGACTACCAGCAGAACGCAATGATAGAGGCGTTCGGCAGTCTGGTGCAGATCAAAAGCCGCATCTTTCAGATATCCTTTCTGGATATCGAACTGGGCAATTTCAAAGCGCTTCATCCCAGCCGGAAACCATTCCTCGAAATACTCCTTCGCCATCGCGAGTGCCTGATCGGGGGTCTTGGGCTTGGGGGTATGAAGTTCGCTGTCCTCGCTCTCGTAGAGCGCGATGCCATCGCGCGCGACGTCCATGAAAAAGTACCGGCCGTGGGCCAGACCGTCATTCACTTCGCCCAGCGTATGGACGATGAAATTGACCGGGGTTTTGATGGTCTGCGTGATCGAATATTCGCGGATCAGCCGATCCTCGGCCTTTTCCCAGAATTTGATCGGGTCGGTCAGCCGCTTGTCCGAGACGATGATGAGGAGGTCGAAATCGGATTGATAGCCCTTGGCGGTATGGGGTTCGTCGACCCAGTTTCCGCGCGCGTAAGAGCCATAGAGAATGACCTTGAGGATGCGCCCCTTCTTCTTCCAGTCATGGCTGCCAAGCGCGGTCGCATCCTCGAATTCCTCGAAGAGCAGCTTGAGCACGCGCGCAAGGTCGCGCTGCTTGGCGGCGGGAAGATGATCGAGGTCCTTGCGCATGGTCATCGATCTTTTCGTGGAGCGTCAGCGCTTTGGCAAGGTGAAGCATGTGCCTGTTGATCCACCCTCGCTGTTTTCCAGCGAGGGTGGATTTGTCGTCAATCATCACGATCAAGTGCGACAGCGAGGTGCAGAAGGGCGGCGGCGATGTGCCGCTCGACTTCGTCGACATCGAGCCGCAGCATCTTCGCGATCGTGGCGTAATCATGTCCCTCATGACGATGGAGGTTGAACACCGTGTAGGTGAACAAGGGCATGGTCGCGGTCGCACGGTCGATCCGTTCGCCGAGCGAACGCGGCCTGCCCCTATGGCACCGCAGTTGCCGGCGCAGGCGACGCCAGCGCAGTGTGAGAAAGCCGCTCATGGGCGGCAGGAGCGACCGGCAGCCACGCCTTTGGAGGGCGGGTTGCATCCAAAGGACCGCAACAACGAGAAGGACCCGGCACAGCCGGGTTGCAGCCCGTCCGGGCGGGGCTAGAGGACGTGACGCCCACCCTCGCCTGTCCGAGCTGGATACAAACAGACCCGCGCGGGAGCGCGGATGGCGCAAGCCAATAAAGGTCGGCGGCGATGAGTGGCAGCTTGTGACCAGAACGCGCGACATGCGCGAACCCGCTTCGCGGGAACGTGCATTGCGTCGGGAACCGTCATCGCCCCTCGCATTGAACCGCTGGCGGGTTCGTGCGGCACGATTCCATGAGCCGCCTTTCCCGACCCGGCCCACTATCGACAGTAGCGCCCCCAGTCCGCCATGAGTGAGCGCCGCTTGTCGAGCAGGTTCCCTCGTCGATAGGCCGCCTCGGTCTTGTCACGCACTCGGTGCGCGAGCGCGGCTTCGGCGATCTCGCCAGGGTGACTGGTCGTCTCGCTGACCCAGTCGCGAAAGGACGAACGGAAGCCATGCGCGGTGCAGGCCTGCTTCATCTCGCGCAGCAGCTTGGTGAGCGTCATGTCGGACATCGGCTGATCGGCCGCGGCTGCCGGGAAAGACATGGCTGTGGCTGGCGATGCGCAGCTCGGCGCAGCGTCTGAGGATTCGGATCGCAGATGTCGACAAAGGGACAACATGCTCCCGATTGGCCTTCATCCGCTTCGCCGGGATCGTCCAAAGCGCGTTGTCGAGATCCATCTCGTCCCAGCATGCACCGCGCACCTCCCCCGACCGTGCCGCGGTCAGGATCGCAAACTCGAGCGCCATCCGCGAGAAGCTCTCGCGCCCGCGCAGCGTCTGCATGAAGGCGGGCACATCGGCATAGGGCATCGCCGCGAAATGTCCCTCCTTTTTCGGCTGACGCGGAAGGCCCCTGGTGATCGACCGCATCGGCGCCTCGGTATCGCGATAACCCGAGGCAAAGGCCCAATCGAGCACCGCACCGATGCGCTGCCGCACACGCCGCGCGGTCTCGGGCTTGGTGAGCCAGATCTCCGCAAGCACATTGCGGATCATCGGCCCAGTGATCTCGTTGACGCGCACCTCGCCGAGCATAGGGAAGGCGAACTGCTCCAACGTGCGCAGCCATTGCGCCTCGTGCTTCTCGTTCTTCCATGTCTTTCGATGCGCCGCATAGACCTTGGCGGTCGCCTCGCGAAAGGTCGGGATGCCCCCCGCCTCGCGGCGCTAGAAGACCGGATCGAGCCCCATCTCGACCCATGTGCGGATCTCGCGTGCACGCTCACGTGCCAGCGCGAGCGACACCTTCGACGCGCTGCCGAGCCCGAAGTCGCGCCCCCGTCCATATTTTTGGACGCGGCAGATCCAGCTCTTCGATCCATTGGCGCCGACGAGCAAATAAAGCCCGTCACCGTCGCTCAAACGGCCGGGACGTTTGGCGGCCCGTACGGCTGTCACGGATAGCATTCCCATCGCTCCAATTTCCCACAATTTTTCCCACGCGCCGAATCGGTCAGCAGCGGATGCGGGTGGATTGCGGGGGACGCGAATCACGCTCAAAGCCGCAGAAACTCTGGGATTTTTCGATTCACTACGGATGTGGAAGGATCAGTCGCTGGCGGAGAGGGTGGGATTCGAACCCACGGTACCGTTGCCGGCACGCCGCATTTCGAGTGCGGTGCTTTCGACCTCTCAGCCACCTCTCCGCTGATGAAACGGGCCGTCTGAACGGCGCGTCCCGGTCGATTGAGGGGCGGCCATTAGCGCAGGCTTTCACACTCTGCAAGCGCTCCGCTTGCTTGAAAGCAAAAGCCGCCTAAATAAGCTATATGAACCACCCCGATATCTCGACCGGCACACTGACGCTTCCTGCCGCAATGCCCCCCGTTTCGCACGCGCGTTTCGCAATCGGCGACGTCGTGAAGCACCGGATGTTCGCGTTTCGCGGGGTAATTTTCGACATCGACCCGGTCTTCGCCAACAGCGAGGAATGGTACGAGGCGATTCCCGAAGATATCCGCCCGCAGCGCGACCAGCCCTTCTATCACCTGCTCGCCGAGAATGCCGACAGCAGCTATGTCGCCTATGTCAGCCAGCAGAATCTGGTGGCGGACCCCAGCGACGAGCCCGTCGATCACCCCGCCATTTCAGGGCTGTTCGATGGATTCGCGCCCGGGCGCTACAATCTGCGGCGCGAGCATCGGCATTAAGCGCTAGGGCAGTTTCGCCAGGAACGTTTCGATCGCGGCGCGCGCCGCGGGCTCCTCGAGCAACGGCGCATGACCGACTCGCGGCACTTCGGCGTAGTGCATGGCGGGCGCGGCACGGCGCATCCGCACAGCGATTTCCGCGGAGAGCAGATCCGAAAGCTCACCGCGCAACAGCAGCGTGGGCCGGCGTCGCGCGAGCCGGCGAAACAGCAGCCAGGCGATAATGGATCGCCGCGGCGGCCGCCTGTCCGCAAAAGGGCGCGCAATCCCCGGGTCATAGTCGAGCCGCGGGACGCCATCGGCGTTCTCGACAAAGCTGCGACGCGCAAGCGCCCGCCAGCGCGCATCCGCCATGTCGGGAAAGGCGGGGCCCATCGTCCGCTTCAGATAGGCGACGGCATCGTCCCAGTCCCGGATATCGACGGGTTTTCCGGCATAGCCCGCGATCCGGTCGAGCCCCTGCTGCGCCACTTCGGGACCGACATCATTGAGTATCGCGGCCGCCACGGCGGGCAGCCTGAGCGCCGCAAGCATCAGCGTGATGAGTCCGCCCATCGATGTGCCAACGAACACCGCCCGCGCGATTCCCAGCGAATCCATGAGCGCGAGCATGTCGCGCGCATAGGTGACGGGCTTGTAGTTCATGGGGTCGGGATCGTGATCCGAACGGCCCCGCCCGCGTATGTCGACCGCGAGCACGCGCCGCCCCTGCGCCGCGATCCACGGCGCGACATCCTCGAAGTCGCGCGCGTTGCGCGTGAGTCCGTGGATGCAGATCACGGGCAGGCGCGCCTCGCCCCCGCTTGCGGCATAGTCGCGGGCATGGAGCCACAGCCCCTCGGCCGAGCGCCAGCGCCGCTCCACCAATCCGGTCACGGTCAGAACCGGTATTCGGCCGAGAAGCGTACCGTGCGCGGCGGGCCGTAAAAGCCGATGACCGACTGCGCGAACTGGTTCGACGGGAAGTTGTAGCCGCCGGTCCGGTAGTGCACGTCGAACAGGTTGCGGCCGTGCGCGCCCAACCGCCAGTGTTCGTCGGGCGAGGTCCATGTGACGCTCAGGTCGACGAGCGCATAGCCGTCCTGATCGATGGCCGGGATCGGAATTTCGAACAGGTTGGTGTCGCTGCGGAACGAGATCGAAGGTAGCAGCGCCAGCCGCCCGCCCGCCAGATCGCCCTGCCAGTTGAGCGAGGCACTGGCGGTGAATTCAGGGGTGTTCTGGAACTGCCGCTGATCCGCGACGTCGACATATTGCCGCGAGACGAGGTCGAAGACGAGGAATTCCTCGAACTTCGCATTGATATAGCCGAAATTGAAATTCGCGCTGACATCGGGGCTCAGCACCGCGCTTGCCTCCAGCTCCGCGCCCCAGATGCGCGAGCTGCCCACATTGTCGACGAAGCTGACGACGCCCGGTGGCGGGGTCACCTTGGGCACCTGCGTCGTCACCTGCTGGCCCTGATAGTCGCTGTAGAAGAGCGCGGCGTTCACGCGCAGGCTGCCGTCCAGAAGATCGCCCTTGATGCCGAGCTCATAGGAATCGACGATTTCCGAGTCATAGCCGTTCTTCGTGTCGGGCGTGGCGGTGGCGTCGCCGCGCATGTCGAACCCGCCCGATTTGAAGCCGCGCCCATAGGCCGCGTAGAGGTTGACGTCCTCCGCCGCTTCCCATGTCAGGCTGATGCGCGGCGTAAACTCCTCGAAGGTTCGGTCATTGGTGTAATCGGTCAGGATCTGGGGCTGGTTGAACGGGAAGGGCAACACGGGAACATAGGGCTTCAGGAGCGGGCTCCCGATCGTCCCGAAATAATTGGCCTTGAAGACCGTCCCCGTCTTCTTGTCGCGCGTCCAGCGTGCGCCAACCGAGAGTTTGATCCGCTCGCTCACATCATAGTTGAGGTCGCCGAACACCGCGAAGCTCTCGGTATCCACCGAACCGCTGGTGAGCTGCGTCAGCGCGGTGAAGGCGCTGGGCCGCGGCACGAGGACCGCTTCGGGAACGAGGCCGCGGCCGAGAATCGTATCGAACGCACCCTCGGCATGGGCATCGAGATAATAGAGGCCGACGACGCCCTGAAGCGTGTCGGTTTCGATCAGCGCCTGGAACTCCTGGCTGAACTGGTCGTCCTGATAGACCTTTCCGCCGGCGGCGATATCGAGATAGGGTTGCGGCGTGCCGTCGAAATCGATGCCGTCGCCGCTGGTATAGCCGTCACGATATGCGGTGATCGACTTGAGCGTCAGCGCGTCGGAGACGCTCCATTCGCCGGTCAGCGACACGCCCTGCGTCACCACCTTGTTGCGGTCGCCCAGCCCCGCGAGCGTATCATATTTGCCGGGGAGCACGGGCGTGTTGCTGTTGGGCTCGCGGACTTCGCGGTGGCCGTGATTGGTGTTGGAACGGTCCTCGGTCCGATCGCCCGCCACCCGGATGAAGATATCGTCCGAAGGCGTCAGCTCGACCGAGAGGCGCCCCGCGATCACCTCCTTGTTGTTGGTGTCGTTGCCGGTGAAGAAGTTCTTGCCGTAGCCGTCGCGATTATACCAGGCAAAGGCGCCGCCGAGCGCAATGCCGTCGGTAACGGGCAGCGCGACCGATCCGGTCAGGTTATATTCGTCAAAGGTGCCGAACTCGCCGCGGATCTTGCCGCTGAACTCGCTGCCCAGCCGCTTCGTCACATATTTGACCGCGCCGCCGATCGTGTTGCGGCCATAGAGCGTACCCTGCGGGCCGCGCAGCACTTCGATCCGTTCGATATCGAAGATGTCCAGCACGGCACCCTGTGGTCGCGCGACATAGACGTCGTCGACATAGAGGCCGACGCCGGGCTCGAAACCCCAGAGCGGGTCCTGCTGGCCGATGCCCCGGATGAAGGCGGTCAGCGTCGAATTGGTGCCCCGCGATACCTGGAGCGTGAGATTGGGGGTGGAGCGCTGGAGCGCGGTGATGTCGGGCGCACCCATCTGATCGAGGCGGTCGGCGGTGAAGGCGGTGATCGAGATCGGCACGTCCTGGAGGCTTTCCTCGCGCCGCCGCGCCGTGACGACGATGTCGCCGACGGTGACGCCCTCTTCGTCCACGACGCTGTCCTGCGCCCAGGCCGTGCCCGTGGCCGATGCCCATAATGCACAGCCTGCCAGCAACGCGCGCTTCAGTGCCGATCGATGGCTCGACATAGTCCCTCCCTCTCCATGCACGAATTATTTGATTCGTTTCCGTATGAATTATTGTTAGATCAGCTTGGATATGTTGGTCAATGGACCAATATTAATTGCGATCAATACGTACCATATCGTCTTCAATGACGGCCCGGCATTTGACCCGCGCGCTGCGGCGGACTAGGTCTTGGCGCATGTCGCCACTTCCGCCCCTTCCCTTGCAGCCGGTGTTGCCCGGATCCCCCGTGCGCGCCGTCAAGCGCGGCCCCAAGCCCAGGCTGACCGCCGAGCACTGGTTCATCGCGGCGCTCGAAATGCTCGCGGTGGGCGGGATCGATTCGGTCCGGGTCGAACTCGTCGCCGAGAAGCTCGGCGTCACCAAGGGCATGTTCTACACGCGCTTCGAGACGCGCGACGCCTTTCTGGACGCGATGACCGACTATTGGCGCCAGCGCACGACCACGGGGCTTGTCGCCGAACTGGCGGCGATGGACGCCACGCCCGAAGCGCGGCTCGAGCGGCTGTTCGGCATCTCGCAGATGGACCGCGCGCGCACAGGTTCGCATATCGAACTCGCGATGCGCACATGGGCGCTCACCGACGCGCGCGCCGCGCGCGCGCTGGCCGAGATCGACCGGCATCGGCTCGCCTATTTCGAAGCGGTGGTGGCGGCCAGCGGCGTGCCCGCCGAGCAGGCCAGCGCGCGCGCGTTCCTGATCTACAGCTATGTCATCTGCGACACGATCCTGCCGGGGGACCGCGACGCGATGCGCGATGCCTGTCGCGCTTTCCTGACCACGCCCTGACGCGCACGAAAGTTACGCGACCATGCGCCCGCGACGGGTCGGGACGAAAAAGCACGCGCTTTCGCCGCCAAAAAATTGCACGCCCGGTTGACGCTGGGGAAAGCATCGGGAATGACGCGTCCCCTATGGCTTGCGAAACCCTTCTGCTCTTTGGTGCGACCGGCGACCTTGCGCGGCGCATGCTCCTTCCCTCGCTTTATGCGCTTCATGCCGACGGGCTGATCAAGGATTGCCTCCAGATTGTCGGCACCGCGCGCAGCGAGCTCGACGACGCCGGCTATCGCGATTTCGCAAAGCAGGCGCTCGAAGAGTTCCTGCCCGCCGACCGCAAGAACGGCGACCTGCTCGGCGCTTTTCTCGACCGGCTGAAATACCAGCCGCTCGACGCCTCGAAGCCCGAGGGTTTTCCCGCGCTCGCCGAAAAGATCGGTGACACTTCGGGCGGAATCGCGATCTTCCTGTCGACCGCGCCCTTCCTGTTCGAGCCGACCATCGCCGGCCTCAAGGCCGCGGGTCTCGCGGGCGACAATGTCCGCATCGGGCTTGAAAAGCCGCTCGGCACCGATCTCGCCTCCTCGCGCGAGATCAACGACGCGGTCGCCGCCGCCTTCCCCGAGGAACGCACCTTCCGCATCGACCATTATCTGGGCAAGGAAACCGTCCAGAACCTGATGGCGCTTCGCTTCGCCAACATGATGTTCGAGCCGCTGTGGAACGCCAACGGCATCGATCATGTCCAGATCACCGTGTCCGAGACCGTCGGCCTCGAGGGCCGCGTCGGCTTCTACGACGGCGCGGGCGCGATCCGCGACATGGTGCAGAACCACATGCTCCAGCTGCTCGCGCTCGTCGCGATGGAGCCGCCCGCCGATCTCAACGCCACTGCGGTGCGCGACGAGAAGGTCAAGGTGCTCCGTTCGCTCCGGAAGATAGATTCTGACAGCGCTGCCACACACACCGTGATCGGCCAGTATGGTCCCGGCGCGAGCAAGGGCGAGGCGGTCCCGGGCTATACCGACGAGCTTGGCAAGCCGTCGGACACCGAGACCTTCGTCGCGATCAAGGCGCATGTCGACAACTGGCGCTGGCAGGGCGTGCCCTTCTACCTGCGCACGGGCAAGCGTCTGCCCAATCGCCAGTCCGAAATCTTCATCCAGTTCAAGAAGGTCCCGCACTCGATCTTCGCCAATCGCGGCGGGCGGCTGACCGCGAACAAGCTCGTCATCCGCCTCCAGCCCGAGGAATATATCCGCCTGCTCGTCATGGCGAAGGAACCCGGGCTCGACCGCGAGGGTATTACGCTGCGCGAAGTGCCGCTCGATCTGTCGCTCACCAGCGCTTTTGCTAGCACGCGGCGGCGGATTGCCTATGAGCGGCTGTTGCTCGACCTGATCGAGGGCGATCCGACGCTGTTCGTTCGCCGCGATGAGGTCGAGGCGCAGTGGGAATGGGTCGATGCGATCCGCGCCGGCTGGGCCGCGAACGGGATGACACCCAGGGAATATGGCGCGGGAAGCTGGGGCCCATCGGCCGCGATCGCGCTGACGGAACGAGACGGAGTGAGCTGGCATGATTGAGGCCGAATTCTGGGACTATGAAGACACCGATGAATGGGCCGAGGCGATTGCGGGCGACATAGCCTTCATCATCGAAAGCGCGCTCGACGCACGCGGTCAGGCGCTCGTCGCCTTTCCCGGCGGAAAGACCCCCGCGCCCGTCTTCGAAAAGCTGGCGCAGAAGAAACTGCGCTGGAAAAACGTGACGATCATCCCGACCGACGACCGTCTTGTGGCGGTCGACAGCCCGATGAGCAACGTCGCCTCGATCGCGCGCGCCTTCCTGCCACTGGGCGCGCGCGTGCTCCCGATCGGCACCGAGAACCCCGATCACAAGCTCGCGGGCAACGCCGCCGATGCGCGGCTGCAGGATCTGCACTGGCCGATCGATCTCGTCTGGCTCGGCATGGGCGCGGACGGCCACACCGCCTCGATCTTCCCCGGCCCCGATCTCGACGAGGCGCTGAACGGCCCCAAGGCGCGCCGCGCGCTCGGCGTCATGCCCGATCCGCTGCCCGCCGAGGCGCCCGTAGCGCGCGTGACCTTGAGCCGCGCCTCGATCCTGTCGGCGCGCACGATCCTGATCGCGATCGCCGGAAAGGAAAAACGCAAGGTTCTCGAAAAGGCGATCAAGGACGGGCCGAGTTCGAACGTCCCCGTCGGCCGCGTGCTCGCTGACGCCGAACAGCCCATCGACATCCACTGGCTCGATAATTGACGCGCGACGCTGCCCCTTCCACCGTTCGGGCTGAGCCTGTCGAAGCCCTGTCCTTCTTCTGCATCGCAAAGGGGGAAGGAAGGGGCTTCGACAGGCTCAGCCCGAACGGGATTAAGAGTTCCATCCAATGACCAGCCTCCACCCCGAAATCGCCGCGGTCACCGACCGCATCATTTCCCGCTCGAAAAAGGGCCGCGCCGCCTATCTCGAACTGATGGACCGCGAGCGCGAAAGGGGCGTCCACCGCCCGACGCTTTCGTGCGGCAACCTCGCGCACGGATTCGCGGCTGCGGCAGATGACAAGGCTGTCATCCGCGGCGGCAAGGCGATGAATATCGGGATCGTCACCGCCTATAACGACATGCTCTCGGCGCATCAGCCCTATGGCCGCTACCCCGAGCAGATGAAGGTCTTTGCGCGCGAAAAGGGCGCGACCGCGCAGGTCGCCGGCGGTGTTCCCGCGATGTGCGACGGCGTGACGCAGGGCCAGCTCGGCATGGAGCTGTCGCTGTTCAGCCGCGACAATATCGCGATGGGCACCGCGATAGCGCTCAGCCACGGCATGTTCGAGGGCGCGACGCTGCTCGGCATCTGCGACAAGATCGTGCCCGGCCTCCTGATCGGTGCGCTGCGCTTCGGCCATCTGCCGATGATCCTGGTGCCCGCCGGCCCGATGCCCTCGGGCCTCGCCAACAAGGAAAAGCAGCGCGTCCGCCAGCTTTATGCCGAGGGCAAGGTCGGCCGCGACGAACTGCTCGAAGCCGAGGCAGCTTCCTATCATGGCGCGGGCACCTGCACCTTCTACGGCACCGCCAATTCCAACCAGATGATGATGGAAATGATGGGGCTCCACGTTCCCGGCTCTGCCTTCATCAATCCGGGCACAAAACTGAGGCAGGAACTGACGCGCGCCGCGGTCCACCGCGTCACCGAGATCGGCTGGGACGGCAACGACTATCGCCCGCTGGGAGCCTGCGTCGACGAAAAGGCGATCGTCAATGCCGCGATCGGCCTGCTTGCCACGGGCGGCTCGACCAACCACGCGATCCACCTCCCCGCGATCGCACGCGCGGCGGGCATCATCATCGACTGGGAGGATATGGACCGGCTCTCCGCGGTCGTGCCGCTGGTCGCGCGCGTCTATCCCAATGGCGCGGGCGACGTGAACCATTTCCATGCCGCTGGCGGCATGGGCTTCACAATCCGTGAACTGCTCGCGGCGGGCCTGCTTCACCGCGACATCCTGACGGTGTGGACGGGCGGACTCGATCCCTATGGCCAGGAACCCGCGCTCGAGAATGACGCGCTCACCTGGATCGACGCCCCAGCCGAGACGCGCGACGACACGATGCTGCGTCCGCCCGCCACCGCCTTTCGCCGCGATGGTGGGATGCGGCTGCTTGAGGGCAATCTCGGCCGCGCGATCATCAAGACCAGCGCTGTCGACGAGGCACGCTGGACGATCGAAGCGCCGTGCCGCGTCTTCTCCGATCAGGACGCGGTACTGAAGGCCTTCAAGGCCGGCGAGCTCGGGCGTGACGTCGTCGTCGTCGTCCGTTTCCAGGGGCCGCAGGCCAATGGCATGCCCGAACTCCACAAGCTCACGCCGCCGCTCGGCGTGTTGCAGGACAAGGGCTTCAATGTCGCGCTCCTGACCGACGGCCGCATGTCGGGCGCTTCGGGCAAGGTGCCCGCCGCGATCCACCTCACCCCCGAGGGCTGGTGCGGCGGTCCGATCGCGTTGCTGCGCGACGGCGATATCGTGCGCGTCAGCGCCAATACCGGCGAGATCGAGGCGCTGGTCGACGACGAGATCTGGCAGGCCCGCAAGCCCGCGCCGCGTCCGCCCGTCGAGATGGGCACGGGCCGCGAGCTCTTCGCGCTGATGCGCCACGGCGCCGATGAAGCCGAACGTGGCGGTTCGGCCATGCTGGCGCTTGCCGGCCTTTGATCAACGAGGACAATCCATGAAGCCCATCGAAACCATCATGCGCACCGCCCCGGTCATCCCCGTTCTCGTGATCGAGGACGTCGCGCACGCGCGCCCCGTCGCCGAGGCGCTCGTCGCGGGCGGGCTGAAGGTGCTCGAAGTCACGCTGCGCACCGAATGCGCGCTCGATGCGATCCGCGAAATGGCGAAGGTCGAGGGTGCGATCGTCGGCGCGGGCACCGTGCTCAACCCCGACGACCTGAAGGCCGCGATCGACGCGGGCTCGCAGTTCATCGTCTCGCCCGGCCTCACCGAAAATCTCGGCAAGGCCGCGATCGCGAGCGGCATCCCGTTCCTTCCCGGCACCGCCAATGCGGGCGATGTGATGCGCGGGCTCGATCTCGGGCTGACGCACTTCAAGTTCTTCCCCGCAATGGCCAATGGCGGCACGCCTGCGCTCAAAAGCCTGACCGCGGTGTTCGGCAATTGCCGTTTCTGCCCCACCGGCGGCATCACCGAGGCGACCGCGCCCGACTGGCTCGCGATTCCCCAAGTGCTCTGCGTCGGTGGCAGCTGGATCGTGCCAAAGGGCACACCCGACGCGGCCGCGATCACCGCGAACGCAAGGGCTGCGGCGGCGCTCGGCTGACCCACGCGATCGGCCGGGCGCCCCCGGCCGCAAAATGCTATGAAATCCATATGCCGGGCGCGCTTCGCTCGTCTTGAGCCAAAATGCCCACCCGCCCTAACTCCGCATGGCCAATGCCAATTGTGGAGTATCCTATGGCTTCCCGCTCGGTTCTTTCCCTGAATTCGCGTCGCACACCGGGGACGCATGACGAAATCGCGCGCGCCTATGACAGCGCGGGCGTTCACTATCTCACCTATGCCGACGGCCCGGGCCGCGACCTCTTCGATTTCGGCGGACGCTATAGCTATGGCGACCGCAGGATCTGGACCGCGATCGAGGCCCGGCTCGTCGCGCTGGCCGAGGCGGGGTGCGAGACGCTGCGCGTGCTCGACATCGGCTGCGGCCCCGGCACCTGGCTGCGCCGCGTCGTGGTCCGCGCCTGGGCGCTCGGCATCCCGCACATCGAGGCACGCGGTTTCGATATTTCGGGCGAGCAGATCGCGATCGCGCGGATGCGCGCCAACGACCTGCGCGATCATGCGGGCGTACGCCTGCGCTTCGAGACCGCCGACATGACCCATAAGCTGCCCGAGGCGACGGGATCGGTCGATCTCTGCCTGTGCCTCAACGGCGTGCTCAACCATGTCGAGATGGAGCGGCAGGCTTCGGTGTGCGCCGAACTCGCGCGCGTCACACGCGGTGCGTTGCTGGTGAGCGTGCGGACCGTCGGCAGCCAGCCCTCGATCTTCGTCGATCATGTCGAGCGCGCCACTGCGTTCCGTCAGGATCATCACACCAACCGGCTCGTGATCGACCTGAGCGACGGGCGGCACATCGAATTCAGCTCGCACTGCTTCGCGGCACGCGAACTCGAAGCGCTGTTAGCGCCGCACATCGGCATCACGCGGCTTTGCGGCCTCGATCTCTTCCACAGCCGCTTCGCTCCCGATCCGCGCTGGAATCCGGAGGAGGGCGCTGAATCAGATGACTTTCATGCCGATCTTGAGCGGCTGGAACTGAGCTACAGCAGCGATCCTCGCTATATCGATCATGCAACGCACCTGCTGATGCTGGCGGAACCCTATGGCGTAGCCGAACGCTGACGTCCTGGGCATGTGCCCAAAGGCCCGTCGCCCCCTTCCGACACTCATGACCGGGGCGGCGGGTCCCCCCATCTCAGGGCGCCATGATGCTGAGCGCGACGGCCTCCGCCACCTTGATCCCGTCGATCGCGGCCGAAAGGATCCCGCCCGCATAGCCCGCGCCTTCACCCGCGGGGAAAAGCCGCTCGACATTGAGGCTCTGGAAGTCCTTGCCGCGCGTGATGCGGATCGGCGAGGACGTGCGCGTCTCGACGCCGGTCATCACCACATCGGGATGGTCGTAGCGCGCGATCTGGCGGCCGAACACGGGCAGCGCCTCGCGCATCGCCTCGACCGCGAATCCGGGAAGGCATTGCGTCAGATCGGTCATGGTCACGCCGGGCTTGTAGGAGGGGATGACCTCGCCGAGTTCCGTCGACGGCCTGCCCGCCAGGAAATCCCCGACCTTCTGGCCCGGCGCCCAGTAGGAGGAGCCGCCCGCGACATAGGCCAGCGATTCCCAGTGGCGCTGGAAGTCGATCCCCGCCAGCGGCCCGTCGGGATAGTCACGCGCCGGATCGATCCCGACAACGAGTCCCGAATTGGCGTTGAACTCGGCGCGCGAATACTGGCTCATGCCGTTGGTGACGACGCGCCCTACCTCCGAGGTCGCGGCAACCACGCGGCCGCCCGGGCACATGCAGAAGCTGTAGACGGTTCGGCCGTTCTCGCAGTGGTGCGCCAGGCTGTAGGCAGCTGCGCCGAGATCGGGATGACCCGCGCATTTGCCATAGCGCGCCTGGTCCACCCAGCTCTGCGGGTGCTCGATCCGGACGCCGATCGAAAAGGGTTTGGCCTCGATATGGACGCCGCGGCGATGGAGCATCTCGAAGGTCGGCCGCGCGCTGTGGCCGACCGCGAGAACGACGTGATCGGCCTCGAGGAAGCTGCCCCCACCACCGGCAAGATCCTGCAGATGCAGCCCGCGTAGCCGCTGGTTGCCGTCGGGCAGCCGTTCGAGCTCGACATCGTCGACGCGCGTCTGCCAGCGATATTCGCCGCCCAGTTCCTCGATCGTGCGGCGCATGCTCTCGACCATGGTGACAAGGCGAAACGTGCCGATATGCGGATGCGCTTCCCACAATATGTCGTCGGGCGCGCCGGCGCGCACGAACTCCTCCAGCACCTTGCGGCCGAGGAAGCGCGGATCCTTGACGCGGCAATAGAGCTTGCCGTCCGAAAAGGTCCCCGCCCCGCCTTCGCCGAACTGCACGTTGGAATCGGGGTCGAGTTCGGCGCGGCGCCAGAGCCCCCAGGTATCCCGGGTCCGCTCGCGCACCACCTTGCCGCGATCGAGGATGATCGGCCTGAACCCCATCTGCGCCAGGATCAGCCCCGCAAAGAGGCCGCAAGGGCCCGCGCCGATCACGACCGGCCGAAGCCCCGACCAGCCCTGCGGCGCGTGCGACACGAACCGGTACTGCATGTCGGGTGTGGGCCGGACATCCTTGTCGCCGGCAAAGCGCGCGAGCACCGCAGCCTCGTCGGCAAGCTCGATGTCGAGCGTATAGACCAGCTGGATCGCGCTCCTGCGGCGCGCATCGTTGCCGCGACGATAGATATGGTAGCCGCGCAGTTCATCGCCGCTGATGGCCAGCCGCGTGCAGATCGCCTCGGGCATTGCTTCGGGCGCGTGGTCGAGCGGCAGGGCGAGTCCGGAAAGGCGCAGCATGCACTGCCCCTAATGGCTGACAGCGCTGACGCCAAGCCGTGCCGCGTGCGCCTGCTGTCCTACAGCGTCCTTTCCTGTCATGATCCGCGCCAGGCGGTGGTCCGGCACCGCGTTCGACCCGGGATAGGAAAGAAGGCGTTTTGTGAGAAGTTTGAGAAGCTAAGTGAAGCTAAGCCATATCCGTCGAACTCGCTTTCGCGCTTGTTATACGACTGTATAAAAAACTGGATCCGGCTCTTGCCACCGCCCCCCATTGGCGGCAAGCAGCGGGAAACCGCATTTCATCCGAAAGGACCCCCGCCCATGAAGACCCGCGCCGCCGTCGCGTTCGAGGCGAAGAAGCCGCTCGAAATCGTCGAACTCGATCTTGAAGGCCCCAAGGCCGGCGAGGTGCTGGTCGAGATCATGGCAACGGGGATCTGCCATACCGATGCCTATACGCTCGACGGTTTCGACAGCGAGGGCATTTTCCCCTCGGTGCTCGGCCATGAAGGCGCCGGCATCGTGCGCGAGGTCGGCGCCGGCGTCACCTCGGTCAAGCCCGGCGATCATGTGATCCCGCTCTACACCCCAGAATGCCGCCAGTGTAAGTCGTGCCTCTCGGGCAAGACCAACCTCTGCACCGCGATCCGCGCCACGCAGGGCAAGGGCCTGATGCCCGACGGCACCACGCGCTTCAGCTACAAGGGCCAGCCGATCTACCATTATATGGGCTGTTCGACCTTCTCGAACTTCACCGTGCTCCCCGAGATCGCGGTCGCGAAGATTCGCGAGGACGCGCCCTTCCAGACGAGCTGCTATATCGGCTGCGGCGTCACCACGGGCGTCGGCGCAGTGGTAAACACCGCCAAGGTCCAGGTCGGCGAGAAGGTCGTCGTCTTCGGGCTGGGCGGCATCGGCCTCAACGTCATCCAGGGCGCAAAGATGGTGGGCGCGGACGTGATCGTCGGCGTCGACATCAACCCCGACCGCGAGGAATGGGGCCGCAAGTTCGGCATGACCCATTTCATCAACGGCAAGGGCAAGAGCCGCGAGGATGTCATCGCCGAGGTGCTCGCGCTCACCGATGGCGGCGCCGATTACAGCTTCGACGCGACGGGCAATACCGAGGTGATGCGCACCGCGCTCGAATGCTGCCATCGCGGCTGGGGCGAAAGCATCATCATTGGTGTCGCCGAAGCAGGCAAGGAGATCGCGACGCGCCCGTTCCAGCTGGTCACCGGCCGCGTGTGGAAGGGCACTGCCTTCGGCGGCGCCAAGGGCCGCACCGACGTGCCGAAGATCGTCGACTGGTATATGAACGGCAAGATCGCGATCGATCCGATGATCACCCATGTGCTCAGCCTCGAGGAAATCAACAAGGGTTTCGACCTGATGCATGCGGGGGAATCCATCCGCAGCGTCGTGGTCTACTGAGAAAAACAAGGAGGGGATGCCATGTTTTCACACGTAATGCTCGGCGCTAACGACACCGAAAAATCGAAGGTCTTCTACGACGCCGTGCTTGGTGCGCTCGGCGCCAGGCCCGGCCGCATGGATGACAAGGGCCGGGTCTTCTACATGCACAATGGCGGGCTGTTCATGCTCACCAGGCCCATCAACGGAGAGGCCGCGTGCCATGCCAATGGCGGCACGATCGGCTTCGCCGCGGCATCGCCCGAACAGGCCGATGCGTGGCACGCCGCGGGAATCGCCAATGGCGGCACGAGCTGCGAAGACCCGCCGGGCATGCGCGAGGGCGACTTCGGCAAGCTCTACCTCGCCTATCTGCGCGATCCCGCGGGCAACAAGATCTGCGCGATGCATCGCCCGGCGCAATAAGCATGGCGATCGAGACTGTATCGACCAACAAGGCGTTCGGCGGTGTGCAGGGCGTATACCGCCACGCCTCCGCCGAAACGGGCACGGACATGACGTTCGCGGTCTATGTCCCGCCGCTTGAGGACGGTGCGAAGCTGCCCGTGCTCTGGTATCTCTCCGGGCTCACCTGCACCCACGCCAACGTCATGGAAAAGGGCGAATATCGGCGTATCTGCGCCGAGCTGGGCGTGATCTTCGTCTGCCCCGACACCTCGCCGCGTGGCGATACCGTTCCCGATGACGAGGGCTATGACTTCGGCAAGGGCGCCGGCTTCTATGTCGACGCTACCGAAGATCCATGGGCCACGAACTTCAGGATGTATTCTTACATCACGAAGGAATTGCCCGGCATCATCGCGGCGAACTTCCCGGCCGACGTGGATCGCCAGTCGATCACCGGCCATTCGATGGGCGGTCATGGTGCGCTGACCATCGCGCTCAATAATCCTGACAGGTTCAGGAGCGTCTCGGCCTTCGCACCGATCAGCTCGCCGCTCAACTGCCCCTGGGGCGAAAAGGCGCTTTCCGGCTATATCGGCGCCAATCGTGCCGACTGGCGCGCATACGATACCACCGCGCTGATCGAGGACGGCGCGCGTGTCGCCGAAATCCTTGTCGATCAGGGCGATGCCGACAATTTTCTCGCGGGACAGCTCAAGCCCGAACTGCTCGCCGCCGCATGCGAAAAGGCCGGAATTCCGCTCACGCTCCGGATGCAGCCGGGCTATGATCACAGCTACTTCTTCATTTCCAGCTTCATGGAAGATCATGTGCGCTGGCACGCGGAGCGGCTTGGTTGAACGCCGAAGAACTCGATCGCATCATCGCCCGCCACGGGACACGCGAAGGCCCGCTGCTCCCGATCCTCCATGACGTGCAGCACGCCTTCGGCTGCGTGGAAGAGGCCGCGATCCGCCACATCGCGCAGGCGCTCAACCTGAGCCGCGCCGAAGTGCATGGCGTCGTCAGCTTCTATCACGACTTCAGAAGCGCCCCCGAAACCCGCCCCGTGCTCAAGCTCTGCCGTGCCGAGGCATGTCAGGCGCGCGGCTCCGAGCCGCTCGCCGCCTGGGCCAAGGGCAAGGCGGGCGACCGGATCGCGATCGAACCCGTCTATTGCCTGGGCCTCTGCTCGGTCGGCCCCAATGCGATGATAGGTACTGACCTCCACGCCCGGCTCGACGAGCGCAGGCTCGGCGCGCTGATCGAGGCGCTGTGATGCGCATCCTGATCTCCGACGACGCGCTCGCGCTGGCATGTGGCGCCGATGCAGTGGCCCAAGCCTTCGCCGCCGCCGCCCCCGATGCCGAGATCGTCCGCGTATCGAGCTGGGGCATGCACTGGCTCGAACCCTTGGTCGAGATCGACGGCAAAGGTTACGGCCCCGTCATGCCCGTCGACGTCGCCGCGATCCTTGCAGGCAAAGCAGACGATCTGAGCATCGGCCGCATCGAGGATCACCCCTTCATCGCAGCGCAGACCCGCCTGACCTTTGCGCGTGCGGGCAAGACACGCCCGCTCAGCCTCGCAGATTATGAGGCGACCGGCGGCTGGAAAGGCCTGCGCGCAGCACAGGCGATGGAGCCGGAGCAGATTGTCGAGGCCGTCACCGCATCCGGTCTGCGCGGTCGCGGCGGCGCGGGCTTTCCAGCAGGCATCAAGTGGAAGACCGTGCTCGAAGCGGCGGGCGGGCGCAAGTACATCGTCTGCAACGCCGATGAGGGCGACAGTGGCACCTTCGCGGACCGCATGCTGATGGAGGGCGATCCCTATGTGCTGATCGAGGGGCTCGCGATCGCCGGCCTCGCGACGGGCGCGCGCAAGGGCTTCATCTACATTCGCTCCGAATATCCGCACGCGATCGCGAAGATGGAAGCGGCGGTCGAGCGCAGCCGCGCGATCATCGCCCCCTTCGACATAGAGGTCCGCGTCGGCGCGGGTGCCTATGTCTGCGGCGAGGAAACCTCGCTCTTGAACTCGATCGAGGGCAAGCGCGGCGAGGTCCGCGCCAAGCCGCCGCTGCCCGCGCACAAGGGCCTGTTCGGCTGCCCCACCGTCATCAACAATGTCCTCACGCTCGCGGCGGTCCCGTTCGTGCTCGCTGAAGGGCCTGAGGCCTATGCGAATTACGGCATGGGCCGCTCGCGCGGGACGATGCCGATCCAGCTCGCAGGCAATATCCGATATGGCGGACTGTTCGAGACCGCGTTTGGCGTGACGCTGGGCGAGCTCGTCGACGCCATCGGCGGCGGCACCGCCTCGGGCCGACCCGTCCGCGCGGCACAGGTCGGCGGGCCGCTCGGCGCCTATTTTCCACCCTCACTCTTTGACACGGCCTTTGACTATGAGGCCTTTGCGGCGCGCGACGGCCTCATCGGACATGGCGGCGTCGTAGTATTCGACGACAGCGTGGACATGGCCGCGCAGGCGAAATTCGCGATGGAGTTCTGCGCGATAGAGAGTTGCGGAAAATGCACGCCGTGCCGCCTGGGCTCGACGCGCGGCATGGAGACGATCGAACGCATCATCGCGGGCGAGGATGTTGCCGCCAATATCGCGCTGGTCGAGGATCTCTGCGAAACGATGAAATCGGGCTCACTCTGCGCACTGGGCGGTTTCACCCCCTATCCCGTGCTGAGCGCGCTTCATCATTTCCCCGAGGATTTCCGTTGAAAATACTGGGCGCGATCATCGCGGGCGGCCAGTCGCGCCGCTTCGGCAGCGACAAGGCTCACGCGGAGATTGTGGGGCGGAAGCTGCTCGATCACATTGCCGACGCGCTCGCCCCACAGACCGACGCGCTGATCGTATGCGGCCGCGACTGGCCGGATCTGACCTCGATACCCGATCGCCCGGCTCCCGATCAGGGGCCGCTCGGCGGCCTCTGCGCTGCGCTGCGCTACGCCATTGAAAATGGCTTCGATGCGGTCCTCACCGCGGGCTGTGACACGTTGCCGGTTCCCGCCAATCTCCGCACCACGCTCGGCAGCGCCCCGGCGGTGATTGAAGGCCAGCATATCTTCGGCCTCTGGCCGACAACGCTCGCCGATGCGCTCGATCATCATCTCGCCAGCCAGCCCGATCGCTCAATGCGTGGCTGGTTTGCGGTGAGCGGCACGCGGCAAGTTTGGTGCGACACCGCGTTCCACAATCTCAACACGCCCGAGGATTTCGCGCTATGCTCAGGCGCACAAGGATTGGCCCCATGACCTATTCGCGACAGGCCGATTTCGGCACGCCCGCCTCCAGGGCGACGGATATCGTGACGCTCAGCATCGACGGCCGCTGCGTCACCGTTCCCGCGGGCACCAGTGTGATGCGCGCCGCCGCCGAAAACGGCACCGATATCCCCAAGCTCTGCGCCACCGACAGCCTCGAGAGCTTCGGATCGTGCCGGCTGTGTCTGGTCGAGATCGACGGCGCGCGCGGCACCCCCGCCTCATGCACCACCCCCGTTGCCGAGGGCATGGTCGTGCGCACGCAAAGCCCAAGGCTGCAGCAGCTCCGCAAGGGCGTGATGGAACTCTATCTCTCCGACCACCCCGCCGATTGCCCTGATTGCGCGACGGGCGAATGCGAGGTCCGCGAACAGGCAGTGGCGGCGGGTGTCGATTCCGTCCGCTATGCCCCCGGCGCCGATCATCTCGAGGTGCCGCTCGACTGCTCCAACCCCTATTTCGACTTCAATCCTGCGGCGTGCATCGTCTGCTCGCGCTGCGTCCGCGCGTGCGACGAGGTTCAGGGCACCTTCGCGCTGACCATCGAGGGGCGCGGTTTCAAATCCAGGGTCTCGGCGGGTACTGCCGACGACGATTTCCTGTCGTCCGAATGCGTCTCGTGCGGCGCCTGCGTCCAGGCCTGCCCCACGGGCGCGCTGCAGGAAAAGGCGGTGACCGAAATCGGCGCGCCCGACAGCGCCACCGTCACCACCTGCGCCTATTGCGGCGTCGGCTGCACCTTCCGTGCCGAGATGAAGGGCGACCAGCTCGTCCGCATGGTGCCGTGGAAGGAAGGCAAGGCCAATCGCGGGCACAGCTGCGTCAAGGGCCGCTTCGCCTGGGGCTATGCCACGCATCAGGAGCGGATCCTGAACCCTATGATCCGCGAGAAGATAGACCAGCCCTGGCGCGAGGTCTCGTGGGAAGAAGCCTTCGCGTACGCTGCCTCCGAGCTGAAGCGCATCCAGGTCAAATACGGCCAGCGCTCGATCGGCGGGATCACCTCGTCACGCTGCACCAATGAGGAGACCTTCCTCGTCCAGAAGCTCGTCCGGGCGGGCTTCGGCAACAACAATGTCGATACCTGCGCGCGCGTCTGCCACTCACCCACGGGCTATGGCCTGAAGACGACCTTTGGCACCTCGGCGGGCACGCAGGATTTCGACAGTGTCGAACATGCCGATGTGATGCTCGTGATCGGCGCCAATCCCACCGACGGCCACCCCGTGTTCGCGAGCCGGATGAAGAAGCGGCTGCGCGAGGGCGCCAAGCTGATCGTGATCGATCCGCGTCGCATCGACATGGTGCGAACCCCGCATATCGAGGCTGCGCACCACCTGCCGCTCCGCCCCGGCACCAATGTCGCGGTGCTGACCGCGATGGCGCATGTGATCGTCACCGAGGGGCTCGCCGACGAACCCTTTATCCGCGAGCGCTGCGACTGGGACGAGTATCAGGACTGGGCCGAATTTGTCTCCGATCCAAAGCACAGCCCCGAATTCCTCGCGCCCGTCACCGGTGTCGACCCCGCCGAGCTGCGCGCCGCCGCGCGGCTCTACGCGACGGGTGGCAATGCCGCGATCTATTACGGTCTCGGCGTCACCGAGCATTCGCAGGGCTCGTCCACGGTGATGGCGATCGCCAACCTCGCCATGGCAACGGGCAATATCGGCCGCCCCGGCGTCGGCGTTAATCCGCTGAGGGGCCAGAACAATGTCCAGGGCGCGTGCGACATGGGGAGCTTCCCGCACGAGCTTTCGGGCTATCGCCACATCTCCGACACCGAAACGCGGACGCTCTTCGAACAGGACTGGGGCGTCAGCCTCGATGCCGAGCCGGGCCTGCGCATCCCCAACATGCTCGACGCCGCGGTCGATGGTGTATTCAAGGCCATTTACATTCAGGGTGAGGACATCCTCCAGTCCGACCCCAACACCAGCCACGTCGCCGCGGGGCTTTCGGCGATGGAATGCGTGATCGTCCACGATCTCTTTTTGAACGAGACGGCAAACTACGCGCATATCTTCCTGCCGGGTTCGACCTTTCTCGAAAAGGACGGCACCTTCACCAATGCCGAGCGCCGCATCCAGCCCGTCCGCAAGGTGATGGAGCCGCTCAACGGCCTCGCCGACTGGGAGGTGACGCAGCAGCTCGCGCGCGCGCTCGGGCTCGACTGGAACTATGGCCACCCGAGCGAGATCATGGACGAGATCGCGCGCCTCACCCCGAGCTTCGCGGGCGTCAGCTTCGCCCGGCTCGACGAGCTCGGCTCGATCCAGTGGCCCGCCAATGACGCGGCGCCCGAAGGCACCCCCGTGATGCACATCGACGGCTTCGTCCGCGGCAAGGGCAAGTTCGTCGTCACCGATTACGTGCCGACCGACGAGAAGACGGGGCCGCGCTTCCCGCTGCTGCTCACCACGGGCCGCATCCTCAGCCAGTATAATGTAGGCGCGCAGACGCGGCGCACCCCCAACGAAATGTGGCATTCCGAGGACCGGCTCGAAATCCATCCGCAGGACGCCGAGGACCGGGGGGTGCGCGACGGCGACTGGGTCCGCCTCGCCAGCCGGTCGGGCGAGACGACGCTGCGCGCGCTCATCACCGACCGCGTCGCGCCGGGCGTGGTCTACACCACCTTCCACCACCCCGCGACACAAGCCAATGTCGTCACCACCGACTATTCGGACTGGGCCACCAACTGCCCCGAATACAAGGTGACCGCGGTACAGGTGACGCCTTCGAACGGCCCGACCGACTGGCAGGAAGATTATGAGGCGCTCTCGACGCGCTCGCGGCGCATTGCGAAGGCTGCCGAGTGAGCACGCGAGCCGATAGTTTGGGGCGGCTCATCTACATGGCCAACCAGATCGCACGAAACCTTGCGATGCAGGGGCCCGAGGCGGCCGCGCACGCCACCGCCGAGCACATCCTCAAATATTGGGACCCGCGCATGAAGGCGATGATCCTCGCCTATGACGGCGATGCGCTCGAACCCATCACGCGCGCCGCGATCGAACGGATTCGCCAGCCCGCCTGACGCGCATTCGTGACCAGACAAACCGGCGTGCGCTCAGACAGAGGCGAAATGCGCACGCTTCGGCGTACCCGCAAGGCTCAGGACAGCGGCATCGCTTCCGCACCGCAGCATTTATGATAGCCTCTCCCCAAAGCTGGAATTCCCCGGGAGAGGATGCCGAAGGCTGTAACTGGCTGGGAGAAGCACGATGGAACGCATCGCGATCATCGACTTCGAGGCATCATGCTTGCCAGAGGCGGGCTATTCCTATCCGATCGAGGTCGCGCTCTCGAGGGTCGGCGGCCGCACCAGAAGCTGGCTGATCAAACCCGCGCGGCAATGGTTCTATTGGGACTGGTGCGATCACGCCGAGTCGCTGCACGGCATCAGCCGCGACATGCTCCAGGAACACGGCACCACCGCCGATGCAGTGCTCGCCGAACTCGTCGCGGAAGCCGACGGATGCACCGTCTATGCGGACAGCGACCTCGATGCCCATTGGCTCGAAACGCTCTCCCAGGCATGCGGCCGGTCGAGCCCCTTCCCCATCCTGTTCGTCGGTGAATTGTTCAGGGACATGCAGATCTGCTGCGAAGCCGTTTCCCGCGCCGACTTGGAGGCGCGACAACGCCTGCCCATGAGACACGTTGCCTGCAAGGATGCGCGCCGGCTCGCCATGACCGTGAAGCTGCTCGCGACCCCGCCCCGCGCCTGATCGGCACCACCTCGGTCCGGCGTGCAATCAGGGCGGATCGTCTCCGTCCCCCTGCGCCGCCCACTTGCGCCCGACATGTGCACGGCCCCAAGCAGGCTGACAACCAAAGGGGTCCATCCATGTCCAGATACGCGCTGGCAGCGCTTCTGCTCGCCACAGCCTTCACGGCACCCGCCGTCCCCGCGCACGCGCGCGACCTTGTCAGCCGCACGCCCGACCCCGCAGCCGACGATCCGAATTACGCCGCCAAGCTCGCGGATCGCAAGAAGGTCGCCGAACTCAACGCCGCACAGGCGCGGTCAACGGGCGCGCGCGACCGCGCCAAATACAATGCACGCGATGCCGCCAACGCCAATGCCCGCGCGCGCTATGAAGCCCGGATGGCCGCCTGGCGCCGTCAGGTCGCAGCCTGCGAACGCGGCGACTGGAGCCAGTGCGACCGGTGATCCGGAAGGCGCCGGGCCACGGGCGTCATGATGCCTGCGCCAATACCGTATAAAAAAATGCACCGATCACCACTTGCCCTTGCCCCGGCGCTTCCTTCAAACAGCGGCCACAATCAGTGGAGAGTCGGATGTCTGAGCAGAATCTGTTTCCGGTGCCGCGCGAATGGGCCGAAAAGGCGCGGGTCGACGCCGCGAAATATGAGCAGCTCTATGGCCGCGCGCTCGCCGATCCGGGCAGCTTCTGGCTCGAACAGGCGCGACGGCTCGACTGGATCAAGCGCCCCGAGATCGCGGGCGACTGGTCGTTCAGGGAAGACGACTTCCGCATCCAGTGGTTCGCCGACGGGAAACTGAACGTCGCCGCCAACTGCATCGACCGGCATTTGAAGGACAAGGCGGACACCGTCGCGATCCTCTGGGAGCCCGACAGCCCTGACGAAGCCCCGCGCAGCTACACCTACGCCCAACTCCACGCGGAGGTCTGCCGCTTCGCCAATGTGCTCAAGGGCGCAGGCGCGAAGAAGGGCGACCGGATCACCATCTATCTGCCGATGATCCCCGAAGCGGCGTTCGCGCTGCTCGCCTGCGCGCGCATCGGGGCAATCCACTCGGTCGTGTTCGGCGGCTTCTCGCCCGAGGCGCTGGCGGGGCGCATTACCGATTGCGATTCCACGCTGGTCGTTACCGCCGACGAGGGCCGTCGCGGCGGCAAGAAGGTGCCGTTGAAAGCCAATGTCGACGAGGCATTGAAGCACTGCACCAGCGTCCGCAAGGTTGTCGTCGTAAGGGCCACCGATGGCGCAGTCGCGATGCAACCGCAGCGCGACATCTGGTATGACGAAGCCGCTGCGGACGTGACCGCCGACTGCCCGGTCGAGCCGATGGGCGCGGAAGACCCGCTCTTCATCCTCTATACCTCGGGTTCCACGGGCAAGCCCAAGGGCGTGCTCCACACCACGGGCGGCTATCTGCTCTGGGCGAGCCTGACGCACGAACTCTATTTCGACTATCGCCCCGGCCAGATCTACTGGTGCGCCGCCGATATCGGCTGGGTGACGGGGCACAGCTATATCGTCTATGGCCCGCTCGCCAATGGCGCGACCACGCTGATGTACGAAGGCCTGCCCAACTGGCCCACCCCCAGCCGCATCTGGCAGGTCGCCGACCGCCACAATGTCGAGATCCTCTATACCGCCCCCACCGCGCTGCGCGCGCTGATGAAGGAGGGTGATGAATTCGTCACCTCCACCAGCCGCAAGTCGCTGAAACTGCTCGGCACCGTCGGCGAGCCGATCAATCCCGAGGCGTGGCGCTGGTATCACGACATTGTCGGCGAGGGGCGTTGCCCGATCGTCGATACCTGGTGGCAGACCGAAACGGGCGCCGCGATGATCGCGCCCATGCCCGGCGCGATTGCGCTCAAGCCGGGTTCGGCGACCAAGCCAATGTTCGGCGTCGAGCCTCAGCTGGTCGATGCCGACGGCAAGATCCTCGAGGGCGCGACCGAAGGCAATCTCGTCATCGCGCGGAGCTGGCCGGGGCAGATGCGGACGGTCTGGGGCGATCATGAACGCTTCTTCCAGACCTATTTCACCACCTATCCCGGCAAATATTTCACGGGCGACGGCTGCAGGCGCGACGAGGACGGCTATTACTGGATCACCGGGCGCGTCGATGACGTGATCAATGTCTCGGGCCACCGCATGGGCACCGCCGAGGTCGAGAGCGCGCTCGTGCTCCACGCCAAGGTCGCCGAGGCCGCGGTCGTCGGGATGCCCCACGACATCAAGGGCCAGGGCATCTATGCCTATGTGACGCTGAACGCCAATTGCGAGGCGAGCGAGGAACTGCGCGCCGAGCTGAAGCAATGGGTCCGCACCGAGATCGGCCCGATCGCGACGCCCGACGCGATCCAGTTCGCGCCGGGCCTGCCCAAGACACGCTCGGGCAAGATCATGCGCCGCATCCTGCGCAAGATCGCGGAGGGCGATGTCTCTTCGCTCGGTGACACCTCGACGCTCGCCGACCCCTCGGTGGTCGACGATCTCATCGCCAATCGCGTGGGATGATGCGCTGGCTCGCAATGCTGCTGCTTGCGCTCGCACCCGCGGCGCTGGCGGCGGCGGAGCCCGCGGACGGCATCATCATGGTGGGCGAGATGATCGCGCGTCCCGGCAAGGGCGATGCGCTCCATGCGCGGATGCGCAAAGAGGTCCCGCCGATTCCCGAAACCAAGGGCCTGCGCGCCTATGAGGTCGTGCGTGACGACAAGAACCCCGATCGCATTGTGATCGTCGAGATCTGGGATTCGGCCGAGGATCACGCGGCATCGGTCAGACAGATCAACCCGGATGCGATCCGCGAGGTCAAGGCGCTGGTCGTCAGCATGAAGGGCGAGACCTTTACACGCTGAGTGGGTTCATCTCAGCAGCACCAGTTCCTCGGCCATGCTCGGGTGGAGCGCCACGGTATCGTCCCAGGCCTGCTTGGTGAGCCCC
>NZ_JAKVIO010000048.1 GCF_022601895.1 Sphingomonas sp. LaA6.9
TCGTCACCGCGACCTTGCATGAACAGCTGTTCAAAAGCGCCACTGCGGCCCGCACCTTTGCGCGGGACAATTTCGGCGCCGAGACGGGGCAGTTCGCGAACAAGTAATGCGCCCATTCGGGTCCGCTCGTGGCGGATCGACAGACGTCATGGAACCGGAGCCGCTGCGGCGACGCATCCGTTCAAGATGGCATGCGAATTGACGGCATTTTTCGGTTTTTTGACGCGTCGATGACGCGCTAATGCCGCTGTGTTCACGCCAGATGCTGAATGTCGCGATGCGGGCCACTTGGGTGCGCATCGGACGAGGAGGCAATGATGAGCAGCTTCAGCCAGGGCGTTTTGGTGGCGGTTACGGTGGGCGCTCTCTGCGCGTTATCCGGTGTAGCAACCGCCCAAACCGACGAATGGACGGTCAAGGGCGCTGCCTATCCCTCGGCAGCCGTCGGCTATGCCGATCTCAATCTCGCCTCACCGGCGGGGGAGGAGCGGCTTCGCGCGCGCGTGCGTCGCGCGGCAACCGAACTTTGCATCGATTCCGCGGTCCGCGAACTGAAGCGCGACATGCGTGACAGCCGGTGCCTGCATCTGGCGATTGCCGGGGCGGATCCGCAAATTGCGGCAGCGATCGATGGCTACGGAAAGGATCGGCTTGCGACGCGGAGGATCATGGTCGCGGCCCGCTGAGAATTGGCGCAGTCCTGTCGAGGCGGCGGCGCCGCAAGGTGGCCGCCGCTTCAATATCTGGCGGCCTCGCGCCGGCAGTCATAGCGCAGCCCGGGATCCTCGCAGAAGTCAGGCCATTTTCCGCTGGATTTCCAATAGCCGACCAGCCCTAGCTTCGCGGCAAGCCCGATGAATCGCGGATCCCGGCGAAATTCGGCCATGTGCGTCCTGAACAATATCTCGGTGCCCGGGCTTAGCGTCGCTACATTCTGCTGCGCGTCGAGATAGGCATAGGCCTGGTCGATGCGCCCGAAATGCCCGAATGCCTGGATCAGGAATGGCTGGGGGGATTTGTCGCCGGCTGCCGACAGCGCCGCATCGACATGCGCGGGTGTGGGTTCCTTGCGGGCTAGCAGAAATGCGCGCTGGCTGGCTTCTTCAAGGGCACTGCCGATGTCCACCTTCGCCTCATCAAGCAGCCGCAGCGCCAGATCGGGATCGCCGTAGCGCAGATTGAACCGGTACAGCACCTCGTTCGTGCTGCCCGCGTCGGGCCAGAGGCGTTGAATTTCGACAAGCGATGCGCGTGCGCGCGCCATATTTCCCGCATAGGCGAGCGCCGAAATGAGCGAATTGCGGACCCATGGGGACAAGGGATCGAACTCGACAGCGGTCTGGGCGCTCGCGACTGCGTCGCGCATACGGCCTACGCGCATCAGCGCAAGCGCTCGTTCGGCGTGGAGGGCGGGGTAATCGGGATCGATCGCTATGCCCTTGTCGAGCAGCTCCAGCCGCTTGGCAAAGGCCGATGCGCCGTTGGCGAGCAACGCTTCCGCCAGGTAGATCTGGCCGAGTCTGGGATCGAGCTGCCGCGCGCGCACCAGATGATGCCGTGCGCGATCCGCAAGCGCCCGTGCATCGGGTCGGTCGCCATTATCGCCAAGATTGGCCTCGGCGAGCGCCAGATCCGCCCAGCCCTGCGCGAAGCCGGGCGCGTTCCGGGTGACCTGCTCAAGCTGGGCAATCACGGTCTGGTCTGGCTCGCCCTGCATTCGGTCGCAGACGCCGAGATACAGTTTCAGCGTTTCGGTGCTGATCGCGCCGCCCGCCGATCGTCTTGCATCCATCGCACAGATCAGCACGGCCGCCAGCTTCACGGCTGCCTGCTGACGCAGATCGGCCTCATTGCCGTCCGGTGATGCCCCGAACGTCGCCGACCAGAGCATCTGTGAGGCTTCCCCGCCCGTAAGCCCCAGTGCGAGACGCTGCCGCCCCTTGTCGATATCGGTGTTGACCTCCACACGGAAATCGCTGGCCGCGCCACCCGTCGCGCCCGCGGACGGTGTGACAATTGCCAGAAGCTGCGGGTTCGCGCTTGCAAAGCGCGACAAGTCCATCATCAACGCATTTGCGAGCGCTGCCGACTGCTCAGGTCTTGCAGCGCCCGGCTGCGCCATGATCGCGACCGTAGCGACCGCGAGACCGGCCCGTTCCTGACGCCATTTCTCGAGCCCGCCTATGAGAATGACCGCCAGTATCGCGACTACGCCAATCTTGCGGTTGCGCCACGGCCTGAGGCTTGAGGCGAAGGTCGCTGGTTGCGAAGGCGCCGCGACGCCCTCTTGCGGCTGATCGCTTTCATGCGGACGCTCATATCCCTGGGTCATCAGTTGCTCGTGGAGCGAGAGTGTTTCCTGGGCAGGGCTGATGCCCAGTTCGGCAGCGAGCGATTTTTGCAGCGAGGCAAAGCGGCGTTCGATGGCGCCCATGTCTGCTGCCTGTGCATCCGCCCTCATTGCTGCGCGCGCGACTGTTTCATCGAGCGGATCAATCGCCGCCAGTGCGTCGCCAAGCTCGCGGGCCTCGGTGATCTGGCCCCGCGCGAGATGTGCCTCGATCGCCGCAATCCCGGTTACGATCAGTTGTGACCGGCGCCGTGCGCGTTCGGCCGCCAGCCAGGTATCGAATCCTTCGCTGATGTCGTGGAGATCGCGGAACAGTTCGTCTTCGCCGTGCTGCACGGCGTCCGGCAGCAACGCGATATCATGCGGCGTATCGCCCACCAGCGCGGTGCCGGACATCGTCAGGCTCTCGCGCGTGGCAGAAATCAGTGGCGGTGTGGAATGTGAGAAGGCGTGAAGGCTGTGCAGACATTGTCGAAGGCTTGCGCGTGCCTGGACTTCGCCACGATCACTCCAGAGCAGGAAGGCGAGCCGATCGCGCGCGACGGGTGTGTCGACCCGGCTTGATAGATAGGCGAGCAGCGCCCTGGCCTTGCGGCTTCGGGGCGTGACGATGCGCCCCAGCGCGTCGCGCAACAGAAAATCCCCCCAGCATTCAAGTACAAAGGGGCCGACGAGCGCGTCGCGGGCGACCCGGGTGGCGCTGCCATGGCCCATAGGGGGCTCTCCCGGTTTGCGTGTTGATCAAAGACCGGACTATAACGCAGCGCGCGAATGCGGCGCAAACGGCGAAAATCCGATGGTTTCGCGCTCGATCAGCCCTCGATATATATCAGTCGATGAACCGTTTGAAGCAAAGCGGCTTCACGGTCTTGCGGGACCATGAAGCCGTTTGGTATCAAACGAAGATTTTTCGCGCTGGTGGCTTACAGGACTTCGAACAGCCCCGCCGCGCCCATGCCGCCGCCGATGCACATCGTGACGACGACATATTTCGCCCCGCGGCGCTTGCCCTCGATCAGCGCGTGACCGGTCATGCGTGCGCCCGACATGCCGTAAGGGTGGCCGATCGAGATCGCGCCGCCGTTGACGTTCAGCAGTTCGTTGGGAATGCCCAGCTTGTCACGGCAATAGAGTACCTGCACCGCGAATGCCTCGTTGAGCTCCCACAGCCCGATATCGTCCATCTTAAGGTTGAAGCGCTCGAGCAGCCTGGGGATTGCGAAGACGGGACCGATGCCCATTTCGTCGGGCTCGGTGCCCGCCACCGCCATGCCGACATAGCGGCCAAGCGGGGTGAGGCCCTTCTTCTCGGCAAGCCTGGCTTCCATCACGACGCTCGCGGCGGAACCGTCGGACAGCTGGCTGGCATTGCCCGCGGTGATGTTCATGTCGGGGCCAAGCACGGGCTGGAGCGACTTGAGACCCTCGATCGTGGTGTCGGCGCGGTTGCCCTCGTCCTTGGCGAGCGTCACTTCCTTGTAGGAAACCTCCTTGGTCTCCTTGTTGACCACGGCCATGTTCGCGGTGACGGCAACGATCTCGTCGTCGAACTTGCCCGCGGCCTGCGCGGCGGCGGTGCGCTGCTGCGACTGGAGCGCATATTCGTCCTGCGCGTCGCGGCTGATGCCATAGCGCTTGGCGACCACCTCGGCGGTCTGGAGCATCGGCATGTAGATGTCCTTGTGCATCGCCACGAGCTCGGGATCGGGTGCGACGCGCATCTGCGGCGTCTGGACGAGCGAGATCGATTCGACGCCGCCACCGACGACGACATCCATATTGTCGACGAGCACCTGCTTGGCGGCGGTGGCGATCGCCATCAGCCCCGAGGCGCACTGGCGGTCGACCGACATGCCCGCCACCGAGACGGGAAGACCGGCGCGGAGCAGCGAGGTGCGCGCGATATTGCCCGCCTGATGTCCCTGCTGGAGCGCGGAGCCGAAGATCACATCGTTGACCTCTGCGGGGTCGAGCCCTGCGCGCTCGACCGCGGCCCTGATCGAATGGCTGGCGAGCGTGGGGGAGGGCAGGTTGTTGAATGCACCGCGATAGGCGCGGCCGATGGGGGTACGGGCGGTTGAAACGATGACGGCGTCACGCATAGGGGGCTCCTGTATGGTTGCCCGCTCCCGCATTCATGGGAGGGGAATTAGCGGCGGTGAGGGCTCTTGCAACGAAGATAGGGAGCAGGAGCCGCGCACCCAACCCTCTCCCGCGCAGCCGGGAGAAGGCGTTACTGGTCACACGAAAAACTGGCTGATCCACTCGGCGATGAGCGCGGGCTTGTCCTCGCCCTCGATCTCGACGGTGAACTCGACGGTCTGCTGGTACTGGCCGGGGCGTTTTTCCTCCAGGTCGAGCAGCTTGAAATGGCCGCGCACGCGCTTTCCCGAGCGCACGGGCGCGAGGAAACGCACCTTGTTGCCGCCATAGTTGACGCCCATCTTCACGCCTTCGGCGCGCAGCGCGTCCGACTTCTCGAACAGCAGTGGAAAGAGCGAAAGCGTCAGGAAGCCGTGCGCGATCGTGCCGCCAAAGGGCGTAAGCTTCGCCGCTTCGGGATCGACATGGATGAACTGGTGGTCGCCCGTCGCGTCGGCGAATTTGTCGATCATGGCCTGATCGACCGTGATCCATTCGGAGGTGCCGATGGCCTCCCCCTTTTTCGCCATCAATTCCGCAACGGGAACGTGCTTCATCCTCTTCCTTTCTACTCGTCTCTTGGGACGCGCGCGCCGCCTGTCGCGCTGCGTCACGTTCTCCGGAAAGGGGAAAATAAGGCGCGAAAAGCCATCAAGTCAAAAGCGCTGGATTCCGCAACGTCACCTTTCCATCGGTCTTGCCCCAGCGCGCCGTGCCGCTCGCACATGGTGCAGAAATGGCCGTGCGCGTGATTCGATGGCCCCCTTTGTGCGCCTAGCTTTCGGCTTCGGCTCCCGTGACCGGATAGGGCATGATCATCTTTCCGTCGGGCGCAGCCGTGAAGGACGTCTGCGTGGGATAGGCGAACGCGATGCCTTCCGTGGCGAAGCGGCGGAGCAGCGCGATGCAGGCGTCGTTGCGCGCCGCGAAGGCGGTCTCGAAATCATGCGACAGGACATCGAACTGCGCTTCATAGTCGAGGCTCGATGCGCCGAGCCCGATCATGCCGCATCGCACGAACTGGCATTTGCCGATCGCCTCGATCTCCTCGCGGACAATTTCGGCGATGCGTGCGCAGGTCTCAGGTGCCGTCTGGTAGATGACGCCGAAGGTCAGCACCTGACGCCGCCGATGCAGCCGCGCCATGTTGTGGACATCCTTGCTCAGCAAATTGGCGTTGGAAACGACGATCTCCTCGCCGGTGATGGCGCGGATGCGCGTGGTCTTGAGCCCGATGGATTCGACCGTGCCCGAGGTCTTATCCCACTTGATCGCGTCGCCGCGGCGAAAGGGCTTGTCGAACAGGATCGAGAGCGCGGCGAAAAGATCCTCGAACACGCCCTTGGCGGCCATGCCGATCGCGATGCCGCCGATGCCGAGACCCGCCACCAGACCGGTGATGTTGACTCCCAGATTGTCGAGCACGACGACGCCCGCGATCGCGAACACCACGAAGGTGACGAGCAGCCGGATGATGCCCATGGCGTTGGTGATCGCCTCGCCATGATAGTCGTCGCTGCCCGCGCGACGCTCGACCATGCCCAGCGTGATTTCACGCACCCACACTGCGAACTGAAGCACCGCCGAGATGGTGAACAGGAAGGTGATCGTGCGGAACACGAGCGGGGGCGCTTCGGCATAACCCGCGACCAGTCGTGCGGCGATCATGACCATGAAGAAGGTGCCGGTTTTCGAGATCGCGCGGCCGATGATCGTTCGCCAGCCGGTGTTATCTTCCTTGCGGCACAGTTTTACACCCACGCCCCGGATGAAGAGCAACGCGAAGACGACGCCGACCGCGATGCCGGAGGCGATCAGCACCTCGACGCTGTGATTGGATATCCACGCAATGCTGGCATCCCAGAGCTGCATCAGCGTGCGGCCCGATTCCACATGGGCGAGGATCGGCGTTGCGCCGTTGGTGGTCGACGTCATCAGCATTCCTTGTCAGGCCGCAACCGCGGATTGCACCGATTTTGCGCGGGGGTTGTCGAGCCAGTCGATCAGCCCGCGTTCGGCGCGGCTGAGATACCGGGTGGCGCGGGGAAGATGCAAGGGCAGGGGGCTGGTCTTGCCGGCGAGCGCGATCAACGCCGGATGGACGTAGGATTTGCGCGCGATCGTCGGCGTATTGCCCAGCGCGGCGGCCACGGGCTCGAGCAACTGCGCCATGCCGATCGGTTCGCTGGCGGCGTGGAGCGCCTCGAAGGCGAGTACGCTCGCGCCCCAGGTGCGGAAATGTTTTGCGGTGAAGTCGTCGCCCGTCGTCTCGCGAATATAGGCGTTGACGTCGGTCGAGCTTACGGGCTGCGGGATTCCCTCATCATCCAGATACTGGAACAGATGCTGCCCGGGCAGATCCTGGCAACGCTTGACGAAGCGTGCGAGCGAGCCGTCGGTTACCCTCAGCACGCGGTTCCTGCCCGATTTTGCGCGATAACTGAGGTGCAGCGTGTGGCCGCGCAATTCGGCATGGCGTGTCCGCAGCGTCGTCGCGCCGAAACTGCGATTGGCCCTGGCATAGGCTTCGTTGCCGATCCTGACGCGACCAAGATCAAGCAGCCGCACGATCGCCGCGATCGCGCGTTCCCTGACCAGCCCGCCGCGGCGCAGGTCGGATTCGACGCGCGCGCGGATCAGTGGCAGCGCGCGACCGAAATCCGCGCAGCGATCATATTTTGCGCTTTCCTGCTGCGCGCGGAATTCGGGGTGGTAGCGATATTGCTTGCGCCCCTTCGCATCGAACCCGATCGCCTGGATATGCCCGTCGGCCGAGGGGCAGAACCATGCGTCCTCATAAGCCGGGGGAAGCGCGATCGTATTGAGCCGGTCGATCTCGTCGCGATCGGTGATGCGATTGCCTGCGGGATCGAAATAGGCCCATGCCCGCCCGCGGCGACGGCGCGAGATTCCCGGCAGGCTGTCGTCGACATAGCAGAGCTTTGGCACGCCAACTCCTTCAGTTCCTATCGGATCTGAACCCTGCCGGGGCGCCTTCGTTCCGCCGACGCTCAGGCGGTCGCGGCGTGACGTGGTCGGGAGCCGAGGCGGTTGAGCGCGCGCTGCGCGGGTTTCTCGACCCAGCGATAGAGTAGCGCCGAGACAAGCAGCACCAACGCCAGAAACAGCGCAATCGACGCCGGCGGGATGGCCGCCGGATCGTCGACCCATGCCAGCTTGAACAGGATGAAGAGCGGAAAATGCGCGAGATAGGTGGCGTAGCTCACCTCGCCCAGCCACACGATCGGCCGTGCGCGCAGCGGATTGTGGCGCGCGCCGTCGGTGAGAGCCAGGAGCGCGAGCAGCCCCGCGAGCAGCAAGGGCACGCTGAATGTTTCGGCCAGCCCCATTGCCCAGCCCATAGCCGCGATAGTTGTCGCGCCCGCCGCGACCCCGATCGCGCGCGGCTGATCGCGCCAGCGCTGCCACAATGCGCAAACCATCGTGCCCATGGTGAATTCGATCAGGCAGCGCCAGAGGCCGAGCCGCGCAATATCGTCGCCGAGCCCCGGCGTATCGATCACCCGCCATGCCAGTAGTGCCAGCACGCCGATCCCGGCGATCAGCAGCGCCGAAGGAAAACGGCGCCAGTCGACCGCCAGCGCGAGCAACGGAAACAGCAGATAGGCAGCGAACTCGCAGCTGATCGACCAGGCGGGGTGGTTCCAGCTGAGCGTGCCCGTAAAACCCCAGTTCTGGAGCATCGCAAGGTGCAGCGGCAGCTTGGAGAGCGGATAATTGGTGTCGTCAGGTCGCCCCGTCGCGATCAGCACCAGCGCGAAGGCGGCGAGTCCGGCCAGCATCATGGCATGCAACGGCCAGACGCGCGCGATCCGGCGCCAGTAAAAGCCCGGCGCCGCAGCGAGCCCGCGCGCGCGCAACGGCTCGGCATAGTTGAGCCAGAGCACGAAACCCGAAAGCATGAAGAACAGGTCGACCGCCAGATAGCCCTTGGCGAGGACGGACATGATCGGCTCGGCCAGGTAGCCACCCATGCCCGAGCGAACATGATAGAGCACCACGAACCACGCCGCGATGCCGCGTACGCCGGTGAGGCTGTCGAGCGTGGCGGTACGGGGGGTCATGCTGCCGTCGGCGCCGCCCGGGTGCGCGGACCGCCCATGGGCTGGAACGCCTGCGCTTTCGTACGGCGCCCCGCATAGGTGTCGAGGCCGATCTGGAGCGCGATCATCATCAGCGCGAAAGGCTGGATTGCGATCGCGATGAACGCCGCGCCGACCAGATAGATGACCTGTCCGTTCTGGAGCGCGGTCGCCAGCGAGGCGATCCAGTGCTGGTCGGGCCCGGCACCCCGATAGCGCCGGCGCAGAATTTCCATCCGCCACAGCCCGCCAAGCTGGATCGACAGCCAGATCAGCAGCCCCGGATAGCCTTGTTCGCCCAGCATCTCGAAATAGGCGCTGTGATAGGCGCGCGCCTGGTCATATTCGATGGTCTTGGTGACGTCCCTGACCGCGCCGACGGTTTCGGTCTCGACCTTTTCGATGCGCAGGTTGTTGCCGCGAAAGGCATCGAACCCGCCGCCCAGCGGATGATCCTTGGCATAGTCCCAGGTCCATTTCCAGACCGCGACGCGCGACGATGCCGAACTGTCGGCCTGATATTCGCCGATGGTGCCCATGCGCTGGGTGAAGCTCTGCGGCAGGAAGGGGATGGCGAGCATGCCCGCGGCAGCCATCAGCCCCAGATAGAGAATCCGTCGCCTGGCATCGCGCAGCAGCAGCACCGCGAGCACGCCGATGCAGACGAGCCCCGTCCGTGCTTCGGTGCCGACAGGGATCAGCAGGCACGCGAAAATCAGCGCGACACCGAACAGCTTTACGCGCCAGTCGGGGGGGAAGACCGTGCCGAACTTCATCAGGTGCAGGATCAGCGGGATGATCGCGATCGCGATCGCCGAGATGGTGCTGCTTTCGTAGAGCCCGGCATTGTTGCTGACCATAAGGTTGAGCACGCCGTAACCGCCGCCCGATGCCAGCGTCTTGATCCCGCCAACGATGATGATCGAGGCCGCGCACAGCACCATGTAGAGCGCGAGTCCCTCGATCCTCAGCCGCGTCGTCAGCGTCAAGGGCAGGAAGATCGCGAAGGCCAGCGCCTTCCACACCCATTCCCATTTGAACGCGGCCTCTACCGGGAATTGCGCGCCGATCGTCGTCATCCAGCAATAGAACAGGAGGAGGAGCATAAGCCCCTGTCGCGGTGCGACGCGCGCGTTGCGCTTGTCATCGACGATCGCCCAGGACAGCATCGCGAGCGCCGCCGCGATCATCGACACGGGCACCGAATTGAGCAGCCAATAGGTCAGGCGCTGGGGCGCGATGATGTCGACATAGGCATAGGCGAGCACGAACAGGAAGGGGCGCCGGAACCCGGTGGCGAACAGCGCCATCAGGAACGCTACAAAGACGAGATCACGCACTCCGGCCTCCGCGCGGCGGTGGGGGAGTGCCCTGATCGTCGTCCTCCCGATCGAGATCGGCACGGAACATCAGCCGCCATGCCGCGAGCAGAAGCAGGCCATGCGTCAGCGCCAGGGAGAAATTGTCGATCACATCTGCGCGCTTAGCGGGCGCGAGTTGACGTCGCGTTAAGCCTCTTCATGGCATTGCCGCGCGATCGGACAATCTGGGGGACCCGAAGACGGTGCGCATCCTGCACATTCTCGATCATAGCCTGCCGCTGCACAGCGGCTATACCTTCCGCACGCGCGCGATCCTGAAGGCGCAGCTTGCGTGCGGCTGGGAGGTGGCAGGGCTTACCGGGGTCAGGCACCATGCGCCGGTCGCGGCCGAGGTCGAAGAAGTTGACGGACTGCTCTTCTTTCGCACGCCGGATCCGGCGCGCGCGCCGAGTCCGTTGCGCGAATGGCGCGAGATCCAAGCGCTGGCCGCACGGCTCGATCGGGTTGTGCGCGAATGGAAGCCCGATCAGCTTCATGTGCATTCGCCCGTGCTGAACGCGCTCGCCGCGCAGCGCGTCGCGCGCCGGCATGACGTCCCGCTGATCTACGAAATTCGCGCCTTCTGGGAGGACGCGGCGGTCGGCAACGGCACGGGCCGCGAAGGGTCTGCGCGCTACTGGCTCACGCGTCAGCTCGAAACGCATGCCGCCAGGGCTGCCGATGCGGTCGCGGTGATCTGCGAGGGGCTGCGCCGGGATCTGGTCGAGCGCGGTGTCGATGCGAACAAGATCATCGTGTCACCCAACGGCGTCGACCTCGAACTGTTCGGCGATCCTCCGCCACCCGATATGGCGCTCAAGCGTTCGCTGGGACTGGAAGGCGCAGACGTGGTCGGCTTTATCGGCAGCTTCTACGATTATGAAGGGCTCGACGATCTCATCGCGGCGATGCCGCTGCTGGTCGCCGCGCGGCCGGCAGCGCATCTTCTGCTCGTCGGCGGCGGCCCGATGGAGGAGGCGTTGCGTGCGCAGAGCGCGGCATCGAGCGTCGCCGACCGCATTCATTTCGTCGGCCGTGTGCCTCATGGGGAGGTCGAGCGCTATTATGGCCTCACCGATATCCTCGCCTATCCACGCAAGGCGATGCGGCTCACCGAACTGGTGACGCCCTTGAAGCCGCTCGAGGCGATGGCGCAACGTCGGCTGGTTGCGGCATCCAATGTCGGCGGGCACTGCGAACTGATCGAACACGGCGTCACCGGTACGCTGTTCGCTGCGGATGATCCGGAGGCGATGGCGGCCGCGCTCGCCGACATGTTCGCGGATCGCGCAGGCTGGGAACATCGCCGCGAAACCGCGCGCGCCTTTGTCGAGCGCGATCGTAACTGGTCGTCAAACATTTCGCGTTACCTTCCCGTTTACCAGAAGCTCACCGGGCTTGCGCTCTGAAGGATAAGACCATGGTCTCCGTCGCGTTCAAATGGGGCAAGGCCCTGCCTGTCCCCTTCCTCATGGCGGTGTTTGCGGGATCGGCGGTCGGGACCGCGATCATGTTCCTGCCGATCGGACTGATCGAAACGATCGTCATGGCCTCGGGGTTGCCCGCGCTCGTTCCTGCCGCCGCGTCCCCGCTGGGTCTGACCGCGCGCAGCTTGTGCGCCATCGGAGGCGCGTCGGCAGCGATGGTGCTCACGGCCGGCGGACTGATGCTCGTGGACCGTATCGCACGCGCCCTGTCCCCGCGCGCCCGGCCCGAGCCGATCATCGTCGAGGAATTCGCGCCGCGTCACCGCGTCCTGGCGCCCGTCGAGGAGAATGAGCCGCGCCGTCCGATCTTCGCCGAAACCGATCTTGGCGCGTCATTCGATATTCCCGAGGCGGAGCCGGTCGCTGACGATGCGCTCGACGCGCCCTATGAGCTTGTCGAGCCGATCGTCGAGGAGCAGCCCGAACTGCTCGACCTCGCGCCCATTGCGCGTGCGATGTGGCAGGTTCCGCCGCGACTGCCCAGCTTCGTCGACGCGATCGACGATGGGCTGGAAGGTGATCCGGCCGACCAGTTTGAAATTGCCGAGTTCGCCCCTGTCGAGGAGGAACCGGTCGCGCCGGAGCCTGTCGAGGCGCCGCGCATTGCACAGGTGCCGGCCTTCGCCGCGCCCGAGGCCCTCGATCGCGATTCGCTCAGCCTGATGGAATTGCTCAACCGGCTGGAAGCCGGCATGGAGCGCAGGCGCCATTCGGATGCGGTTGCGCCCGTGCGCGACACGCGCCCGCCCGTGACACAGACCATCAGCGACATGGATGAGGCATTGCGCGACGCGCTCGGCACGCTGCGGCGCATGAGCGCGCACAGCCGCTGATTCCGGTTCAGGCAGCCTCGACGGTCAGCGCCTCGATCGCGAAATGCGTCGGCGCTTCGAGCGAGGGCACCAGTCCGATATCGGCCAAAATATGTCCGGGCAGAAGGAAGTCCGCATCGCGGATGGCAGCGCCGGCGCGTTCGAGCCGCGTCCGCGCATCGTCGGTTTCCGGATCGATCGCGAAGCCGAACTGGTGTCGCGCGCCCGAGAAGGTCGCGCTCGCCCATTGCTCGCTGTGGCTCGAACACAGCATGGGCGCGAGCCCGTGCGTCCCCAACCAGGCCTGGAGCCGCCGCGTCAAAATGCCGTGTGCGTCCCTCATGCGCCCACCCCCGCATCGACCGCATCCATATAGCGGGTGACGCGCGCGGTCAGCCGCGCTCCGGGTTCGCGGCCATTGCGCAGATCATGAACCAGCCGCGGGTCCCTGACCGCCTCGCGCCCGAAGCGCGTGGCCGGGATTTCGTGCCGGCGCAGGTGCCTTTCGATCCGCCTGAGCAGGTGCATTACGGTGCCTCCTGGAAGAATCAGTTGTTGATGTTCTCTATTTGTTCCGCAATTTCCTACTTGTCTAGGAGTTTTCCTATCGCTAGGATGCGGCCATGGATCCGGCAGAAATCCGTACTAATCTCGAAGGACTTATCCGTGAGCGCGGAGAGGATTTTGCCTCTTTGTCGCGGCTGATCGGGCGCAATTCGGCCTATATCCAGCAGTTCATCAAGCGCGGCGTTCCCAAAAAGCTCGACGAGGACGATCGCCGCGTCCTGGCCGAATATTTCGGTGTGGACGAGGCTGTGCTGGGCGGACCGTCGCGGCCGCGCGCGCCGGCATCACGATCGGCCTTTCGCGATGCCCCCGATCTGATCCTCGTTCCCCGGCTCGACGTCGGGGCTTCGGCGGGGCCGGGAGCGCTCGGCGCCGAAGACCGGGTGCGCGTGAACCTGGCATTCCAGGCGGGCTGGTTGCGCGCGCTCGTCGGCGGCAACCCGACGGGGCTGTCGATGATCGCGGTCGCGGGCGATTCGATGGCGCCCACGCTCGCCGATGGCGACGAGATTCTGGTCGATCGCAGCGACGGCGTGGAGCGTCTGCGCGATGGCATCTATGTGCTGCGCATCGACGACGCGCTGATCGTCAAGCGGCTCGCGGTCAATCCGTCGGGACGGCGCTTTACGATCCGCAGTGACAATCCCGCCTATCCTGACTGGGTCGACTGCAATCCCGACAATGTGGCGGTGATCGGTCGCGTGGTCTGGTCGGGGCGCAAGATCGCCTGACGGTCAGTGGCGGCGACGGTCCCGGAGCCAGATCGCCACGGCAATCGCGGCGCCCGCCGCCACGCCGCCGACCAAGCCGATCGACGGCTGGTGCGCGATCGTCCCGACGACGACGCCAAGCACCGCGCACAGCGCGATCGCGGCACCGCCTGCGCGAGGTGAGGAAGTGGGTTTCTGCGTCATGCGGATGCCCTTGCCACGTCCCGGCGCGGTACACCAGCCGTCCCGATACGGAGCGATTGTCCCAAAAGGGCATTGGGCTAACGCGTCGTTGACCATCGCGTGGTGCGGATCGGCTTCGGGCGCCCGATTGGCATGGCTCTTGATGGGAGGATCCCACGGTTTTGAGCGGGGGATACTGATAATGGCGCCATATGTCGCGGATCGTGCAAGCTATGAAGAGGCGGTAGGCCTCATGGCGCGCTTCGGCGACGATGCGGGTTTCGAGGCCGCCGCGCGCGCCGACCTGAGCCGCGATCGCGGCAATGTCCGCAACTTCTGCCGCTGGCGCCAGATCGAACGCCTGATCGTCCATTTGTCGCTCGAGGACACGCCCGCCGTCATACATTGAAATGTGATCAATCGTGGCTTTTGCGGCCTGACCGCACACCGCAGGCTGCAACGGCGCTGGCGGGACCGATAAAGTCCCGCTAACTAAGCGGCATGCGTCTCAACTTCCTGCAGCCTTGCGCACGAATATCCGCGCTGGCTGCGCTTGTGATGTGCGCGCAATGGCTGCCGGCGCACGCCCAGGAAGAAGTTCGGACCGAAGAGCCGATGCTCGATCCCGAGGCGCCGATGGCGGACATGCCCGATTTCGGCGTGGAATGGCCCGATCTCCAGGACATCGCCGAAACACCGCCCGAGGACGGGACTTCCGGCCAGCCCGCGGCAGTCGAGGTTGCCGATGAGCGGCGATACCGTGTGCGCGTGGATGGGCTGGAAAAGATTGAATCCGAACTCATGCGCGCCCGTTTCAAGGAGCTGTCGACGCTCGAACAGGGCAAGGGGAAAACCGCCAACGCCGCGCAGATCGATCGCCGCGCGCGCGAGGACCAGGAGCTGCTCGAGACGCTGCTGCGTTCGGCGGGCTATTATGACGCGCGCGTCGAAACCAAGGTCAATGTGGAGGCGGACGGCCATATCCTCATCGTGCTCGCCGCCGAGCCGGGCGAGGTCTATCGTTTCACCGATGTCGAGGTCCGCGGCATCGACCAGACGGGCGACAAGGCAGAGGCGCTGCGCCAGGCGTTCAGGATCAAGGAAAACGACCCCGTCAACGCCGACACGGTGCTGGCCGGCGAAGCCGCGCTGCGCGACAAGATCGGCCGCCAGGGCTTTCCCTTCGCCAGGGTCGAGGAACCCGAAGTCGTGGTCGACCACGACGATCGCACCGCGAAGCTCGTCCTGAACGTCGATCCCGGAACGCCGCGCACGTTCGGCAAGGTCACGGTCGCCAATGACGATGTGTTCAGCGCGCGCCACATTCAGCGCATCGGCCGTTTCAAACCCGGCGATCCCTATGACGCCGCGGACATCGACGATCTGCGTCGCGCACTGATCGCGACGGGCCTTGTCTCGTCGGCGAAGGTCGAGGCGGTGCCCGGAGCAACGCCCGACACCGTCGACATCGCGGTCTCCATCGAGCCGGCGCCACCGCGCACCATTGCCGGCGAGCTTGGCTATGGCACGGGCGAGGGCGCGCGACTGGAAGCGAGCTGGCAGCACCGCAACTTCCTCAAGCCCGAAGGCGCGGTGACGGTGCGCGGCGTCGCGGGCACGCAGGAGCAGTTGCTCAGCGTTCAGTTTCGCCGCAACAATTTCATGAAGCGCGACCGCGTGCTCAACGCGCAGATCGCCGCCCAGCATGAAGAGCGCGACGCCTATGAAGCGCGCACCTTCACGGTTTCGGGCAATCTCGAACGGCAGAGCAATCTCGTTTTCCAGAAGAAATGGACCTGGTCGATCGGCGCCGAGCTGCTCGCCTCGGACGAACGCGACACCGAAGGCCCCGAGGCGACGCCCCGCCGGCGCACCTTCTTCATCGGCGCGTTGCCCGGCACGCTTGGCTATGACAGCACCGATAATCTGCTGGACCCCACCAGGGGGTTTCGCCTGAGCGGGCGCGTCTCTCCCGAACTGTCATTCCAGGATGGCACCTTCGCCTATGTGAAGTCGCAGATCGACGGCAGCATCTATCACCCGATCAGCGACAGGGTCGTGGTTGCCGGCAGGACGCGGCTGGGCACGATCTACGGCGTCGAAAGCGACCGGATCGCTCCGTCGCGGCGCTTCTATGCGGGCGGCGGCGGGTCGGTGCGCGGCTATGGTTATCAGTCGATCGGCCCGCGCGACGGCAACAACGATCCGATCGGCGGCAAGAGCCTCATCGAATTCTCGCTCGAGGCGCGCGTGCGCTTCGGCAATTTCGGGGTCGTGCCCTTTGTCGACGCGGGCAATATCAGCACGGGCACGCTTCCCGACATCGGCAAACTGCGCGTCGGCGCGGGCATAGGCGCGCGCTACTATACGAGTTTCGGCCCCATTCGCATCGATGTGGGCACCCCGCTCAATCCGCAGCCAGGAGACGCCACGGTCGCGGTCTATGTCTCGCTGGGGCAGGCTTTCTGATGGCCGACGCGGCAGCCCCGGTCGCACGGCGCAAGCCCGTTGGGCGCGCGCTGGCATGGCTGCTGGGCCTCGCGGTCGGGCTGGTCCTGCTCGTCATCGCTGCAATGTGGGCGATCGACACGGGGCCGGGTCACCGCTTCCTCATCGACCGCATCGAACGGCTGGCACCGCGTTCGGGTCTCAAGATCCGCATCGGCCGGATCGACGGATCGCTCTACAATCGCGCGCGGCTGCGTGACCTGCGCGTCTATGATTCCGAAGGGCTGCTGTTCGATTCTCCCGATATCCGGCTCCACTGGAACCCGCTCGCCTGGCTGGGTAATACGCTCGACATCACAAGCGCTACCGCCCCGCTTGCGACGCTCCACAAGAAACCGAAATTCATTCCGCCGGAAAAGCCAGGCCCGATCCTCCCCGGTTTCGATATCCGCATCGGTGAATTGCGCATCGACAGGCTGCGGATCGAGCCAGCGATTGCCGGGCAACGCCGGATCGGTCGCGTTGCGGGATCCGCGGACATCCGTTCCGGACGCGCCCGGATCAATCTTGACGCGCGCGTCGAAGGCGGTGGCGACCGGCTGAAGCTGGTGCTCGATGCCGAGCCCGACCGCGATCGTTTCGACGTCGATTTCGATCTGAATGCGCCGGCGCGCAGCGTCTTCGGCAAATTGCTCGGCACCGAGCGTCCCATCCGTGCCGCGATCAAGGGCGATGGCCGCTGGAAGAGCTGGAAGGGCACCGCGCTGGTCGACATGTCGTCCAAGCGGATCGTCGACCTGAATCTTGGCGTGCAGGAAGGCGTCTATACGCTCGCCGGAACGCTCGTTCCCTCGGCGGTCAACCAGGGCAAGCTCGCGCGGCTGACGGCGCCGCGCATCGCCGTCGCAGGACGCGGTACGCTGGTTGAGCGCCGCCTCGACATGGAACTGGCGTTGCGCGCGCGTGCGCTGGTGGTGAAGGCCGATGGCGTGGTCGACCTTGGCCGGTCGTCGCTCGACGACATGCGCGTGACCGCCGACCTGCTCCAGCCCAGGGCATTGTTTCCCAACATGACGGGGCGCAACATCAGGCTCGAAACGCTGTTCGACGGCCACTTCGCGACCGCGCGCTTCGAATATCTGCTGACCGCGCCGCAGGTGGCCTTCGACAAGACCGGCTTCGAACAGGTCCGCGCCACGGGCAAGGGTCGGTTGTCCAGGGCGCCGATCACGCTGCCGGTCCGGCTCACCGCGCGCCGGGTAACGGGGGTCGGGGATGTGGCGGGGGGCATTCTCGCCAATCTTTCGGTTGAGGGCATTTTGAAGGTGACGTCGCGGACGGTGACGGGTGACGCGCTTCAGCTGCGTTCGGACAAGCTCACCAGCAAGATCTCGGTCTTCCTCGATCTGGTCACCGGACGTTACGACGTCGGCCTGACCGGCCAGCTCAACCGTTACCTGATCCCCGGCCTCGGCATTGTCGACGTAAAGGCCGATTTCAACGTCGTTCCCGGACCCGGCGGCAAGGGGACGCGGATCGTCGGCAAGGGACAGGCGTGGGTGCGCCGCTTCGATAACGCCTTTCTGCGCGGGCTTGCGGGCGGGCTTCCCGTCATAACGACCGCGCTCGAGCGTGGCCCCGACGGCATCCTCTATTTCCGCGGCCTCAAGCTGACCGCGCCCGCGATCACGCTGACGGGCAGCGGCGTGCGCCGCCGCGACGGCACCTTCTATTTCGAGGGCAGCGGGCGCCAGCGCCAATATGGCGCGTTCAGGCTCAAGCTCGACGGCCGGATAGACCGGCCAAGGCTCGACATCGTGCTCGCACGACCGATGGACGCGCTTGGCCTCAGCGACGTGAACCTCAAGCTCGATCCGACCAGCGAAGGCTTCGCCTATCAGGCGGCGGGCGGTTCGATGCTCGGGCCCTTCACCAGCCAGGGCGCGATCCTGTTGCCCAAGGGGCAGCCCGCAACGATCGCGATCGCGGAGATCAAGGTCTCGGGCACCACCGCGAAGGGACAGCTGAGAAGCCTTCCGGGCGGGTTCGACGGGCGTCTCGATCTGGCGGGCGGCGGGCTCACGGGAAGCCTTGCCTTCGCACCCGTCGGGGGCGTCCAGCAGATCGTCGCCGACCTCGTGGCCAGCGGCGCGCGCTTCGAAGGGCCGCCCGAGATCATGATCCGTCGCGGTACGTTGCAGGCGACGATGCTGCTCGACCCCGCGGGCACCGCGATCGACGCCAGTTTCGATCTCAGGGGTTTCCGTCGCGGCGGGCTTGCAATGTCGCGGTTCGAGGGCACGGCAAAGCTCAAGGGCGGTACGGGGCAGATCCGTGCATTGGCGCGCGGCGCGCGCGGCCGCGCCTTCGACCTGCAACTGGTGGCTGACCTTTCTCCCGATCAGTATCGCCTCACCGGCGAAGGCACGATCGATCAGCGCCCCGTCGAACTGTCGGGTCCGGCGGTGCTGACGCGCGACGGAGATGGCTGGCGTCTCGCGCCCACGGGTATCCGTTTCAGCGGCGGCGCGGTCACCGTCGGGGGGCGGTTTGGCGGCGGCGCCAACGAGGTCGATGCCGCACTCGAGCGCATGCCGCTCAGCGCGCTCGACATGATATGGCCCGATCTTGGCCTGGGCGGCGTCGCCACGGGCAAACTCAATTATCGTCAGGAAAGCGGGGACAATCTGCCGTCGGGGCGGGCCGATCTGCGCGTGCGCGGCCTCAGCCGTTCGGGGCTGGTGCTTTCCTCCAGGCCAATCGACATGGGGGTCACCGCGGTCCTCGATGGCACGAAGCTCGCCGCGCGTGCAGTCGCTGCCAGCGACGGCAAGACGATCGGGCAGGCACAGGCACGGATCGCGCCGCTATCCGGCACCGGGGATCTGATGACGCGGCTGCAGAATGCGCCGCTGTTTGCCCAGATCCGCTATAATGGTGCTGCGGACACGCTCTGGCGTCTGACCGGGGTCGAGATATTCGACCTGTCAGGTCCGGTCGCCATCGGCGCCGACGTCACCGGCCGGCTCGCCGATCCCGTCATCCGCGGATCGGTGCGAACCGAAAATGCGCGGCTTGAAAGCGCCGTCACCGGAACGCTGCTCACCAACGTCAAGGCCAGTGGCCGCTTTAACGGCTCGCAGTTGGTGGTCGACCAGATGAGCGCGACGGCGGGCCGGGAGGGCACGGTCAGCGGGCGCGGGCGCTTCAACTTTGCCGCCGCTGAGGGCTTCGGCATCGACCTTGCCCTGACCGCCAAAAATGCGGTGCTTCTCAACCGCGACGACATCGGCGCGACCGTGACGGGACCCATCGCCATTCGTTCTGACGGGCGCGGCGGCGTGATTTCGGGCGAGGTCGATCTCGTCAAGAGCCACTATGTTCTTGGCCGTGCTTCGGCTGCGCAGGCGATCCCGCGTCTGAAGGTGGTCGAACTCAATCGTCGCGGCGAGGAGATCGAGCGCCCGCAGGCGGCGGTGCCGTGGCGGCTCGATCTGAAGGCCAATGCGCGCAACCAGGTGCGGGTGACGGGACTCGGCCTCGACAGCGAATGGCGCGCCGACCTCGAGATCGGCGGCACGGTGGAGGCCCCCTCGATTCTGGGCCGCGCGGATCTGATCCGCGGCGGCTATGAATTCGCGGGACGGCGTTTCGATATCGAGCGCGGCATGATCCGCTTCAGCGGCAACAGCCCGCCCGATCCGACGATCGATATCGTGGCTGTCGCGAATCTTCAGGGACTCAATGCCGCGATCCGCGTTTCGGGTACGGGCCAGCGTCCCGAAATCGACTTCACCAGCATTCCCGCGATGCCCGAGGACGAACTGCTCTCGCGGCTGTTGTTCGGCACCTCGATCACCAATTTGTCGGCGCCCGAGGCGCTTCAGCTCGCAGCAGCAGTGGCGGCGCTGCAGGGCGGCAGCGGCGGGCTCAACCCGATCAACGCGGTGCGCGAGGCGGCGGGGCTGGATCGGCTGCGGATCCTGCCTGCCGATACCACGACGGGGCAGGGAACCTCGGTCGCGGCGGGCAAGTATCTGACGCGGCAAACCTATGTCGAGGTCATCACCGACGGGCAGGGCTATTCCGCCACGCGCGTCGAATTCCAGATCACGAGGTGGTTGTCGATCCTCGGCGCGATCTCCACAATAGGACGCGAGAGCGTGAACGTTCGCATCTCGAAGGACTATTAACCCCCCCCCAGGCACTTACCCGAAAAGTGGGAACCGGTTTTCCGATCAGGAAGTGCCCGGAAAAGTAAAGGAGCGAGTATGCGTACCCCCGAAGCCGTTTCGGCAATGCTGTGTCCCGTCTGCAAGGTCGGTCTTGCGATGAGCGACCGGCAGGGCATCGAGATCGACTATTGCCCGCAATGCCGTGGCATCTGGCTCGATCGTGGCGAACTCGACAAGATCATCGAGCGCAGCGCGGCGCCCGCAGCCGCACCGCAACAGGCAGCGCCTCCACCGCAGCAGCAAAAGCCATGGGCCGGGCACGACCGCTATTCGGACGATCGTTATCACGGCGGCCACCAGGATCCGCGCTACTACAAGAAACGCAAGTCGTGGCTCGAGGAGATTTTCGACTAGGGCGCTGGCGCAGGGGACGCGTCTCGAACAAGCACGGTGCAGATGGTTCTATCGGAAATCGTCCCCATCGGCACCGGGCGCTGGTGATTATTTATTGACCGCTGCCGCGATGCGCCGGCATGTCGCGATCATGGCCTATTTGTTGATCAAGGCGCTGATCTCTGGCGTTATTATCGCCCTCGTTTCCGAGATCGCCAAACGCAGTCCCGGCTTCGGTGCACTCGTGGCGTCGTTGCCGCTCATTTCCGTGCTCGGCATGATATGGCTATGGCGCGACACGCATGATCCAGTGCGCATGGCCGACCACGTTGGCGCAACCTTTTGGTACGTCCTGCCATCGCTGCCAATGTTTGTACTGATGCCATTTCTGCTCCGGCAGGGATGGTCGTTCTGGCTGGTGTTGGGGCTTGGCTGCGCGCTCACGATCGCGCTCTATCTGGCGATGACGTTCATTGGACCTCGCTTCGGGCTCAGGCTCTGAACCTGACTGATTGGTGAAATCACAGGATTATGTGCCTCTGATCCGCCGCGGTATTGTGCTATAGTCGGGGCTCGGGCAGCGCGGGCGCCCGTTCAGGCGATGGTCGTCCAAGTCCCGCTCCATGCCCCTTGGGGCACAGGAGCACACACATGGAACGCTCATCCCACATCACCTCCGTCCTCGATACGCTCTTTGACGATCGCCGGCCCAGCAAATGGGTGACGCGCGAACGTCCCAAGATCGATCGCATTGCCTGTCCCTGGCTGATCCGGCGCTTTGTCGATGCTGATGCGCAGTTTCTCTATGTCCCGACCCCCGAAGTGTTCGAAGTCGCGGCGCGCGAAGGTGCCGTCGCCTACGACATTCCGGGGGCGGAATTCTCGCATGTCGGGGAGCTGTGCAGCTTCGACGCCTTTCTCGAACGCTTCGCGCTTGACGATGCGGGACTGGCAGCGGTCGCACCGATCATCCGCGGCGCGGACACCGATCGCCACGACCTCGCGCCTGAAGCGGCCGGATTGCACGCGCTGGCACTCGGTATGGCCGCCAGCATCGAGGATGATCACGCGCTGCTCGAGCGCGGCTGCCTGCTTTATGACGCGCTATATGCGTGGGCAGTGCATGCGCGCGGGGAGCGTCATAGCTGGACGCCCCCGCGTGCCTGAGGCGGGGTAGGTTAACCCGGCCCCGCTGATCCTGAGGAGCCGTTGAGCTTGTCGAAACGGCGTCTCGAAGGATTTGACGCGGTTGTCCTTCGAGACAAGGCTTCGCCGGGCTCAACCTCTCCTCAGGATGAGCGGTATGGTGATGTGGATCGTTTTCACGATCAGGCCGGAATACCGCTGATCGCCTTTACTTCCATGAAGTCCTTGAGGCCGAACAGACCACCCTCGCGGCCGTTGCCCGATTGCTTGTAGCCGCCAAAGGGCGCCCCCGGTGCCGGGCCCCAGCTGTTGACCGCGACCATGCCCGCGCGCAGTTTCGGCGCGACCACCGCGGCCTTTGCCGGATCGCCGGTGATGACCGCGGACAGGCCGTAATCGGTGTCGTTGGCGATCGCGACCGCCTCGTCGAGATCGGAATAGCTCATCACCGTGGCGACAGGGCCGAAGATTTCTTCCCGCGCGATCCGCATGTCGGGCGTCACACCCGAAAAGACCGTCGGCTTGATGTAGTAGCCGCGGTTGACGTTGCCCGGCAGCCCGGTCCCGCCCGTCTCGAGCGTGGCGCCTTCGTCGATCGCGGACTGGATCAGTCCCTGGATCTTGTCGAACTGCGCCTTGTTGACGACCGGCCCCATATGACCGCCCTCGGCCAGCGGGTCACCGACCTTCGCGCCGTCGAAGATTGCCTTGATCACGCTGGTCGCCTCGGGGATCTGGTCCTTCTGCACGAGGATACGCGTCGGCGCGATGCAGCTCTGGCCCGAATTGACGAGCACGCCCGCCACGGTGTTGGGAAGGGTCTCGGGCAGGTTGGATCCGGGCAGCACGATGTTGGGCGATTTGCCGCCCAGTTCCTGATGGACGCGCTTGACGGTATCGGCAGCGGCCTTGGCGACGAGGATGCCCGCGCGCGTCGAGCCCGTGAAGCTCACCATGTCGACGCCGGGATGCGCCGAGATCGCTGCGCCGACCCCCGGGCCGTCGCCCTGGACGAGGTTGAACACGCCCGCCGGCACGCCCGCGGCGTCGAGGATTTCGGCGAAGATCGCGGCATTACCGGGGCATTCTTCGGAGGGCTTGAGCACCATCGTGTTGCCCGCCGCCAGCGCGGGCGCGACCTTCAGCGCGATCTGGTTGAGCGGCCAGTTCCACGGCGTGATCATGCCGACAACGCCGATCGGCTCATAGACCACCAGGTTCGCGCCAAGCCGCTCGCTGAACTCGAAATCCCTGAGCGCAGACATCGTGCCCATGAAGCCGCCGATGCCCGCGCCCACCTGCGCGGTGCCCGCAAAGCTCACCGGCGCACCCATTTCGTTCGCCATCGAACGCGCGAGGTCGGGCGCGCGCTTCTTGAATTCCTCGACGATGCGGCCGAGCAGCGCGAGCCGTTCCTCGCGCGTGGTCTGGCTGAAACTCTCATAGGCCCTGCGCGCGGCCTTCACCGCCGCATCGACATCGGCCGGGGTGCCCAGCGTGATCTCGGTGCACGCTTCCTCGGTTGACGGGCTGATGACCTCATGGCGCCTGCCACCGATGCTCTCGACCCATTTTCCGTCGATATAATGCTTCAGATAGCTGTCCATGGCGTCTCTCCGGTTCAGGCTGGTTGCGTTGCAATCTGAGACCTTCCGCCCGGAAATCAACCCCCCGGAATCAGTCGGGCCCGGAAGTTTCCTCCCGGGCCCAGCCATTGTTCCGATGTTCCGTTACGGAAATCAGGCGCTGTAGTACATGTCGTATTCGACCGGGCTGGGAGTCATTTCCCAGCGCGCGACGTCGGCCCACTTGATGTCGATATAGGCCTCGATCTGGTCGCGGGTGAACACGTCGCCCTTGAGCAGGAAGTCCATGTCGGCGGTAAGCGCATCCAGTGCCTCGCGGAGCGAACCGCAGACGGTCGGCACTTCGGCCAGCTCGGCGGGCGGCAGATCGTACAGGTTCTTGTCCATCGCCTCGCCGGGATGGATCTTGTTCTGGATGCCGTCGAGGCCCGCCATCAGCAGCGCCGCGTAGCAGAGATACGGGTTCGCCAGCGCGTCGGGGAAGCGGAACTCGACGCGCTTCGCCTTGCTGCCCGTGCCGTAGGGGATGCGGCACGAAGCCGAACGGTTGCGGCTCGAATAGGCGAGCAGCACGGGCGCTTCATAGCCCGGCACCAGGCGCTTGTAGCTGTTGGTGGTCGGGTTGGTGAACGCATTGAGCGCCTTGGCGTGCTTGATGACGCCGCCGATGAAATAGAGGCAGGTGTCGCTCAGGCCCGCATAGCCGTCGCCCGCGAACAGGGGCTTGCCCTTTTCCCAGATCGACATGTGGGTGTGCATGCCCGAACCGTTATCTTCCTTGATCGGCTTGGGCATGAAGGTCGCGGTCTTGCCGTAGGCCTGCGCGACCTGGTGCACGACATACTTGTAGATCTGCATGCGGTCGGCGGTCTCGACGAGCGTGCCGAAGGTCAGGCCGAGTTCGTGCTGCGCGGCCGCCACCTCATGGTGATGCTTGTCGCAGGGCAGGCCCATTTCGAGCATCGTGGAGACCATCTCGGCGCGGATATCGACCGCGCTGTCCACCGGCGCGACGGGGAAATAGCCGCCCTTGGCGCGCGGACGGTGGCCGAGATTGCCCGTCTCATACTTGGTGCCGGTGTTGGTGGGCAGCTCGATATCGTCGATCCGGTAATAGCTGGCGTTGTAGCTGTTCTCGAAACGGACGTCGTCGAACATGAAGAACTCGGCTTCGGGGCCGACATAGATGGTGTCGCCGATGCCGGTCGCCTTCAGATAGGCTTCCGCGCGCTTCGAGGTCGAGCGCGGGTCGCGCGCATAGAGCTCGCCGGTGCCGGGCTCGACGATGTCGCAGAACACGATCAGCATCGGCGTCGCCGAGAAGGGATCGGTGTAGACCGCGTTCAGGTCGGGCTTCAGGATCATGTCCGACTCGTTGATGGCCTTCCAGCCCTCGATCGAGGAGCCGTCGAACATCAGGCCTTCGCTCAGCTCATCCTCGCCGATCACGCCCGCGCACATGGTCAGGTGCTGCCACTTGCCCTTGGGGTCGGTGAAGCGAAGATCGACCCACTCGATCTCCTCGTCCTTGATCTTCTTCAGAATGTCAGCGGCTGAATTCGCCATTATATTCGCCTTCTCTTTCAGAGCGCTCCGGCGAAGGCCGGAGCCCAGTTTAACTCAATGGCTGGACCCCGGCGTCCGCCGGGGTACGAAAATCAGATCGCGTCGCCATCCCTTTCGCCGGTGCGGATGCGCAGCGCGGTCTCGACGGGGATGACGAAGATCTTGCCGTCGCCGATGCGGCCGGTCTGCGCGGCGGCGGCTATCGCCTCGACCACGCGTTCGGCCAGGCCATCCTCGACGACGACCTCGAGCTTCACCTTGGGGAGAAAGTCGACGACATATTCGGCACCGCGATAGAGCTCGGTGTGCCCCTTCTGCCGCCCAAAGCCCTTGGCCTCGGTCACGGTGATGCCGGATACGCCGACCTCGTGGAGCGCCTCCTTAACTTCATCAAGCTTGAACGGCTTGATGATGGCTTCGATCTTCTTCATCGGCGCTCTTGGACCTCCCCGTGCTGAACGCTTGGCGCGCGTCTTTCAATAAGCGTGCCAGTCGGCGAGTCGCAAGAAGCTGGCGAAAACTATTTCGCACATGCACAAAAATTGCCGAAATAAGCGGCAACGCGATCTATCTTGCCTAAAATCTGTGCATGAATCCGCGCTTTGCCGCGGGTTGCGCACGATGCCTGCGCAAGTTTGCACAGTTGCGTGTCGCTAAAGCCGAAACGCGAGTCCGCATTCGGCGATAGAAGGCGCGAATCTCGAAGCCCCCCTCAAAGGACCCATTGTGCGAATCCTGATACTCCCCGCCGTCGTCGCGCTTGCCGCCTGCACCCAGCAGGCACCCTCGAACAATGCCAGCAGCGAGCCCGGGGCAGAACCCAAGGCCGCAAGCCAGCCTCCGCTCGACGCGACGGGCGTCCCGCGCTTCCGCCCCGGCATCTGGGAAGTCACCGACTTCGAGTCCGACGGGACCAGCGCCAAGCGGCTCCGCTGCATCGGCAAGGAGATTGAGGAGGATCTGCGCACGATGTTCTCGACCACATCGACGCCCGAATGCGTCAAGACGCGCAGCAAGGGCGCGCAGGGGCTCATGGTCACGGCGCGCTGCAAGCAGCCTGGGGGAAGCGAGACCGAGGCCGAGGTCACGCTGTCGGGCAGCGCGATCGACTTCGACATGAAGCTCGGCCTCTATTCGTTCGTCGACGGCAAGCGCCACGGCGACCTCTCGCAAAGCAAGGGCCGCTGGATGGGCGG
>NZ_JAKVIO010000049.1 GCF_022601895.1 Sphingomonas sp. LaA6.9
CGGACGCCTCCCTCAAGTGGTGTTCAACACCTCCACTTTGGCACATCGATGCCGTCGGGGGGCGTCCACCCCATCACAACATGGCGGACGGTTTCCGAACCGACAAATCGGTAGGCTATAGAAAACTATAGGGATCAACGTCCACCGCGACGCGGACCTTCGCTGACCAGTCGAGCTTGCCGAGCCAGTCGCGGATGACGTCCTGCACGTCGAGCGCGCGCCTTGCGTGGACGAGCAGGCGGAAGCGGTGGCGGCCGCGCAGCATCGCGAGCGGGGCGGGGGCGGGGCCATAGACCTGCATGCCCTCGATACGTGGCGCGGTGCGCCCTATGAGATTGGCGGTTTCGAGCGCGAGCTTCTGGTCCTCGGCCGAGATTATGATCCCGGCATAGCGGCCGAAGGGTGGGGCGCCCGCGTGCCGGCGCGCCTCGGTCTCGGCCTCGTAGAAGCTCACCGCATCGCCCGAGACCAGCGCCTCCATCACGGGCGCCGACGGGCTGTGCGTCTGGATCAGCACATGGCCGGGCTTTTCGCCGCGCCCCGCGCGCCCGGCAACCTGCATGATCTGCTGGAAAGTGCGCTCTGCGGCGCGCAGGTCGCCGCCCTCGAGCCCGAGATCGGCGTCGACCACGCCGACGAGCGTCAGATTGGGAAAGTGATAGCCCTTGGTGACGAGCTGCGTACCGACGACGATGTCGATCTCGCCCGCCTCCATCCGGTTGACGAACTCGGCGGCCTTGGCGGGCGACCACATCGTGTCCGAAGTCACGATCGCGGTGCGCGCGTCGGGGAAGAGCGCCTTCACCTCGTCGGCGATGCGCTCGACTCCGGGGCCGCAGGGGACGAGGCTGTCCTCATCCTGGCATTCGGGGCAGCGCTCGGGCGGCTGCATCACATGCCCGCAATGGTGGCAGGCGAGGCGGCGGACGAGACGGTGCTCGACCATCCAGGCGGTGCAGTTGGGGCACTGGAAACGGTGCCCGCAGGTGCGGCACAGCGTCAGCGGCGCATAGCCGCGACGGTTGAGGAACAGCAGCGCCTGTTCGCCGCGCTCGAGCGTCTCATGGACATGGGTGACGAGCCTGGGGGCGAGCCAGCGTCCGCGCTCGGGCGGGTCCTGGATCAGGTCGATCGCCTCGATATCGGGCATGGTCGCGGCGCCGAAGCGCGCGGCGAGCTTGAGTTCGCGGTAGCGCCCGATCTCGACCTGCTGGCGCGTCTCGATCGCGGGCGTGGCCGAGGCGAGGATCACGGGGCAGCTTTCGAAATGCCCGCGCATCACCGCGACATCGCGCGCGTGATAATGGACGCCCTCCTCCTGCTTGAAGCTCGTCTCGTGCGCCTCGTCGACGACGATCAGGCCGAGATTGGCATAGGGCAGGAACAGCGCCGAGCGCGCGCCCACGACGACGCGCGCCTCGCCGCTCGCGATCGCGCGCCATGCGCGCCGGCGCTGCGACTGGCGCAGGTCCGAATGCCAGGCGACCGGGGCATGGCCGAAGCGCGCGGTGAAGCGCTTGAGGAAGGGCTCGGTCAGCGCGATTTCGGGCAGCAGCACGAGCGCCTGGGCTCCCTGTCGGATGACTTCTGCGACGGCTTCGAAATAGACCTCGGTCTTGCCCGACCCGGTGACTCCGTCGAGCAGAAAAGGCTCGAAGGCGCGCGCCTTGACCGCGTCGACCAGCGCGTCGGCCGCCGCGGTCTGGATCGCGGAAAGCTCGGGCGGGGCGTGGTCGGGATCGGGCGCTTCATAGGGCGTGTCGATGCTGACCTCGACCGCCTCGATCGCGCCGGCCTTCACCAGCCCGCGGATTACGCTGTCGGAGACGTCGGCGATGAGCGCCAGCTCGCGGATCAGGCCCTGCCGGTCCCCGATCCGGTCCAGCGCCTGCGCGCGCTGTGGGGTGAGCCGTTCGGGACGAAAATCGGTCAGCCGGTACTCGGTGATCATCTTCGCGCCCTCGAGCGCGGAGGAGGATGGAAGTGCCATGCGCAGCACCGCGGCGGGCGGGGCCAGATAATAGCTTGCGGTCCATTCGATCAGCCGGCGCAGGGGGTCGCGCAAGGGCGGAAGGTCATAGGCCGCGATCAGGTTGCGCAGCCGGTTGTCGCCGACCTCGGCATCCGAGGGCATGCGCTCGGGCTCCCAGACGACGCCGGCGAGCTGCCGCGGTCCAAGCGGGGCGACGACGATCGACCCCGGTTCGACCTCCATCCCGCGCGGGACGCGATAGTCGAGCGGGCCGAGTGCACTGTTGAGTATAAGGACGCGGGCGCGAGTCATGCGCCCTTAGTTAGGGGCGGCAGCGGCGAAAGGGAATCGTCCACGCGCATTCTCGGCGTTTCCGAGGAAAATCATTATCCTCGCGGCATGTCCGCGCTCGATTCGCCTTGCTGCTGGCTGTGCGAAAGGCCGCTTGGCCACCGTGTGGAATGGCATCATCCCGTACCCAGGAGCCGCGGCGGATCGGAGACGGTGCCGCTCCATCCGATTTGCCATCGCACGATCCACGCGATCTTCAGCAATGTGGAGCTTGCGCGTCGCCCCGCAACGCCGGCGGCGCTGCGCGAGAACCCTGCTATGGCGCGTTTTCTGGTGTGGATCGCGACCAAGCCCGCCGATTTCCATGCACCGACGCGCACGCGACGGTGATGCATGGGGAGTCAGTGTGCGTGCCGGGCGCCCGATGAATGGCTGGACAAGGACGCAAGCGTGATCACGGCAATGATCGTGGTGATCGCGGCAACCGTCATATCGTCGATCGCCTCTGCCAGCAGCACGGCAAGGCCGAACGCGAGCGCGAGAGCGGTCAACAGGCCGAGCACGCGCGACATCAGCGTGCGACCCGGGCGATATGCCCCGCGAGCGTGGTCAAATGGCCACGCGAGTAGCCCGAGGCGAGGAAGCGGGCGGTCTCGTCCGACGAGATGCGATCGATTCCACGGCGCAGGAGGATCGCCATCCGGCGCAGCGCCTCAAGCCGCGGATCGGCGAGCGCATTGCCGCGACGAATGTCGAACAGCGTGTCGAGGAAGCGCCGAACGCGGCCCGGGGCGGAAAGCGTGGCCGGGCTGTCGTGGCGCGAGAGCGCTATCACGGCCAGTTCCTCGGCGCTGAAGCGCTGCTCGTTGACTGCCCGCTGCCGCGCGACCGGAGCTGTCGCGGCCAGTGTGAGCTGATGTTCGGAAAGGTCGAGATAAGCCATTGTGCCGATCCTGCTTCCATCTTGGCCCGGCCGGTCTGGGAGGAACACCGGCCGGGCTCTGGGGGACGCGATCTAGATAACCCAATCGCTATCGTTTCATTAGATGGGTATTTGGATACGGATCGTTTCCGAAAACGGCATTATGGATCAGGCGACGCGTTCGCCGTCCCGCGCTGCCTCAAGCCCGGCGATGTCGATCTTGATCATGCCGAGCATCGCCTGCGCGACGCGGCGTGCCCGATCACGATCGGGATCCTTCATCATTTCGCCGAGCGCTCTGGGCACGATCTGCCAGGCCACACCGTAGCGATCCCTGAGCCAGCCACATTGTTCTGGTGTGCCGCCATCGAGCAGCGCGTTCCAGAGCCGGTCGACCTCGGCTTGATCCTCGCAATCGATCGTGAACGAGATCGCGTGGTTGAAGGGGTCGAGCGGGCCTGCGCTCATCGCCTGAAACTTCTGACCGGCAAGCGTGAAATCGACGACCACAACCGAGCCTTCGGGGCCCGCCGGGCTCTCGCCCAGCATGGTCTGCACATTGTCGATCCGCGAATCGGGAAGAAGCGAGACATAGAACTTCGCGGCTTCCTCCGCCTCCCTGGCGAACCACAGGCTTGGAATGATTTTGGACATGATCAATCCTCCTTGTTCGGACGTGGCCCGACCGCGGCGAACATCGCGCCTTGCGGATCGAGCGCGTTGATGATCCACATGCCGCCCGGAACCTCGCCCGGGCCGTAAAGGATCTTGCCGCCATTGGCGGTGACGCGGTCGAGCGTCGCGTCGATATCGGCGACGCTGACATAATAGAGCCAGGCGGGGTGCGGAAATTCCTTGTCGTCCATCATCCCGCCAAGGTCGTCCTGCCCGGCGTTGAAGATCTGGTAGGTGCCCATCGGGCCCATATCTATCGCCTCGGATTTGCGCCAGCCGAACTGCTTCTCGTAGAAATCGAAGCCCGATTTCCAGTCGTTGGAATGCAGTTCGTTCCAGCCGACATGACCCGTCTTCATCGAACGCGCCTCGCTGGTGCTGTCGCTCGGTCCGGTGAAGAGGCAAAAGACCGCCCCCTGCGGGTCGGCGGCAACCGCGAAGCGGCCGACGCCCGGAATGTCCTCGGGCGGTCGGCGGATCGTACCGCCATCCTGCACGAGCTTCGCTGCGGCGGCGTCGACATCGTCAACGCCGACATAGCCGATCCAGCCGGGCTTGCTGCCGGCGTCGCAGGCTTCGGGGGGCAGTTCCATCACGCCGCCGACATCGGCGCCATTCGATGAAAGCAGCGTGTAGCGCATGTCGGGATTGCCTGCGTCACGCGTGTTCCATCCGAACACGTCGCCGTAAAAGCTTTCGGCCTTTTGAGGATCGGTGGTGACAAGTTCGTACCAGACGAAATCGCCCTGGGAACCGGACATGGTCATTCTCCCTGTGTGGCGTGGTTAGCCGGCTTCGACGATCGTCTCGAAACCGCCGTAGAACATGCGCTTGCCGACAAAGGGCATCTCGCCGTCGGGCTTCATGCGTTCATCGGCCATGATCTTTTCCCAGGCGGCATCGCGCACCTCGCGCGACGGCCAGGTGATCCACGAGAAGACGACGTTTTCGCCCTCCTCGGCCTTCACCGCCATGTAGAAGTCGGTGACCTCGCCCTTCTTCACGTCATCGCCCCAGGACTCGACCACCTGAAGCGCGCCATATTCCTGAAAGATCGGCGCCGCCTTGGCCGCCATCTTGCGATAGGCTTCCTTGTTCGCGTGCGGCACGGGCGCCACGAATCCGTCAACATAGGCCATTGTTGAACTCCTCTTCTGGTGTCAGGCGGCAGCCGTCTCGGCAGGCGAACCGGCTGCAAGCGCGGCTTCGACATCCATCCACATCACTTCCCAGATATGGCCGTCGGGATCCTCGAAGCTGCGGCCATACATGAAGCCATAGTCCTGCTTCGGCGTCGGATCGATGACGGCACCCTCTGCCCCGGCCTTGCCGATCATCGCATCCACATTCTCGCGGCTGTCGGCGGACAGGCAGATCAGGATTTCGCTCGTGCTGTGCGCGTCCGCGATCTTCTTGGACGTGAACTGACCGAACTTTTCATGCGTCAGCAGCATCACGCTGATCGTATCCGAAAAACTCATCATCGACGCGGTTTCATCGGTGAACTGTGCGTTCTGCTCGGCACCCACCGCCTTGTAAAAGGCGATTGACCGATCCAGGTCGACGACGGGCAGGTTGATGAAGACCATTTTGGGCATCTTTTTCTCCTCTCGAATCGCTGTTTGACGATGATGATGAATCAAGTTAGAAAAAACAACTATGAAGTCACAAAAAATAACTAGCGGTCGCGAAAAGCCGTCGCCACGGCGCTATGACGATGCCTGCGCGGCGGCGCATGCGCTCGATCTTCTGGGAGAACGCTGGGCATTGCTCGTGGTTCGCGAACTCATGTTCGGGGCCAAAAGATTCAGCGATCTGCGCGCCGATCTGCCCGGGATCAGCGCCAACGTGCTGACGCAGCGGCTGGAAGGATTGGCCGCGGCGGGAATTCTGGTGCGGCGCAAACTGCCGCCGCCGGGTGCGACACAGGTCTATGAGCTGACCCAATGGGGCTATGAGACCGAACCCGTTTTTCAGGCGCTGGGGCGCTGGGCGGCGCGTTCGCCGCATCATGATCCGACGCTGCCCTTCGGGGCGACCTCGCTGTTCCTGTCGTTCCGCACGATGCTCGATCCCGTGCTGGCGGAAGGGATCGATGCACGGATCGGCTTTCGGATCGGCGCGGAAAGCTTCATGGCGAGGCTTGGGGACGGGCGGATCGAGATTGCGCGTGCCCCGATCAGCGACGCCGATGTCGTTTTCGCGGCGGCGGCCACGACAATGGCGGCGGTCATCTATGCCGGGCAGCCATTGTCCGAGGCAGAGGCGGCGGGGGCGCTTGCGATCGAAGGCGATCGTCCTCTGGCCGAACGCTTCCTTACGCTGTTCCCGTTGCCGTCGAGGGTCGGAGAGGCGGGCTGAGCCGGCGGCTTCGCGAATGCACGCACTGGCACTATAGAGCGGCGCAACGAATCACCTTTCCAAGCGAGCGCATCCCATGAAATTCTTCGTCGACACCGCCGACACCAAGGAAATCGCTGATCTGGCCGCCACAGGCCTGCTCGACGGCGTCACCACCAACCCTTCGCTGATCCACAAGTCGGGCCGCGAATTCCTCGATGTCGTCAAGGAAATCTGCGGCATCGTTGCAGGTCCGGTGTCGGCCGAGGTCGTTGCGCTCGATCATGAAGGCATGATGCGCGAGGCCGAAGTGCTGCGGAAGATCGCAGACAATGTCGCGGTCAAGGTGCCGCTGACGATCGACGGGCTGAAGACCTGCAAGAAGCTGACCTCGGACGGCACGATGGTCAATGTCACGCTCTGCTTCTCGGCCAATCAGGCGCTGCTCGCAGGCAAGGCGGGCGCGACCTTCATCTCGCCCTTTGTTGGTCGTCACGACGATGTCGGCTTCGACGGGATGGAACTGATCGCTGATATCCGCCAGATCTACGACAATTACGATTTCCCGACCGAGATCCTCGTCGCGAGCGTGCGTCACCCCATCCATATCCTGCAATCGGCCAAGATCGGTGCCGACGTGATGACCGCGCCGCCCGCGGTCATCAAGGCGCTCTTCAACCACCCGCTGACCGACAAGGGCATCCAGGGCTTCCTCGCCGACTGGGAAAAGACCGGCCAGAAGATCGGCTGACAGCAGCCGTCATCCCGGACCTGATCCGGGATCCATGAACACGGGCGGTGGGGATTTCGACGCGGCGGTGTTCATGGACCCTGAATCAAGTTCAGGGTGACGATAGTTGAGGAGTTGGGCATGGTGCGCCGATGACCGGGGCACCATCGCTCATCTCCGCCTGGCGCGATCATTTGCGCGTCAATCGCCGTCGCTCCGAGCATACCGTGCGCGCCTATGTCGCGACGGCGGAGCGACTGGTCGGCTTTGTCCAGGAGCATCGCGGCATGGCGGTCGACGCCACGCTGCTCGCCACGCTGACCCCCGCCGACCTGCGCGCCTATCTCGCCTTTCGGCGCGGCGACGGGCTCGGCAACGCTTCGGCCGCGCGCGAGCTTTCGGCGGTGCGCGGCTTTCTTTCCTTTGTCGCGGGCGAGGGCGGCGAAATCCCCCGGCTGAAGGGGCCGCGTGTCAAGAAGGGCGTGCCACGCCCGGTTTCGCCCGACGAGGCGATCGCGCTTGCGGAAGACGCATCCGAACATGCGCGCGAGCCATGGATTGGCGCGCGCAATTGGGCGGTGCTGATGCTGCTCTATGGCGCGGGACTGCGTATCGGTGAAGCAATGGCGCTGACCGGCAGCGTCCTGCCATTAGGCGAGACGATGAGCGTCACCGGCAAGCGCAACAAGACGCGGATGGTCCCGATCCTGCCGCAGGTGCGTGACGCGATCGAGGCCTATGTCGCGCAATGTCCCTATGCGCCTTCCAGAGATGCTCCGCTGTTCCGCGGCGCGCGCGGAGGGCCGCTGTCGGCGGCCCTGATCCGGCGCGCGGTGCAGGGTGCGCGCGGGCGGCTGGGATTATCCGACCGGACGACGCCGCATGCGCTGCGCCACAGTTTCGCGACGCACCTGCTGGGGCGTGGCGCCGATCTGCGCGCTCTGCAGGAGTTGCTTGGCCATGCCAGTCTCAGCTCGACGCAAATCTACACCGCGGTCGATGCGGCGCACCTGCTCGACGTCTATCGCAACGCGCATCCGCGCGCCTGATCAGGGCGCCGGGCGCCAGAAGATTACACGCCAGAGATAGGTGCCGACGATCAGCACGATCACCGCGGTCGAGACGGGACCGATGAAATCGTCGATGCTCTCGACATTGTTGCCCAGGGTCCAGCCGAACAGGGCAAGCACCGAGGTCCAGCCGGCGGTGCCAATCGTCGACCAGATGACGAAGGTCGACAGCCGCATGTGCAGCAGCCCCGCCGGGATCGAGATCAGCGAGCGCAGGGTCGGCAGCATGCGCCCGAAAAAGACGAAGGCGAAGCCGAACTGCCCGAACAGCTTTTCCGCACGCTGGATTTCGTGCCAGTCGAGCGTCAGCCAGCGGCCATATTTGTCGATGATCGGCTTGAAACGCTCGATGCCCACGACGCGTGCGGCCAGATACCAGAAATAGTTGCCGAGCATCGCGCCCGCGGTGCCGCTGCCGATCACGCCGGCCAGCGACATATGCCCCTGCGCGGCCTTCACGCCCGCGATCGACATGATGATCTCCGACGGGATCGGGGGAAACACCGTTTCGAGGAACATGAGAAATGCGACGCCGAGATAGCCCGACTGCTCGATGAGCCTGATGATCCAGTCCGACAAGATGGCGTCCTTAGCGTCCGAGCCGCTTCTCGATCGCGTCCCAGATCATCGCAGCGGTGTCGGTGCCGTTGAAATGGTCGATCGCGACGATGCCGGTGGGGGAGGTGACGTTGATCTCGGTCAGGTAACCGCCGATCACGTCGATGCCGACGAAAAGCAGCCCGCGCTTCTTGAGTTCCGGGGCGAGCGCGTCGCAGATTTCCTGTTCACGCGGCGTGAGCATGGTCTTCTCGGCGCGGCCGCCCGCGGCTAGATTGGAGCGGATCTCGCCCTTGCCGGGGATGCGGTTGATCGCGCCTGCGACCTCGCCGTCCACCAGCACGATACGCTTGTCGCCGCCCGATACTTCTTTCAGGAACGCCTGAACCATGAAGGGTTCGCGCCACACCTCGCCGAACAGCTCGACGAGCGAGGCGAGATTGGCGCCGTCGGCGCCGATGCGGAACACCGCCGAGCCCGCATTGCCGTGGAGCGGCTTCACGACGATCTCGCCGTGCTGCTCCTGAAAGATGCGGACTTCCTCCAGCGAGCGTGTGATGAGCGTCGGCGGCATATAGTGCCCGAAATCGAGCACGAAGAGCTTTTCGGGCGCGTTGCGGACCGAGGCGGGGTCGTTGACCACCAGCGTCTGATCGCGGATGCGCTCGAGCAGATGCGTCGCGGTGATATAGCCCAGGTCGAAGGGCGGATCCTGCCGCATCCAGACGACATCGACCTCCTGACCCAGATCGAGCTTCACGGGCTCGCCGAAGCTGTAATGATCGCCCTCGACGCGGCGTACAGTCACCGGATGCGCGCGCGTCCAGACGCGGCCATCGGCATAGCTCAGGTCCTGCGCTTCATAATGATAGAGCCGGTATCCGCGCTCCTGCGCGGAGAGCATGATCGCAAAGGTCGAATCGCCCCCGATCTTGATGCTTTCCATCGGGTCCATCTGGACGGCGACCTTGAGGCTCATGAGTTTCTCCGAACTAACGCGCGTCGGGCTTTAGGCGAGGCCGACGCCCATGTCACCCGTGCCAGGCATTGGCGATGTGGCGGGGCATCCTCCAGGGTGCAAGCAGCAGCACGTCGATCCGGATATCCTCGCCGTTGCGCGCGAAGCGCGGCGCCAGCGCATTGGCGGCCGCCGCCACGCGCGTCAGGCGATGCCGGTCGATCGCGACGTCGAGTTCGGCGCTGGTGGCGCGCGTCTTGACCTCGACAAAGGCGACGGTCCGACCGCGTTTCGCGACGAGATCGACCTCCCCCATCGGCGTCTTCACGCGCCGCGCGACGATGCGCCAGCCCTGAAAACGCAACCACCACGCGGCGGCTGTCTCGCCGGCACGTCCCCGCTGCTCGGCGTGGCGGCGGTTCACGTCAGCCCTTCATGTCCATGGCGCGCGCATACAGCGCCCTGCGATCGAGCCCGAGCTTCTTCGCGACCTCGCCCGCAGCCTTGGCGGGGGGAAGGCGGGTCAGCGCCTCGGCGAGCGCGGCGTCGGCATCGTCGGCGCTTGCGGCGGGCGCTTCGCCCGGTGGCGCGACGATCACGACGATCTCGCCCTTGGGCGGGTTCTCGGCATAGCGCGCGGCGAGCACCGACAGGTTCTCGGTCACGCACTCCTCGAAGCGCTTGCTGATCTCGCGCGCGACCCCTGCCTCGCGGTCGCCAAGTCCCTCGGCAAGCGCCGCAAGCGTCGCGCCGAGCCGCGGTCCCGATTCGTAGAGGACGAGCGTGGCGCGAACCGCGGCGACTTCTGCGATCGCGTCTGCTCGCGCCTTTTGCTTGGGAGGTAGGAAACCCAGAAACAGGAAGCGGTCGCTGGGCAGTCCGGCCAGCGTCAGCGCCGCAATCGCCGCACAGGGGCCGGGAATGGTGGTTACGGTCACCCCGGCCGCGCGCGCGTCACGCACCAGCTTATAGCCGGGATCGGAGATAAGTGGCGTCCCCGCATCGCTCACCAACGCTATGGATTCGCTGGCCATTCTGTCGATAAGTCCGGGCCGCACACGATCGGCATTGTGATCGTGATAGGGCATCATCGTCCGCTTGACGCCGATATGCTGGAGCAGCTTGGCCGTCACACGGCTGTCTTCGCACGCGATCATATCGGCCTGCGACAATATCGTGGCGGCGCGGGGGCTCAGATCGGAAAGATTGCCGATAGGCGTCGCGACGATATAGAGACCGGGTTCAAGTTTTGCGTTCATGGAAGGGATGTCATGGCAGAGGCAGTGCTCAGGCTGCAACCGGCGCGCGCGAAAAAAGCGCGGCCGTTCGGGATGTTCGGGGTGTTCGTGGCGGGCCTCGCGCTCGCGGGCTGCCAGACGATGGTCCCCAAGGGCAAGCCCGCGCCCAAGCCGGTCACCGAGCAGCCCGACGGTCCGGTCGGCCCCGGACTTCCCGAGGATCAGCTGCGCCACCGCGTCGCCTTGCTCGTGCCGATGACGGGGAGCAATGCGGGCGTCGGCGAAGCGATCGCCAACGCCGCCAACCTCGCGGTGCTCGACACCGGCGGCAAGCAGATCCGCATGACCACCTACGATACCGCGCTGGGTGCGGCGGCGGCGGCGCAGAAGGCGATCGCCGATGGCAACAAGGTGATCCTTGGGCCGCTGCTGGCCGAGGATGTCCGCGTCGTCGCGCCGATCGCGCGCAAGGCGAATGTGCCGATCATCAGCTTTTCCAACGATGCGAGCGTGGCGGGCGATGGCACATGGCTGCTGGGCTATAACCCCGCCCAGTCGATCGAGCGCGTCGTCGGTTTCGCCCGCACCAAGGGCGCCGCCAGCTTCGCGGGGCTCGCGCCCAATGGCGTCTATGGCCAGCGCGCCTCCAACGCGATGATCCGCGCGGTCGAGGCCGCCGGCGGCCGCATGGTCGGCATGCAGAATTACGACCGCTCGCAAAAATCGATGCAGGCGGCGGTGACGCGGCTGGCGCAGACGAGTTCCTACGATGCGCTGCTGATCGCCGACAGCGGCGGCGTGGCGGTGCAGCTCGCGCCGATGGTGCGCAAGGGTGGGGGCGCCGATGCGCGGCTGCTTGGCACCGAATTGTGGAATACCGAAGGCGCGATCGCCAACAGCCCCGTCCTGCGCGGCGCCTGGTTCGCAAGCGTTTCGGACGGCCTCTACAGCCAGCTCGCGAACAAATATCGCGCGCGCTATGGCAAGGCGCCCTATCGCCTGTCGAGCCTGGGTTACGATGCGGTGCTGCTCGTCACGCGCGTTGCGCGCGACTGGAAGGTGGGAACCGCATTCCCCGCACGCGTGCTGGGCGACGAGGGCGGCTTTGCGGGCATCGACGGCGCTTTCCGCTTCGGCAAGGACGGCATCGCACAGCGCGCGCTGGAGGTGCAGCAGGTCGATCCGGGCAAGTTCACGGTCGTATCGCCCGCGCCCAAGACTTTCGGGAACTGAGGAGTCCCGGGCAATAGCATGCGCGCGCGGCCGGTGCCGGCATCGGCCGCGGCGTGCTGCCCCGCGACGATGCGAGATGGTGGCCCTTCGACGGGGCTCGGGAGAGCCTTAGCTTCGCAAACTTCTCACAAACGCGCATGTTGATTCGCCTTACCGCCGGCGTCCGGATGATCGGTCGCCGGCGAGAACATGACATGAACATTGTGTGTAGGACAGGCGGTTGAGCTCGGGGCCGGCCGGATCAATCCGGGTCTTTCCCTTTCAAGAAAAGGGGGCGCTCAGCGGAGGCTTCCTGTGCTTAAATCGCGAACGTCCGGACCCGACGACGTTGTCGTCGTTTACATCTCGTTCGGCGGCTCCCGAAACCGGACGTTGGATCATGTCTCGTCCACCATCACTTGGCTTTCGCGGTAAAGCTCCAATGTAGCGGCGCGTCGGTCTTCGCACGCGACGTGCAAGATCACTGTTTCTGCAAGGTCGACGTCGGGGTGCGATGCACAATTTCCTGCGAACCAAAGAGCATCTGGCAGCGGTTCTTTGTCATGCCATGTCGTCATTACAAACCTGTCGTCCGGTATATCCCCGAAGTCAAAAGCCTCTAAGACGGTCCAATCCACGGTGTCGTGCCAAGCCTCGCAGGCAACACCCCAAGCGATGAAGTAAAGGCATCCGCTCTCCACGAGCCACGAAGCCACTACATCCCGCCAAACTTGGCTCACAGCATGTTCGGCAATCAAAACAGCTCGGTAGGGCCGAGGCTCTACGCGAGGCGGAGGATGGTCCGGCGATAGGTGCAGATAATCCAGCTTCATTGCGCGAGCCTAATCTTGCCTCGACCACGTGCAAGTGGGGCGGCTAACCATCCCTCCCGAGGAAAAGCTGCCAGTCCGCTCCCCACGACCTAGACGACGATTTCCGCAAGGATGCGATCGAGAACCAGCATGCCGGCGTCGTTGACGCCGAGCCGGCTATCCGTCCGCTGTAGCAGGCCCTGACGCGCGAGCCGCGCGACCGCGTCGGCGTCTGTCAGCGCGTCTGCCGCCAGCCCGCTCATCGCCGCGATGCGTTCGAGATCGACGCCTTCGGCAAGACGCAAGCCCATCAGCAGCGCCTCGCGCGCGCGATCGCGTGGATCGAGCGGGGTTTCGCTTTCGATGCCGTGGGTGTTGCGGTCGATCGCCGTCAGCCAGTTTTCGGGCTTCTTGCGGCGGAAGGTGGCGAGCGCGCCGCGACGGCCATGCGCGCCGGGGCCGATGCCGACATAGTCGCCGTAACGCCAGTAGGTGAGGTTGTGGCGGCTTTCCTGACCCGTGCGCGCGTGGTTTGAGATTTCATAGGCGGGCAGGCCCGCTTCAGCGGTCTGCGCGCGCGTCTGTTCGAACAGGTCGGCGCCGTGATCGGGATCGACCTCGGGCAGCTTGCCCTGCGCGACGAGCGTGGCGAAGCGCGTGCCGGGCTCGATGGTGAGCTGATAGAGCGAGAGATGCGACGTGCCGAAGGAGAGCGCGCGCGCGAGTTCGGCGTGCCAGTCGTCGAGCGTCTGGCCGGGCCGCGCATAGATCAGGTCGAAGCTGACACGGTCGAACACGCGTTGTGCGGTGTCGAGCGCCGCGAGCCCTTCGTCCACGTCATGCGCGCGGCCGAGGAAATGCAGCGCCTCGTCATCGAGCGCCTGAAGCCCCAGCGACACGCGGTTGACCCCGGCGGCAGCAATGTCGGCAAAACGCGCTGCCTCGACCGAGGAGGGATTGGCCTCCAGCGTGATCTCGATATCGTCCGCGAACCCCCAATGCCGTTCGGCGGCGTCGAGCAGCGCCGCCACGGTTTCGGGGGGCATCAGCGAGGGCGTGCCGCCGCCGAAGAAGATCGAGCCAAGCCTGCGTCCGGAGGTCAGCGCGGCTTCATGCGCGAGATCGGCGAGCAGCGCTGTGCGCCACTGTTCCTGATCGACGCTCTCGCGGACATGGCTGTTGAAGTCGCAATAGGGGCATTTCGAGACGCAGAACGGCCAGTGGATATAGAGGGCGAGGGGCGAGTGACCGGTCAATTCACCCTCAGAATACCGCGGCGACGAGCTGCGCGAAGGCATCGGCGCGGTGGCTCATGCGATGCTTGGCATCGGGATCCATCTCGCCAAAGGTGATGTCGAAGCCATTGGGCCTGAACATCGGGTCATAGCCGAAGCCCCTTGTCCCCCGCGGGGGCCAGACGAGCACCCCGTCGACGCGCCCCTCAAATGTTTCGACATGGCCGTCGGGCCATGCGAGCGACAGCGCGCAGATGAAATGCGCGTCGCGGCCGACATCGGGGCCGACGCGCTCGAGATTCTGTTCGACGAGGCGCATCGCGTCGCCGAAATCCTTGTCCGGGCCGGCCCAGCGCGCCGAGAAGATGCCGGGCTCGCCGCCCAGCGCCTCGACGCACAATCCGCTGTCGTCGGCGAGCGCGGGGAAGCCCGAAAGGTCGGCCGCCGCCAGCGCCTTGAGTTCGGCATTGGCGATGAAGGTGGTCCCGGTTTCGTCGGGCTCGGGCAGGTCGAGTTCGGCCGCCGAGACCACTTCGAGCCCATGGGGGCCCAGAAGCGCTGCGATTTCGCGCACCTTGCCCGGATTGTGGCTGGCGATCACCAGCTTGCCGGGTGCCAGCTTGCGGATCGCCTGACGGCCGGGTTCCTCGCTCATCGCCTGCTCCTTATCGACCGGCCGCCGCCGCCTGCGCCGCGAAAATATCGGCGCAGCCGATCCGCGCGAGACGGAGCAGGCGCAGCAGCGCCTCCTCGTCATAGGTCTCGCCCTCGGCTGTGGCCTGCGCCTCGGCGATGTTGCCGTTTTCGGTCAGCACGAAATTGGCGTCGGCGCCGGCGTTCGAATCCTCGTCATAGTCGAGGTCGAGCACAGGCGTGCCATTATAGATACCGCACGAGACCGCCGCGACCTTCTGCTGGATCGGATCGACCGTGAGCAGCTTCTTTTCGAGCAGCGTGTCGACCGCGAGGCGGAGCGCGACCCATGCACCCGAGATCGAGGCGGTGCGCGTGCCGCCATCGGCCTGGATCACGTCGCAATCGAGCGTGATCTGGCGCTCGCCCAGCGCCTTCAGATCGACGACCGAGCGCAGCGACCGTCCGATAAGTCGCTGGATTTCCTGCGTACGGCCCGACTGCTTGCCCTTGGCCGCCTCACGGCTGCCGCGCGTGTGCGTGGCGCGGGGCAGCATGCCATATTCGGCGGTGACCCAGCCTTCGCCCTTGCCGCGCAGGAACGGCGGCACGCGTTCCTCGATCGAGGCGGTGACGAGCACCTTGGTCTCGCCAAAGCCGATCAGGCACGAACCCTCGGCATGTTTGGTAAAGCGCGATTCGATGCTGATGGTGCGCATTTGATCGGGGGCGCGGCCGGAAGGGCGCATGCAATTCTCCTTTGGATTTCGGGGGCGCTTTAGCTTCCAAGCGCTGTACGTGCCAGCCATTCCTGCACGCGCATCGGGATTCACCCTTTTGCGCGAATGGCAGTATAAGGCCCGATCCAGGCGGGGCGGGAGATCGGCATGAAGATCCTCAAGATCATATTGATCGCGTTCGGAATCCTCGCATTCCTGATGGGTGTGCTGTGGATGGGGCAGGGGACCGGCTATATCCGCTGGCCCGCAAGCAGCTTCATGATCGACATGTCCGAATGGACGATCCGCGGCGCGGGGCTCGCAGTGGCGGGACTCGTCGCAGTCATTGTCGCACGGCGGTTGCTTTAGCGCGGGTCGAACCCCTACATCTGCGTCATGATGTCTCCGCCCGTAACCGAACTGAGCGACCGCGCGCGCGATATTTTTCGGCTCGTCGTGGAAAGCTATATCGAAAGCGGCCAGCCCGTCGGCTCGCGGACGATCTCCAAATTGTCGCTTCTGAACCTGTCGCCTGCCTCGATCCGCAACGTGATGCAGGATCTGGAAGAGGTCGGACTGCTCAGCAGTCCGCACACTTCGGCCGGGCGGCTGCCGACCGAAACAGGACTTCGCCTCTTCGTCGACGGGATGATGCAGGTGGCCGAGCCGAGCGCGGCTGAGCGCGCCGCGATCGAATCGCGCGTCACTGCGACGGGGCCGATCGAGGAGGCTCTGACCGCCGCGACCGCCGCGCTGTCGGGGCTTTCGGCATGCGCCGGACTGGTGCTCGTGCCCAAGCGCGAGCCGGTGCTGCGCCAGTTCGGTTTTGTGGCCCTGTCCGAGCGTCAGGCGCTCGCGGTGCTCGTGGGCGCCGACGGTTCGGTCGAGAATCGCGTCGTCGAGCTTCCGCACGGGATGACCCCGGGAGCGTTGAACGAGGCCGCCAATTACATGAGCGCGGTGCTGGCCGGGCAGACGCTGTCCGAGGCGCGCGTGACCGTCGAGCGCGAGATCTCGCTGGGACGCGCTGCGCTTGATGCCGCCGCCGGCGAGCTGATCGGGCGCGGGCTCGCGCTCTGGTCCGAAGATGGCGCGCAGCGCCCTGTCCTGATCGTGCGTGGTCAGGCAAACCTGATCGACGCCAGCGCCGCCGAGGATCTCGAACGGGTCCGCCAGCTCCTCGACGAGCTCGAAGGCAAGGAAGAAATCGCGCGGCTGCTCGACAGCGCGCGGAGCGGCGCCGCCACGCGCATCTTCATTGGATCCGAAAACAAACTCTTTTCGTTATCGGGTTCGTCGGTCATAGCGGCGCCCTATCGCGGGCAGGACGGGCGCGTCGTCGGCGTGGTCGGTGTGATCGGCCCCACGCGCTTGAACTATGCCCGCGTGGTTCCCATGGTGGACTTCACCGCACAGACATTATCGAGATTGATCGGATGAACGACGAACAGAAAGTGGACGAAACCCCCAGACAGGACGCCGCCGAGACGGCCGGCGAGGCCAACGGGGCAGAGACGAACGGGCTCGATCGGCTCGGTGAGCTAGAGGCCGACCTGGCCGAAGCCAAGCAGGCAGTGCTCTACGCGCAGGCCGAGGTCCAGAATGTCCGCCGCCGTCTCGAAAAGGACGCGCAGGATGCGCGCGCCTATGCCGCGACGGGCTTCGCGCGCGATATCCTCTCGGTTGCCGACAATCTCGGCCGCGCGCTCGACGCGGTGCCCGCCGAACTGCGTCAGGACGACAAGCTCAAGGGGCTGCTCGCGGGCATCGAGGCGACCGCCAAGGAACTGACCAGCGTGTTCGAACGCAACGGCATCACGCGCATCACTGCGCTGGGCGAGGCGCTCGATCCCAACCGCCATCAGGCGATGGTCGAAATCCCCAGCGCCGACGCGCAGCCGGGCACGATCGTGCAGGAAATGCAGGCGGGCTACATGATCAAGGATCGCCTGCTGCGTCCCGCGCTGGTTGGCGTGGCGAAGAAGCCGGATTGAGCACGGAGGGGGCAGATCTGCCTCGACCGTGATCCTGACCCGATGATCATCGACATTCCGCACAGGCTCGATCGCGACGAGGTCAAGCGCCGCCTGCAATCGCGGATCGGCGAACTGCCGGCGCATATTCCCGGCGGGATTGCGGAGGTCTCCTCATCCTGGCCAGCGCCCGACCGCATGGCGATCGCGGTCGGCGCGCTCGGCCAGCAGGTTACGGGGACGATCGACGTGCATGAACAGTACGTCCGGCTGACCGTGGTGTTGCCGGCGGCGCTGTCGTTCATGGGACCGCTGATCGAAGCCGCGATCCGGCAGAAGGGCGAGAAGCTGTTGCTTGAGGATGGGCGCGGGTAAAGATCTGGTTCTTCGTGGCGGCTTGCGACGGCAAAGTTGCCGCCTCCTTTATCGTCACCCGGGCTTGACCCGGGGTCCCGCTTTTCTCATCCATCGGTGATGGGGCAAGCGGCAATCCCGACTGGCAGGATATGTTCGCCTTGTTGGCCTGACCAAAAAAGCGGGACCCCGGGTCAAGCCCGGGGTGACGAAGTTGCGGAACGGCAGCGTCCCTCGACATCGCGGACGTAATACGCCCCACATCGCATCATCCCCGCAGGAACGGCAGAACGCTTTCATATTGTCCCAGCGATGGTGCGCCGCGAATCGTGGCTCCCTGTCGGAGCATGAAGGCGTGCTTCACGATCTCGGCCTGCTGTTCGATGCCGTAGCGTTCGAGCGGCCAGCCGGGTTTCAGCGCATAGTCGTAGCGGCAGAAGGGGTGGCGCGCGAGGGGCAGGAAGATGCCCTTCTGGCGCTGCCAGACATGCGTCATCTCATGGATGAACAGCCCCTGCGCCGCCAGATTCTGCCCGCAGAAATCGTCGCAATAAAGACCGCTTTTGGGGTGAAACCAGATATGGCCGTCGGGCGCCATGGTGACGCGTCGCGGCTGGAACCACCACCATTTGCGATGCTGGATGGTGACCGCGTCATAATTGATCGCGTTGCCGAAAACGCTTGCGGCGAGGTTGCGTTCGGCTCCGGTCAGCGGGCGGCCGCTCAATGCGCGTTGTGCTCCTCTCCGCCCGCAGCGGGCGCGCCGGCGGCCTGGAGGGGCGCGTCGATATAGATCTGCTCGCCGCTCGCGAAGGTGAAGTCGAGCCGGATCGTCTCGCCCGCCTTCAGGTTGCGGCGCAGGTCATGGAGCATGACGTGCTTGCCGCCGGGTTTGAATTCGACCTTGCCCTTGGCCGGAATCGGCACCGACTGGATCGGAACCATCTTCGTTACGCCGTTTTCGGTCACGACATCGTGCATCTCGGTCTTGATAGCCACGTCCGAGCTGACGCGGATCAGCGTGTCATCGGTAAGGCCGCCATGCACCGTGAAATAAGCTGCACCCGGATTTTCCATGACCGCGGGAAGCCGCACCCAGCCCTTGTCGACATAGAGAATCGGGTCCTGCCCGCAGCTTCCCAGCGCCAGCGCGGCGGCTGCGAGGACGGGGGCGAGGGCAAGGCGCAACTGCATGATTCTGGCTCCTCAAACGATTGAGTTGCCTAACTAGGCGCACGACCTGCTTGCGACAAGAAAAAGCCCACCTATATCGCCGGCGTAACTTGGTCTTCGGGGGTACCGCGGGCCGTGTAGTCATTCTGGGGTAATGAGGGATATATGGGCAAGGTTATCGGTATCGATCTTGGCACCACAAACAGCTGCGTTTCGGTGATGGAGGGCGGCAAGCCCAAGGTCATCGAGAATGCCGAGGGCGCGCGCACCACGCCGTCGATCGTTGCGTTCGCGAAGGATGGCGAGCGTCTGGTCGGCCAGCCCGCGAAGCGTCAGGCGGTGACCAATGGCGACAACACGATTTTCGCGGTGAAGCGCCTTATCGGCCGCCGCTTCGACGATCCGGTGACAAAGAAGGATACCGAACTGGTTCCCTACACCATCGTGAAGGGTCCCAATGGCGACGCATGGGTGAAGGCCGGCGGCGAGGATTACAGCCCGTCGCAGATCAGCGCGTTCATCCTTCAGAAGATGAAGGAAACCGCCGAGAGCTATCTCGGCGAGACCGTCGATCAGGCCGTCATCACCGTTCCGGCCTATTTCAACGACGCGCAGCGTCAGGCAACCAAGGACGCGGGCAAGATCGCGGGCCTCGAGGTGCTGCGCATCATCAACGAGCCCACCGCGGCCGCGCTGGCCTATGGCCTCGACAAGCAGGACGGCAAGACGATCGCGGTCTATGACCTTGGCGGCGGCACCTTCGACATCTCGATCCTCGAGATCGGGGACGGCGTGTTCGAGGTGAAGGCCACCAACGGCGACACCTTCCTGGGCGGCGAGGATTTCGACGCCAAGATCGTCCAGTATCTGGCCGACGAGTTCAAGAAGGCCGAGGGCATCGACCTCACCAAGGACAAGCTTGCGCTGCAGCGTTTGAAGGAAGCCGCGGAAAAGGCGAAGATCGAGCTGTCGTCGGCGCAGTCGACCGAGGTCAATCTGCCCTTCATCACCGCCGACGCCACGGGGCCGAAGCACCTTGTGAAGAACATCACGCGCGCCGATCTGGAGCGTCTGGTGGACGACCTGATCAAGCGGACGCTCGATCCCTGCAAGAAGGCGCTGGCCGACGCGGGCGTGAAGGCTGATGATATTGCCGAAGTCGTGCTCGTCGGCGGCATGACGCGCATGCCCAAGGTCCGCGACGTCGTGAAGGGCTTTTTCGGCAAGGAACCGCATACCGGCGTGAATCCTGACGAGGTCGTCGCGATGGGCGCCGCGATCCAGGCGGGCGTGCTCCAGGGCGACGTCAAGGACGTCCTGCTGCTCGACGTGACCCCGCTGTCGCTCGGCATCGAGACGCTCGGCGGCGTGTTCACGCGCATGATCGACCGCAACACCACGATCCCGACCAAGAAGTCGCAGGTCTATTCGACTGCCGATGACAATCAGCAGGCGGTGACGATCCGCGTCTTCCAGGGCGAGCGCGAAATGGCGGCGGACAACAAGATCCTCGGCCAGTTCGACCTGGTCGGCATCCCGCCCGCGCCGCGCGGCGTACCGCAGATCGAGGTGACGTTCGACATCGACGCCAACGGCATCGTGCACGTGACCGCGAAGGACAAGGGCACGGGCAAGGAACAGCAGATCAAGATCCAGGCCTCGGGCGGCCTGTCGGACTCGGACATCGACCAGATGGTCCGCGACGCCGAGCAGTTCGCCGAGGAGGACAAGAAGCGCCGCGAGGCGGCCGAGGCGAAGAACAACGCCGAAAGCCTGATCCACACGACCGAGAAGCAGCTCGAAGAGCATGGCGACAAGGTTGATGCGGCGCTCAAGTCCGAGATCGAGGCTGCGGTTGCCGACGCCAAGGCGGCGGTCGAAGGCGGCGATCCCGCGGCGATGACCGAAAAGGCGCAGGCGCTGGCGCAGGCCGCGATGAAGCTCGGTCAGGCGATCTACGAGAAGGAGCAGGCCGCAGCCGCGTCGCCGGGCGCCGAGCAGCCTGCTGCATCGAAGGCCGACGACGACGTTGTCGACGCCGAATTCTCGGAAGTCGACGAAAACAAGGGCTAATGCATGGCTCGCCCCGTCATTCACCGGCAATGTGAAGGACGGGGCGGAACGCCGGGGGCGGCATGAACATCGAAGCTGATTATTACGAACTGCTCGGGATCGAGCGCACTGCGGACGATGGGACGATCAAATCGGCCTATCGCAAGCTCGCGATGCAGTATCATCCCGACAAGAATGGTGGCTGCACCGATTCCGAATCGAAATTCAAGGCGATCAGCGAAGCCTATGATTGCCTGAAGGATCCGCAGAAGCGCGCGGCCTATGACCGGTTCGGCAAGGACGCCTTCCAGAATGGCGGCTTTGGCAATGGCGGTGGCGCCGGCGGCGGTTTCGAGGGTTTCAGCGATATTTTCGAAACGATCTTTGGCGCGGGCTTTGGCGGCGGCGGTCAGCGCCAGGCTGCGCGGCGCGGCGCCGATCTGCGCTATGACATGGAGATCACGCTCGAAGAGGCCTATCACGGAAAGCAGACCTCGATCGCGGTTGACGTGTCGGCGCGCTGCGACCCGTGCGACGGCACCGGCGCGAAGCCCGGCACTTCGGCCAAGACCTGCCACAGCTGCGGCGGCCGCGGCCAGGTGCGCGCGCAACAGGGTTTCTTCGTCGTCGAACGGACCTGTCCGGCCTGCCACGGCGCGGGTCAGGTCATCGCCGATCCGTGCCCTTCCTGCCACGGCGAGGGGCGCGTCGACCGCGAGAAGAAGCTCGAAGTCAACATTCCCGCAGGCGTCGACGAGGGCACGCGCATCCGGCTTTCGGGTGAAGGTGAGGCGGGCGCGCGCGGTGCCCCTCCGGGGGACCTCTACATCTTCCTGCATGTGAAGCGGCACCCGGTCTTCGAGCGCGAGGGAACGACTTTGTTCTGCCGCGCGCCGATCAGCTTCACCACCGCCGCGCTTGGCGGCTGCATCACCGTACCCGGGCTCGACAAGGTCGATCACGAGATTCGTATTCCGGCGGGCATCCAGTCGGGCAAGCAGATCCGTCAGCGGGGCGCGGGCATGCCCGTGCTGCAAGGGCGCGGCCATGGCGACATGGTCGTCCAGATCGAGGTCGAGACGCCGACGCGGCTCAGCGCAAAGCAGAAGGAGCTGCTCGAAGCGTTCCGCGAGACCGAGACCGGCGAGGAATGCCCGGCGTCGAGCGGCTTCTTCGCAAAGCTCAAGACGATGTGGGACGATCTGACCGACTGACGTCGGTCACCAGCCGCCACCGGGGCCTGATTCTCATCCGTAATGAAGCATGTGGGCGTTGCCCGCATGCTCTCGCGCGTCGATAGTCATGCGATTGAAGGATACGAAAAACCCCGCCGGACTAAAGGGATGTCCGGCGGGGTTTCGAGTGTTGCGACCGGGGTCGGGAGAGGAGAGTTACCCCGATCGCGAGCGCCATGCGGTTGCGGCGAAGGGACACCGAAACCGCCAGGAGGAGCGCTGTATCGACGTTCCGCGGCAGGATGCGACCCCGGTCCGCGCTGGAACATTCGATGCCCGTGATGTAATATAATTGTTCATTGGCGCAATTTTAATTTGCGTCATCGCACATGCAGAAGTTGCAATCGCACGCGGCCCGCGCGCCGCAGGCAAAAGAAAACCCCGCCGGGTATGTGCCGCTGGCGGGGTCTCCAGGCTCAGCTCAGGCGACCAGGACGGTGCCGAGCGCAAGCGCCTGCGTGGCGAACAGCAGCACAAGGCTGGTCGCCGTCTCAAACAGCTTCATTGTTTTTCTCCAGATGCGGGCGATCCTGCCCGCGCCCGCACTTCATTGTGCGATGCAGCATAAGTAATAATATTGCAACATGACGCAATTTCAAAACGCGTCAACGCAGTTGCAATTTATGCAATCATGGCGCGGCTCTGTGCAATATTGCCCAGACTGCGCTGATATTGCGCGCTGAATCGCGATTACGATTGCTGCATTCGCCGATAAGGCGTGTCGACGCTCAGGCGCCGAATACCCGCGCGAAGATCGTGTCGACATTCTTGAAATGATAGCCGAGATCGAAGCGATCCTCGATTTCTTCCGCCGAAAGCGCGGCGGTCACTTCCGGATCGGCCTTGAGCAGTTCCATCAGCGAGAGCTGGCCGTCCGATTCCCAGACCTTCATGGCGTTGCGCTGGACGAGCCGATAGGAGTCCTCGCGGCTGACGCCCGCCTGGGTGAGCGCAAGCAGCACGCGCTGCGAATGGACGAGACCGCCCATCTTGTCCAAATTCTTCTGCATCCGCTCGGGATAGATGACGAGCTTGTCCATCACGCCCGTCAGGCGCGCGAGCGCGAAGTCGAGCGTGATCGTGGCGTCGGGGCCGATATAGCGCTCGACCGAGGAGTGCGAGATATCGCGCTCATGCCAGAGCGCCACATTCTCGAGCGCCGGGGTGACATAGCCGCGGACCATGCGCGCAAGGCCCGTCAGGTTCTCGGTCAGCACGGGGTTGCGCTTGTGCGGCATCGCGGACGAACCCTTTTGCCCGGGCGAGAAATATTCCTCGGCCTCGAGCACCTCGGTACGCTGGAGGTGACGGATCTCGGTCGCGAGCCGCTCGATCGAAGAGGCGATGACGCCCAATGTCGCAAAGAACATCGCATGACGATCGCGCGGGATCACCTGGGTGGAGGTCGGCTCGACGGAGAGTCCTAGCTTTTCGGCGACATGTTCCTCGACGCGCGGGTCGATATTGGCGAAGGTGCCGACCGCGCCCGAAATCGCGCAGGTCGCGATGTCCGCGCGCGCCGCGATCAGCCGCTCGCGATTACGCGCGAATTCGGCATAGGCCTGCGCGAGCTTGAGCCCGAAGGTGACGGGTTCGGCATGGATGCCATGGCTGCGTCCGATCGTCGGGGTGAGCTTGTGCTCCCAGGCGCGGCGCTTGAGCACCTCGAGGAGCTTGTCGAGATCCTCGATCAGGATGTCCGAAGCACGTGCGAGTTGCACTGCGAGGCAGGTGTCGAGCACATCGGACGAGGTCATGCCCTGATGCATGAAGCGCGCCTGGTCGCCGACATTCTCGGCCACCCAGGTGAGAAAGGCGATCACGTCGTGCTTGGTCACCGCCTCGATCGCGTCGATCGCGGGCACGTCAATCGCGGGACTGGTCGCCCACCAGTCCCACAGCGCCCTGGCGGCGTCCTTCGGCACGACGCCCAGCTCGGCGAGCGCGTCGGTGGCGTGCGCCTCGATCTCGAACCAGATGCGGAATCGCGATTCCGGTTCCCAGATCGCGGTCATGGCGGGGCGGGCGTAGCGGGGTACCATGGGGAACCTTTCTGGAGTCGGATGGCCGCATTTTCGGCACGGAATCGGTCGGGGCGCGCGATAGCAGGGGCAGGGCGCTGCTTCAATTGTGGCCATCGATGTCAGCACGTAACAAGGTGCGCGACGATGCAAAAGTCATTGAGGAGCAGGGCGTTGTTGCGGATTGTCACCTTCGCCGGTCTGCTTGTGCTCGCGGCCCCGTCGGGCGCGCAGGAAGCGCCAAAAACGCCACAAGCACCACAAGTGCCCGATCAACCGCCCGAAAAGGCACTCGAAGCCGCGGTCGCGGCGGACTGGCCGCGTTTCGATCATGGCGGAAAGGGGCATCTGACGCCCGACGAGTTCTCGTCATGGCTCATCACGTTGCGCACGCAATCCAATGGCGCTGGCGAGGATCCGGCGAAGCTGCGCGCATGGGCCGACTCCGCGTTCGTCCAGGCGGACGGGGATGCCGACAAGCGGGTCTCTCCGGAAGAATTCACGGCCTTCCTTCGATCCAAGCTCAAGAAATAAGTCGGCCCGGGATCGATAATCATCGTGAGTGGCGAACGGTTCGACCATGAATCGAAGTCTTATGGCGATGAAGTGCGATCGTGATCCGTGATGTTCAGGAACCCGACAGAGCTTTTCGCCGTTTCTTGGGGCGTGGCTGGCAGAACGACTGCAAAAATCGTTGCGCCACGGAAACAGTTTTTAGGAATTCAGGAGTTTATTGATGATTCGTACCATTATCTTTGCCAGCGCGATTGCGCTCTCGGCTCCGGCTCTGGCTCAGGACGCGCAGGCGCCGGCCGAGGCCCCGAGCGAGTCGACGGCGACGCAGGCACCCGCCGAGGCGGCTGCTGCGCCCGCGCAGGACGCTGCCGCGGCACAGCCGCAGGCGGCTGCAGCTTCGCAGGTCGAGCAGGTCGTGAACGCCGATTTTCCGGCCTATGACAAGGACGCCAATGGTGAACTGAGCAAGGAGGAGTTCGCAACCTGGATGCTGAAGATGCGCCAGGCTGGCGGCGATACCGCGACGCCCGAAAAGGAACTGACCGCATGGGCCGGCGCCGCTTTCGCGCAGGCCGATGCTGACAAGAACCTGACGGTAAGCAAGGGCGAGCTGACCAGGTTTCTCGCCGGCTGATCCGGCTTTCAATTTCCGAGCGCGACGGGCGGCCCGAAAGGGTCGCCCGTTTCCTTTTGGGGTGGACGCGGGCCTAAAGCAGCCCCAATGCACGCATGCTCGAATGGCCCTGCGCGCCGATGATGATGTGATCGTGCACCGCGATCCCGAGCTTCTTTCCCGCTTCGGCGATGTCACGCGTCAACGCGATGTCTTGCCTGCTCGGCGAGGGGTCGCCGCTTGGATGATTGTGGACGAGGATCAACGCGGCGGACCCTAATTCGATCGCGCGACGTACCACCTCGCGGACATAG
>NZ_JAKVIO010000050.1 GCF_022601895.1 Sphingomonas sp. LaA6.9
TGCCTGAGCTGCAAGGTCAACGAAAAGGCGGCGATCCAGCGGCAGGAAGTGGCCGACGCATTCGCTGCAAAGAAGGTGGCGGTGCTCGTCGGCGACTGGACAGACGGTGATCCCGTGATCGGCCGCTTCATCGAAAGCCATGGCCGCTCGGGCGTGCCGCTTTATCTCTTCTACAAACCCGGCGCGGCCCCCGAAATCCTGCCGCAGGTGCTGACGGCGGAACGGCTCAAGGCGCTCGCGGTTTAGGCTTTCAGGCTTTCGGGAACATCGCAAGGAGACGCGTCATGAAGATGTGGTTGGGTGGAACGCTTGCAGCGGCGGCGGTCGCGCTCGCCGTCCCCGTGATCGCGGGGCAGGCGACGGGTGCGAAGGCGGGCAATTTCCGCGTGAACGATGCCTCGGGCAAGGTGATCGAGCTCGCGCAGTTCAAGGGCAAGACCGTGGTGCTCGAATGGAACAACCCGGGCTGCCCCTTCGTCCAGAAGCACTATGCCAGTGGAAACATGCAGAAGACGCAGGCCGCTGCGCGCGCCGATGGCGTGGTTTGGCTGACGATCAATTCGGGCGCGCCCGGCAAGCAGGGCTATATGACCGGGCCGGAAGCGCAGAAGTTCGTCAAGGACCAGAAGAGTAACGCGTCCTTCTACCTGCTCGATCCCAAGGGCGTCGTCGGCAAGGGCTATGGCGCGAAGACCACGCCACAGATGTTCATCATCGATAAGGACGGTACGCTCGTCTATCAGGGCGGTATCGACGACAAGGCGACCGCCAAGGCGTCCGACATCCCGGGCGCGCGCAATCACGTAACTGCGGCGCTCGCCGAGATGAAGGCGGGCAAACCCGTCTCGGTGAGGGAATCGCGCCCCTATGGCTGCTCGGTCAAATATTCCGACGTGAGCTGATCGTCAGGGCGTGCAGCCATCTGCGCTGCACGCGATTCCTTCGGTCTGTTCTGACGGTGCCTGTTCGCGCCACAGCGTTTCGAGCGCGCGCAGGAAATATTCGGCGCTCTGCCCGCCCGAGATCGCATATTTTTCGCCGAGGACGAAAAACGGGACGCCGTTGACGCCGATGGCATGGGCACGCCGTTCGTCGGTGACCACATCGGCGGTATAGCGGCCTTCCTCAAGCGCGGTGCGGGCTTCGTCCATGTCGAGCCCGACCTCTCCTGCCAGCGCGACAAGTATGTCGATCCGGCTGAGCCACTGGCCCTCGGTGAAATTGGCACGAAACAGCCGTTCTGCCATGTCGTGCTGCCGGCCCATTGCGCGCGCGTGATGCAGGAGTTCGTGCGCCTTGCGCGTATTGAAGCGCTTGACGTCCTCCGAGATTAGCTCGATCCCGACGCTCGCGGCGGCTTCGACGCACTGCGCGATCCTCGCCCGCACCTGCGCCTCGGGCATTCCGCGCGAGACGAGATACTCGACGCTGTTCATCGGCAGCTCGGCGGGCATGTCGGGGGCGAGTTCGTAGCTGCGCCAGATCACCGACACCTGTTCGCGGTGCGCGAAGCGCGCGAGCGCGGTCTCGAAGCTGCGTTTGCCGATATAGCACCAGGGGCAGGCGATATCGGACCAGATCTCGATCTTCATCGCGCGTCCACCTGGGCGGGGGCGGCGCGCTTGCGCGTATAGACGGGGCGTCCGCCGACCCAGGTTTCCTGCACCTTGATCGCGCGGATCTCGGCGGGCGTCGCCATCAGCGGATCGGTGTCGATCAGGATGAAGTCGGCGCGCATGCCGAGCGCCAGGCTGCCGAGGCGATCCTCGGCAAAGGCTGCAAAGGCTGCGCTCGTGGTGAAACCGGCGAGCGCCTGTTCGCGCGTCACGCGTTCCTGCGGCTGCCAGCCGCCAAGGGGCTGGCCACTGGCGTCCTCGCGCGTGAAGGCGGCGGCGATCCCCGCAAAGGGATCCGGGTTTTCTACGGGGGTGTCCGATCCGAAGGCGAGCCTGCTCCCCGCCTTCAGCATCGATTCCCAGGCATAGGCGCCCGCCAGCCGGTCGGGCCCCAGCCGCGCTTCGGCCATCAGTCGGTCCGAAGTCTGGTGGACGGGCTGCATCGAGGCGATCGTGCCGTGCTGGCCGAAGCGCGCGATATCGGCGGGGTCGACGATCTGGGCATGCTCGACGCGCCAGCGACGATCGCCCTTGTAGGTCAGTGCGAGCTCGTCGATCGCGTCGAGAATCTGGGCGTTTGCCTTGTCGCCGATCGCGTGGACCGCGACCTGGAAATTGTCCATCGCGGCCCGGCTCATCAGGTTACGGAGCTGCGCGTCGGTCAGGAAACCAAGACCCGTCTCGTTGGGGGCGTCGTGATAGGGCCGCTTGAGCCATGCCCCGCGCGAGCCGAGCGCGCCGTCCGAATAGAGCTTGACCCCGACCATCCTGAGCTTGTCGTTGTAAAGCCACGGGCTTGGTCCGGGGCCGCCGATCTGGATCATCGCGGGCACGCCGCCCGCATAGGAGAGGATGCGGATGTGCAGCCCGCCATTGTCACCCGCACGCCTGTAGGTCATCCAGTCGTCAAGGCTGGTGCCCATGTCGGCGATGCCCGTGATGCCGTAGGACAGCAGGATCTGCTGCGCCTTGACGAAGGCAAGGTCGCGTTCGCGCGCAAGGGGTTCGGGAACAAATTTCTGGATCAGCTCCATCGCGGCGTCGACAAAGACGCCGCTGGGTGCCGTCCCCGTCTTCTCGATCCGCCCTCCTGTCGGCGACACGCTTTTGGCGGTCACTCCGGCGGTGGCCATCGCGGCACTGTTGGCCCAGCCCGCATGGCCGTCGACACGCTCCAGCCAGACCGGCCTGTCCGACACCACCGCGTCGAGATCGGCTGCGGTCGGGAAACGGCGGAGCCCCCAGGCTTCCTGATTCCAACCGGTCCCCAATACCCATTTGCGATCGGGATAGCGCTGCACCCAGGCAGCGACCATCGTCTTGGCCTCGTCGAGCGACTTTGCCGCGGACAGGTCGAGCGTCAGTGCCTGAAAGCCGACGCCCATGACATGTCCGTGCGCGTCGATGATGCCCGGCATCAGCGTCAGGCCCTTGCCATCGGTCTTGAAATCGGGGCGCTCGGGGCGCTTGTCCTTGCGTTCGAGCAGTTTGGCGACCTTGCCGTCCTTGTCGATCAGCAGCCCGTTGAAACGGACGACCTTGCCCGCCTTGTCGAGCGTGATGCCGTTGACATTGTCGATCAGTCCGTCGGCGAGCGCAGCGCCGGGCAGCGCGAGCGCAAGCGCCGCGAGCAGTAATCTCGAAAAATTCACTTGGGCAGTCTCCGGATAAGGGCGCTGGTATCCTGGCGGTGTCCGCCCATCGCCTGCACATCGGCAAAGAACTGGTCGATGAGCGCCGCGACAGGAAGCGTCGCACCATTGGACCGTGCCTCGTCAAAGGCAAGGCCAAGGTCCTTGCGCATCAGGTCGACCGCGAGGCCGAAATCGAACGCGTCTTCGGCCATCGTCTTCCAGCGATTGGTCATCTGCCAGCTCGATGCCGCGCCGCCCGATATCGCCTCATAGACGCGGTCGAGGTCGAGGTCGGCGGCCTGTGCGAAGCGAATGCCTTCGGCAAGGCTCTGGATGATTCCCGCAAAGGTGATCTGGTTGACCATCTTCGTGGTCTGCCCCGCGCCTGCGGGGCCGACATGGACGATGCGCTTGGCATAGGCCTGCATCAGCGGTGTCGCGGCCTCGATCGCCCTGGCCGATCCGCCGCACATGATCGCGAGCGTACCGTTCTCCGCGCCGACCTGGCCGCCCGTCACGGGGGCGTCGACGGTGAGGATGCCCGCACTCTTGCCTTCGACCGCAAGCTGACGCGCGATCTTCGCCGAGACCGTCGTGTGGTCGATGAACACCGCGCCCTCGCGCATCGTGCGGAACGCGCCTTCGCGTCCGAGTGTCGCCTGCGCCAGGTCGTCGTCATTGCCGACACAGGTCATGACCGCATCGGCATCCCGTGCGGCGCTCGCGGGATCGCTCGCGATGCTGCCGCCATTGGCGGCGACCCATGCCTCGGCACGGTCGGGGCTTCGGTTGTAGACGGTGACGTCGTGCCCTGCCGCCCGCAGATGGCGCGCCATGGGGCCACCCATGGTGCCGATGCCGATAAAAGCTATTCTTGCCATTGGCCGTGCATAAGCATTGTTTCCCCGATGGGCTAGATAGGGTAGGGGGCAGCGCATCATGGCTACCGAACCGCTCCGCACCGACGCCGTGGCAGAATTGCCCGTCTCCCTCGCCGATGTCCGCGCCGCGGCCGCGCGTATTGGCAAGTCGATTGTGCGCACGCCGACGCTGCTCAGCCAGACGCTGTCGAAGATGACGGGCGCGACGGTCTATCTGAAGTTCGAGAATCTCCAGTTCACCGCCGCCTATAAGGAGCGCGGCGCGCTCAATACGCTGCTCCAGCTGCCCGAAAGCGCGCGCGAGACCGGCGTGATCGCGGCTTCCGCGGGCAACCATGCGCAGGGGCTCGCCTATCATGGCGCGCGGCTCGGCATTCCCGTCACTATCGTCATGCCGCGCACGACGCCCACGGTGAAGGTCATGCAGACCGAAAGCCACGGCGCGACCGTCGTGCTCGAGGGCGAGACCTTCGATGCCGCCTATGCGCATGCAAGAAAGCTCGAAGGCGAACGCGGGCTGACCTTCATTCATCCCTTCGATCAGGAATCGATCATCGCGGGGCAGGGGACCGTCGGGCTCGAAATGCTCGAGGATGTTCCCGAGATCGACACGCTCGTCATCCCGATCGGCGGCGGCGGGCTGATCTCGGGCATCGGCGTCGCCGCGCGCGGGCTCAAGCCCGACATCGGCCTCGTCGGCGTCCAGGCCGAGCTATACCCCTCGATGTTCAACCGGATGAAGCAAACCGACCTCCCGTGCGAGGGTGATACGCTTGCCGAGGGCATCGCGGTCAAGCAGCCGGGCGATCTGACGTCGCGCTTCGTGCAGGCCCTGGTCGACGACATCGTGCTGGTCGACGAGCGCACGCTCGAAGAGGCGGTCAGCCTCTTCCTGCAGATCGAGAAGACCGTGGTCGAGGGCGGCGGCGCCGCCGGGCTCGCCGCGCTGATCGCGCATCCCGAGCGCTTCAGGGGCAAGACCGTGGGAATCGTTCTGTCGGGCGGCAATATCGACACGCGCCTGCTCGCCAATGTGCTGCTGCGCGATCTCGCCCGCTCGGGCCGGCTGGCGCGCGTGCGCGTCCGGCTGCAGGACCGCCCGGGCGCGCTGTACAATGTCGTGCGCATCTTCGGCGAGCAGCAGGTCAACATCATCGAGATCTACCACCAGCGCATCTTCACCTCGCTGCCGGCCAAGGGACTCATCACCGAAATCGAGTGCGAGACTCGCGACCGCGCCCATCTCGACCGGCTCGTCGACGCGCTGCGAATCGGTGGCGGCTATGAAGTGGGACTCGTCGAACTCGACTGAGGTGCGATTCGTCCCATTTTGAATCGCTTTGAACCACTTTGAATCAGTGGCGATTCTTGATCGTGGTAAACGCTCTTTTCATTATTGCGCTTGGAACGCATAGTTTCGAAACGGGCTTTGACCCGAATTGATCTGGCAGAGGACAGGCCAAGGTGAGCGCACCATTTCGCTTCCCACGTTTCTTCGTGACGAGCCCTAGCCCCTGCCCGTATCTGCCGGGCAAGAGCGAGCGCAAGGTATTCACCGAGCTGTCGGGGCCGCACGCCTCGGAGCTTAACGACGCGCTCGGGCGAATCGGTTTCCGTCGCAGTCAGGGCGTTGCCTATCGCCCGAGCTGCGTCGATTGCCAGGCTTGCGTCTCGGTGCGCGTTGCCGCCCAGCGCTTCGAGCCCAATGCGACCCAGCGCAAGCTGATGCGCCGTCATGCCGATCTCGAGATCGCGGCGTGCCGTCCATGGTCGACCGACGAGCAATTCGAGCTGCTGCGCCGCTATCTTGGTGCGCGGCACCCCGGCGGCGGCATGGCCGACATGGACGAGCTCGACTATGCCGACATGGTCGAACAGACACCCGTCCAGACCTTCGTCATCGAATATCGCGAGCCATCGGTCGATGGCACCCCCGGCAAGCTTGTCGGCGCATGCCTGACCGACCAGCAGGGTGACGGGCTTTCGATGATCTACAGCTTCTTCGATGCCGACAGCGCCGAACGCCGCGGGCTGGGCACCTACATCATCCTCGATCATATCCGTCGCGCCGCCGAGGCGGGGCTGCCCTATGTCTATCTGGGCTACTGGATCGATGGTTCGGACCGCATGGCCTACAAGGCCAATTTCCGCCCGATCGAGAAGCTGACGCCTGCGGGCTGGCTGGAATTCGAACCCGCGCCGCGCGGGCTCAAGCCCTTTGACGAGCGCCGCGCCAAGGCGCGTGAACCCGTGTTCGGCTGATCCTTGCGTCATCCGGCGTCGCCCCGGCTTTCGCTGGGGCAACAGCCATATGTGCGGGGTCGTTCCTTAAAGCCCCAGAAACTTGAAGGGCTTGGCGTTCTTGAAGTGTGGCACGACATTGCCCGAAAACACATTGGTCTGATTGGCGCCAAGGTCGAGCGTCTTCACCGTGCCGGTCTTCGCCGAAAAGTCGATGTCATTCAGGTCGACCCAGAAGGTGTTGGGCGTCAGCGCGGATTCGAAGAAGTAGAGCTTGCGCTTGTGATCGGCGACGGTGCGCCAGCGCGTCGACGAGATATTGGGCTGGTCGGGCGTGGTGATGCCGAATGGCACCGAGACGTTGCGGATCACGCTGAACACGCTGGCAAGCGCCACCACCGGATCCTCGCTCTTGGGGATCGCATTCACATAGAAGGATGCGCGCGCGAAACGGTCTGACGATCGGTTGGTGCCCGGGAGCATCACCGTGCCGCCGATCTGCTTCCAATACTCGGCAAGCGCGAGTTGTTCGTCGAAAGTCGGCGAGTTGGTCATGACCTGGTATTTGCGGTCATGGTGGATCACCTGCTTGCCCCCGATATACTCGATGATCGCGCTGTCGCCCGAAGAATCGGATATGGCGAGGTGGAGGGTGGTCAGCCGCTCCTCGCCGGGCACATTGTCGCTGACGATGGTGAAGGGCTCCTTGCGGAGCGCTGAGACGGCCTCCTCCACGGTGGCGAAATTGTCGAGCACATATTGCGCCCAGGCGGCGATCGACAGGCCCGGCTTGTCGCTCTTGAAGACGGGGTATTGCGATTCGACCAGCCAGAGCACGTTCGCGACGAGGCCCGCTTCGTTCATGCCATCGGTAGTCGACACCTCATAACCGGAAGCGATAACGCTGCCATATTTGGACGTCCACCTGACCGTGTTCGCACCAGTTTCGCCGGTGCGCGCCATGCCCTTCGGGAAGATCCACAAATTGGTCTGGACATCGACCTTCCAGTCCATCGAGCGCGCGGTGATGACGTCACCGGCCGCGCCATGATAGACGAAGCGGGTGCAGGCCTCAGCCGCCGTGGCGGGCAGGGCGAGTGCGCCGGCGAGCAGGCAGGCCCTGCGAAGCAGCGAGCCGGGTTTGGTCCAGTGCGACATGGCGTTCTCCTCACAACTGCCCCCCGGCTGTTCTGCTGCGATCACCGTATGTGCTGGTTCTTGTGCCTGGCCCACCCCCATTTCGATCCCCCGGCGGGCACGGCCAAATGTTTGAATTGTCACGCCATCGAATAGGCTATCGCCGCGATGCTGCCAAGGCAGCGAGGCCGGTCCAAAAGCCGTGTCCTGGCCGACCATGATGGCTTCAGGGTCGTCTATGAACCCAGCAGACCGATCGATGCCGTTCGCGTCTGAGTCGTATCAGTCGACAGGCAGGAAGGGCGGGTCGGGAATCGTCTCGCGCGCGTCGTTGAGCAGCATGCCCCAGCGCACCGAAAGATCGTTGAAATAGCGGTCGTCCCAGTCGATGCGGCGCGTGATGACCGGCTTGTCGCGTTCGATCGGAACGACGACCAGGTCGAGCGGGCGGCCGACCGCAAGATTGGAACGCATCGTGCTGTCGAACGAGATCAGCCCGACCTTCACCGCCTCGCCAAGCGGTGAATCGAATTTGAGCGCGCGGTCGAGAATCGGCTTTCCGTATTTCGTCTCGCCGATCTGAAGGAAGGGCGCGTCGGGCTGGCATTCGATGAAATTGCCCTGGCTGTAGATCATGTAGAGTTTCAGCGGCTCGTTGCCGATCCGCCCGCCGAGCAGGATCGAGACGCCCGTGTTGATCTCGGTCCCCTGAAGCGTGCTCTCCAGATCGCTGCGCGCATTGTGGATCGCCTCTCCAACGAGTTGCGCCGCGCGGAACATGCTGGTCATGTCGGACAGCCGGCGCAGCGCGCCGCTGTCGTCATGTGCTGGCAGACCTTCCTCGAGCAGCGTCAGCGCCGACTGCGTGACCGACAGATTGCCCGCGGTCGCCGCAATGACGATGCGGTCGGAAGCCTCACCCAGCGCGTGGAGCTTGCGATAGGTCGAGATGTTGTCGACACCCGCATTGGTCCGCGTGTCCGCGATCATCACGAGGCCGGTCTCGACAAGCATGCCAACGCAATAGGTCATAAGCTCATTTTAGTTCTGTTGCTGGCTCTGGGCCATGGTGACGTGCACATCGACCGCAAGGCTTTCTTCGCCCCCGCCCGTACGCGCCCCGGATAGCGGAGCGGCCTGCGCATAGTCCAGCCCGGTCGCGACGCGGATATACGCGTCATCGGCGCAGATGCCATTGGTCGGGTCGAAGCCTACCCAGCCGAGATGATCGACCCACGCTTCGACCCAGGCATGCGCCGCCGGCTGTCGATCGGCGCCGTCGCGGCGAAAGAGATGGCCCGAGACATAGCGCGCGGGCGTGCCTTCTGCCCGCGCCGCCGCGAGAAAGATATGCGCGAAATCCTGGCAGACGCCATGCCCCGCCGCAAAGGCGGTGGCGGCATCGGTTTCGACATCGGTCTTGTCGGTATCGAAGGAAAGCCGACGATGAATCTCGCGATTGAGCAGGTGCAGCCATGAAAGCCGGTCACGCTCCACCTGCGCGGCGCGGTGTGCGAAGGCCGCGATCTCCGGGCTGACCGCGCTGAGCGGCGTCGAGCGCAGGTAGATCTCCGGTTTGAGCGGCTCGTCAGCGTCGCGGACCACGCCTGCGGTATCCTCGGTGAACACCTCGCCCCACACCGAGATGCTCAGATGATCGACGGGGCCGGGGACGTAGATCATCGTCACCTTGTTGCCATAGCCGTCGACATGGCTCCGCAGCCGCGCGTCGCACCCCACGTCAATCGACCACTCGACGACGGTCTGCCCGGCATGGCTCCCCGGTGTCACGCGCAGCAGCTGGATGATCCGCTGCTGCGGACAGCTGAACCGGTAATCGGTGCGATAGTCGATCGTCAGGTGCATCGTCAGGTGAACCGGAACTGCTGTGCAATGGCGCCGTGAAGTTCCGCATTGTCACGGATGAAGTCCGAAAGGAACTGGTGAAGTCCGCTCTGGAAGACCGTGTCGATGTTGAGCCGCTCAAGCGCGCTCTGGCGCTTGCGCGCCAGCCGGTCGGCGGCGCCCTGCTTGCCCGTGGCGCCCGCGATCGCGCTCAGCAACTGCCCCGCCTCGTCCACGGTTGCGATCAGCGAACGCGGCATCGGGCGTTGGAGGATGAGCATGTCGGCCACAAGCCATGGCCGCAATCCTTCGGCATAGAGGATATGATAGGCGGTGCGCGACGACACGACCTGGAGCAGCGTCAGCCACTGGTCGCGGTCGATGATCCCCCCGACCTTTTCGCCATCGGGCAGCAACAGGTGATATTTCACGTCGAGCAGCCGCGCCGTGGAATCGGCGCGCTCTATGACCATACCCAGTTTGACGAACCAATAGGGCTCGCTGCGCAGCATCCGGTTGATCGCCCCTTCGAAGCTGCGCGCCTCGACCTTGATCTGGTCGGCCAGGCTGAGCGTTGCCTGCGGCCCGCCGGGGCTCGCGCGATGCTTGAGGTTGAGCCAGGCGCGGTTGATCGTCTCCCACGCCTCGCGCGTGATCGCGTTGCGCGCGGCGCGCGCGTTGAGCCGCGCGGTGGCGATGCACGACCGGATCGAGCTCGAATTGTGTTCGTCGAGCGCCAGATATCTGCTCACATGAAGCGGCGAAACGGTGTCGCCGGTTTCCTCGAAACCCCGGCTTGCCGTCGTGACGGCGAGCGCGCTTGTCCACGCTCCCATGCCCGCCGGCCGCGCCGACAGCGAGTCGAGCCGGATCGTCGCCTCGAGCAGCCGAGCGGTGAACTCGGCGCGCTCGACATAGCGGCCGATCCAGTAGAGATCGGCCGCCGTGCGCGACAGCATGATCAGGCTCATGCCGCCGCCTCGTCGCGGTCGCAAAGCACGAAGCTGTCCTTGGTCCCGCCGCCCTGGCTCGAATTGACGACGAGCGATCCCTGTTTCAACGCGACGCGCGTCAGCCCGCCCGGGGTCACCGTCACCCCCCTTGTTCCCGTCAGAACGAAGGGCCGGAAATCGACATGGCGCGGCGCGATGCCCTTGTCTGTGAAGGTCGGGACGGTCGACAGTGCCAGCGTCGGCTGCGCGATATAGCGTTCGGGCCGGGCGACCAGCGCGGCGCGGAAGTCCGCGATCTCCTGCCGGCTCGCGGTGGGACCGACGAGCATCCCATAGCCCCCCGAACCGTCGACCAGCTTGACCACCAGCTCGCTCAGATGATCGAGCACATATTTCAGCGATTGCGGCTCGCGGCAGCGCCACGTCTCGACATTGGGCAGTTTCGCTTCGCCGCCCGAATAATATTTCACGATCTCGGGCATGTAGCTGTAAATCGCCTTGTCGTCGGCAATGCCCGTGCCGGGCGCGTTGACCAGCGTGACATTGCCCGCGGCCCACGCCGCCATCAGCCCCGGCACGCCCAGCATTGAATCAGGTCGGAACACGAGCGGGTCGATGAACTCGTCGTCGATCCGGCGGTAGATCACGTCGACGCGGAGCCGGCCCGATATCGTCCGCATATAGACGATGTCCTCGTCGACCTCGAGGTCGGAGCCTTCGACGAGCGCGATCCCCATCGTATCGGCGAGGAAGCTGTGCTCGTAAAAGGCCGAGTTGAAATGGCCGGGGGTGAGCAGCACGCATACCGGATCGCGGCGCGTGCAGGGCGGCGCGACCGAGACGAGCGTCTCGAACAGCGATTCGCAGTAGCTGTCGACGGGACGGACGGGATAGGTCTCGAACAGTTCGGGGCAGAGCCTCAGCATCGCCTCGCGGTTCTCGATCATATAGCTCACGCCCGAGGGCGTGCGCGCATTGTCTTCCAGCACGAAGAAATCGTCGGGGCCGGTGCGGACAAGGTCGATCCCGCAGATATGCGCGTAGATGCCGTGCGGCGGCCGCGCGGCGGACGCTGGAATGCAGAATTGCGGGTTGGACCAGATCAGTTCTTCGGGAATGACCCCGTCGGCCAGGATCTTGCGGGGGCCGTATATGTCGGAGAGAAAGGCGTTGAGCGTCTCGACGCGCTGGACGAGTCCTTCCGAGAGCCGGTCCCATTCCGCGGCGGTGAAGATGCGCGGCACGATGTCGAAGGGGATAATCCGCTCGGCGGCATCCTCCTCGCCGTAAACCGCGAAGGTAATGCCGAGATCGCGGAAATATTGCTCGGCGGCGTGCTGGCGGCGTTCGAAATCGGCAGGGGAGGTGTCCCTTGTCCACTGCGCCAGCTCGGTGAACTCGTCGCGGGCCTTGCGTCGTCCGTCAAAGCCCCAGATCTCGTCGAAGGTGCCGCGTGAAGCCATATCCCTCCTAAACTCGGGCGCCCGAAGCGCCGGTCCGAAGCGCAGACTGCACAGCTTTGTTGCATTGCACAAGAGGTTGCCGCAACAGAATTGTAAAACGGAAAAGGCCGGCGAAGCATGTGCTCCGCCGGCCTTCCACCCTCGGGAAATTTCGGTGTCAGGCGACCTGGGTTTCTACGTCCAGATCCACGTCCATGTCTTCGGAATCGCGCAGCACATAGCCGCGACCCCAGACGGTCTCGATATAATTGTCGCCGCCGCACGCCAGGCTCAGCTTCTTGCGGAGCTTGCATATGAAGACGTCGATGATCTTGAGTTCGGGCTCGTCCATCCCGCCATAGAGGTGGTTGAGGAACATTTCCTTGGTCAGCGTCGTGCCCTTGCGCAGCGAAAGCAGCTCGAGCATCGCATATTCCTTGCCCGTCAGGTGCACCCGCGCGCCGTCGACCTCGACTGTCTTGGCGTCGAGATTGACCGCGAGCTTGCCCGTGCGGATCACCGACTGGCTGTGCCCCTTCGAACGACGGACAACTGCGTGGATGCGCGCGATCAGTTCTTCGCGGTGGAACGGCTTGGTGACATAGTCGTCGGCGCCGAAGCCGAACGAACGCACCTTGGAATCCATCTCGGCAACGCCCGAAAGGATCAGCACCGGAGTCTGCACCTTGGCCGAACGCAGCTTCTTCAGCACGTCATAGCCGTGCATGTCGGGCAGGTTCAGGTCGAGCAGGATGATGTCATAGTCATACAGCTTGCCGAGATCGAGGCCTTCCTCGCCCAGATCGGTCGTGTAGACGTTGAAGCCCTCGGTGGTCAGCATGAGCTCGATGGCTTTCGCCGTCGTCGGCTCGTCTTCGATCAGCAGCACCCGCATTGTGGAACCCCCTGTCGCTCGGGACGCCCGCCCTCCTGGCGATGCCCTCCCCGACCTCCTTCATTAACCAAACGACATCTGAACGCAAAAGGTTAATTTCAAATTAAGCGGCCTGAATCCGCGAGTCGCGGGCGGTTCTTCACACCGACCGGGGCGATTCGCCCGAACAGACCGAGCGGAAACGGGCGGCGAGAAACTCGATCAGCAATTCGACGCGGCGGGGCCGAGGGCCGCTCGGCGGGCTGAGCAGGTGGAGCGCGATCGGGTTCATCGCCCATTTTTCGAGTATCGGCTCGAGCGTCCCATCGGCGATGTCGCGATCGACGATGAAACCGGGAAGGCGGGCGATGGCCAGCCCCGCGCGCAAGGTCGGAAGCATCGCCTCGCCGCTGTTGCAGCGCAGCGGTCCGTTGAGCCGGACGGAGGCCTCCTCGCCATCGGGGCCGTTGAAGCGCCACAGGTCGGGATTGGCGATGTTGGTGTAGACGACGCACCGGTGCTCGGCGAGCTGCGCGGGATGCGTCGGGCGGCCGTGCCTTTCAAAATAGGCGGGCGAGGCGACGACATGCGTCCTTATCCCCCCCAGCCGGCGCGCGCGCAGCGAGCTGTCGGGCAGGATCGCGATCCTGAGCGCGATGTCGAAGCCCATCTCGATGATGTCGATCCGCTCGTCGCTCAGGTGCAGGTCGACCTTGATGCCGGGATGCAGGGTCAGGAAGTCGGCGATCGCGGGCGCAACGTGCATCAGCCCGAAGGTCATCGGCGCGGCGATGCGAACCGTGCCCGATGGCGCGCTGGCCTCGTCGCGTGCGGCTTCTTCGGCGGCCTCGGCCTCGGCGAGGATGCGCTGCGCGTGCTCGGCAAGCGTCCGGCCGCTGTCGGTCAGCGAAAGCCGGCGCGACGTGCGGTGGAAGAGCGCGGTGCGCAGATGCTCTTCCAGCCGCGTCACCGCCTTGGAAACGGTGGCCTTGGAGAGACCGAGCGCATCCGCGGCGGCGGTGAACGAGCGATGCTCGACGACGCTGGCGAAGATCGCCCAGGCTTCGAAATCGGGAAGGCGCATAATTGGAAACGATCCGTTTCAAATGTATCTGTTTATGAAACGATCATGATCTCTATCTTGCCCTCAAGCAAGCGGCCCCAGCGGCCATGTAAGGAGTTTTGAGGACATGATCGAGAAACGGTCTTTCGAAAGCCTCGGCCATGCCGATCACGGCTGGCTCAACGCCCGGCACCATTTTTCCTTTGCCAATTATTATGATCCGGCACGCATGGGCTGGGGCGCGATCCGCGTCTGGAATGACGACGAGATCGCCGCCAACAGCGGCTTTCCGCCGCATCCGCATGCCGACATGGAGATCATCACCTATGTCCGCGAGGGCGCTATCACGCACCAGGACAGCATGGGCAACAAGGGACGCACCCAGGCGGGCGACGTCCAGGTGATGAGCGCGGGCACGGGCGTTCGCCATTCGGAATATAATCTGGAACCCGAAACCACGCGGATCTTCCAGATCTGGATCGAACCCAAGCGGCGCGGCGGTGCCCCCAGCTGGGGTGCCAAGCCCTTTCCCAAGGGTGATCGCTCGGGCCGGTTCGTGACGCTCGCCAGTGGTTTCGAGGGCGATGAAGGCGCGCTTCCGATCCGGGCCGATGCCCGCGTGCTGGGTGCGACGCTCAAGGCGGGCGAAAGCCTGACGCACAGTGTCGGTGAAGGCCGCCATGCCTATCTCGTCCCCGCGACAGGCAAAATCACGGTCGACGATGCCGAGTTCAAGGCGCGCGACGGCGCCGCGATCGCGGGCGGCCGGACCGTCACCATCACCGCGGTCGAGGACAGCGAGATCGTTCTCGTCGACGCCGAATAACAGTCCCCCCGGCCGTCCGCGCATCCCCCCTGCGCGGGCGGCCACCCTTTCTTCCCCCCCCCCTATTCTTCAAGGAGTGATCCCCCATGGCTAAGGTTCTTGTGCTCTATTATTCGACCTATGGTCACCTCGAGACCATGGCGAACGCGGTCGCCGAAGGCGCGCGTTCGGCGGGCGCGCAGGTCGACGTCAAGCGCGTCCCCGAGGCGGTTCCCGAGGATTTCGCGCGCGCCAACCACTTCAAATATGATCAGGATGCGCCGATCGCGACGATCGCCGAGCTCGAGAATTACGACGCGATCATCGTCGGCACGGGCACGCGCTTCGGCCGGATCAGCTCGCAGATGGCGGCGTTCCTCGACCAGGCCGGCGGCCTGTGGATGCGCGGCGCGCTCAACGGCAAGGTCGGCGCGGCCTTTACGGGCAGCGCCAGCCAGCATGGCGGTCAGGAAACGACTTTGTTCTCGATCATCACCAACCTGCTCCACTTCGGCATGACGATCGTCGGCCTCGATTACGGCTTCCAGGGCCAGCTGGGTGTCGATGAGGTCAAGGGCGGTGCGCCCTATGGCGCGACCACGATCACGCATGGCGACGGCAGCCGCATGCCGAGCGAGACCGAACTCGACGGCGCCCGCTATCTCGGCGCGCGCGTGGCGAACACCGCGACCAAGCTGTTCGGCTGACGCCAAGACTCACAGGGCTTCGCGTATCTGAAGTCCGGTTCCCCTTCCGTCCTCACCCGGGGCGGGAGGGGATTTCCATCGGGTAACGGGCAAAGCAATTTGCCTTGGCAGCCCGTCAGTGACACAGCGGGCTTATGCTATCTGACCGCGTTCTTTTCATTGATGGCGAGGCGATCATCCTCGACAAGCCGGCGGGGCTTCCCGTCGATGCGCCCCGCGACGGCTCGCTCAGCCTCGAAAACCATCTCTCCTCGCTCACCTTCGGCTTTCAGCGCTGGCCGCTGGCGGTGCACCGGCTCGATCGCGACACCAGCGGCTGCCTGCTGCTCGCGCGCAACCCCAAGGCGCACAAGCGCTTCGCCGCGGCATTCGAGGCGGGTACCGTCAAAAAGCTCTACCTTGCGGTTGTCGAGGGCGTTCCGGAGGCCGAGGACGGTCTCATCGACCTGCCGCTCGGCAAGACCAGCACGCGCGAGCGCGGCTGGCGGATGGTCGTCGATCCGAAGGGCAAGCCGGCGCGCACCCACTGGAAGCGTGTGGAAGTCGTCGGAGCGCGTGCGCTCATCGCGTTCACGCCCGAAACGGGCCGCACGCACCAGATCCGCGCGCACGCGCTTTATGGTCTGGGCATGGGGATTGTGGGCGATCCCGTCTATGGCACGCCAGACAGCGCGGGCATGCTGCTCCACAGCTACCGCCTGTCGGTGCCGCGTGAGGGCAAGCCGCCCGCCGAGGCGATCGCGCCCTTGCCCGAACGCTTCACCAAAGCCGGTTTTGCCTATGGCGAAGGCTGAATATCCGCCGGTCCCCGAGGATGCGATTGTCGAGGAGAAGTTCCTCGCCGCGACCGGGCCGGGCGGGCAGAATGTCAACAAGGTCGCGACCGCGGTCCAGCTCCGCGTCGACGCCTTCCGGCTCGGCATGCCGCCCTGGGCTTGGCAGCAGTTCAAGGAGCTGGCGGGAAGCCGGCTGACCTCGGCGGGCGAGCTCGTCATCACCGCGCGCCGTTTCCGCACGCAGGAGGCCAACCGCGCCGATGCGCGCGAACGCGTCGCCGAACTCGTCGCCAGGGCGCATGAGCGGCAGGCGAAGCGCGTCAAGACCAGGCCGAGCCGCGCGGCAAAGGCGCGGCGTCTTGAGTCCAAGTCGGCGCGTTCCCAGATCAAGAAGGGTCGCGGCAAGATATCCTTCGACTGACACGCACAAAGGCAGGCATCATGTACCAGTTCGACATCAACACCGGCGGCGCCAAGGCCGAGCTCTATCGCGAGATGCTCGGCGCGCTCGATGCGCTGACCGCCGGCGAGCCCGACGCGATCGCCAACATGGCCAATGCCGCCGCGCTCATCTGGGAATATCTGCCCGATCTCAACTGGTCGGGCTTTTATCGCATGGTCGGTGACGAGCTGGTGCTCGGGCCCTTCCAGGGCAAGGCCGCGTGCATCCGGATCGCGCTGGGCAGCGGCGTATGCGGGACCGCCGCGGCAACGCGCGAGACGCAGCTGGTCGCGGACGTGCACGCTTTTCCCGGCCATATCGCGTGCGACGCGGCAAGCGCGTCCGAACTGGTGGTGCCCATCGTCCATGATGGACGCCTGATCGGCGTGCTCGATCTCGACAGCCCTTCGCCCGGCCGTTTCGACGCCGAGGACGCTGCAGGCTGCGAGGCGCTGGTCAGGTTGCTGGCGCCGCGCATCGCGGGCTGATGCGAGCCGTTTCGAGGCTCGCGTTGATGAACAGGCGACCGTCTGGGTTCAGCTCAGCCGGTCGATCGCCTCGCGACTGAGCGATCCCGGGATGACCATGATCGGGCAGGGCAGTCTGCCCGCATCGGCGCCCGCGAAGTGGCTGACCAGCGGCCCCGGCGCGCCGCTTGCGGCCGCGCCGAGCACGAGCGCCGCGATCTGGTCATTCTCGGCGAGCATCTTGCGAACCACGTGAATCGGTTCGCCCTGCATGACCGTGATCGATGGTCGTACCCCCGATTCCTCGACGAGCGTGCCCGCTGCGCCCGCAACGAGCGCCTCCGCGCGCAGCCGCGCCTCTTCCTCGATGGTGGCCTGGACGCCGCCCCACTGGACGAACTCGGCCGGGGGCACGAGTGCAAGGATTTCAACGGTTCCGCCGGTCTTGGCGGCGCGGCGCGCGGCAAATCGCAGCGCGATTGTCGCTTCTTCGGTCTCGTCGATCACGACCAGATAGGTACGCACGGCGAAGTCCCTCTCCCCATTTGGTGGCGGAGCGTGCGCGAATATTGGCGGTTGCGCAAGCCTGCGGCCTTGACCGGAAGGGGCAAACAGGCTGAGAGGTGGCCGCGACCCTACGGAATCAGGAAGAGGTTTGGCCGTCGATATGCCCATCGAACTCAAGATGCCCGCGCTGTCCCCGACGATGGAGGAAGGGACGCTCGCCAAATGGCTCGTGAAGGAGGGGGATAGCGTTTCCTCGGGCGACCTGCTCGCCGAGATCGAGACCGACAAGGCGACGATGGAATTCGAGGCGATCGACGAGGGCGTGGTCGCGAAGATACTGGTCGCCGCTGGCACCGAGGGCGTGAAGGTCGGCGAGGTGATCGCGCTGATCGCCGAGGAAGGCGAGGACGCGTCCGCAGCGCCCGCACCCAAGGTCGAAGCGCCAAAGGCCGATGCTCCGGCGCCAAAGGCTGAAGCCAAACCCGCTCCCAGCCCCGAACCCGAGGTCAAGGCTGCGGCCGCACCCACACCCGCGCCTGCCAAGGCCGGCGGCGATGAGGGCGACCGCGTCAAGGCCAGCCCGCTTGCGCGCCGCCTCGCCGAAGTCCGCGGCGTCGACATTGGCGACGTGACGGGAACCGGTCCCGGTGGACGTGTGGTCAAGTCCGACGTCGAGGCGGTGGCACCCGGTGCGGCAAAGCCCGCCGCACCAGCCGCCACGCAGGCGCCGGCGCCTGCCGCCAAGCCCGCTCCGGCCGCGGCACCCGCCGTCCAGCCGGTCGAAGGCATCCCGTCGGAAACCGTCAAGCTTTCGCTGATGCGCAAGACGATCGCGCGCCGCATGGCCGAATCCAAGTCGACCGTCCCGCATTTCTACCTGACGCTTGATTGCAATCTCGACGCGCTGCTCAAGCTGCGCGCCGATCTCAATGCGGGCCTCGAGAGCCGCGGCATCAAGCTGTCGGTCAACGACCTACTGATCAAGGCGCTCGGCGTCGCGCTCGAACAGGTGCCCGAGGCCAATGTCAGCTTCGCGGGCAATGAGCTCATCAAATACCACCGCGCCGATATCTCGATGGCCGTGGCGATCCCGGGCGGTCTCATCACCCCGATCATCACCGATGCGGGCGGCAAGGCGGTCTCCAAGATTGCGCAGGAGGCCAAGGACCTGGCGCTGCGCGCGCGCGACGGCAAGCTGCAGCCGCACGAGTTCCAGGGCGGCACCGCCTCGATCTCGAACCTCGGCATGTTCGGCATCAAGCAGTTCGACGCCGTGGTGAACCCGCCCCAGGGCATGATCCTCGCGGTCGGCGCGGGCGAGAAGCGCCCCTATGTCGTGGGCGACGCGCTTGCGATCGCCACGGTGATGACCGCGACGGGCAGTTTCGATCACCGCGCGATCGACGGCGCGGTCGGCGCCCAGCTGATGGCGGCATTCAAGACACTGGTCGAAAGCCCGCTGGGCATGGTGGCCTGATATGGCGCTGCTGCGATCGGTCATTTTTGGCGGAATCGTGGCTGTTGCGGTGCCCACGCTCGTAACGGGCGTGGGCGGCCCCCTTGGCGATTTCGTGTGGCGAACCTCGTCGCATATCCAGATCGGCGACACCTGGATCCGCTTCAATGCCGGCCTGTTCGCGATCGTCGCCATCCTCACCTTCGGCTTCCTGCAACTCTGGCGAAGTCGATAGCTTTCCCGGCAGCGCATCGGCGCACCACGGGGATCATTTTTCATGCCGCATGACCGGCATCAATCAGGAGCAGACTCTTGGCTGACACATATGATCTTATCGTCCTCGGCTCGGGGCCCGGCGGCTATGTGGCCGCGATCCGCGCCGCGCAGCTGGGGATGAAGACTGCGATCGTCGAGCGCGAACGGCTCGGCGGCATCTGCCTCAACTGGGGTTGCATCCCGACCAAGGCGCTGCTGCGTTCCTCGGAAATCTATCATTTCATGACGCATGCAGAGGCCTATGGCCTGTCGGCCGAAAAGCCCGGCTTCGATCTTGCCAAGGTCGTCCAGCGCAGCCGCAAGGTCGCCGACCAATTGAACGGCGGCGTCAAGGGGCTCATGAAGAAGCACAAGATCGACGTTCATGAAGGCGTCGGCACGTTGACGGGCAAGGGCAAGCTGACGGTCGAAAAGGACGGCAACAAGACCGACCTCACCGCGAAGAACATCATCATCGCCACCGGCGCACGCGCGCGCGATCTGCCCTTCGCCAAGACCGATGGCGAGCGCATCTGGACCTATCGCCACGCGATGACCCCGAAGGAAATGCCGGGCAAGCTGCTCGTCATCGGCTCGGGCGCGATCGGCATCGAATTCGCCAGCTTCTATTCGGACATGGGCTCGCAAGTGACCGTGGTCGAGATGCTCGACCGCATCCTCCCCGTCGAGGATGCCGATATCTCGGGCTTCATGGAAAAGGCGCTGACCAAACAGGGCATGAAGATCCATGCCTCGACGAGCGTCCAGAAGCTCGAAGCTACGTCCAAGGGCGTCAAGGCCGAGATCAAGTTCAAGGATGGCAAGGTCGAGAGCCAGGAGTTCAGCCACGCGATCGTCGCGATCGGCATCGTGCCCAATATCGAGGGCATCGGGCTCGAGGCGCTGGGCGTGAAGCAGCTCCCCAACAGGCATATCGAAACCGACCCCTATGGCCGCACCAGTGTCGAGGGGCTCTGGGCGATCGGCGACGTCACCGCGGGCCCCTGGCTCGCACACAAGGCGATGCACGAGGCGGTCGTGACGGTCGAGGCGATCGCGGGCCAGCATCCGCACGCGCTCGACAAGAACAATATCGCGGGCTGCACCTATTCGCGTCCGCAGGTGGCGAGCGTCGGCCTTACCGAAGCGAAGGCCAAGGAAGCCGGCTACACCGTCAAGGTCGGCAAGTTCCCCTTCATCGGCAATGGCAAGGCGATCGCGCTCGGCGAGACCGAGGGGTTCGTGAAGACCATCTTCGATGAGGCGACGGGCGAACTGCTGGGTGCGCATATGGTCGGCGCCGAGGTGACCGAGCTGATCCAGGGCTATGTCATCGGCCGCGAACTCGAAACCACCGAGGCCGAACTGATCGGCACCACCTTCCCGCACCCGACGCTCAGCGAGATGATGCACGAAAGCGTGCTCAGCGCGTACGGACGCCCGCTGCACATCTGAGGCCGCCCGGTTCCGGCCGCTTCCGAGCCTTCGGAGGCGGCGCGGGCCAACGGGCTGGCGTTGTCCCCGGCATCGGCGTACTCTGCCCGCCTGAATTGCAGGAGGTCGCCATGACGTCTTGGGAGATCAAGGGACGCGAACTCGTCAATTGCACCTGTGAATATGGCTGCAACTGCCAGTTCAACGCACTGCCCGACAAGGGCCATTGCCATGCCGTCGCGGGTATCCAGATCGATGAAGGCCGTCATGGCGAGACGGTGCTGAACGGCCTGCGGATCGCCGCGATTTTCAAATGGCCGGGGCCCATCCACGAAGGCAATGGCGAGGTCGTCGCCTTTGTCGACAAGAGCGCCGACGAGAGCCAGCGCGAGGCGCTGCTTCGGATCATGACGGGCCAGGACACCGACCCCTTCGCGACCATGTTTGCGGTCTACGCATCGACGGTGACGAAGATGTACGATCCCGTTTTCGCGACGATCGAGCTCGATCTCGACATTGACGGGCGCAGGGGCCGGATCTTCGTCGAGGACTATATCGAGACGCAGGGCGAGCCGATCCGCAACAAGGTGACGGGCGCCGACGCCCGCGCCCAGATCGTGTTGCCCGAAGGGTTCGAATATGCCGTGGCCGAGATCGGCAGCGCGTCGAGCCGGACCCGCGGACCCGTTCAGGTGGAGATGAAGGACAGCTACGGCCAGTTCGCCAACCTGCATCTCAACAATCATGGTGTCGTCCGAGCCTGACGCGCGCCGCATGACATCTCCGCCGGCTCTGGAACGCCTCCTGCGTCGAGACCGCATCGTCACGCTCGCCGGGGTTGTGGTTCTGTGCCTGCTCGCCTGGGCTTACATCGTGATGGGCGCGGGGTTCGGCATGAACGCGGGCGAAATGCTGCGTGTCGCGCTGTTCCCGCACACGGACGCGATGCGCATGCCAGTCGACATGGACGGCATGTCGATGGAGATGATGGCGCCTGCGCCTGCGCCTGCGCCTGCACACTGGACGCTGGCGCTGTGGGCGCTGACCATCGGCATGTGGTGGGCCATGATGATCGCGATGATGTCGCCAGCTGCCTCGCCGACGATATTGCTTTATGCGCGCGTGCATCGCCATGCCATTGCCGGGGGACGGTCGCAGGACAGGCTGGCGCCCACCGGCGCCTTTCTTTTGGGTTACCTGCTCGTCTGGTTCGCCTTTTCGCTCGGCGCGGCCGCGCTCCAGTGGATGCTGATCCACCGCGGCGTCGTTTCCCCGGGCATGTCGTCGTCGCAAAGCCGCTGGCTTTCGGCGGGCGTGCTGATCGCCGCAGGCTTCTATCAGCTCTCTCCGCTCAAGGCGGCGTGCCTCGCGCATTGCCGCGATCCCGCCGCGTTTCTGTCACGCCACTGGCGGCCGCACGCCTGGGGGGCTGTGCGGCTCGGCATCCTGCACGGCGGATTCTGTGTCGGTTGCTGCTGGCTGCTGATGGCCCTGCTCTTCGTCGGCGGCGTGATGAATCTCGTGTGGATTGCAGCACTTGCCATATTGGTGCTCGTCGAAAAACTGATGCCGCCCGGCCGGTGGATCGGGCAGGCCGTCGGGCTCGGCCTGATCGCATGGGGGATTGCCACGCTGTTCGCGTAGCGGGCGCGCGTTGGTCGCAAAAAGCGTTGCGGCGCGCAAATTGCAATGTAACCAGTGACCAATTCCAAAATCGGGGGCCCAATCAATGAAGAAGATCGTCGCCGGCGCGTTGCTCGCTGCAGCCGCCATGCCCGCGCATGCCGAAACCGTGGTCATTACCGCCGATCGCATGGTGGACGTGCTCGCAGGCAAGGTGATCGAGCAGCCCGTCATCATCGCGACTGACGGCCGCATCGTCTCGGTCGGGCGGCAGGGTAGCGTGACATTCCCCGAAAAGGCGAAGCGCATCGATCTTGCGGGCAAGACGATCCTGCCCGGGCTGATCGACATGCATGTGCATCTTGAGGCGAACCCCAAATATGGCGGCTACACCAATCTCCAGTTCACCGACATGTTCTGGACGGTTCAGGGTGTCGGCAACGCCCGCGCCATGCTTGATGCGGGTTTCACCACCGTACGGAATCTGGGGACCTTCGATTATGCCGATGTCGCCTACAAGCAGGCGATCGAGGAAGGGCTGATGATCGGCCCGCGGATCGTGCCCGCGGCTTATGCGATTGGCGCTACGGGCAGCCATTGCGACAGCACCTATCTGCCGCCCTCCTACAAGTCGAAGAGCCCTGGCGTCGGCGATGGACCGCAAGAGGTGCGTCAGCGCGTCCGCGAGCAGCGCAAATATGGCGCCGAGGTCATCAAGATCTGCGCCACCGGCGGCGTCTTTTCGCGCAATACCGAGCCCGGCCAGCAGCAGATGGCCGAGGAGGAACTGCGCGCAATCGCGGATGAGGCGCATCTCTGGGGCCTGAAGGTCGCGGCGCACGCGCATGGCGCGGCGGGGATCAAGGCCGCGATCCGTTCGGGAATCGACACGATCGAGCATGCCTCGCTGATCGACGATGAGGGCATCAAGCTCGCCAGGGAGCGCGGCGCCTGGCTCTCGATGGATATCTTCAACACCGAATATACCCAGGCCGAGGGCAAGAATAACGGCGTGCTCGAGGACAATCTGCGCAAGGACCGCGAGGTGGCGCAAATCCAGCGCGACAATTTCCGCAAGGCGCATGCCGCGGGCGTGAAGATGGTCTTTGGTTCGGACGCAGGCGTCATGCCGCACAGCACCGCGGGCGGCCAGTTCCGCTACATGGTGGAGTATGGGATGACGCCGATGGAGGCGATCCAGGCCGCGACGCGCAATGCGGCGCAGGCGCTCGGTCGCGAGAAGGACGTGGGTGCGATCGCGGTCGGCCGCTATGCCGACATCATCGCGGTCGACGGCGATCCGCTGGCCAATGTCCGCCAGCTCGAACAGGTCGCGACCGTCATCAAGGGTGGCGAGGTCGTGAAGGATTGAGATGGATCCGGTTCGCGCGCGTTTCCTGAAGCTCGGCCTTGTCGCCTGGGGGCTTGCCGCGCTCGTCATCGCACTTGTGATGACGGGCGTGCTTTCCACCGCTGATAGCGCCGCGATGACCGGGTTGCGCGCCGCTACCGACCCGTTGCCCGACTGGACCGATGCGGCGATGCGCGGCGCGAGCTGGCTGGGCGACGGCTGGCCGCGTTCGCTGCTCGCGCTCGGCTTTGTCGGCTATCTGGTTTCGCGCAAGCTCTACCGCGCGGTTTCCTACATCGTCTACACCGCGCTTGGCATTGCCGCGCTCAATGCCTGGGTATTGAAGGCGCTGTTCCACCGGCCACGTCCCGAGCTGGTGGAACGACTGGTGGATGTCGACGCAAGCTGGAGCCTGCCGAGCGGGCACGCGGCCAACAGCGCGGCGGTTTATGGCGCGATCGCGCTGATCGCCACGGTGCTGTGGTGGCGCAAGGCGCAGCGTCGCACGATCTGGGCGGTCACGGGCCTGCTCGTCTTCCTGATCGGCCTGTCGCGCATCTGGCTCGGCGTCCATTGGCCGAGCGATGTCGTTGCGGGCTGGCTGGTGGGCGCGGGCTGGGCGCTGCTGCTCGCGGTCGCGCTCAAGCCGGTACAGGCGCGGTTCCCTTCAGCCTGAATCGACGGGTCCCCGATCGAGCAGCCGGATCACGCCATAGCCGCGCGCGATGCGTCCATCGCGCTCCATCGCGGCCAGTAGAGTGTTGAGATGCTGGCGCGAAAGGCCGACAAGCCCCGCGATGTCCTCCTGCGTCATACGCAGTGTCGCGACGCCCTCGTCATCGCGGCTCGCTGCGGTGTGCGCCAGCGCAAGGATACGATCCTCGGGCGATGCCGTGAGCAACGCGCCGATGAAGCGCAGCGAGGCACGCTGATGCCGGCAGGAGAGCGTCCCGACATGGCGGTAAAAGCCCGGCGCCTCGGCGGCGAGCGCGTCGATATCGGGCGGCGCCAGCGAGGCGATCAGCGTCGGCCGCGTCGCGATCGCGTCATGCGGCCGCGGCCCGCCGTCGAGCACCGACACCTCGCCAAACCAGTTTCCGGGGCGAAGGATCATGTTGAGGATCTGCCGCCCGGGCGCAGGATAGGCGACCAGGCGCACCTCCCCATCGACGACCGCGTGGAGGCCGTCGGGCGGATCACCGATGCGGTAGATGCGGGCATCCTGCGCGAAGGATCTGAGGCGAATGCGCGACAATATGCGTGTGCGCAGCGGCGCCTCGAGGCTCGCAAACCACGGGTCGCCTTCCAGTCGCTCGCGATGCGCTGCCATGTCCATCGCGCCATTGTGCGCGCCTCGACTGAATTGTCAAAAATCCGACAGTCTTCATGCGTGCCGGCTGATATGTGGGGCCAAAGAGATCAGGAGAGAGTCGATGGCCACCGCAGCGATCCATACCCCGAGCGTCCGCGATCAGGTTTCGGAAGAGGAGTGGAGGATCCGCGTCGATCTCGCCGCCGCTTACCGCCTCGTCGCGCTCTATGGCTGGGACGACCTCATCTTCACGCATCTCTCGGCGCGCGTGCCCGGACCCGAACATCATTTCCTCATCAACCCCTATCAGCTGATGTTCGAGGAGATCACCGCCTCGTCGCTGGTCAAGATTGACACTGACGGGCAGCCAGTGATGGAGACGCCCTATATGGTCAACGCCGCGGGCTTCACGATCCATTCGGCGGTGCACATGGCGCGCGAGGACGCGCATGCGGTGATGCATCTCCACACGCCTTATGGGCAGGCGGTGTCGGCGATGGAGGAGGGGCTGC
>NZ_JAKVIO010000051.1 GCF_022601895.1 Sphingomonas sp. LaA6.9
TCGACCACCAGAACAAGGACATGCTGATCTTCGAGGGGCTGATCGGCGGGCGTTACTGGGCGCAGACGCGGCCGTTGGGCGATGTCTTCTTCGCCTATCCGCCTGGCAGCGACTGGCTGCCCGGCCCCTCGATCAACCTCGCCACCTCGCCCGATGCGTTGCACTGGAAGCCGCTGGACAAGCCGGGCATCCGGCCACGGAGCGGCATAGCACGGATCGGCGGCGGCGCACCGCCGATCCTGACCGACAAGGGATGGCTGACGCTATGGCATAGGGTCGGGACGGGCGGGACCGTCGGCATCTACCGGACATACTGGACGTTGCTCGACCGCGACGACCCGAGCCGGATCGTCGCGCAGGGGGAGGGCCCGTTGCTGGAGCCCGCACCCGCACTGACCGAACCGATCGCGCATCAGCGCTATCTGGACGGGGTGGTGTTCACGACGGGAATCGCTGATGCGGGCGATCACTTCATCGTGGCATCGGGCGAGGCCGATCTGGCGTGCCGGATCACGCATGTGCCCAAGGCGGCGTTCGGGTTATAGCTGGTGTCGGATCTCGCCGGGTTACGACTGGGAGCCCCAACATTGCTGCCATAAGATCCTCCCCGGTACGGGGAGGTGGAAGCCCGAAGGGCTGACGGAGGGGCTGCACCGAGGCTCGCGATTCTCGCCAGCCCCTCCACTATGCTTCGCATGGTCCCCCTCCCCGTACCGGGGAGGACTTGTGCGTCCGCTTTCCCCGACATTCGCGCGATCGGCTACACCTTCGGCTCCCGCGCGACGGGTCGCGAGCTGGCTGGCGCGATGATGATGCGCTACGCACGCATGCGTTGAGGAGAGGGCCATGAGCAGAACATTTTACGGGCATCCGCTGTCGTCTTACTGCCAGAAGGCATTGATCGCGCTTTACGAGCATGGCGTGCCTTTCGACTGGCGCGTGCTTTCGCCCGATGACCCGCAGGCTGGCGCCGAGTTCTCGAAGCTCTGGCCGATGGAGCATATGCCGGTACTGGTCGACGGCGCTCGCGTGCTGCGCGAATCCAGCGTCGTCATCGAATATGTAGACCGGCAGAATGGCGGCGGGTTGATCCCCGCAGATCCCGATGCGGCCCTCAACGTCCGCTTCCTCGACCGCTTCTTCGACAATTTCGTGATGAGCCCGGTGCAGGCGATCGTGTTCGATCGCATCCGGCCCGATGGCGCGCATGACGATTTCGGCGTCGAGCGGATGCGGCAGCGGCTCGACAAGGCCTATGGCTGGCTGGAGGGCGAGCTTGGCGACGGCTGGGCGGCGGGGGAGGATTTCACGCTGGCCGACTGCGCGGCGTCTCCTTCGCTGTTCTATGCGAGCAAGATCCAGCCGCTTGGCGGCCGCTTCCCCGGGGTAGCTGCATATCTTGAACGGCTCGAGGCGCGTCCGGCGATCGCGCGGGTGCGCGAAGAGGCGCAGCCCTACTGGACGATGTTCCCCTTCGCCGACTGATCGCTACGCACGTGCTTGCGCCATGCCGAAGGGGGCAGGCCGAAGCGCGCGCGGAAGCGACGGGTGAATTCGGAGAGGTCGCCGAAACCCGTGTCGAGCGCGACATTGAGCACGGTGTCGTCGCTGTCGCGGAGCAGCGCAGCGGCGGCGTCGAGGCGGCGGTTGAGCACATATTGCCAGGGGGTGACGCCGATCGCGCGACGAAAGGCGCGCGACAGGCGGCGGCGGGTCGTGCCCGTCGCCGTGGCAAGGGCGGCGATCGTGATCGGATGGACGAAATCGGCGCGGATGATCTGCGCAGCCTCTGCAGCGGCAGTGAGGTCGCGCGCATCGGGTGGTGGCTCGTGCGTGTCGCGATCGAGCGCGATGGCGTTCGAGAGGATGGCAAGCGCCGCCTGTTCAGCGCACAGCGGATCGTGGGCTTCGATGAGCGAGGGCAAGGACTGGAACAGCGGGACGAGCGCATCGACGGGCGGGATGCCCGCACGCGCGAAGTGCGTCGCGCGGACATCCGCCATGCCGCGCACCACTTCCTCGACCAGTTCGGGGGCGAAGCGGAAGGCGAGACAGCGATCCCCGGCGGAATGTGTGTGGCCGCATTCGAAGCAGGTTCCGGAATTGCCGAGCAGCAGCGCACCCGGCGCCATCAGCGCGCCGCCCTGTTCGCTGCGATAGCTGAACTGCCCGTTGAGCACCGCGGCGACGCTGGTCCAGCCGTGGCGTTCCTCGAAGGTGCGGTCGTCGGGGCCCGCGGTGCAGATCACGTGTTCGATGGTCCAGCCAGCGCCCGAGGCGATCGCAGACGCGACCGGGACCGATGGAGACGATGGTGCGTTGACCGGCATCGACCTGCCCTTTTCCCCAAGCGCGATATGACCGGCGCGGGATACACCTCTGAGGTGCGCGCAAGCCCGCGCGATTGCAAGAGGAGGCTCACATGGCGACGATCATCAAGGAAATCGCGGTGCCCGATGGCTGGGCGGCGTGGCAGGCAGCATGCGACTTTGGAAACGCTCACCGCGCATTTGCAGGGATACTCACCGACTGCACGCGCGACGAAGATGTGCGGACGGTAACCTTCGCCAATGGCTTGGTGGTACGCGAACGGCTGGTCGGCATCGACGAGGGACGCCGGCGCATCGCCTATGCCGTGATCGACGGCGCGTTCGCGCATCACAATGCGAGCTTCCAGATCCGCGACAATGGCGACGGAAGCGGCACCATGATCTGGACGTGCGACGTGCTGCCCGACATTGCCGTCGAAACGGTCGAGCCGCTGATGGAGGCGGGGATCGCCGCGTTCGCGCGCAATCTGGAAGCGGTGGCGTGAACGAGGGCGGATGCGCGTGCGGCGCGGTGCGCTATCGGCTGGAGGGCGATCCGCTGATCGTCCATTGCTGTCACTGCCTCGATTGCCAGCGACAGACGGGAAGTGCGTTCGTGCTGAACGCGTTGATCGAGAGCGATCGCGTCACCTTGTTGTCGGGCGAACCGCAGCCCGTGACCGTGCCCACCGACAGCGGGCGGCCGCACGATATCTGTCGCTGTCCAAACTGCCAGACCGCGTTGTGGAGCGATTATGGCCGGCGTGGCTGGCTCTGGTTCGTGCGGGCGGGGACGCTCGACGAGCCATCGGCGCTGTCACCGGGCGTGCACATCTATACGCGCTCGAAACTGCCCTGGCTGACGCTGCCCGACGATGTCGCTCAGTTCGAGGAATATTATGACCACAAGGTCGTGTGGAACGAAGTGAGTCTTGCGCGCGCCCGCGCGGCTGCGCGCTGAAATATTCCCGCATACGGCAAAAGTACGTTAAGGGGCCCGCGACTCTTTGGCCAAGCGGGACCCCGGAAACGTGACGACGATCATCAGGCAAGCCGACCTTATCGAGAGCGTGGCCGACGCGCTCCAGTTCATCAGCTACTACCACCCGATGGATTATATCCGCGCGCTGGGCGAGGCCTACAAGGCCGAGAAAAGCCCCGCCGCCAAGGACGCGATCGCGCAGATCCTGACCAACAGCCGCATGTGCGCAGAGGGGCACCGCCCGATCTGCCAGGACACCGGCATCATCAACGTCTTCGTCAAATGGGGCATGGACTGCCGCCTCGACGACACGTCGAAGTCGCTTCAGGAAATCGTCGATGAAGGCGTGCGCCGCGCCTATCTCCACCCCGAGAACAAGCTGCGCGCCTCGGTGCTCACCGATCCCGCCTTCAGCCGCCGCAATACCAAGGACAACACGCCTTCGGTCCTGCATGTCGAGATGGTGCCGGGTTCGAAGGTCAGCATCGATGTCGCGGCCAAGGGGGGCGGCAGCGAGAACAAGTCCAAGTTCAAGATGATGAACCCCAGCGATTCGATCGTCGACTGGGTGCTCGAGATGATCCCGCAAATGGGCGCGGGCTGGTGCCCGCCGGGGATGCTGGGCATCGGCATCGGCGGCACCGCCGAACATTGCGTCCTGCTCGCCAAAAAGGCGCTGATGGACCCGATCGATATGGGCCAGCTCAAGAAGCGTGGTCCGCAGAACGATATCGAGGCGATGCGGATCGAGATCTTCGACAAGGTCAACGCGCTCGGCATCGGCGCGCAGGGGCTGGGAGGCTTGTCCACCATCCTCGACGTGAAGATCATGGACGCGCCCTGCCACGCCGCGGGCAAGCCGGTCGCGATGATCCCCAATTGCGCCGCGACGCGCCACGCGCATTTCACGCTGGACGGCAGCGGCCCCGCCTATCTGGAACAGCCCAACCTCGCCGAATGGCCCGACGTCAACTGGACTCCCGACAAGGCCGCGATCCGTGTTGACCTCGATGCGCTGACGCCGGAGGTGGTGCAGAGCTGGAAGCATGGCGACCGCCTGCTCCTCAACGGCAAGATGCTCACCGGCCGCGACGCCGCGCACAAGCGGATCAAGGACATGCTCGAAGCGGGCGAGGAACTGCCCGTCGAGTTCCGTGACCGCGTGATCTATTATGTCGGCCCCGTCGATCCCGTGGGCGAGGAAGTCGTCGGCCCCGCCGGTCCCACGACCGCGACGCGGATGGACAAGTTCACGCGCATGATGCTCGAACAGGGGCTGCTTGCGATGGTCGGCAAGGCCGAGCGCGGTCCCATGGCGATCGAGGCGATCAGGGATCACAAGTCCGCCTATCTGATGGCGGTCGGCGGCGCCGCCTATCTCGTCGCCAAGGCGATCAAGGGCTCGAAGGTCGTCGGGTTCGAGGATCTCGGCATGGAGGCGATCTACGAGTTCGAAGTGCAGGACATGCCCGTGACCGTCGCAGTCGACGCCGAGGGGCAGAGCGTCCACCACCTCGCGCCGCTCGTGTGGCAGGAAAAGATCCGCAAGGAAAAGCTGCTCGAAGGCGTGTAAGGGCGGCGTCGCGCTAGACCGCAAACCCCTCCGCGACACGCGCGGGGAGGGGCTTGCGGGCGCCATAGCCGGCTTCGCGATCAAGCAGCTCCAGCAATCGCACATCTTCGAATTTGCCGATCCAGCGCCGTACGATCTGGATCAGTGGCACAGGATTGAGAAAGTGGAGCCGTTCGCGGCCCTGACGGCGCACCGACACGAGGCCCGCGCTCTCGAGAATGGCGAGATGCTTGGTCACTGCCTGACGCGTCATTGGCAGGCCCTCGCAGAGCTGGCTGAGCGACTGGCCGTTTTCAGCCATCAGCTTGTCGAGAAGCGCGCGGCGGCTTTCGTCGGCGAGTGCGCGGAAGATGTCGGTCATCCGCGCGAAAGATGCGTCAAATGCGCATATGTCAAGCGGGAGAGCCCGCTTGTGATCGGCCGGGCGGTGACTATGTTTCCCCAAAGCAGGTCGTGGAGAGGCAATGGCGCGCGTTTTGGCCAGAATGTTCAAGCGGTTCGCGACACTTTTTCTGTTCGTGTTCGTGGTTCTGGGACTCGTGATTGTCCTCGTCCCGCCCTTTCTCGACCGAATCTATTATCACGGACCGCGAAGTGGCCATTATGACGGCGCGCGCTTCTTCAATCCCGATGGTGAAGACACGGTTCGCCCGCCTACCGGTGGAAATCGCGCCGGTTTTTTGGCGCGCTGGCTGCTTGCCGATGACGGGCGCCCCGAATGGCCCGCACGCGTCGCGGTGACCCCGTCGAGGCCCGAAGCACGCGTAGCAGGTGACCGGATGGTGGCGACCTGGGTCGGGCACGCCACCGTGCTCATCCAGACGCAGGGGCTCAACATCCTGACCGACCCGATCTGGAGCGAAGTCGCGGGGCCGTTCAACATTGCGGGACCGCGTCGCGTAGCGGAGCCCGGCATCCGCTTCGAGAATCTGCCCAGGATCGATCTCGTCCTCGTCAGCCACAATCACTATGACCATATGGACCTGCCGACGCTCGGAAAGCTGTGGGAGCGTGACCGGCCGCTGATCGTGACCAGCCTCGGCAATGACAGTGTGATTGAGCGCGGCGGCGCCGTAGCGAAAGCCGTGGATTGGGGCACGCGTCTGCGGGTGAAGACCGGGGTCGATGTTGTCGTCACGCGCAACCATCACTGGGGCTCGCGCTGGGGGACTGACCGCAACCGCGCGCTGTGGTCGAGCTTCGTGGTGACAACACCCGGCGGCAACATCTTCTTCGCGGGCGACACCGGGCCCGGCGACATGCAGTGGCCCGCCGAGGCCGCGAAACTGGGGCCGGTGCGGCTTGCGATCCTGCCGATCGGGGCCTTCCGCTTCGAGCCCGGCCAGATGGTGACGGGCAGCCATATCGGGCCGAAAGAGGCCGTCGATGTCTTCACCAGCCTCGGCGCATCCTATGGTCTGCCCATCCACTGGGGCACGTTCCGGCTGTCCTACGAAGCCTATGAGACACCGCCCGCGCTGCTGGACCTGTTCGCGCGCTGCGCGGGCTATGCGTCGGGCCTGTTCACGGCGCAGACGATCGGAAGGCCGGTGGCGGTGCCGCCCTATGGCGTGCCTGTGCGTACAGCCGCCGATCAGGCGCCGTGCGCGCCCGGATCAAAGGCGATCGCCGCGCTGCCCTGACGGATCAATCCGCTACGCGCTGGTATCGGAAGTACCAGACCTCATGCCCCTTGGCGCGTGCCTTGCGCTCGTAGCGCGTTTCGGGCCAGCCACCGGGGCGGACGAGGAAATCCTGCGGCTTTTCGGCGAGCCAGCGGAAATCGCTGCGCTGGTTCATGATCATCATCGACCATTTGCAATAGGTTGGATCGTCGGTGCCGAGGCGGAATTCGCCGCCGATCTGGAGCTTGCGCGCGATCAGGTCGAGGGGGCCGTGATTGACCATGCGGCGCTTGGCGTGTCGCGCCTTGGGCCAGGGATCGGGATGGAGAAGATAGACGAAGCGCAGCGTTTGGTCGGGCAGGCGTTCGAGCACATCCAATGCATCGCCATTGTGGAGGCGCACATTGGTAAGGTGCTTGTCGCGGACGTGAAGCAGTGCGCCGACGACGCCGTTGATGAAGGGCTCGCAACCGATGAAGCCGTGATCGGGCAGCATGTCGGCGCGGTAGGCGAGGTGCTCGCCAGAACCGAAGCCGATTTCGAAGTGCAACGGCCGATCGTGGCCGAACAGGCTTTCGGCGGTGACGGGGCCTTCGGCGGGCACGCTGATTTCAGGCAGCAGCTTGTCGAGCAGCTGCGCCTGTCCTTCGCGGAGCTTATGCCCCTTGGCGCGGCCGTAGAGTCGACGGATGGTGGCGGGATCGTTCATGGCGCGGCGAACTAGCGCAACGGCGGCGATCAGACCAGCCTTTCGGGAAACTGATCAGGCGACGAACCTTGTGCCGCAGCAACATGGCACCTAGCCTGCCCTTCAGGGAGCGGATGAAACCCAAGATGAAAAAGACAGCGCTGATTGCAGGGGTTGCCTGCATATTGCTGGGCGGACTTTGGCTGCTTCAGGGGCTTGGGCTCGTGCAAATCCAGCCGATTCTCTGTGTCGCCGATTGCGAGCCCGTACAGGGCTCCTCGTCAAAATGGGCGATCGTCGGATTTCTGACGGTTGTCATCGGGGCGCTTGCGGTCTTCTACGCGCTCAGGAGACGCCCGCCCCCGCGGCGTTGAAAATGCGCACGCTCTGGCGGGCTTAGCGCGGCGGCTTGCAGCTTCTGCCTTCATATTCGAAGCGATGGAGCGCGTATTCGTGGCCGTTCCAGCGCTGGACGGGAAAGCAGAAGCCAGGGCCGCCGATCATGATGTCAGGCCAGCCGCCCACCCCCTTGATCGGGAGGAATTCGGGAATGCCGATTTCACCCGCAACGACCTTCCAGCTTCCATTGAGCTGCTTGCTCACGAGCTGGAATCCCGTGCCCGCCATGCCATAGCAGAATGTGCCGCCGTCCGTGACGACGGCTTCGGGGCGACCATCTCCGTTGAGATCGGCATAACGGTCGATCGTCGAAGGCGTCCGGTTGGGGTCGTCTGCGCAGAGATACCATTGCCCGCCGCTCTGGACCGCGCCGGCTGCCTTGAAGATCGCGGTGCGTTCGGCCGCAGGGATATTCGGGGCAGGCGTCTGCGCCGCCGTCGCAGCGGGGAGGACGATGAGCGCCGCAACGAGATATCTGATCATAAGAAAAGGCCCGGGTGCGTTGTTTCGCGCCCGAGCCTATCATGTCGCTTGCAGCAGGGGAGGAGGGTAGAAACCGCCTCCCTTGCCGAGATCAGATCGCCTGCTTCAGCGCGTCGACGAGGTCGGTCTTTTCCCAGGTGAAAAAATCGCCCTCGGCCTTGCGGCCGAAATGGCCGTAAGCGGCGGTGGGCGCGTAGATCGCCTTGTTGAGACCCAGATGCGTGCGGATGCCCTTGGGGGTCAGGCGCACGAGCTGGGGCAGGATCGCCTCGAGCCTCGCCTCGTCGACGGTGCCGGTGCCGTGCGTGTCGACATAGAGCGACAGCGGCTCGGCGATGCCGATCGCGTAGGAAAGCTGGATCGTGCACTTCTTCGCAAGACCCGCCGCGACGATGTTCTTGGCGAGATAGCGCGAGACATAGGCCGCCGAACGGTCGACCTTGGTCGGATCCTTGCCCGAGAAGGCGCCGCCGCCGTGCGGCGCAGCACCGCCATAAGTGTCGACGATGATCTTGCGGCCGGTGATGCCGGCGTCGCCATCGGGGCCGCCGATTTCGAACAGGCCGGTCGGGTTCACGTAGATCGCGGAATCGTCATTGGGCATCCAGCCCTGCGGCAGCACGTCGTTCATCACCGACTTGGCGTAATCGCGCAAGCGGCTCTGATCGGCGCCCTTGGCATGCTGGGTCGAGACGACGAGCGCGGTCGCGCGGACGGGGCGGCCATTTTCGAAGGCAAGCGTGACCTGGCTCTTGGCGTCGGGCTCGAGGAAGTCGACGACCTTGTTGTGGCGGTCCTGCGCCATCTTTTCGAGGATGCGGTGCGAGTAATAGAGCGTCGCGGGCATGAGCTCGGGGGTCTCGTCGCAGGCGAAACCGAACATGATGCCCTGATCGCCCGCGCCTTCGTCCTTGTTGCCGCTCTCGTCGACGCCCATCGCGATGTGCGCCGACTGGCCGTGAAGGTGGCACGCGAAATCGGCATATTGCCAGTGGAAGCCGTGCTGCTCGTAACCGATGCGCTTGACGGTCTCGCGCGCAGCAGCCTCGATCTCGGCCTGGGTCGGGGTCACGTCCTCGCGGCAGCGGACTTCGCCCGCGAGCACAATGCGATTGGTGGTGACGAGCGTTTCGCAGGCGACGCGCGCTTCGGGATCGCGGCCAATGAAAAGATCGACGACAGCGTCCGAGATCTGGTCCGCAACCTTGTCGGGATGGCCTTCGGAAACCGATTCGGACGTGAAGAGATAGTTGCTGCGCATTGCACTCGCCTTCGTAGATATAAGGAAAACTTTATGTGTGGTGCTGAGCCCCCTTTAGCGGGCGGTGCGGCGCAAGGCAACGGCGAGGCCGACAAGAATCATTGCCAGCATGAAAGGCAGGATATTGCCGAAACGCGCGAACAGCGTGGGGGCATGGGGCGCGGGAAGGCGCGCGTCGATAAAGCCGGCGCTTTGATGTGGCAGGCTTTTCAGGACGCGGCCATCAGCGTCAATCACCGCCGAGATGCCCGTGGGAGTCGAACGGATGACGGGGATGCCTTCTTCTATCGCGCGCAGTCGTGCCTGCGCCAGATGCTGCGGCGGGCCCCAGCGTCCGAACCACGCGTCGTTTGAGGGGTTGAAGATGAAGTCGGGGCGATTCTTCGCGTCCACGACATCGCCTGAAAAGATGATCTCGTAACAGATCTGGCCGCCCACGCGGCCGAAGCCGGGGAGGCTGAAGCTCGTCGGGCCGGGTCCGGGCCAGAAATCCGTGTCTCCCGGCACGAGACGCGAAAAGCCGATTGCGGACAGGACCGGGCGCATCGGAAGATACTCGCCATAGGGCACGAGGTGCGCCTTGTCGTAGCGCGCGATCAGGCGTGCGTCGGAGGTGAGCGCGAACAGGCTGTTGCGCGCGCCGATGACATTGCCCTGCCGGTCGCCGATCAGCGCGAGCCCGCCGGTGAGCAGCGTGTCGCCGGGGCCGAGCAGGCTGGCGAGGCGCTGGCGCGCGAACGGGTCCTCCTCAAGGAAATCGGGGATCGCTGCCTCGGGCCAGAAGATCAGGCGCGGCTCGGCGCCGGGCTTGCCGGTGAGGCCGGCAAGCTTGTTGTAGTTTATCGCGTCGAAGGCCTCGTTGTGTTTGTCCTGCTGGCCGATATTGGGCTGGACGACGCGGATCGGCGGGCCATCGGGGTCGGGTGCGGTCGAAAAGGCCTTTGGCAGCACTGACAGAATGGCGAGCGGTATGCCGATCGCCAGCGCGGGTTTTGGCTGCCCGCGCAGGAAAAGCCAGACCATGCCTGCACCCAGGATTGCAAAGCCCGACAAGCCATAGGTCCCGACAAAACGCGCGAGATCGGGAAGCGAGCCGATCGGCACAAGCGCGGCGCCGAGCGGATTCCATGCAAAGCCCGTGAACATCGTCGCGCGGAGCCATTCGGTGACGATCCATGCACCGGCGAAGATCATCACATAGGCGGTCCGGTGGTCGCGGCCCCAGCGCCACGCCAGTCCGCCGGCGATGGCCGGATAGACCGCGAGAAAGAGCGAAAGCAACAGCACCGCGCCATAGCCGAACGCGTGCGGCATCGCGTCCTGATAGGTAAAGGCGTGCGCGATCCAGTTGAGCCCGATGGCGAAATGTCCGACCCCGAACACCCAGCCTGTCAGCAGCGCGCGCTTCATGCCGGGCGCGCGGCGCACCAGATGAAGCAGCAGCGCAAACGCAGCGAGCGTCACCGGCCAGAGGTTGAGGGGCGCAAAGCCCGTCGCGGAGGCAAGCCCCGCTAAAATGGCGAGAATCAGCGGGTGGAGCATCACGTCGCGAGCTATCGCCCGCAATTCGCGTGTTTTCAAGCAGGCTCGCGCGTGGCAAACATGGAAAGCGTGTATCGAGCGTTGGGGAGTATCCTGTGAAGTTATCGCTGACGGCAGCCATGCTGCTGCTTCTGGACGTTCCCACAAATACGCAGGAAGCGATGGCCGACGCGCCGGCGCCGCTGCCAAGCGCAGTTCATTGTGCCGCGCTGTTCAGCCTGACCCATGACACGCTGAGCCGGAAGAGCGGCGACCCCGCAATGACCGCGGGCTTTGCCGAAGACGCCGCCGCGCTCAGGCGCATCGTGATTGCGGCCGAGGCCCCGGCCTCCGATGCCGAGGCCCGCGCCGATGCCGCAATTGCCGCGGCAAAGAAGGCGCTGATCGCGGAGCAGGCGGCGCGCGCGGCGCGCGGCGACGAGACCCCGCAGGATCTGAACCCGTGCTATCGCGTCAAGGCGTTGGGGCCGCGGGTTGAATAGCCTGCTGATCGCCGCGCTGGTCGCGGCGGGGGCGCCACCGGTTCCGCTCAACCCCGACCAGCAGCGCCAGATCGGTTGCGTCGCCACGCTGGCGATCGTGGCGTCGGAGCAGACGCGTGGCCGTGCCGGCGAATGGCCTTTGCTGCAGCAACGTGGCGCGCATTTTGCGCAGATCATCGGCGAGCGCGTGATGCGCGAGAGCAGCTGGACCAGGGAACAGGTGCGCGATGCGATCCTTGAAGCGGTGGCCGCGCGACAGAAGGCAGCGGCCGTAAACGGCGGCGTGCACGGTCTGACGGAGGACGAGGTGAAAGTCTGTATCGCGGCAATGGATGTGGCCGCTCCAGCGCCGACGCCTCCGACGCTGCCGCAATGCGCCGCGTTGGTGGCGATCGCCTATGAAGATGTGAGCGCGCGCGCAGACCCCGGCCCGTACGCAAAGGATCTGAAGACGATCGCATCGGTGCTCGATTACCGTGCGCGCGAGGCGCTGCGCGCCGAGGGCAGGAGCGGCAACGAGGTCGATCGCGCAATGATCGAAACGCGCGAGGCGATAGCTGGCGAGGCGAAGCGGCGCGCAGGCGACGGGGTTTCCCCCGGGCTCGATTACGGCCCCTGTCTGGAGCTGGCGCGGCCGTGACGGGCGGGGGCGCATGCGGCGGCCGCTGAATTTCACGCTGGGAGCCGTCGCGCTCGCGCTCGGCATCATCGGCGCTTTCGTGCCGCTATTGCCGACGACGATTTTCCTCATCATCGCGGCCTTCTTCTTCGGACGCTCGTCAGAGCGCATGGAGCGCTGGTTGCTCAGCCACCCGCGCTTCGGCGCAACAATCGTTGCCTGGCGGCGCGAACGCGCAATCAGCCGCGGATCGAAGCTGCTGGCGTGTTCGGGCATGACATTCGGCTTCGCGATGCTGCATTTCGTGACGCGGCCGGGCGTGTATGTCGAGGCGGGCGCAGCGCTGTTCCTGCTGGGCTGCGCAGCCTATGTCGTTTCGCGACCCCACCCCCGGCAGGGAACGCTCGCGGACGATTAGCACGGGCAGGACGAAATCGTGGGTGTTTTCGCAGGAACGACAGGAGGGCATGGCTCTGATATCATGATGCATCTTGCGGGAGGACGGCCATGCCCAACCCGAATGCGATCATTTCGAACCATATACGCTTTGTACCGCCGCTCGACCGGCCAGCGGCCGAGGCGCTGCGTTCCGAAGGAGGGCTTGCGGTAGAACTCGACGACGGACGCCGCATCCGATTCGATCCAAGCGATCCCCGTTCGGCGGGCTTCGTTCAGGTGCTCGACGGGCTGGCGGGTCTCAGGAGGCCCGTCTATCTCGAAATCGATCCGGCCGCCGACGCGATCACCCGGCTGCTGATCCCGCATGTCTCGCGCATCGCCGATATCCGCGCCACCGATGCCGGTTATGACCTCGCGCTCGAATATTCGCATGCGCGGCACCTGCTGAAGCATGAAAGTGCCGATTTCGCCGCACTTGCCGAACGCGCGCGCGCCGCGCTCGAACGTGGGCAAGTGGTGATCGTGACCGAGGACGACCGTCACGACATCATCGACATACGCGGCTATACGCCCGGGCCCGATGACGCCCCCTTGCCGCCCTGGCCAAAGGAGCGGCTTCCGCTTGAAAGGCCGTGGTGGCAGCGGCTGATCGACTGGATCTGGCGCTGGCCGATCTGGCCCTGGTGGTGGTTCCGGTGCATCTCGCAGGCACGCGCGCAACAGATCTTCGACGCGATGGGGGCAACCAGCTGTCCGCCGCTGACCGTTCCCGCGCCGTGTATCCCTTTTCTCTACCCCGACGACGGCTGCTGGGGTCGCGCGCACGAGATGTGCCGGCTGATCATCGCGATGGGCCGAAAGCCGCGAAAGATCTGGATCGAGCACAGTACGGGCTACTGGCTCCACGTTGACACGAAGAACAACCCCCAATGCTACGTCGAATGGGGCTGGCACGTCGCGCCGACGCTATGCGTGCGCAAGGGCTGGTTCTGGAGCGAGGAGATGGTGATCGATCCCGCGCTGTTCACGACGCCGGTTTCCAAGGCAGTGTGGAAGGGTGTGCAGAACGATCCCGGCGCGACGCTGACCCCGAGCGATGCGTCGATCTTCTATCTCTGGGGCAATGTGACTGACCCGACCTACACGCAAACCAACCAGGTGCTGGCCACCTATCGGCTACAGCTGCAGAACCGCGCGATCCAGCTTGGCGCGCCGCCCTATGCCCATTGCCCGTGACAGGGCGCGCAGCCGTTATTCAAAACGGGCCATCCTCTCCTTTCCCGTTGAGGAAGAGGAGGATGACCCGTTTTCAACTCAGCGCGTGGGCGCGGTGGCGGGTGCACTCACGCGCCAGATGACGTTGCCGACATCGTCCGCGACAAGCAGCGCGCCTGCCTTGTCCTTGATGACGCCCACCGGGCGGCCCTGCGCCTGACCCTCGGCGTTCAGGAAACCGCTCAGGAAATCCTGAGGTTTGGCGTTGGGGAGCGGATAGCCATTGGGGCCGAAGGGGACGAAGACGACCTTGTAGCCTGAAGGGGGTTCGCGGTTCCACGAGCCGTGGAGGCCGACGAACGCGCCGTTGGCATAAGCGGGCCCGAGATTGGCGCCATCGGCGAAAGTCAGGCCGAGCGCGGCGACATGCGGCCCAAGCGCGAAATCGGGGCGCTTCACATATTCCAGCCGGTCCGGGCGACGCGGCTCGACGCGGATATCCTCGTAACCGCCCCAATAGCTGTTGGGCCAGCCATAGTCGGCGCCGAACTCGACACAGGTCATATAGTCGGGAACCAGATCGCCGCCGAGCATGTCGCGCTCGTTGACCGTGGTCCACAGGCAACCGGTGCCGGGTTCATAGGCAAGTCCGTTGGGATTGCGCAGACCGGTGGCGAAGATGCGCGAATTGCCGGTCGCAATGTCGATCTCGTGGATCGCCGCGCGGTTGATCTCCTTGTCCATGCCGCGCTCGCCGATGTTGCTCGCCGAGCCGACGGTGACGAAGAGCTTCTTCCCGTCGGGGCTCGGGATCAGGTTGCGCGTCCAGTGATTGAACCCGCCCGGCAGGTTGCTGATCTTGCGGCCCTTCGCCGTGATCCTGATGTCGCCCGGCTTGTAGGGAAAGGCGAGGATCGCGTCGGTATTGGCGACGTAGAGCGTCTCACCGATCAGCGCCATGCCGAAGGGCGAGTTGAGGCCTTCGATCAGCGCCGAGCGCTGGTCAGCGACGCCGTCGCCATTGCTGTCGCGCAGCAGCGTGATGCGGTTGGCCGAGCTCGAGCCTGCGCCCGCGCGGCCCATCAGCAGCCCCATCACCCAGTCCCTGACGCCTTCGACGGGGCGCGGCGGCGAATTGGTCTCGGCGACGAGCACATCGCCATTGGGCAGCAGATACATCCAGCGCGGATGATCGAGTTTGTCGGCAAAGGCCGCGACCTGAAGCCCCTTGGGTGCGGTCGGCTTCGCGCCATCCGCCCAGCCCACGGGTTTCGCGATATTGATGAGCGGGAAGGTTTCCTGGTTGGGCGCGGAGATGACGGGCTTTGCGCCGGTCACCTGATCGACGGGAAGCTTCGCCGGTTCACCCTTGCCGACATAATAATAGACGCCCGCGAACACCGCGAGCAGCGCGACGATGATAAGGAGAATGACCGATTTTTTCATGGGTGGCGACATTATGCCTGAGCGTGCACCGGTCAAGGGAAACCGGCGCACGCATCAGGCTCACCTGCCGCCGGTCTTGGGAGGGGGACCCCGGCGGCAGGCAAACGGCAAAGGCGGGAGCTATAACGCCAGTGCCGGTGTCCGCTCATCTTAGGGGGCTGAGATGGCGGTGTCCGTATTCGTCCTCTTCGCTTCGTCTTCGGCATCATAACCGGAGCGCGCATGATCCAACAATGCGGTTTGTCGTTCGACGCTGAAATCAAGATCCCGGAGAAAACGGGCTCCGCGCCGTCCTGCGACAAACATGTTCCGGTCGCTGACGATCATTGCCTCGGCGGGCGTCGTCATTGTCGGCCGCCTGCGCTCAACCATTTTCGACTCCCTCTCCATGCACACGCCATACTGCGCCCGAATAGCTCAATGAAGAAACGCATTAAACTTGTCAGACTGATCGACGGAGCGACTAATTAGAGGGGACGGCGTCACAAAGGGAGTAGGGTGGCGCGCAAAGGGTGCGGAGGCGCACCGGCATGCGGCAATCCTGACTTGTGAGCAGCCGGAACCGGGCCGTCAAAGATATTCACTGAGCCGGAATTCGGCGCGTGCGCGTTTGCCGTTGCGCTCATAGTCGAAGGCAAGCGTTGTCCCCGCCGGACCGCCAAGACGACTTATGAAGGGCGCGAAAGCTTCGCCCAGGATCAGGTCACCCGGCTTCAGTCCCGCAACCGCCGCGGGACTCGCCGTACCGACGTCGGCGACCAGCAGTCCACCCTTGTCTTCTTCGACCCACAGGCCGGAAAGCCCGTAGCCATTGGGGGGCAACGCCAGCTTGTTGGGCGCTGCCCACAATATGCGGTTGCGCACGTCTGTGGACAGGTGCAGTCGCGCGAGCGTTCGCAGGCCGATCAGACCGTCGGTGTCGACGCTGCTTCCGGATGCGTTACCCGGTTCGCGCAGCATCAGCAGCGGGCGTTCGAACACAAAGGGACCAAGCTTCAGTCGATCGAGGCATATCAGCCGCGAGGGAATGCTGCCCTTGCCGATTCCGCGCGAACGCATCGGCACATAGGGGCGGTCATCCGACCAGAATCCGCTCTTGGCAGTGGCGCGGCTATCAAGGCTGATTTCGCCGGGCGCGCCGGTATCGACCGTGAACTCTCCGGCAAAGCCGCCGATGGTGGCATCGGCAAAGATCCGCAAGCCGCCCGTCTGCGACGACGAGAAGCGCGACTTGATGGCGCGCAGGCCATCGCGATCGGGTCGACCGTCGACATAGGCGCGCCATTCGCCCTTCTCGAAATCGAGGTCGCTGTCATAGGTCGTGAAAAGACCTGCGCCGAAGGTGCCTGCTGCATCCTTGCCCAGATTTGCGCGCGTGCCGGCGAACATCATGTCGGGAAAGCGGATGCCGTTGCCCAGGAGCACGTCGCCCGCCTTGTACCACGGCATCTCGCTGATGCCGCCAACGCCCCGCAGCCGGCTGCGTCCGTCGGTCTTGAGCTTGAGCGAACGGGCAAGACCGTCGTCGATCAGGCTGACCGTGCCGCCCGTGTCGACGACGAAAAGATACGGTCCATGTTTCTCTATCATGGCCGCCATCCATACCCGGCCATCGGCCAGCGCGATCTTGCTGACGATCGGTGCAGCCGCGGTTGCGGCCAGCGCCCGCCCCATGCCTGAGCCCGAAACTGCAAGCGCGCCACTCGCGCCCAGCAATTCGCGTCGCGTCACCCGCATTCCGCCGATCCTGCCCTTGGTTGCAGCAGCGACGAATGAGGATCAAGCGGGAAAATCGCGAATGATCTAAAGCTGTTCGTCGCTCACCGGTGCGGGGGGGTGCAGCCGGATGCGCGTCGCGCGACGCGTGTCGCCCTCGGTGATTTCCAGCTTCCAGCCGCTGCCATGCGCGACGATCTCGCCGGGCTGGGGGATATGGCCTGCAAGCACGAAGGCGAGGCCGCCCAGCGTATCGACATCCTCCTCGACCTCGGCGAGACGCGCGTCGATGATCTCGCCGACATCCTCGAGTTCGGCGCGCGCATCGGCGTCCCAGCAACCGTTGTCGATCGCGACGAGCATCTCCTCGGGCTCATCGTCATGTTCGTCCTCGATCTCGCCGACGATTTCCTCGACCAGATCCTCGATCGTCACCAGCCCCTCGGTGCCAGAATATTCGTCGAGCACGATGGCGAGGTGCGTGCGCGTCGCGCGCATCTCCGCGAGCAGGTCGAGCACACCCATTGTTTCAGGGACATAGCGCGGCTGGCGCATGAGTTCCGCAATGTTCGCAGGCTCGGGCCGGCCCTCGGCGCGAATCGCGAAGGCGTCGCGCACGTGGATCATGCCGATGATCGTGTCGAGACTGTCGCGGTAGACGGGGAGGCGGCTATGGCCGCTCTCGACGAACATTGCTGAAAGTTCGGCAAAGCTGGCGGTCTCGGGGATCGCGACGATGTCGGCGCGCGGCACCGAGACTGCGCCTGCGGTGCGTTCGCCGAAATGGAGCAGATTCATCAGCATCTGCCGCTCGATCCGCGAAAGGTCGCCATTGGGAGGCCGGTCGGCGTCCTCCTTGTGCTCCTCGATCGCTTCCTCGATCTGGTCGCGTAGCGTCGGCTCGTTGTCTTCGCCGAAGATCAGGCTGCGCAGTCCGCGCCACAATCGCCCGCTACTGTCTCCGCTACTGGAATCGTCTGGCATGGTCTTTGTGATCAGCCCCTGTTGTCATCATAAGGATTAGCCAGCCCCAGCGATGCCAGCGCGCGCGTCTCGAGCGCTTCCATCGCTTCTGCCTCGGCGTCCTCCAGATGGTCATAGCCTAGCAAATGGAAAGTACCATGAACAATCAGGTGCGTTGCATGATCCGCAATGGCGATGCCCTTGTCCGCTGCCTCGTGACGGCACACGCCGCGCGCGAGCACGATGTCGCCCAACAGCACCTCGCCATCGTCGGTATTGGCCAGTCCGTCGAGCAGATCGGGCTGCACCATCGGAAAGCTCAGCACGTTGGTCGGCTTGTCCTTGCCGCGATACTGGGCGTTGAGCGTCTGCACCTCGTCGTCATCGGTCAGGCGGATCGATACCTCGACCGCCAGATTGCGCGCGATCCATTCGCCATAGGGACTGATCTGGAGCACGGCGATCACCGCACGCGTTGCAATTGCTTCCCAATCCTCGATTTTGCCCCAGCCCGGCCCGGCCTGGACCGCGACGTCAAGCACCGCGCCCCTCATAGGCTTCGACAATGCGGCCGACGATCGGGTGGCGCACGACATCGGCCACGCCGAAGGGCACGACATTGATCCCGTCCACGCCCGTCAGTTTGGATACGGCGTCCGCCAGCCCCGACTTGCTCGGGTCCGGAAGGTCGACCTGGTTGGGATCGCCGCAGATCACCATCCGGCTGCCCTCGCCGAAGCGCGTTAGGAACATCTTCATCTGCAGCGGCGTGGTGTTCTGCGCTTCATCGAGGATGATGAATGCGTTGGCGAGCGTGCGGCCGCGCATGAAGGCGATCGGCGCGATCTCGATCTCGCCGCTGGCGATGCGGCGCTCGACCTGCTCCGCAGGCAGGCAGTCGTGGAGCGCGTCATAAAGCGGGCGCAGATAGGGATCGACCTTTTCCTTCATGTCGCCGGGGAGGAAGCCGAGCTTCTCGCCCGCCTCGACCGCGGGGCGCGACAGGATCAGCCGGTCGACCGAGCCCGTGATGAGCTGGCTGACCGCCTGCGCCACCGCAAGATAGGTCTTGCCCGTGCCCGCCGGGCCGAGCGCGAAGATGATGTCGTCGCGCGCGAGCGACTGCATATAGGTGATCTGGGTGGCGGAGCGCGGGACGATCGTCTTCCTGCGCGTGCGGATCATCACCTCGGGCGGCTGCGAGACATCGGCGCGGATGATGCCCTCGAGCGTGGGTTCGGCGGACATCGCGATTACCGCCTCGACGGCGCCGGTGTCGAGATCCTGGCCATGGACGATGCGGTTGTAGAGACCGTTGAGCACATCGCGCGCGCGGGCGGCGGCTTCGGCCTCGCCCTCGATCTGGATCTTGTTGCCGCGCGCCGAGATATAGACGCCCAGCCGGTTCTCGATCGCCACCAGGTTCTGGTCATATTCGCCGAAAAGGCGTCCGAGCAATTGCGGTTTGTCGAAAAGGATTTCGAGGCGGGCCTTTTGCCCGGGTTGCGCCTGTTCGGCCTTGCGCGACATCAGGCAGCCACCATTTCCAGCATTGCGCCTCCTAGACTGTTGGGCCCGGCCGAGACGATCTCGACATCGAGCATGTCGCCGATCGCCGCACCCTCGGCGATGACGTGGATCGATTGCAGCCATGGCGACTTGCCGATGAGCTGGCCGGGGAGCTTGCCGTTGCGCTCGAGCAGCACCTGCGTGCGGCGTCCGAGCGTTGCGAGATTAAAGGCGTGCTGTTGCTCGTTGAGCAATGCCTGCAACGCCTGCAGGCGTTCGTCCATGACCGCTGCTGAAATCTGCGCGTCCATATCGGCTGCGGGCGTGCCGGGGCGTGGCGAATATTTGAAGGAATAGGCCATGGCGTAATCGACATCGCGCACGATCTGGAGCGTCGCCTCGAAATCGGCGTCGCTTTCGCTGGGAAAGCCGACGATGAAATCGCCCGAGACCGCGATATCGGGGCGGATGGTGCGAACGCGCTCGATGATCTTCAAGTAGCTGGCGGTGCTGTGGCTGCGGTTCATCGCTTTCAGGATCGGATCGCTGCCCGACTGCACGGGCAGGTGCAGGAAGGGCATCAGCTTTTCGACATCGCCGTGTGCTTCGATCAGCGCCTCGGTCATGTCGTTGGGGTGGCTGGTGGTATAGCGGATGCGCTCGAGCCCGGGCATGCGGTCGAGCACGCGGATCAGGCCGTCGAGCCCCTGTTCGCGGCCGGCCTCGTCCTCGCCGGTCCAGGCGTTGACGTTCTGGCCGAGCAGCGTGATTTCTTTGGCGCCCCCGTCGATCAGCGCCCTGGCCTCGTCGACGATCGCGCTCCAGGGGCGCGAAACCTCGGCGCCGCGCGTATAGGGCACGACGCAATAGGTGCAGAATTTATCACAGCCTTCCTGCACGGTGAGAAAGGCGCTCGGCCGCTGCTGGCGCGCGCGGCCGGGCAGCGCGTCGAATTTGGACGCGAGCGGCATATCGGTATCGAGCGCGCTTTCGCCGCGCGCGGCCTTCGCCACGAGCTCGGGGAGGCGGTGATAGGCCTGCGGCCCGACGACGATGTCGACATTGCGCGCGCGGCGCGTGATTTCGGCGCCCTCGGCCTGCGCAACGCAGCCAGCGACCGCGATCATCGGCCGGGTGCCGTCTTCGCGTTTGGAAAGCCGGCCGATATCCGAATAGATCCGGTCCACGGCCTTTTCGCGAATGTGGCAGGTGTTGAGCACCACGATGTCAGCGGCTTCACCTTCGCTGGCGGCGCGCATGCCCTCCGCCGAGAGCAATTCCGCCATGCGATCGCCGTCATAGACGTTCATCTGGCAGCCGAAGGATTTGACCTGGTACGTGCGGGGATTGGAGCGAGTCATCTGCCCTGCGCTATAAGCCAAGCCGACGCTCGCGGGAAGCCGCGTCCAACCGGCTCGCGATCTGCGACTGCGCCATGAGCGCGATCGCCTTGCGATCGGACAGCACATCATGCGGCAATGGCTCGAGAAAATGGATGGTCAGCCGGATCGTGCCCTTGCGGTTGAGGATGCGCTTGACATTGGCGTCGGCGGGCTCGGCGTCGGTCCAAGCGATCTCCGCCGCGAAATCGCCATAGTCGAGCGCGATCGGCTGGACCCGTACGCCCTCTGGCGGCGGCGCAACGGCTGCAAACAGCGAGGCGCGAAAGGGTAGCAGTGCGACGCCATCGCCTGTCGTACCTTCGGGAAAGAGTGTCACCGGCTTGCGGCGCAACAGCGCATCGCGCAACGCGTTCGCCTGGCCCTTCACCGCCTTGCGGTCTTCGCGCTCGACATAGACCGTGTGGTTCAGCCCGGCGAGCCAGCCGATAATGCCCCAGCGTCCGACCTCTGCCTTGGCGACGAATGCGGTGCGCCCGGCTCCGCCCAGCGCGAGTATCTCCAACCAGCTCAAATGGTTCGATGTGAATAGCACATTGTGCCGGATTGGTTCGCCGGCAATCGCCACGCGAACCCCCGCAGCGCGCGCGCAAAGGCCAAGAAATCGTGGAGGCCATGGCGAATGCGCGCGCACCATACGCCAGAGGCCGTGGGGAATGATGCAGACAATGAGCGCGCCGGCCATCCCGGCGATCCGTATCACTGCGCGCGGCGTCAGCCGGTCAGCTTTTGCGATCGAGCGCGACGCCATAGAGCTCCATGCGATGGTCGACGAGACGGAAGCCCAGCTTTTCCGCGATCAGTTTCTGCAGCGCCTCGAGCTCGGGATCGACAAACTCGATCACATTGCCCGTCTCGACATCGATCAGATGGTCATGATGCGATTCGGGAGCAGCCTCATAGCGCGCGCGGCCGTCGCCGAAATCGTGGCGTTCAAGGATTCCCGCCTCTTCAAACAGACGAACGGTGCGGTAGACTGTGGCAATCGAGATGCCGGGATCTATCGCCGATGCGCGCTCATGGAGCTTCTCGACATCGGGATGATCCTCGGCCTCGGACAGCACGCGCGCGATCACGCGGCGCTGCTCGGTAATGCGCAGGCCGCGTTCGTGGCACAATGCTTCGACGTCGATCTTGCGGCTCATCTGGTTCGTGCTTTCACCCGGGAGTTCTGAATATGGGGAGAGCCTAGCCGCTTTTGAAGATTGGTGAAAGCCGTGGCGGCACGTTTCCCAGCCGTGCCGCCTGCGCCCTCACGCCGGGGGTCAGCGCTTGCGGCGCTTGGTGCCGAGCCCGATCTTCTTGGCCAGACTGCGACGCTGTTCGGCATAGTTAGGCGCGACCATCGGATAGTCCGCCGGCAGATTCCACTTGGTACGATATTGTTCGGGCGTCATCTGATAATGCGTCATCAGGTGGCGCTTGAGCATCTTCAACTTCTTACCGTCTTCAAGGCAGACAATATAGTCGGGCTTCACCGAAGCGCGGACCGATACAGCAGGCTCCTGCTTTATTTCGGGCGCCGCCTCGACGCTGCCGAGACCTGCAAGTGCACCGTGCACGTTCTGAATTAACAGGGGAAGATCCGAGACCGCCACGCTATTGTTGCTGACATGTGCGGCGACAATGTCTGCGGTAAGCGTGATCAAGGTTTCGGACAGTTCGTTCTGGTTGTCCATTTTGTTCTCTCTGTGACCCGGGTAGGCCGCGCGTAGTTGCGCCGCCGCTTCCGTTATGGCGTGCGGGCGGCTTATTTGCAATCAAATGATTGTTAATTTTTTAGATTTTTCAAGGTCAGACTGTAACTATGTGCATCATATAATCTGCCATTGGCGCCACGATAGTAATTGCGACGTTCACCAACCTTGCAAAAACCGAAACTGGTATAAAGTCCGATTGCAGAATTGCAGGCGCGTACTTCAAGAAATACGCGATCCACTGACCTCTGCCGACATCCATCAAGCACAGCTTCCAGCAATGCTGCACCTACACCACACCGACGAGCATCGGGATGGACCGCGATCAGCAACAGCTCGGCTTCATCGACAATCGAACGCGTGAGCGCGAAGCCCGCGGGGCGGCCGTCGAGCTCGGCGATCAGCAGCCAGACGCCCGGCCCGCCAATCACCGCCGCGCACTGTGCGGCGTTCCAGGCCTCACCATAGACGGGGTCGAAGGCGGCGTGCATGATCTCCATGACCGGGACGAGCGCGTTGGCGTCGGCCCCGAACACGGTTACCGTGCGATCCGCCGCCGTGCTCATGGCATCGGTTTCGCGTCGGGCGCGCGCCCGTAAATCGGGGTCGGTGGAAGTTCGCGAAGCGTCGTCGGAATCGTCAGCGCGACGTGCGCGCGGGCAGCGGCGTCCCGCGCTTCGCCAGAGCCGCGCGCCGCAACCAGCAGCGCAGCGCCATTGCCGATCACCAACGGATCGCGAATCTGCACCGCAGCCTCCGCCGGGACAAGCGAAGCCAGATCGGATGCCTGTCGCATGGGCGCCCTCTCGAACCGCTGAACGAAGAGCTGACCATGCCCCCCGTTGATCGCCACCGCAAGCGTTGCTTCATCGCCCCAATCGGCCCCCGCGGCGATGAGCGCGAGCGACGAGAATCCGAAGACCGGCACCTTCCAGCCGAGCCCCAGCCCGCGCGCGGCCGCAAGACCGACGCGCACGCCGGTAAAGCTGCCCGGGCCGCAATCGACGAGGATCGCGTCGGCGCGGCCCTTGTCCGGCAGCGCGCCGATCATGGGGATCAGCCTTTCGGCATGACCGCGACCGACCTCTTCATGCGTTTCGGCGACGAGTTCGCCATCCTCGAACAATGCCACCGAGCAGGCGGCCGTGGCGGTTTCGATGACGAGCTGGCGCAAGGCTTCAGACGATGCGGTTGAATTTGTCGAAGGTGGGGCGCGGCAGGCGATCGCGGATCGTTGCGGAATCACCATAGCCGAGCGTCGAGATGAAGTTGGACTTCACATTGGGGGTTTCCCCGAAAAACGCCTCGTCGACCGCGGCATTGTCGAAGCCCGACATCGGGCCCGTGTCGAGGCCCAGCGCGCGGCATGCAATGATGAAATACGCGCCCTGAAGCGAGCCGTTGCGGAGCGCGTGCACCTTGCGCACTTCGGGGTCGTCGAACAACTTCTTCGCGTTGGGCGCATGCGGAAACTGATCAATCAAATGCTCGTGGAAATCGCGATCCATGCCGATCACTACCGCGGCGGGCGCCTTGCGGATCTTGTCGGAATTGGAGCCGGTGGCGAGAGCCGCGAGCTTGTCCTTCGCTGCCTGGCTCATGCACCAGACCATGCGCGCAGGGAGCATGTTCATTGAGGTCGGGCCCATCTTCATCAGATCCCAGATCTGGTGAAGCTGATCTTCGGTGACGGGCTTGTCCAGATAGCCGTTATAGGTGCGCGCCGTGCGGAAGATCGTGTCGAGCCCTTCGGGCGAAAGCGGCTGCCCCATGCCTGTCTTCCCCTTATTTCCGGACTTTCCGGGCGACGCGTCAGACCGCGCGGACCTCGGTCACTTCGGGCACGTAATGCTTGAGCAGCGATTCAATGCCGTGCTTCAGGGTCGCGGTCGAGGACGGGCACCCCGCGCACGCTCCGTGCATGCGCAGATAGACCGTGCCCTTGTCGAAGCCGCGATAGACGATGTCACCGCCGTCATTGGCGACCGCGGGGCGCACGCGCGTATCGATCAGCTCGCGGATCTGCGCGACGATGTCGGCGTCAGCCGGGTCGTCGGCAAACTCTTCTTCGGCCGGGACGTTGATTTCCGCAGCTGAGCCCGGGCGGAAGAGCGGCATCTCCGCGGTGAAGTGGTCGAGCAGCACCGAAAGAACCTGCGGCTTAAGGTCGGGCCAGCCTGCGCCGGGTGCGGCGGTAACAGAGATGAAATCGCTGCCGAAGAACACGCCCTCGACATCGCCCAGCGCGAAAAGCGCTTCCGCCAGCGGGGAGGCCTCGGCCTCTTCATGATTGGCGAAGTCGCGCGTGCCGGCGTCCATGACGCGACGGCCGGGCAGGAACTTGAGCGTCGCCGGATTGGGCGTGGTTTCTGTCTCGATCAGCATGCTGCGCATTTGGGGGCAAAGTGCCCCCGGATCAAGTGCGACAGGCCCCTTTTCAGCGCTTCTCGCGGCTCAGCCGCGTCATCAGGATCGCGGCGCGCTTGGCCTGGCGCGGGAAGCTGTCGAGATCGACCGCCTCGCCGGGCGCATGGTCACCGGTGCTGGACGGCCCCAGACCCACGAGCCCGTCGACATCCTTCGCGACAAAGGCGATGTCGCCCGCGCCACGCTTCAGCGGATCGAGCGCGGGCATTTCGGGGAGTGCGAGGTCGCGGTTGACCGCATTCAACCGGTCGAGCAACGCGCGATTGCCCGGCGTCGGCGCCATGGCGGGATAGGTGTGCTTGCTGAACTCGATCTCCGCGGTGGCGCCGGGCGAGGGCCGCGCAATGATCTCGCGCATCCGGGTACGGACGCGCTCGGTCTGCTCGTCGCTCAGCGTCCGGGTGTCGCCGCGCGCGATGGCG
>NZ_JAKVIO010000052.1 GCF_022601895.1 Sphingomonas sp. LaA6.9
CGAGACGATCGGTGGCTCGGCCGACCTCACCGGTTCGAACAATACCAAGACCAAGGCGACCGGTCCGCTCACGAGGGACGATTATTCGGGCCGCTATGTCTATTACGGCATTCGCGAATTCGGCATGGCCGCCGCGATGAACGGCATGGCGCTGCACGGCGGTGTCATCCCCTATGGTGGCACCTTCCTCGTCTTTTCGGACTATTGCCGTCCCGCGATCCGTCTTTCCGCGCTGCAGCAGACGCGCGCCATCTATGTGATGACGCACGATTCGATCGGCCTGGGCGAAGATGGCCCGACGCACCAGCCCGTCGAGCATGTCATGTCGCTGCGCGCTATGCCCAATGTGGACGTGCTGCGCCCCGCCGACGTCATCGAGACCGCCGAGTGCTGGGAACTGGCGCTCGCGCGCAAGGACGGGCCCTCGCTGCTCGCGCTGACCCGCCAGAATTTGCCGCAACTTCGCACCGACGCATCGGAGAACCTGTCGGCAAAGGGCGCCTATCGCCTGCGCGCGGCAAAGGCCGCTCGCAAAGTCGTGCTGATTGCCACTGGCTCCGAGGTCGAGATCGCCGTTGGCGTTGCCGACCTGCTCGAGGCCGAGGGTGTCGGAGCCGACGTCGTGTCGATGCCGAGCTGGGAGCGTTTCGCCGAACAGGATCCGGGCTACCGTGCCGAAGTGATCCCGGCCGCTGCGCTGCGCGTCTCGATCGAGGCTGGCACCACCTTTGGCTGGGAGCGCCACACCGGTACTGACGGCCTGCGCTTTGGCATCGACGGCTTCGGTGCGTCGGCTCCCGCCGGCGACCTTTACGAGCATTTCGGACTTACCCCCGCGAAGATCGCGCCCCAGGTTCTGGCGGCGCTCAACTCCATCTGAAGGAGACAGGAATATGGCAGTCAAAGTCGCGATCAACGGTTTCGGGCGCATCGGCCGCCTGGTGGCGCGCGCGATCCTCGAGCGTGCTGACAGCGGTCTCGAACTGGTCGCGATCAACGATCTCGCGGATGCCAAGGCCAACGCGATGCTCTTCAAGCGCGACTCGGTCCATGGCGCTTATCCCGGCACCGTTGAGGTCGATGGCAACGACATCCTGGTCGACGGCAAGCGCATCCGCGTGACCGCCGAGCGCGACCCTGCCAAGCTTCCGCACAAGGAACTGGGCGTCGATATTGCTCTGGAATGCACCGGCTTCTTCACCAATCGCGAGAGCGCGCAGAAGCATCTCGATGCGGGCGCCAGGCGCGTGCTGATCTCGGCGCCGGCCAAGGGCGTCGATCTGACCGTCGTCTATGGCGTGAACCATGACAAGCTGACGGCCGAGCATGTGATCGTCTCGAACGCATCGTGCACGACCAACTGCCTCGCGCCGGTCGCCAAGGTGCTGAACGACACCGTCGGCATCGAGCGCGGCCTGATGACCACGGTGCACGCCTATACCAACGACCAGAAGATCCTCGACCAGATCCACGAGGATCCGCGTCGTGCGCGCGCCGCTGCGATGTCGATCATCCCCACGACAACGGGCGCTGCGCGTGCGGTGGGCGAGGTGCTGCCCGAGCTCAAGGGCAAGCTTGACGGCTCGGCAATCCGCGTGCCGACCCCCAACGTCTCGCTCGTCGACCTCACCTTCACGCCCAAGCGCGACGTGACGAAGGACGAGATCAATTCGATCCTGAAGGCCGCTTCGGAAGGCGCGCTCAAGGGCGTGCTCGCCTATACCGACGAGCCGCTGGTCTCGATCGATCTCAACCACAACCCCGCCTCGTCGACGGTCGACAGCCTCGAAACCGCGGTGCTCGAAGGCAAGCTCGTCCGCGTCGTTTCGTGGTACGACAATGAATGGGGCTTCTCGAACCGCATGGTCGACACCGCCGGCGCAATCGGCAAGCTGATCTGACCATGCAGCACGGCCGCCTGATCGGGATGGCGCGCCGCTCTGGTCCAAGGGCTCCGATGGAAACGCTCGAAAGCGGGCGGATCGGAACCCTGTTCGGGCTGGAGGGCGACCATCGCGGTCGGGTGCGGCCGGGCAAGATCGCGAAGCGACAGGTGACGATCCTCGCGCGCGAGGATTGGGATACGGCGTGTGCGGAGCTGGGCATGCAAGTGCTCTGGACCGCACGCCGTGCCAACCTCTTCATCGAGGGGCTGAAACTGCCGCGCCGCGCGGGCGACATCGTCGCGATCGGCGATGTGCGGCTCGAAATCATGCTGGAAACCGATCCATGCCAGCGCATGGATGAGGCGGCGCCGGGCCTTCAGGACGCGCTAAGGCCCGACTGGCGTGGCGGCGTCTGCTGTCGCGTGCTCGAGGGCGGCGATATTACGCTGGGCGACACGATCAGGATTGAGGAAAAACCGTGAGGAAATTCAAGACGCTCGATGACATGGGCGATATCGCTGGCAAGCGCGTGCTCGTCCGGGAAGACCTGAACGTGCCGATGGCCGATGGCAAGGTGACCGACGATACGCGGCTGCGTGCCACGCTCGCCACGGTCACCGAACTCGCGGACAAGGGCGCGATCGTTCTCGTGCTCGCGCATTTCGGCCGCCCCAAGGGGCCGTCGGCCGAATTCTCGCTGGCGCAGATTGTGCCAGCCTATCAGGCGGTGATCGGCCGTCCCGTCGGCTATGTCGACTGGGAGGGCGACAAGGACTCCGTCGCCGGACTCAAACCCGGCGATATCGCTGTGCTGGAGAACACGCGCTTCTTCAGTGGCGAGGAGAAAAATGAACCGGCCGTCGTCGAGCGCTTTGCCGCGCTGGGTGATCTGTACGTCAACGATGCCTTCTCGGCCGCGCACCGCGCGCACGCCTCGACCGAGGGCCTGGCGCACCGGCTGCCTTCCTTTGCGGGCCGCGCGATGGAAGCCGAACTCGACGCGCTCGACAAGGCGCTGGGGAGTCCGGAGCATCCTGTCGCCGCGGTCGTTGGCGGCGCGAAGGTTTCGACCAAGCTCGATGTGCTGAAGCAGATGGTCGCCAAGGTCGACCACCTCATCATCGGCGGCGGCATGGCCAACACCTTCCTCGCCGCGCGCGGCGTCGATGTCGGCAAGTCGCTGTGCGAGCATGACCTGACGGGCACTGCTGAGGAAATTCTGGACGCTGCGGAAAAAGCCGACTGCATCGTGCACCTGCCCTATGATGTGGTGGTGGCGAAGGAATTCGCCGCCAATCCGCCGACGCGCACGGTCAACGTCCACGAGGTCGCGGCCGACGAGATGATTCTCGATGTCGGCCCCGCAGCAACTGAAGCGCTGGGTGATGTGCTCAAGACGTGCCGTACGCTGGTCTGGAACGGTCCGATGGGCGCGTTCGAGATTGCGCCCTTCGACACCGCCACCGTTGCGCTCGCGAGAACCGCGGCGGCGCTCACCAGGGAAGGGTCGCTGGTCTCGGTCGCAGGGGGCGGCGATACGGTCGCCGCGCTCAATCATGCCGGCGTTGCCGCCGATTTCACTTTCGTTTCCACCGCCGGAGGCGCATTTCTCGAGTGGATGGAGGGCAAGGAATTGCCTGGCGTGAAGGCACTGGAGAGCTGAGATGATCACGATCCGGGACATCGATCACGTCGTGTTCCGGGTCCATGACCTCGAGACAATGGCGCGCTTCTATACCGAGGTACTCGGTGCGCGCTTCGAGAAATATCAGGAACATGTCGACCTGTATCAACTGCGGATCGGCAATTCGCTGATCGACCTGATCCCCGCGGACGGAAAGCTCGGCAAGCTGGGCGGCCCGCCGCCGGGCCGCGACGGTCACAATGTCGATCACGTCTGTTTTCGCGTGCTCCCCTGGGACGAAGCCGCGATCCGCGAACATCTGTCGCATCATGGGATCACCGAGATCGAGGTCGTCTCGCGCTATGGCGCCGAAGGCGAGGGGCCAAGTATCTATCTGACCGATCCCGAGGGCAACCATCTGGAGCTCAAGGGGCCGCCATGGCCGCCTGAGCGGGCGGTCTGACGCACGACCGGCTCCGCTCACGGCAAAGCCGCGCCTGCAAACTTCTGTCCAACGCTGCCATAGTTGCCGATGCGGGAGGCCTCGCCTAACAGCGCGCGGGAACTACGATCATCCGGTTGGAGGAAAAATGGCGGACGGCAAGATGGCGGAACAGATGGGCAAGGGCGCAGGCTTTATCGCCGCGCTCGACCAGAGCGGCGGCTCGACGCCCAAGGCGCTCAAGGGCTACGGCATCGAGGAAGGCGCCTGGTCGAACGACGAGGAGATGTTCGGCCTCATCCACCAGATGCGCAGCCGCATCATCACTTCGCCGGCGTTCACCGGTGAGAAGGTGATCGGCGCGATCCTGTTCGAGCGCACGATGGACGGCCAGGTCGATGGGAAGCCCACCCCGCAGGCGCTGATCGACAAGGGTGTCGTGCCCTTCATCAAGATCGACAAGGGGCTCGAGGACGAGGCCAATGGCGTCCAGCTGATGAAGCCGATGCCCGAGCTCGACGCGCTGCTGGCGCGTGCCAAGGGACTTGGCGTGTTCGGCACCAAGGAGCGCTCGGTGATCAACCTCGCCAATCGCGAGGGCATTGCCGCCATCGTGAAGCAGCAGTTCGAAGTGGCGCAGCAGGTTATTGCCGGCGGCCTCATTCCGATGATCGAGCCCGAGGTCAACATCAAGAGCCCCGAGCGTGCGGAAGCCGATCAGATCCTGCTCGAAGAGACACTCAAGGCGCTCGATGCGATGCCGGGCAACGACAAGGTCATGCTCAAGCTTTCGATCCCCGCAAAGCCCGATCTGTTCAAGCCGCTGGTCGATCACCCGCGCGTGCTGCGTGTCGTCGCGCTGTCGGGCGGTTTCTCGCGCGCTGAGGCCTGCACCGAGCTTGCCAAGAACCAAGGCATGATCGCGAGCTTCTCCCGCGCGCTGCTTTCGGATCTTCGCCATGGCATGAGTGAAGCGGAGTTCGACGCGTCGCTGGGGAGCGCGATAGACGAAATCCATCAGGCTTCGACCGTCAAGGCCTGAACGGGCGCCGTTGTGGATGCGATGACGCTCACGAAGAGCTGGCGCATCCGCAAGGGCGAGGAATGAGTACTGCGCCAAAGTGTCTTATCCGCTTTCGCGGACGCGACACTTTGGCTAGTGCGGCGAAATGACCGACGAAGACGACGACCTCCAGCTCGACCCCAATTTCGCCGACCGCTTCGAGCGCGATCCGCGTCGGCCGAAGTGCCAGCTTTACCTGATCTCGCCGCCCACGATCGGCGACGATTTCGCGGGCACGCTGGCCGCGGTGCTCGAGGCTGGCCCGGTGGCGGCGTTCCAGCTCCGGCTGAAGGGGCTGGACGATCACGCCATCGCGCGGCTTGCCGAGCCGTTGCAAAAGATCTGCGCGGACCACGAAGTCGCCTTCATCATCAACGACAGCATTGCGCTGGCCAAGCGCCTCGGCGCCGACGGCGTCCATCTTGGTCAGGAAGATGGCGATGCGCGTGAAGCGCGCCAGATCCTCGGTCCCAACGTCCAGATCGGCGTCACCTGCCATGACAGCCGCCATCTCGCGATGGAAGCGGGCGAGGCGGGGGCTGACTATGTCGCTTTTGGCGCGTTCTACGAGACGCAGACCAAGGAAACCCACCATCGCCCCGATCCGTCGATCCTGAGCTGGTGGACGACCGTCTTCGAGCTGCCCTGCGTCGCGATTGGCGGGATCACGCCGGACAATGCGAAGCCGCTGATCGACGCGGGCGCGGATTTCCTCGCGGTGAGCGGCGCAGTCTGGAACGATTCCGACGGCGCTGCGGCGGCGGTCAGGAAGTTCGCGGCGCTTCTTTGACGGGCTGCCCGTCGCCATAGTCGATCACGCAGAAGCGAGCGGCGTAGCGTTCCCAGTCGGAAAGCTCGCCCTCGCTGTGCTGACGCGAAGCGCCGTCATAGCTTTCGGGTGCCCGCGCAAGGCCGAAGCAACCTGCTGCCGGCGCCCGGCTTCGATGCTGTTCGCGTTCGACTATCATCGTCCCGTCCGCCTTTACCCACCCGCTTACGCTCAACCCGGATTCGAAATTTACGATTCCTGAGCATCGGTGTCTTGCACGGATTCGACGTCGCTTCTGTCACCCGGCTTGCCTCGAACGCGGCATCGCTATAGAGGCCGCGTGCAAATTTCTTTGACATGCGAGAGCACCCATGAAGATCAGCGGCGTGGACATTCGTCCCGGCAACATCATCGAATATGAAGGCGGCATCTGGCGCGCCGTGAAGATTCAGCACACCCAGCCCGGCAAGGGCGGCGCCTTCATGCAGGTCGAGATGAAGAACCTCATCGACGGCCGCAAGAACAATGTCCGCTTCCGCTCGGCCGAGACCGTGGAGCGCGTGCGCCTCGACACCAAGGACTTCCAGTTCCTGTTCGCCGACGGCGAAACGCTGACCTTCATGGACAAGGACACGTACGACCAGATCACGCTGCCGCGCGACCTGCTCGGCGATGCGGCCGCGTTCCTGCAGGACGGCATGGACGTCGTGATGGAACTCTATGACGAAAAGCCGATCTCGGTGCAGCTGCCCGATCAGATCGAGGCGACGATCGTCGAGGCGGATGCGGTGGTGAAGGGGCAGACCGCCTCGTCCTCGTACAAGCCGGCAATCCTCGACAATGGCGTTCGCATCATGGTTCCCCCGCACATCGCTTCGGGCACGCGCATCATCGTCGATGTCTATGCCCAGGAATATGTGAAGCGCGCGGACTGAACGAATTCCCTTCCCGCTTGCGGGAAGGGGCAGGGGCGAGTCACTCTCCCCGAATATTTCTCATTCCCACCCCCGTCCCCTCCCGCCCGCGGGAGGGGGGAGATTGTCTATGGTATCCCATTCCGGCCTTCTGACGGTCATGGAGCGCGCGGCGCGCAAGGCGGCGCCGCGGCTTCGTCGCGACTTCAACGAGGTGCAGCACCTCCAGGTCTCCAAGAAGGGGCCGGCGGACTTCGTTTCGATGGCCGATCAGCGCGCCGAGCGCACGCTGTATGACGAGCTGCTGAAGGCGCGGCCGGACTGGGGCTTCCTGATGGAAGAAGCCGGCGAGATCCCGGGCAATCCCGACAAGCCGCGCTGGATCATCGATCCGCTCGACGGCACGTCGAACTTCCTGCACGGCATTCCGCATTTCGCGATCTCGATCGCGGTCGAGGAGCCGCGTCCCAATGGCAGCCGCGAGATCACCAGCGCGCTCGTCTATCAACCGCTAACCGACGAGAGCTTCTGGGCCGAAAAGGGCAGGGGCGCCTGGTTGCAGGACCAGCGCCTGCGCGTGTCATCGCGCCGTCATCTCGACGAGGCACTGATCGCCACGGGTATTCCGTATATGGGGCACGGCGACTTCGCGCAGTGGACCAAAATCTTTGCGGCGATTGCGCCCGAGGTTGCGGGCGTCCGTCGCTTCGGTTCGGCGTCGCTCGATCTCGCATGGGTCGCGGCTGGCCGTTATGACGGTTTCTGGGAAAGCGACCTCCAGCCCTGGGATGTGGCGGCGGGCATGCTGCTCGTGCGGGAGGCGGGCGGCTTCGTCACCGATTTCCGCGGCGGTGACCGTCCGATGGAGCGCAAGGAATTCCTTGCCGCTAACGACACGCTGCATTCCAAGCTGCACAAGCTGCTGGCGGGGGCACTCAAGGCGCCACGCTGAGTGTCTGTGGAGCGCCGCCCGTGCGGCGCTCATGATTCTATTTCTGCAGAAAATCGCGGAACTTGGGGATCGAGGCGATGAAGATGTCGAGATTGGCGTAGAAATTCTCGCGGGGAATTCCTGCGAAATCCATGTCGACATCCATTTCGATCACAGGGTCGCCGTCGCGATCGACATAGGCGCGCGCGAAACGGCGCGTGCTGTTCCACTCGTTGATCTTGTCCAGCGAGACGTTCTTCACGTCCTTGAATCCGGTATAGAACTGGATTGTCGTGCAGCCCGTCTTCCCGCCGCTTTCGCAGTTGAGGAAGAAGATCGTGATCGGCACGCCGGAGTCGGCGCTGCGAATATAGTTGCCGTCCGTCCCTTCGATCATCTCGGCCTTGTAGCCCTTGTCGCGGAGCAGGGTCACGAACTTGCCCTGATCCCTGGGCGAGATCATTTCGGCCTGTGCCGATGTCGCCGCCGCCATGACGAGCAGCAGCGGGATTGCGAAGTGCATGGGCCGCATAATTTCCCCCTTGTCGCGAGCTGTTGAAGAGTCGTTGGTCGGGCCATCGCTGTCAACGGTGCGTCACGTCGCGAAAACCCGCAGAAATCCGTCAAATTGCGAATCATTCTCAGAGTTTCCAAGCCTTGCTTCGCGGGTGCAGCAGTCCTAGAAGCCGCGCCAGAAACTCTTAGCGTAACGAGAGTCCCTTGGTCGATCTGTCGCAATATCTGCCGATCCTGCTCTTTCTGGGCGTGGCATTGGTCCTTTCCAGCGTGTTCGTCTTCGCGCCGATGGCGGTTTCGCGCCTGACCGGCGCGCATAAGCCCGATGCTGAAAAGCTGTCCGAATATGAATGCGGGTTCCCCGCATTCGAGGATTCGCGCAGCCAGTTCGACGTGCGGTTTTATCTCGTCGCGATCCTCTTCATCATTTTCGATCTTGAAGCGGCCTTCCTGTTCCCATGGGCGGTTTCGCTCGACGAGATCGGATGGACCGGCTGGGCTGCTATGATGATCTTTCTGGGCGAGCTCGTGCTCGGCCTTGTCTATGCGTGGAAGAAGGGAGCGCTGGAATGGGAGTGACACTCACGCCAACGGCGCCCGGCATGCCCGCGCCCGGCACGGCGCCGGATCAGGCGTTTTTCAAGGATCTGAACGGTGAACTCGCCGACAAGGGCTTCCTCGTCACCTCGACGGAAGACCTTTTCCAGTGGGCGCGTACCGGCTCGCTCTGGTGGATGACCTTCGGCCTCGCCTGCTGCGCGGTCGAGATGATCCATGTGAACATGCCGCGCTATGACATGGAGCGCTTCGGTGCTGCCCCGCGCGCGTCTCCGCGCCAGTCCGACGTGATGATCGTCGCGGGCACGCTCTGCAACAAGATGGCCCCCGCGCTCCGCAAGGTCTACGATCAGATGTCGGAGCCCAAATACGTCATCTCGATGGGCAGCTGCGCCAATGGCGGCGGCTACTATCACTACAGCTATTCGGTGGTGCGCGGCTGCGATCGCATCGTGCCCGTGGACATCTATGTCCCCGGCTGCCCGCCGACTGCTGAGGCGCTGCTGTACGGCATCATGCAGCTTCAGCGGAAGATCCGCCGTTCGGGCACGATAGAGCGCTGATATGGGAAGTCCTGCACCCAAATACGCCACCAATGAGGGCGTGATCGATGCCGTACGCGCTGCCATCGGTGGCGCCTTTGTCGATGGCGTTGAAGCCGTTGGCGAGGTCGCGATCACCGTGAAGCGCGAGGCGCTGGTCGAGGCAATGACCGCGCTGCGCGACGTCTGTCATTACCAGCAGCTCATGGAGATCGCGGGCGTCGACTGGCCGCAGAACCTCGAGCGGTTCGAGGTCGTCTATTGCCTGCTGTCAGTGACGAAGAACCACCGCATCCGTGTCCATGTGTGGACCGACGAGGAAAAGCCGGTGCCCAGCGTCACGGGCATCTGGCCCGTTGCAGGCTGGCTCGAGCGCGAGGTGTACGACATGTACGGCGTGCTCTTTTCGGGCAATCCCGATCTGCGCCGCATCCTCACCGACTACGGCTTTCGCGGCCATCCGCAGCGCAAGGACTTTCCGCTCACCGGTTTTGTCGAGCTGCGCTACTCGGAAGAGGCGAAGCGCGTCGTCTATGAACCCGTCAAGCTGGCGCAGGATTTTCGCACCTTCGATTTCATGAGTCCCTGGGAAGGCGCCGAATATGTGCTGCCGGGCGACGAGAAGGCAAAGCTGCCCGAGGCCAAGGGGGCTCCGACCCCGCTGAAGGCCGACGAGATCAAGAAGGCTGACGCGCCCAAGACCGAGGCCAAGGCCCCGCCGCCGACGCCCAAGGTGACCGAGAAGAAGGAAGATACGGGCGCGGGCGAGCCTGCCAACAAGGAAGCCGCGAAGAAGTCGGCTGCCGCGAAGAAGGCGCCCCCCAAGGCCGAGACCACGAGCAAGGCACCGGTGAAAAAGCCTGCGGCGAAGAAGCCGAAGGCCTCGCCGGGAGGTAAGAAATAATGGCTGACCATCTCCAGGAACTCGAAGCGCGCGTCGATGCCGAAAAGCCGACACCAGGTGATGTCGAGATCCAGAACTACACGATCAACTTCGGCCCGCAGCATCCAGCGGCGCACGGCGTGCTGCGGATGGTGATGGAACTGGACGGCGAAATCGTCGAGCGTGTCGATCCGCATGTCGGATTGCTCCACCGCGGCACCGAAAAGCTGATCGAATACAAGACCTACCTGCAGGCGCTGCCCTATTTCGACCGGCTCGACTATTGCTCGCCGCTGGGCATGGAATACAGCTATGTCCTCGCGATCGAGAAGCTGCTCGATCTCGAAGTGCCGCTGCGCGCACAGTATCTCCGCGTGTTCTTCGCGGAGCTGACGCGCATCTGCAACCATATGCTCAACCTCGGATCGCACGTCATGGACGTGGGTGCGATGACGCCCAATCTGTGGCTGTTTGAGATCCGTGAGGACTGCCTCAACTTCTTCGAGCGGATGTCGGGCGCGCGCATGCACCACGCCTATCTGCGCCCCGGCGGCGTCCACCAGGACGTGCCGCTCAAGCTGCTGACCGATATCGGTGAATGGCTCGACACGCGCCTGCCGCGCCTGTTCGAGGACGCGATCAGCCTGGTTGCCGACAACCGCATCTTCAAGCAGCGCAATGTCGATATCGGCGTCGTCAGCAAGCAGGACGCGCTGGCTTGGGGTTTTTCGGGGCCGATGATCCGCGCCGCGGGCTTCCCTTGGGATATCCGTCGTGCGCAGCCCTATGACGTCTACGACCGGATGCAGTTCGACATCCCCACGGGCACCAAGGGCGATTGCTATGATCGCTTCATGGTCCGCGTCGAGGAAGTGCGTCAGTCCGCGCGCATCATGAAGCAGTGCCTCGCCGAAATGCCCGAAGGGCCGATCGCGAGCCTCGATCGCAAGGTCGTGCCGCCCAAGCGCGGTGAGATGAAGCGCTCGATGGAAGCACTCATCCACCACTTCAAGCTCTATACCGAGGGTTTCCACGTTCCCGAGGGCTCGGTCTATGTCGCGACCGAGAGCCCCAAGGGCGAGTTCGGCGTCTATCTGGTGTCGGACGGCAGCAACAAGCCTTACCGCTGCAAGATCCGCCCGACCGCCTTCTCGCACCTGCAGGCGATGGATTTCATGATGAAGGGACACATGCTCGCGGACACGACCGCGGTGCTGTCGGCGATCGACGTCGTGTTCGGGGAGTGTGATCGTTGAACGCACTTCCGACCCTTGTCCGGCTCGTGCAGTTCGCGGTTGTCGCGCTGGCGAGCTACATCGTGATCCGCATGCTTTCGGGCGCCTTTTCGGGCGCCGAGACTTCGTTCGATCGTGAGGATCTGATGCCCTTTGGCGCGCTGCTGATCGGCGCGGCAGTTGCAGGGCTGATCCGTTACGGGAAGCAACTCTATGATGATCGTTGATCGGTTGGTTCGATAATGGCTGACGCACCCCAAATCCCTGACGAGGCCGAGGTCCGCGCGCGCTGGGGCGATTTCGAATGGACCCCCGCCAACGCCACCAAGGTGAAGGAAATCATCGCGCGCTACCCCGCGGGGCGGCAGCAATCAGCGGTGATGCCGTTGCTCGACCTCGCGCAGCGCCAGGTGGGGCTTGAGACCAATACGCAGGGCTGGCTGCCCGTGCCCGTGATGGAATATATCGCGAAGCAGCTCGGCATGGCCTATATCCGTGTGTACGAAGTCGCCACCTTCTACACCATGTACAACCTCGCGCCCGTCGGCCGCTATCATGTGCAGGTCTGCGGCACGACGCCGTGCATGCTGCGCGGTTCGGACGATGTGTTCGCGGCGTGCAAGGCCAGGGGCATGTCCAAGGGACACACCACCGCCGACGGCCTCTTCACGCTCACCGAGGTCGAATGCCTTGGCGCGTGCGCCAACGCGCCGATGGTGCAGATCAACGACGACAACTACGAAGACCTGACCTTCGAGAGCATGGCCGCGATCCTCGACGCGCTGGCAAAAGGCGAGACGCCCAAGCCCGGCCCCCAGATCGACCGTCAGACGAGCTGCCCCGAGGGCGGCCCGACATCGCTCAAGGAAATGGCCTCCGCAAACCACGATTACAGGGGGCAATGGTGACCATCACGCCTCTTGCGGACAAGGACCGCATCTTCACCAACGTCTACGGATTCCAGCCGTGGAACCTGTCCGCGGCGCAGAAGCGTGGCGACTGGGACAACACCAAAAAGCTGATGGAAATCGGCCAGGACGCGATCATCGAGGCGGTCAAGGCCTCGGGCTTGCGCGGCCGCGGCGGCGCGGGCTTCCCGACCGGCATGAAGTGGAGCTTCATGCCCAAGGAAAGCCGCGACGGGCGCCCCAATTTTCTCGTCATCAATGCCGACGAATCCGAGCCCGGCAGTTGCAAGGACCGCGAGATCATCCGCCACGATCCGCACAAGCTGATCGAGGGCGCACTGATCGCGGGCTATGCGATGCGCGCGCGCGCCGCGTACATCTATATCCGCGGCGAGTTCATCCGCGAGGCCGAGACGCTCTTCGCCGCGGTTCAGGAAGCCTATGACAAGAAGCTGCTCGGCAAGAATGCCGCGGGCTCGGGCTATGATTTCGACGTCTTCGTCCACCGCGGCGCGGGCGCCTATATCTGCGGCGAGGAAACCGCGCAGATCGAAAGCCTCGAGGGCAAGAAGGGCCAGCCCCGCCTGAAGCCGCCATTCCCGGCGGGCGCGGGCCTTTATGGCTGCCCGACCACGGTCAACAATGTCGAGTCGATTGCGGTCGTCCCCACGATACTGCGGCGCGGCGCTACGTGGTTCTCGTCCTTCGGGCGCGAGAACAACAAGGGCACCAAGCTCTTCCAGATCTCGGGCCATGTGAACAAGCAGTGCGTCGTCGAGGAGACGATGGGGCTCACCTTCCGCGAACTGATCGACAAGCATGCCGGCGGTATCCGCGGCGGCTGGGACAATCTGCTCGCGGTGATCCCGGGCGGCTCCTCGGTCCCGCTCGTCCCTGCGGCGCAGATCATGGACGCGCCGATGGACTTTGACGGCCTGCGCGAACTCGGCTCGGGCCTCGGCACCGCCGCCGTCATCGTGATGGACAAGTCCACCGACATCGTCCGCGCCATTTCGCGCCTCAGCTATTTCTACAAGCATGAGAGCTGCGGCCAGTGCACGCCGTGCCGCGAGGGCACCGGCTGGATGTGGCGCGTGATGGAGCGGCTGCGCACCGGCGATGCAGACATTTCGGAGATCGACACGCTCTTCGAGGTGACCAAGCAGGTCGAAGGCCACACCATCTGCGCGCTCGGTGACGCGGCTGCCTGGCCGATCCAGGGCCTTATCCGCCACTTCCGCCCCGAGATCGAGCGGCGGATCAATGAGAAGCACGGCAGCGCCCCTGTGATGGAGGCCGCGGAGTAATCATGCCCAAGGTAACCGTAGACGGCATCGAACTCGAAGTCCCGCAGGGCGCCACCGTCCTGCAGGCTTGCGAGCTGGCGGGGAAGGAAATTCCCCGCTTCTGCTATCATGAGCGGCTGTCCATCGCCGGCAATTGCCGCATGTGCCTTGTCGAGGTGAAGCCCGGGCCGCCCAAGCCGCAGGCTTCGTGCGCGCTTCCCGCCGCAGAGGGACAGGAAATCCGCACCGACAGCCCGATGGTCAAGAAGGCGCGCGAAGGGGTGATGGAGTTCCTCCTCATCAACCACCCGCTCGACTGCCCGATCTGCGACCAGGGCGGCGAGTGCGACCTGCAGGACCAGTCGATCGCCTATGGCAAGGGTCATAGCCGCTACGACGAGAACAAGCGGGCCGTGACCGAAAAATACATGGGTCCGATCGTGAAGACCGTGATGACGCGCTGCATCCAGTGCACGCGCTGCGTCCGCTTCGCCGAGGAAGTCGCGGGCGTCGAGGAAATCGGCGCGATTGGCCGCGGCGAGAACATGCAGATCACGAGCTATCTCGAGCGCGCGGTGACCTCCGAGCTTTCGGGCAATGTCGTCGACCTCTGCCCCGTGGGTGCGCTCACCTCCAAGCCCTATGCGTTCGAGGCGCGTCCCTGGGAGCTCAAGAAGACGCTCGCCATCGACGTGATGGACGCGGTCGGCACCAATATCCGCCTCGACAGCCGCGGTCGCCAGGTGCTGCGCGCGCTGCCGCGCATCAACGAGGACGTGAACGAGGAATGGGCGTCGGACAAGACGCGCCATGCGGTTGACGGTCTCGTCCGTCGTCGTCTCGACCAGCCTTTCGTCCGCGTTGATGGCGCGCTGAAGCCCGCGAGCTGGGAAGAAGCGTTCGCCGCCATCGCCGAGGTCGCGAAATCGGCCAAGGGCAGCGTTGCCGCGATTGCCGGTGACATCGTCGATTGCGAGACGATGTACGCCGCCAAGGCGCTGGTGCGCTCGCTGGGCTCGGACCTGCTCGAAGGCCGCCAGACGGGCATGGCTTATGACGCGTCGAACCTTGGTGCGGTCAATTTCAACACCACGATCGCCGGGATCGAGGAAGCCGATGCGATCCTCATCATCGGCTCGAACGTCCGCTGGGAAGCGCCGCTGGTCAACACGCGTATCCGCAAGGCGGTCCGCAAGGGCGGGGCCAAGGTGTTCGCGGTCGGTCCAGAGGTCGATCTGACCTACAAGGTCGAATGGCTGGGCGAGGATCTTGGCGTTCTGGGCAAGTTGCCCAAGGCTGTTGCGGACGCGTTCAAGGATGCGAAGAAGCCCGCCGTGATCGTGGGTGGAGCAGGGTTGAAGGACGCACATGGTGCGGCGCTCGGTCTCGTTTCCAAGCTCGGCCTGGTCAGGGATGACTGGAACGGCTTCAATGTGTTGCACATGGCTGCCGCACGCATGGGCGGGCTGATGCTCGGCTACGCGCAGAAGGGCGGCATCGCCGATATTGTCGCGAAGAAGCCCAAGCTGGCCTTCTTCCTTGGTGCCGACGAGGTCGATTTCTCGAAGTTCGACAAGAGCTTCAAGGTCTATGTGGGCCATCACGGCGACGCGGGCGCACATGCGGCGGACGTGATCCTGCCGGGCGCGGCGTACAGCGAGAAGCCGGGCACCTATGTGAATCTTGAAGGCCGCGTCCAGCGCAGCGACCGTGCGGTCTTCGCACCGGGCGACGCGCGCGAGGACTGGACGATCTTCCGCGCGCTGTCGGCGGTGATCGGCCAGGCGCTGCCTTTCGACACGTTCGAGCAGCTTCGCGCGGCGATGGCGGCTGAGGTGCCCGCGCTGGGTGTCGAGGGTCTCGCGACCTATGCATGGGCGCCGCCCAAGCTCGACGCCAAGGCGGAAGGCACGATTTCGGCCTATCCGATCAAGGATTTCTACCTGACCAACGCGATCTGCCGCGCGTCCCCGACAATGGATCGCTGCTCGACCGAGCTGCTCCATGGCGAGCAGATTCTGGAGGCCGCGGAATGACCGAGTTTTTCCAGTCCACTCTGGGCTATGGCTTCGGCTGGTTTCTCGCCACGCTGTTGCTGATCCTGTTCATCGCGCTGCCGCTGATGCTCGCGGTCGCGATGATCATCTATGCCGACCGCAAGATCTGGGCGGCGATGGCGCTGCGCCGCGGCCCCAACGTCGTCGGGCCGCTCGGGTTGCTCCAGTCCTTCGCGGACGGCCTCAAGGTCTTCCTGCAGGAAACGATCATTCCCTCGGCCGCGAACCGGGGTCTGTTCCTGCTCGCGCCGATCATCACCTTCACGGTGGCGCTGATCGTCTGGGCGGTGATCCCCTTCGGTGAGGGCATGGTGCTCGCCGACATCAATGTCGGTCTGCTCTACATCCTCGCGGCCTCGTCGCTCGGCGTGTACGGCGTGATCCTTGCGGGTTGGGCGTCGAACTCCAAATATCCCTTCTATTCGGCCATTCGCGCGGCGTCGCAGATGGTGTCCTACGAAGTCTCGATCGGCTTCGTGCTGATTTCGGTCGTGCTCTTCGCGGGCACCTTCAACCTGACCGGCATCGTCGAGGACCAGAAGGGGCACATCTTCGGCGTCATCAACGCCTATGGCTTCAACCCGCTGCTCTTCCCGATGGCGGTGGTGTTCCTGATCTCGGCGCTCGCCGAGACCGCGCGCGCGCCCTTCGACCTGACCGAAGCGGAATCGGAGCTCGTCGCGGGCTACCAGACCGAATATTCGTCGATGAGCTTCGCACTGTTCTGGCTGGGCGAATACGCCAACGTCATCCTGATGTGCGCACTGAACGCGATCCTCTTCTGGGGCGGCTATCTGCCTCCGATCGACTGGGCGCCGCTCTACCTGGTCCCGGGCATCTTCTGGCTCTTCGCCAAGATCCTCGTCTTCTTCTTCATCTTCTCGTGGATCAAGGCGACGGTGCCGCGCTATCGCTATGACCAGCTGATGCGGCTTGGCTGGAAGATCTTCCTGCCGCTGTCGCTCTTCTGGGTCTTCCTCGTGTCCGGATATCTGATGCTTACGCGCTATGGAGGCGTATCATGAGCCTCGCCCATCTCGTAAAGACCTTCACGCTCTGGGAGTTCGTCAAGGCGCACTGGCTGACCTTGAAGTATTTCTTCAAGCCCAAGGCGACGATCAACTATCCCTACGAGAAGAACCCGCTCAGCCCGCGTTTCCGCGGCGAGCATGCGCTGCGCCGTTACCCGAATGGCGAAGAACGCTGCATCGCGTGCAAGCTGTGCGAGGCAGTGTGCCCCGCGCAGGCGATCACGATCGAAGCCGAACCGCGTGAGGACGGCAGCCGCCGCACGACGCGCTACGACATCGACATGACCAAATGCATCTATTGCGGCTTCTGCCAGGAAGCCTGCCCGGTCGATGCGGTGGTGGAAGGTCCGAACTTCGAGTTCGCGACCGAAACGCGTGAGGAATTGCTTTATGACAAGGCCAAGCTCCTCGCCAACGGCGACAAGTGGGAGCGCGCAATCGCCGCGAACCTTGCCGCCGATGCACCCTATCGCTAAGCGCCCACGGAACAGGGGAGCCTCGCAAGAGCCGTGATACAGATATTCGCCTTTTACCTGTTCGCCATCATGGTGATCGCCAGCGGTGCGCTGACGATCATGGCGCGCAACCCCGTGCACTCCGTGCTGTGGCTGATCCTCGCATTCTTCAACGCCGCGGGCCTGATGCTGCTCGCGGGCGCTGAATTCATCGCGATGCTGCTCGTCATCGTCTATGTGGGCGCGGTCGCGGTGCTTTTCCTCTTCGTCGTGATGATGCTCGACATCGATTTCGCCGAACTGCGCGCGGGCTTCGCCAATTACGCGATGTTCGGCGTTCTGCTCGCGCTCGTGCTCGTCGGCGAGATGATCTTTGCGGTCGGCGCCTGGCAGGCCGGGGGCATCGAGCTTGCCCAGCGCGTTTCGCCGATCCCAGCGGACCAGTCCAATATCGAGGCACTGGGGGCACTGCTCTACACGCGTTACCTCTACATTTTCGAGGCGGCCGGGCTTGTCCTGCTCGTCGCGATGATCGGCGCGATCGTGCTGACTCACCGTGCGCGCGGCGGCGTCCGTCCGCAGAACATCTCGGAACAGGTCAAGCGCCGTCCCCAGGACGCCATCCGCAATATCAATCAGCCCGTGGGGCAGGGGGTGGAGCTGTGATCGGCATCCAGCATTATCTGGTGGTGAGCGCGTTCCTGTTCGTGATGGGCGTGCTCGGCATCTTCATCAATCGCAAGAACGTCATCATCATCCTGATGGCGATCGAGCTGATCCTGCTCGCGGTGAACATCAACCTCGTCGCCTTCAGCGCCTATCTGGGCGACATGGTGGGGCAGGTCTTCGCGATGTTCGTGCTGACCGTCGCCGCCGGCGAGGCAGCGATCGGGCTTGCGATCCTGGTGATCTATTTCCGTGGCCGCGGCACGATCGCGGTTGATGACATCAACCGGATGAAGGGGTGAATTTCCGGTGACCTCCATCCACGCAATCGTCTTCCTGCCGCTGCTGGCAGCCATCGTCGCAGGGCTCGGTAACCGCGCTCTCGGCAACACCGTCGCCAAGTCGATCACCACCGCCGGCCTGTTCATCTCGTGCCTGCTGAGCTGGCCGATCTTCCTCGCGCATGTCGGCGGCGAAGTGCCCGCGCAGGTGATCCCGGTACTCGACTTCATCAAGTCGGGTGATCTGAACGTCCAGTGGTCGCTGCGCGTCGATACGCTCACCGCGGTGATGCTCGTCGTCATCACGACGGTCTCGGCGCTCGTCCACCTCTATAGCTGGGGCTATATGGAGGACGATCCGGATCAGCCGCGCTTCTTCGCCTATCTCTCGCTCTTCACCTTCGCGATGCTGATGCTCGTGACGGCCGACAACCTCGTCCAGATGTTCTTCGGCTGGGAAGGCGTGGGCCTCGCTTCGTATCTGCTGATCGGCTTCTGGTTCAGGAAGCCCTCGGCCAACGCGGCCGCGATCAAGGCGTTCGTCGTGAACCGCGTCGGCGACCTTGGCTTCATGCTGGGTATCTTCGGCACCTTCCTCGTGTTCGGCACCGTCTCGATCCCCGCGATCCTCGAAGCGGCGCCCGGCATGGCGGGTTCGACCATCGGCTTCCTCGGCTACCGCCTCGACACGATGACCATTCTCTGCCTGCTGCTGTTCGTCGGTGCGATGGGCAAGTCGGCGCAGCTTGGTCTGCACACCTGGCTTCCCGACGCGATGGAAGGCCCGACCCCCGTGTCGGCGCTGATCCACGCCGCGACGATGGTCACCGCGGGCGTCTTCATGGTCTGCCGCCTGTCGCCGATGTTCGAGACCAGCGAGACCGCGCTCACCTTCGTCACCTATATCGGTGCCGCGACCTGCCTGTTCGCCGCGACCGTGGGCACGACGCAGACCGACATCAAGCGCGTCATCGCCTATTCGACCTGTTCGCAGCTCGGCTACATGTTCTTCGCGGCGGGCGTCGGCGCCTATGGCGCGGCGATGTTCCACCTGTTCACGCACGCCTTCTTCAAGGCGTTGCTGTTCCTCGGCGCAGGCTCGGTGATCCACGCCATGCACCACGAGCAGGACATGCGCTATTATGGCGCGCTGCGTAAGCACATCCCGCTCACCTTCTGGGCGATGATGGCGGGCACGCTCGCGATCACGGGCGTCGGCATTATCGGCGTGTTCGGCTTTGCGGGCTTCTATTCGAAGGACGCGATCCTCGAGGCCGCCTTCGCTGCCGGCTCGACGGGCAAGCTCGCCTTCGCGGTTGGCGCGTTCGCGGCGCTGCTCACGAGCTTCTATTCGTGGCGCCTGATCTTCCTCACCTTCTTCGGAAAAGCCCGTTGGGAGGAATCCGAGCACATCCAGCATGCAGTGCACCATGTGGAAGAACATCGCGACGATCCCACCGAGGAGCATCATCGCGATCCGCATGACCACCTGCCGCATGAAGGCACTGCGGGTTACCACCCGCATGAAAGCCCGATCTCGATGCTCATCCCGCTTGGCGTGCTGACGCTCGGCGCGATCTTCGCGGGCTTCCTCTTCCATCACCAGTTCGTCGACGCCGAACACGGCGTCCACTTCTGGAACGGCAGCATCGCCTTCGACACGCACCTGATGCACGCGATGCATGAAGTGCCGCTGTGGGTGAAACTGACGCCGGCCGCGGTCATGCTGACCGGCCTGTTCATCGCCTGGCGCGCCTATATCGTGAACACCGACATTCCGGAGAAGTTCGTGGCCCAGTTCCGCGTCCTCTACGATTTCCTGCTCAACAAGTGGTATTTCGACGAGCTCTACAACCTGATCTTCGTGAAGCCTGCCTTTTGGTTCGGTCGCCTCTTCTGGAAGGGCGGCGACGAGGGGACGATCGACCGCTTCGGTCCGAACGGCCTCGCCGCGCTCGCGGTCAAGGGCAACGGGCTCACCGCGAAGCTCCAGTCGGGCTTCCTTGCCAGCTATGCCTTCGTCATGCTGATCGGCCTTGCCGCCGCGGCGACCTGGGCAGTGTGGGCGGTGGCGCAATGACGAACCAGCTCGGCTTTCCCATCCTTTCGCTGATGCTCGCCATCCCGATGGTGGCGGCAGTGGCGTGCCTTTACGTGAGCGCGCAGAACGCGCGGATGATAGCGCTGGTCGCGACGCTGGTCGACTTCGCGCTCGGCATCGTTCTGTGGGTCAATTACGACGCCAGCCTGCTCGGTGCGCAGTGGCAGTTCCAGGAATATGTGCCGGTCTTCGGCCGTTTCGCCTGGGCGCTCGGCATCGACGGTATCGCGCTGATGCTGATCATGCTCACGCTGTTCCTCATGCCGATCTGCATCCTCGCCTCGTGGGAGGCGATCGAGAAGCGCGTGCCCGAATACATGGCGGCCTTCCTGTTCATGGAAGTGCTGATGATCGGCGTGTTCGCGGCGCAGGACCTGTTCCTGTTCTACATCTTCTTCGAGGCCGGCCTGATCCCGATGTACCTGATCATCGGCATCTGGGGCGGTGCGAACCGCATCTACGCGTCGTACAAGTTCTTCCTCTACACGCTGCTCGGATCGGTGCTGATGCTGATCGCGATGCTGTGGATGGCGCGCGAGGCAGGGACGACCTTCATCCCCGAGCTGATGAACTACGACTTCCCGGTGGAAGCGCAGACGCTGCTCTGGCTGGCCTTCTTCGCCTCCTTCGCCGTCAAGATGCCGATGTGGCCCGTCCACACCTGGCTTCCCGACGCGCACGTGCAGGCACCGACCGCGGGTTCGGTGATCCTTGCCGGCGTGCTGCTGAAGATGGGCGGTTACGGCTTCATCCGCTTCTCGTTGCCGATGTTCCCCGAGGCTTCGGCCGAACTGATCTGGGTGATCTTCGGACTGTCTATGATCGCGGTTGTCTACACCTCGCTCGTCGCGCTGGTGCAGAACGACATGAAGAAGCTGATCGCCTATTCCTCGGTCGCGCACATGGCGATCGTGACGATCGGCCTGTTCGCCTTCAACCGTCAGGGCCTCGAGGGCGCGATGATTGTCATGCTTTCGCACGGCCTCGTCTCGGGCGCGCTCTTCCTGTGCGTCGGCGTGATCTACGACCGCCTGCACACGCGGGAGATCGACCGTTACGGCGGGCTTGCGATCAACATGCCCAAATATGCGCTGTTCTTCATGCTGTTCACGATGGCGTCGGTCGGCTTGCCCGGCACCAGCGGCTTTGTCGGCGAATTCCTGTCGCTTGCGGGCACCTACCAGGTGTCGAGCTTCGTGACGCTGATTTGCACTACCGGCATCATCCTTGGTGCCGCGTACATGCTCTACCTCTATCGCCGCGTCGCCTTTGGCGATCTCGACAAGGAGGATGTCCGCGCGATGCCCGATCTCTCGCACCGCGAGATGTGGCTGATGGCGCCGATCGCGGCAGTCGTGCTGTGGATGGGCGTTTATCCCGAGAGCTTCATGGCGCCGATGCGCAAGGATATCGGCACGCTGCTGGCGCGCATCGAACGCGCCAGGCCTGTTGGCGACGCGCAGCTCGCAGCCGGCAAACCTCAAGTCAAAGCTGACGCGCACGGGGAGGCGCACTGATGGATTACGCCGCTTCCCTCCAGATGGCGCTGCCCGAGGTCATTCTTTCGCTCGGCTCGCTCGTTCTGCTGATGATTGCTGCCTATGCGGGCGACAAGGCCACGCAGGCCATTAGCTGGCTTTCAGTGGCGCTGTTCGCTGCCGCGGGGCTCGCGCTGCTCGGTCCGGCAGGGCACGGTGGAGAGGCGTTTTACGGCCTCTACCGCGCCGATGCCTTCGCCGCCTTCGCCAAGCTGCTGATCTATATCGCTGCGGCTGTGTCGCTGATCGTCGCCCCGGGCTTCTTTGCCAAAAGCGGCGGATTGCGCGCGGAATATCCCGTCCTGATCGTGCTCGCCGCGGTCGGCATGGGGATGATGGTCTCGGCCGCCGACCTGCTGACGCTTTATGTCGGGCTCGAGCTCAACAGCCTTGCCGCCTATGTACTCGCGAGCTTCATGCGCCGCGACACGCGTTCGGCCGAAGCTGGCCTGAAATATTTTGTCCTCGGCGCGCTCGCTTCGGGCATCCTGCTCTACGGCATCACGCTGCTTTATGGCTTCTCGGGCACGACGATGTTCGAAGGTATCGCGGTTTCGATGAAGGACGGCCTGTCGAACGGCGAACTGTTCGGCCTGGTCTTCGTGCTCGCGGGCCTCGCCTTCAAGATCAGCGCGGTGCCGTTCCACATGTGGACGCCCGACGTCTATGAAGGCGCGCCCACGCCTGTCACCACCTTCTTCGCCAGCGCGCCCAAGGTTGCGGCGATCGCTCTTACCGTGCGGGTTGCCGTTGAGGCCATGGGTCCGGGATCGGACGCATGGCGCCAGATCGTGATCTTCGCGGCGCTCACCTCGATCGTGCTCGGCGCGGTGGCCGCGATCGGCCAGAACAACATCAAGCGCCTGCTCGCCTATTCGTCGATCAACAATGTCGGCTTCGCGCTCATCGGCCTTGCCGCGGGCACCGAAGAGGGCGTCGCTTCGGTGATGACCTATATGGCGATCTATGTCGCGATGACGCTGGGCAGTTTCCTCTGCGTGCTCCAGATGCGCGACCGCGATGGCAACCATGTCGAGACGATCTCGAGCCTGTCGGGGCTGTCGAGCACGCGTCCGGCGTTGGCGGCGGCGCTCGCCACCTTCATGTTCAGCCTTGCGGGCATCCCGCCGCTGCTCGGCTTCTGGGCCAAGTTCCTTGTATTCGATGCCGCGGTTGCCGCGGGCATGTGGCCGCTCGCCGCCATCGGTATCGCGGCCTCGGTGATCGGTGCCTATTATTATCTGAAGATCATCAAGACGATGTACTTCGACGAGCCGGCGCCCGCCTATGCGCCGTCGGAGAGCATCGTCGAGAATGGTCTGATCGCGGTCTCCGCGCTCTTCGTCTCGCCGCTGGGCTATTTCCTGATCCCGGCGCTGGGCGTGGCAACGATGAACGCCGCGAGAGCGCTCTTCTGACGATCATCCGTACCGTAG
>NZ_JAKVIO010000053.1 GCF_022601895.1 Sphingomonas sp. LaA6.9
ATTTCCTGATCCCGGCGCTGGGCGTGGCAACGATGAACGCCGCGAGAGCGCTCTTCTGACGATCATCCGTACCGTAGAGGCGACCGCCTCGACCAATGCCGACATGCTCGGGCTTGCCGCTGCAGGCGAGTCCGAAGGCCTCTGGCTCCGCGCGGTGACGCAGACGGCGGGCCGCGGCCGGCAGGGGCGCGATTGGGTTTCGCCGCGCGGTAACCTCTATGCGAGCACGATCGTGCGGCTGCGGCCGACCGATCCCGCCGCGGCGACGCTTGCGCTCGTCGCTGCGGTGGCGCTGGCCGAAGTCACGGCGGCGTGGACGGGGCGCGAGCCGCTCTCGCTCAAATGGCCCAATGACCTGCTGCTCGATGGCGCGAAAATGTCGGGGATATTGCTCGAGCGGACGGGCGATGCGGTGGTGGTCGGGATCGGCGTCAACCTCGCGCATCGTCCCGAGGTGCCAGGCCGCGTCACGACCAGCCTTGCGCTTTATGGCGCACCGGATCCCGCGCTGTTCCTTGAGGAACTTGCCACAGCCTTCGAACGCTGGCTTTCGCGCTGGCGCGGGGAGGGGCTCGCCCCGCTGCGTGAGAAATGGCTCGAATGGGCGCATCCGAAGGGAACCGCGCTCGTCGCAAACCTCCCTGACGGCAGCGCGATCGAGGGGCTGTTCGATGGCCTCGACGCCGACGGTGCGCTTATCCTGCGCTTGGCGGATGGGTCGACGCGTGTCATTCACGCGGGCGATGTGTTCTTGATCTGAAGGTTCATCATGCTGCTCGCCATTGATGCCGGAAACACCAATATCGTCTTTGCGCTGGTCAAGGATCTGGAGATCCGCGCGCGCTGGAGGATTGCCACCGATCCGCGGCGCACGGCCGACGAATATGCCGTCTGGCTGCGTCAGCTGCTCGATCTGGAAGGCTATGGGCTCGACGATATCAGTGGCGTGATCATTGGTACCGTCGTTCCACGCGCGCTCCACAATCTGTCGGTGCTGTCGGAGAAATATTTCAAGGTGACGCCACTCGTCGCCGGGCAAGCGACCGCAGAATGGGGCGTCACGCTTGATGTCGTGGAGCCCAAGACCGTGGGCGCCGACCGCGTTCTGAACGTGATCGCCGCGCATGCCGGGCACAAGGGTGACCTCATCGTCATCGACTTCGGCACCGCTACGACCTTTGACGTGATCGACTATACGGGCGCCTATAAAGGCGGGATCATCGCGCCGGGCATCAACCTTTCGCTCGATTCGCTCGTCGCCGCCGCGGCCAAGCTGCCGCGCATCGCGATCGAGGCTCCGACCGGCAACAACAGCGTGATCGGCCGCACCACCGAGGACCAGATGCACATCGGCATCTTCTGGGGCTATGTGGCGATGATGGAAGGCCTCGTCGCGCGGATGAAGGCAGAGATTGGACGTCCCGTGAAGGTTCTTGCTACAGGCGGTCTCGCGACGCTGTTCGAGAAGCACAGCAATGTATTCGATGCGATCGAGCCCGATCTGACGATCCGCGGGCTCGCGATGCTCCATGAGCGCACCAAGGCAAAGACTGGATAACGAACCAAGTGACCAAACCCGGCAACGAACTCCTTTTCCTCGCCCTTGGCGGGTCGGGGGAGATCGGCATGAACGTCAATCTCTACGGCACGCAGGGCAAATGGGTGATGGTCGATTGCGGCCTCACCTTCGCGGATCCCAACTACCCGGGTGTTGAGCTGATCCTGCCCGACCTCAGCTTTATCGAGGAGCGTGCCGAGGATCTGCTCGGTATTGTCCTGACGCACGGCCATGAGGATCATATCGGCGCGCTGCCCTATCTCGCCGCCGATCTCGGTGTGCCGCTTTATGCCACGCCGTTCACTGCGGGGCTCATCCAGGGCAAGCTCGACGAGGAGGGGATCGCCGATCGCGTCGAGCTCAACATCGTCGACAATGAGGGTAGCTTCGCGCTCGGACCCTTCGGCTTCCGCTACGTCCCGCTTGCGCACTCGATTCCCGAGGGCAATGCCGTCCTGATCGACACGCCCTATGGTCGTATCTTCCACACCGGCGACTGGAAGCTCGACGATGCGCCACAGCTCGGCGCTCCCTCGACGCCCGAGGAACTGACCGAGATCGGTGACGCGGGCGTGCTGGCGCTGGTCTGCGATTCGACCAATGTCTTCAATCCCGAAGCCTCGGGCTCCGAAGGTGCGGTACGCGCCGGGCTCGACGAGGTGATCGGCGGGGCGAAGGGCAGGGTGCTCGTCACCACCTTCGCCTCCAACGCGGCGCGACTTCGTACATTGGGGCAGGTTGCGAAGGATACCGGGCGCACGCTCTGCGTCGCGGGCCGTTCGCTCGACCGGATCCTGCGCGTCGCAAAGGCGACGGGATATCTCAAGGATTTCCCCGAGGTCGTCGATTTCGACACCGCAATGGGGCTTCCGCGGCGCGACGTGATGATCGTCGCGACTGGCGGGCAGGGCGAACCCCGCGCCGCGCTCGGCCGCGTCGCCGAGGGCACGCACCCGATCAAGCTCGATGCAGGCGATCTCGTCGTCTTCTCCTCAAAGCAGATCCCGGGCAACGAGATCGCGATCGGCCGTATCCAGAACATGCTCGCCGCGGCGGGCGTGGAGATGATCACCGATCGTCAGGCCCACGTCCATGTTTCGGGGCATCCCGGCCGCCCCGAGCTTGCGTCGATGTATCACTGGATCCGTCCGGAGATCCTCGTTCCGGTGCATGGCGAGATGCGCCACATGGTCGAGCAGGCACGCTTCGGGCTTTCCCAGGGCGTGAAGAAGGCCGTTGTCCAGCAGAATGGCGAACTGGTGCGGCTTGCGCCCAACGGCCCGCTGAAGCTCGGCCATGAACGCGTCGGGCGGCTCGTACTCGACGGCGACGTCATCCTGCCCGCCGACGGCACTACCATGAACGAGCGCCGCAAGCTCTCGCTCCACGGCCAGATCTCGCTGGCGGTCGCACTCGATCGCAACAGTGCCCTGGTCGGAGCGCCCCAGATTCGCCTGAATGGCATCCCCGTCGAGGAGGATCGCGAGGCGTTCCTCGAAGATGCCCGCGCCGCTGCCGGGCAGGCGGTGTTGAAGGGCGCGCGCGACGAGGATTCGCTACGCGAGGCGCTGCGCCTTGCGGTCCGCCGCCGCGCGACCCACTGGACGGGCAAGAAGCCCGTCGTCGACGTCATGATTGTGAGGGTGTGATTTCATGAAATGGACCTCGGCGCTTGCCATCTACCTGCTGTTCTGGGTGATGTGCGCCTTTGTCGTGCTGCCCTTCGGCGTGAAGACGCATGATGAGGCGGGTGTGCCCAAGACGCCGGGTCAGGCCGACAGCGCGCCCGCCAATTTTCGCCCGGGTCGCGTGGCGCTGTGGACCACCGCGCTGTCGATGGCGTTCTTCGCGCTGTTCTACGCTAACTATGTCAATGGCTGGGTAGGCGCAGAGGCGTTCGACCTGTTTCGTACCAACTGATTAGCGCAAGGCGGATTCGGTCGTTGGAATGGCCGTTCTTGTCCCGCGCGCATTTTCAACGGTCAGTACCACGCTCATTCCCTCAACGGACTGTCATAGCCGCCTTGCCGGCGAATCCAGCCAGCAAGCGAAGGAATGAGCGATGGGAAGAATGGCTAAATTCACGCAGTCGTCGGTCGGTCGCGCCGTCATGGGTTTTGTCGGCACCGCGTCCGTGCTGCTCGGTGCCCCGCTGTTCTCGCAGGATGCCGACGCGGCACGCCCGCTGACGAACGGGACGGCCCATGCAGCGGGCGCCTGAGGGCGGGTTTCAGTTTCTCAGGCGCTCGATTGCCTGCGCCAGCGCAACATAGAGCTTGCCCATATCCGACGACAGGATCGTCACGCCGAGCGGCGATCCGTCCCGCGTCGACAGAATGTGACGCAGCATCGCCTCGAAATCGTGAATATAGCGGTTCACCTGCTCACGGAATTCGGCGTCCTCGTCATAGTGACGCGCGATCTCCCGGACCTCTCCGGCGTCGAGCAACCTGACAGCACGGCGCGTGAAGACGCCCCGATCGCCCTTGAGATAGGCCGCCCAGGCGGTGTCGGTGACGTCGTTCGACAGGATCTTTGCAACGTCGATCGAGGTGGAATTGAGCGACTCGATCAGCAGCGCGACCTTGCGCGAGAGCGTATCGCGATTGGCTTCCTCGATCTCGGTGCGCGCCTGTTCGATCCGCGCCTCCACATTCGAAGTGGTATCGGCAATCGTGAGCATCTGGCTCATCAACCGTTCGGATGCCTTGTTGGCGGTTTCGACCGCGCGCGCGGCGGCGGCCGCAATCTCGGCCATCTGCGCCTCGACCTTCGCGGTAATCGTCTCGCGCATGGCCTCCTCGCTCGCACGGCCAAGCGCTGCGCTGGTCTCCGGTACGATGGAGGCGAGCGTTTCCTTGGCGCGCTCGGACGCCTGGACCGCGGTCTCGCGGACGCGGACTAGCGATTCGACGAGTTGCGGCGCGGCCGTTTCGGCAAAGCGAGTCGCTTCGTCGCCCGCGAGCCCGATCGCCTTGCCGAGCTCCTCGACCGATTTCTGCCTGTCGGTGATCTGGCGATCCATATCGGCGACAAGCTTGTCGATCGCCTTGCGCTGTTTGACGAGCACGGCCTCCGCCTCGGTCAGCCGGTTATAGGCGCTGAGCGTCGTCATCTCGAGTTTCTCGGCCTCGGGCACGACCGAGGACAGCAAGGTCTTGCTCGCGCTGACCTTGGTGTCGAGCCGATCGAGTGCGCCCGGAAGCGTTTCGTCGAGCTCGCGCGCATTGGCGTCGAGCGCTGTCAGCAGCGACTCGGATTTCTGGATCAGCGTGTCGGCGACCGAGCCGCCACGGCGCAGCACCTCGGTCATCCGTTCTGCATGACCCTGGAGATTGCTGATCGCGTCCGAAAGCCGGCCCGTGCGTTCGCTTCCCGTCTCGTCGAGGCTGACGAGTCGCTGCTCGGCGTCCGCAAACGCGGTCTGCAGCGTGGTGACCATCTCGCGCGATACGGCTTCGTGCGTTGCGAGCAACTGGCCGAGCTGCTCGATTCGGGTGTTGATGTCGGAAACGCGTGCGGTGAGCGTGCGCGTGGCTTCATCGCCGGTCTGGCCCAGCGCTGCCTGCGCCTGTTCGACCATGGCCATCATCGCGGCGCCCTGCGCTTCCATCCCCTTGCGCGCTTCGTCGACCGCATCGGCAGCACGCGACAGCGCCGCGTCGACCGCCTCGGTCATCTGGCCGGCAGCCGCCTCCAGCCGTGCACCAGCGGCATCGCTGGTGCTTTCCATGCGCGCAAGATGCGCTGCGAGTCGTTGCGCTGCGCCGCCGGCAATCTCGTCGGCTTCGCGACCACGGACGGTGAGCGATGAAAGCTGCGCCTCGAGCGCCCCCGCATTTTCGTGCGCCTTCAGCCCTGCCTCGCGCAGATCTTCTGCCATACGCCGCGTCTGCACCTGCGCCTTGGGAAGATCGGCGAGCAACACGGTCATGTCGGCACGCGCAGCGGTTGCCGCAGTCTTGAGCGCGTTGGCCTGGCGGCCGAGCGATTCGACCTCTCCGTGCATGGCATCGCTCACGACCTTCATCCGCCCCGCAGCTTCTTCGCCGATGCCCATGAGCTGCTGCGACTGATGCGAGAGCAGTTCGCGATTCTCGTCGATACGCTGCGTGACCGTGCGCAGCACCGATTCGAGCCATTGCGATTCGGAGCGGATCGTGGAGGCGGTGGCCGCGAAGCGCCGTGCCTCGCGCCGGCTCGTGCGCATCAGCAGCAGATAGACGACGCCGATAAGCGCGAGCGGCGCGCTGAGGCTTCCGACCAGCGCGGCGATGTCGGCGGGGGCCGGCATGCGGCCGCCCAGCGTGTTCCAGAAAGTCCAGAGCGTGAACCCCGACCAGCCCAGCGCGAGTGTGAGGCAGAATGCGGCGACCGCGCGGTCGCGTGCCGGGGACAAATCGGGTTCGTCCTCGGCATAATAGGCGAGCTCGTAAGCCGCTGCCTCAGCCTCGACCTCCGGCGGCAGCTCGCTGCCCCCATCTTCAGCCGCGGTTCCCGTCGCTCTGCGCCGGATGTCGATGATCCGTGATCCCCCTGTCATGGTGCATGTTTATCATGAATTTGCCGCCAAGGAACATGCCGTGGAAACTCCTCCTTAATGCTCGTCGGATATATCGCACGGGATGGCATATGATCCCGGGGCACTGGATACCGCGCTTGCAGCCGCGGTCGGCAACGATCCGTCGCTGATCGCCGAGCTGCGTCGCGCCTTTCTCGAAAGCGCCGAACGGCAGCGCGATCTGTTGTCGCGCGCGCGCTGCGACGCCAACTGGCGCGCGGCGGCATGGCGTTTGAAAGGCATAGCGGCGAGCTTCGGCGCGGTGCGCCTGATGGACGCCGCGGAACAGGCGTCGCATTCGGTGCCGGGCGATCCCGCAATATTCCGTCGCATAGACGCCGCGATCGCGTCTTTCGACTGCTGAACCCCCCTTTGCACCGCCTCACGGAAAGCCTATCGACCTTCATGGATTTTTGGGGGTTGAGGGACGTAAGTGGCGCTCGCCAGTCTGATCATTGGCTGTTCTGAACGCGAGGATGACAATCGCGGTCTGCGTGCGGCGTTGCCCTTTCTGGGCCAGACGCTGATCGAATATCAGGTTCGCCAGGCGGCCGCCGCCGGGGCGCGGCACGTCGTGGTGCTCGTCGAACGCTTGCCCTCTGCGCTTGTCGGTGCGGTCGACCGGCTGCGTCGCGATGGCATCGCGGTCGAACTTGCGCGCAGCGTCGCCGACGCCGCCGATCGCATCCATCCCGAGGAAAGGCTTCTGCTGATCGGCGACGGCATCATCGCGCGCCAGGAAATGATCGACAAGGCGGGCAAGGCCAATGCACCCAGCATCTTCACCGTGCCCGATGCCGCAGAAACGCTGCGCTTCGAGCGGATCGACGCAGGTGCGCGCTGGGCGGGCATAGCTCTGGTCGACGGCGCCACGCTGCGCCGCACCGCCGCGATGCTGGGTGACTGGGATCTTCAGTCGACGCTGCTGCGCCGCGTCGTCCAGGCCGAGGCGCGGCGCGTCGAAGCGGGCGCCGGATCGGTCTGGCTCGTCGATCGCGCCGACGAGGGGCGCCAGGCCGAAACGCTGCTGCTGAGCGGCAAGGGCAATGATTTTCTGCCCGGTTCGCTTTCCGAGGCGATCACCGCATTCCTGCTCGGTCGCAATATCAAGCCCTTGTGGCTGCGTACCGGATCAATCGTGATGGCGACGCTGGCATTGCCTGCCTTTGCCAGTGGCTGGATAGCCTCGGGCACTTTGGCGCTCGCGCTTTCCGGCCCCATCGCCGCGATTCCCCGGCGAATGGACGGGGTGGCCTTGCGCGCGGCCAAGTGGAACCGGCTCTGGCGAATGGGCCGCGATATCGTGTTCGCGCTCGCTGCCGGCATTCTTGCGTGGCGGCTGGCAAAGGACGGCGCAGGCTGGGGCGTGTGGGCGCTGGCGCTGACCACGATTGCGCTGATGGGAGCGGTGTCGGGACAGGACCGGCTGATCGGGCGCTCTTATATGAATGCGCCCGCGCTTGCCGGTCTCTATCTGCCCTTCGCCTTTTTCGGATATTCGACGGGCGGGCTTGCTGCGACCGCATTTGCCGCTTTCGGCGCGCTACTCTTCGGCCAGCGCATGCTCGCCCGTCGTCTCCGGGAAGGGGGCATTCCCGTTGCGGGGAAGAGTTGAGCGCTATTTCTTCGCGAGTTCGCTTCCAGCGCTCCCTGGCACCTTGACGCCTTCCTTCGCCCACTGATCGGGCGTACGGCAGATGCTTCTCTGCATCCGCGATCCCGTTAGTGACGCCTTGTAGCAATATTTGCCCGTCTTGGCGTCGAGCGTCAGCTGCGCCTTTTCGGCATCCTTGGGTTCGGCGGCAAGGGCGGGGACGGACGCTGCGGCGACAGATGCGCCAATGATGGCGGCGCGAATGAATGCAATGGAATTGTTCATCAGTGATTCCCTTCGAGTATCGTTGGCTCACCGGGCTACGCTCGGTACTCACCCCGTTTCCGCGAGGCGTATCATTCGCATAATACAGTAATACGACCGTCCCGAGGGTGTTTCGACAAACGGTCGTTTGCGGTCGACGTGCGGACGAACGTCCAGACGCTCGCAAAACCGGGCGAAACGGCGCTAAGAGCAATTTAACTATAGTCGCGTATCGCGGATGCCATGTTCGCGGAGGACGGTGACAGAATGGCGCACGAGCCGATCGGCGCCGAACGGCTGCTGGCCGAAGCGGCGCGCGCGGCGCATGGCAATCGCCGGCGGCTGGCGTCGCTCGTCGATCTGTTCCTGCCCGATGCGATGCGGCTCAGCGATTACCAGCGCGTCACCGTGCGCCGTTTCATCGCGCGCCTCGTCGCCGCCGTGGAAAGCGATGTTCGTCAACGGCTTGTGTCCGAACATGCCGGGCGTTTCTCGCCCGAGTTGATCGCAGCACTGGGGAGCGCGCGCGTCGCGATCGCGATGCCCGTGCTCGAACGCGCGCGTGCACTCCATGATATCGAACTCGTCTCGCTGTTGCTCGCGCGCGTCGAGGAACAGCGCGTGGCGGATGATCTGCGCCGCAACGCCGCCGCCAATGGCGAAGTGAGTACGCTGATCGAAGCGCTGCTCGCCGATGCCGATCCTGCGCTTTCGGCCGCTGCCATGTCGCTGCTGATTGCCGAGAGCCGCCGATATTATGTCTTTGACGACGAGACGCTTCCGCGTTCCGATCTGCCCGCCGATCTTCACTATCGGATGGTCTGGTGGATCGCCGCTGCGCTGCGCGATTATATGACCCGGCTTCACGGCGCCGATCCGATGCAGGTCGATACGGCGTTGATGGACGTGGCCTCGACCATGCTGGCGGCGCATGACGAAGGCGAAACGCTCGAATCGTCGGCGATGCATCTCGCCCGGTTGCTTGGCGAACGCGGCTGGCTCGACGATCAGGTGCTGCGCGCGGCATGCGTGGAGGGGCGGCTTGCGCTGCTGATCGCGATTCTCGCGTCACGCGCAGGGCTCGATTTCGACGCCGCGCGCGACATGATCCTGCCGCCTTATGGCGATCGACTGATCCTGTTGATGAAGGCGCTCGACGTCGAGCGCGAGACGGCAGCTGCGATTTTGCTTGCGATGGGACCGGGCGATGCGGGATTCTCCGACGCGATGAATGCCTATGATACCCTTGCCCCCGCGCAGGCCATGGATGCTATCCGGCCCTGGCAGATCGACATCGGCTATCGCAACGCCATTGCGGCGCTCGCGACGCGTCTTGCCGAGCGCGGCAGCGGGTGGGCAGCGTGACCGCGCTGACCGCGCATGGCCGGGTCGATCGGCAGGGCAGGCTCGTCGAAGCCGATCCGCCGCTGCGCGACCTCCATCTGCGCGCGGGCGGCGAAGATGGTGGCGCGCTCGCGGTGCCGCAGATCGCGACGCTCGCGCGGCTTGCGCAGCGCCTCGGTATCCTGATCTCGCGCGCGATCATCGCGGCCGACGGCGAAAGCGACGTCGATCTCTGGGTGCGAGCGCAGCCGGAGGGCAACGAAGTGCGGCTGACCGTTGGTGGATGGAGCCGTCGTGCCGCGCATGCGCCCGACGAGGCAGCCGAGATCGACCGCGAAACCGATTTTCTGCGCGCCAGTGCGGACTGGCTCTGGGAGGCCGACGAAAATCTCCGGATCGTGGCCTTGTCCGCGTCCGCCGAAGCCGCGATCGGCGGCGCCGCGAGCGCGGTCATTGGCCAGCCGCTCACCAAGCTGCTCAAGCTGGTCGAGACAGATCAGGGCAATCTGCCATTGCTCGAAGCGCTCGCCGCCAAGACGCGTTTCGAGGACCAGATTGCCGAGATGCGCGATATTTCCGGCCGCGTGAGGCTGTCGGCGGTCCCGCTGCTCGACGGCGTCGGGCGCTTTCGCGGCTTTCGCGGGAGTGCGAGCTGGATGAATGTCCCCGCACGGCTTGCGCATGACGATGAGGTGGTCGGCGTGCCCGATGCCTTTGGCGAGCGCCTCGACAAGGCCCTGCGTGCGCCGCTTGGCCGCATCATCGCCAACGCCGAAAGCATCCGCGCGCAGACCGATGGGCCGTTGCGCCGCGATTATGCGGACTATGCCAGCGACATCGCGACCGCCGGCCGGCACCTGCTCGCGCTGGTCGACGATCTGGTAGATCTCCAGGCGATCGAGCGTCCCGACTTCGAGCCTGCCATGGACGAAATCGACATCGCCGATATTGCGCGGCGCGCTGCGGGCCTGCTGGCGGTTCGCGCGGCAGATCGTGGCGTTCGCATCGACAAGCCCGCCAGCGACGAACCCCTGATCGCGCGCGGCGAGTTTCGCCGTGTGCTTCAGATACTGGTCAATCTTGTCGGCAATGCCGTGCGTTACTCGCCCGAGGGATCGATGGTGTGGATCCGCGGCGAAGAGGAGGACGGTCGCGTGCGGATCGTCGTTGCGGACCAGGGCAAGGGCATCGACCCGGCCGAGCACGAGCGCATTTTTGAAAAGTTCGAGCGCATCGATCAGGACGAGCCCGGCGGCAGTGGCCTTGGCCTCTACATCGCGCGCCGGCTGGCGCGCGCGATGGGAGGCGATGTTTCGGTGGACAGCGCGCCCGGTCAGGGCGCGCGGTTCACACTGGTATTGCTGTCGGCCTGATCAGCGCTTGCCGAGCGGGACGTAGTCGCGCTGGGCAGGGCCGGTATAGAGCTGGCGCGGACGGCCGATCTTCTGATCGGGATCCGAAATCATCTCGTTCCACTGCGCGACCCAGCCCGTGGTACGCGCCAGTGCGAAGAGCACCGTGAACATCGTGGTCGGGAAGCCAATCGCCGACAGGATGACGCCCGAATAGAAGTCGACATTGGGATAGAGCTTCTTCGAGACGAAATAATCGTCCCTGAGCGCAATCTGCTCGAGCTCGCGTGCGACGTCGAAGATCGGATCGGTGACGCCCAGCTTGTCGAGCACCTCGTTCGCGGTCTTCTGCATCACCTTCGCGCGCGGGTCGTAGTTCTTGTACACGCGGTGGCCGAAACCCATCAGGCGGAACGGATCGTCCTTGTTCTTCGCGCGCGCGATATATTCGGGGATGCGGTCGGGCGTACCGATCTCGCGCAGCATGTTGAGCGCGGCCTCGTTGGCGCCGCCATGCGCGGGACCCCACAGACACGCGATGCCCGCCGCGATGCAGGCGAAGGGATTGGCGCCCGACGAGCCCGCGAGGCGGACGGTCGAGGTCGACGCGTTCTGCTCGTGATCGGCGTGGAGGATGAAAATCTTGTCCATCGCGTCTTCGACGACGGGATCGACGACATAGTCTTCGGCCGGAACGCCGAAGGTCATGCGCAGGAAATTGCCCGTGTAGCTCAGCGAGTTGTCGGGATAGAGGAAGGGCTGGCCGACCGAATATTTATACGCCATCGCGGCGATCGTCGGCATCTTCGCGATCAGGCGGTGGCTGGCGACCATGCGCTGGTGCGGATCGGTGATGTCGGTCGAATCGTGGTAGAAGGCTGAGAGCGCGCCGACGACGCCGCACATGATCGCCATCGGGTGCGCGTCACGACGGAAGCCGCGATAGAAGGTCGCGAGCTGCTCGTGCAGCATGGTGTGGCGGGTGATTGTGCTGTCGAACTTTTCGAGTTCGGCCTTGGTCGGCAGCTCGCCGTTCAGCAGCAGATAGGCGACCTCCATGAAGCTCGACTGTTCGGCGAGCTGGTCGATCGGGTAGCCGCGGTGGAGCAGGATGCCCTGATCGCCGTCGATATAGGTCAGGCCCGACTCGCAGCTCGCGGTCGAGGTGAACCCGGGATCATAGGTAAAGGCGCCCGTCTGGCCGTACAGCTTGCGAATATCGATGACGTCGGGACCCACCGTGCCGCTGAGCACGGGCAATTCCAGATTCTTGTCGCCCAGCGCCATTTTCGCTTGTGCTTCGGCCATATTCACTTCCTTCCTGTTCAAGCTCCGTCCCGGTCGGCTCAGGCCGACCGCTCCGCGATGCGCGCCAGCGACTCCTCCTTGCCGAGAAGCACCAGCACGTCGAATATTCCCGGCGAGGTCGAGCGCCCGGTGAGCGCAGCCCGCAAGGGTTGGGCAACCTTGCCCAAGCCAATCCCCGCATCCTCAGCCACCTGCCGTACCGCAGCCTCAAGCGCGGGTACGGACCAGTCGACCACCGTCTCCAAAAGAGCGCCCGCTTGTGCCAGCAGGGTCGCCGCGTCGCCCTCTAGCAGAGTTGCTGCCTTTTCGTCGAGCGCGAGCGGGCGCGTCTCGAAAAGGAACAATGCGCCTTCGGCGATCTCGTGAAGATTCTTCGCGCGTGGCTTGAGCGAAGCCATGGCGGCAGCGAGCAATGCGCGCGATTCGCCAGCGAGCGCGCGCCCGGTCAGCGCCTCGATGCGGGGCGCAACCAGCTCTGCAAGTCGCGCATCATCGGCTTCGCGGATATAATGGCCGTTCAGATTTTCGAGCTTCTTGAGATCAAAGCGCGAGGGCGAGCGGCCAACGCCGGCAAGATCGAACCACTCGACAGCCTGCTCGCGGCTGATGATCTCGTCATCGCCGTGCCCCCAGCCGAGCCGCAGCAGATAGTTGGACACCGCCTCAGGCAACAGCCCCATCTCGTCGCGATAGGCGTCGACGCCCAGCGCACCGTGGCGCTTGGACAGCTTGGCGCCGTCGCTGCCGTGAATCAGCGGGATATGCGCATAGATGGGCTCGGCCCAGCCCATCGCCTTGATGATACCCAGCTGGCGGAAGGCATTGTTCAGATGGTCGTCGCCGCGGATAACGTGCGTCACCCCCATGTCGTGATCGTCGACGACGACCGCAAGCATATAGGTGGGCGTGCCGTCCGAACGCAGCAGGATCATGTCGTCGAGTTCGCTGTTCTGCACGACGACCCGGCCCTGGACGCGATCCTCGATGACCGTCTCGCCCTCGCGCGGCGCTTTCAGGCGGATAACGAAAGGGGCACCCTCGGGCGCTTCGGACTCGTCGCGGTCGCGCCAGCGGCCGTCATAGCGCATCGGCTGCTTGGCGGCGCGCTGCTGCTCGCGCAGTTCGGCGAGTTCCTCGGGCGTGGCGTAGCAGCGATAGGCATGCCCGCTCGCCAGCATGGCATTGGCGACCTCGGCGTGGCGTTCGGCGCGCGCGAACTGATAGACGACATCGCCATCCCAATCGAGGTTCAGCCACTTCATCCCGTCGAGAATCGCTTCGATTGCGGCGTCGGTCGAACGCGCGCGATCGGTATCCTCGATGCGGAGAAGGAATTTGCCGCCATGGTGCCGCGCAAACAGCCAGTTGAACAGCGCGGTGCGCGCGCCTCCGATATGGAGGAAGCCGGTCGGCGACGGGGCGAACCGGGTGACAACAGGTTGAGTTTCAACGCTTGCGCCCACGCGCATGATCTCCAGTATATGCAGGATGGCCAGAACGACCGGGCACGCCCCTAGCACGGGTTTTCCGATGCTGCAAAATGCCCGATGGCGCTGGCGCATTGACGCTACGACGCGCTTGGAAAACTGGCTGGAGATCGAGCGCGATCAACTCGCCCTCTGGGTTCCGGTCGCGCTGGGGCTGGGCGTTGCGCTGTGGTTCTGGATTCCCGGGCGGACAGGATGGATCACGCTGCTTCTGCTGGCCGCCGCATGCGCCGCCGCCGGGGGCGCTGTCGGGAATTCGCGACGGTTGGGCAGGGCGTTGCTCTGGTTTGGCGTCATGACGGCATTGGGCTGCGCGCTCATCTGGTGGCGTGCCGAAAGGCTTTCGGCACCCGTGCTCGAGCGGCCAATTGTGACGCAATTTCGCGCGGACGTAATCGCCGTCGAATCCCTCCCCGCGCGCGGGGCAGTCCGGCTGCTGCTCGCCCCGCGCGACGCGCCCGCGCTGCCGCCAAAGGTGCGCGTGAACATCGATCAGGCCGACGCTTCGCCCGCGATCCAACGCGGCGCTGTCATTGCCCTGCGTGCCCGGATCATGCCGCCCCCCGACGCGGCTGTGCCCGGTGCCTATGATTTCCGGCGTCTCGCCTGGTTTCAGGGAATCGGCGGAACCGGCCGGGCGCTTGACGCACCCGAGGTCGTCACGCCTGCTCCCCCGGCTTTGGGCACGGATTTCAGGCAGCGCCTGACCCGGCATGTCCGCGATTCGATCGGCGGTGCGGAGGGGGCGATTGCGGCGACGCTGGCAACGGGCGATCGAGGCGCGATCTCCGAGGAAGACGCAGAGGCGATGCGGCGTAGCGGCCTTGCGCACCTGCTCTCGATCAGCGGCCTCCACGTCACCGCGGTCGTCGCGGCTGCGATGCTGATCGTGATGCGGCTGCTCGCACTGAGCCCGACGCTCGCGCTCCGCTGGCCCTTGCCGCTGTTGTCGGCGGGTGCAGGTGCCATGGCCGGCGTCGGATACACGTTGCTGACCGGGGCCGAGGTTCCGACAATCCGCTCATGCGTCGCCGCAATGATCGTTCTTGCCGGTATCGCGCTCGGGCGTGAGGCGATCACGCTGCGGCTGATCGCCACCGGCGCGCTGTTCGTGCTGCTGTGCTGGCCCGAATCGGTCGCGGGACCGAGTTTTCAGATGAGCTTTGCGGCGGTTACGGCGCTTGTCGCACTCCATGAGCATCCACGCGTTCGCGCGTTGCTCGCGCGGCGCGAGGAAGGGATCGCGATGCGGTTCGGTCGACTTCTGCTCGGCTTGTTGCTGACGGGGTTGGCTGTCGAGCTGGCGTTGTCGCCGATCGCGCTGTTCCATTTTCACAAGGCTGGCGCTTATGGCGCGCTGGCGAACATTGTTGCGATACCGCTTACGACCTTCGTGATCATGCCACTGGAGGCAATGGCGCTGATGTTCGATCTGGCGGGGCTTGGCGCGCCCTTCTGGTGGCTGACCGGCAAGGCGCTCGCCTTGCTTCTCGGCCTCGCGCACATGGTCGCCAGCGCTCCCGGAGCGGTCGCCGCGTTGCCGGTGATGCCCGCGGGCGCCTTCGCACTGATGGCTTCGGGCGGGCTGTGGATATGCCTCTGGCGAACATGGGTTCGGCGCCTTGGCGCCATCCCCGTCCTTGGTGGCATGCTCTGGGCGTTGTCGGTCTCGCCGCCCGACATATTGGTCAGCAATGACGGCAGGCATCTTGCGCTGAGTGACGGGCGGGGCGGCTATGCGTTGCTGCGGCCACGCGCGGGAGACTATATACGAAGCGCGCTCTCCGAAAGTGCGGGATTCGACGGCGAACTCTCGGAACTGGACAGCCTGCCGGGTGCGCGGTGCAGTGCCGATGCCTGTACCGCCGAGATTGTCCGCGGCACCCGGCGCTGGCGGCTGCTTGCGACGCGCAGCAGCCACATCATGCCCTGGGACGCGCTGCGCAGCGCCTGCGCGGGCGCCGATATCGTGGTCAGCGACCGTCGCCTTCCCGATGCCTGCCAGCCGCGCTGGCTAAAGGCCGATCGCGCAATGTTCGCGCAAACCGGCGGCATGGCGATCACGCTCGCCACCGGGCAAATCGTGACCGTGAAGCAGGGTGGCGACGATCATCCCTGGCGCAATCCGCCGCGTCCTGCCGGTGAATGAAATTTTGGGCGGACGCTCAGTCGCGTATCAGCAGCGGGTTCACATGCTCGGCCTGCAAGCCGCCGCTGCCATAGGGGCGCGTGATGATTTCGAGGAGATGACCGTCGGGATCGTCGAAATAGACGCCGCGTCCGTCGTCCCAGTGGTTGATGCGCCCGGCTTCCTTTCGGAATGGGTCAGCCCAATAAGGCAGCCCGGCATCGCATATCCGGGCGAATATCGCGTCGAACTCCTGTTCGCTCACGAGGAACGCGAAATGACGCGAGGTGATCGGTTCGGTCGTTTCGATGAGGTCGAGAGAGGTCTCCCCAACCTGCACGATCGCGAAATGGGCAAGGCTGCGGTGCGCTTCTAGCCCCAGAATATGTGTCAGGAACGCCGCGGTCGCACCATTGTCGTGGCAATGGACGATGAGATGATTGAGCGTAACGGCCATGGATCACCTCAGACCCCGCGCATGCCTCCATCACGTTCGAAATGCATTCAGGGGCGCGAGTGCCTCAATAGCGCCGCAGCAATCCGGCAAGCCGGCCCTGAATGCGGATCTGGTCGGGGCTGTAACGCTGCGGATCATAGGAGCGGTTGGCCGGATCGAGCCGGACCATCGCCCCCTCACGTCGGAAATATTTGAGCGTGGCCTCGCTGTCCTCGACCAGTGCGACGACGATCTCGCCGTCGCGCGCCACGTCGGTCCGGCGGATGAGCGCATAGTCGCCGTCGAGAATGCCCGCCTCGACCATCGAATCGCCTGAAACCTCGAGCGCATAGTGCTCGCCCGAACCGAGCAGCGCCGCGGGCACCGAGAGCGTGCTCTGGCCTTCGAGCGCTTCGATCGGCATGCCCGCCGCGATCCGGCCGTGCAGCGGAATCTCGAGCACGTCGTTCGCTGCTATCGGGATTTGCGCGGGGATGGCAGGGGCCGATGCGGGCATTCTTACCGCGGGCTTCGCCTCGGCGCGTTCGGGTAGCTTGAGTATCTCGAGTGCGCGGGCGCGATTGGGCAGGCGGCGAATGAAGCCGCGTTCTTCAAGCGCGCTGATCAGCCGGTGGACCCCCGACTTGGACTTGAGGTCGAGCGCTTCCTTCATTTCCTCGAACGAAGGCGAAACGCCCGTCTCGGCGAGCCGATCGCTAATGAAACAGATCAGTTCATGTTGCTTGCGCGTCAGCATCACCGCACCTCCAAAGGAACGAACGGTGAACGTGTAGGAAACAAAAGATTCCAAGTCAAGTGATCGGCAGGATCTCGACGATTTCGCCTGCCGGAGCCGCCGGCGCATGCGGCGGCCGCAGGATCAGTACGTTGGCAGAGGCCAGCGCGACGAGCGCAGCGCTGTCCTGGCTGGCGGCGGGGCGCACGCGGCCGCTGGCCCAGATTCCGCGCAGGAACTCTGCGCGACCGCCGGTTTCCGGCAGCGTGGTTTCGAGCGTTGCGGTGTGCACCGTGGGGAGCGGCGCACTGGACCCGCCGAGCCTTGCGATCAGCGGCCTGAGGAACAGCATCGCGGTCGCGAAGGCGGAAACCGGATTGCCCGGCAGTCCGAGCGTAACGGCGGCGTCAAGCCTGCCCGCCATCAGCGGCTTGCCCGGCTTCATCGCGATCTTCCAGAAATCGAGCGTCGCACCCGCGGCTTCGAGCGCGGGCCGGACGAGGTCGTGATCGCCGACCGAAGCGCCGCCGGTCGTGACGATCACATCGGCATGGCGTGCGGCGTCGAAGGCGGCGGCGAGCGCGTCGAGCCGATCGGGAACGATGCCGCCCTCGATGATGTCGACAGGCAGATCACCGAGCAGCGCCCCAAGCGTCACCGCGTTGGATGACGGCAGCTGCGTGCCCGTGATCGGCGCGCCGGGAGGTACGAGTTCGTCGCCGGTGGAGATCAGCGCGACCTTTAGCCGCCTCCGCACCGCGAGCGCGCCATGGCCGCCGATCGCCGCAAGGCCGATCCGCGCGGGCGTCAGCCGGTCGCCTGCAGCGATCAGGCGGTCGTCCAGCGCGAAATCACTGCCGGCACGGCGGACATGCTGGCCCCGGGCAGCGGGGCCTTCGACCGACAGTGTCAGTTGTATGCCGTCGCGCGTGGCCTCTTCCTGGATCAGGACGGTGTCGGCGCTGTCCGCAAGCGGCGCACCGGTGAAGATGCGAACCGCCTCGCCCGCGCCGATGCTGCCCGGAAAGCCCTTGCCGGCGGCGCTTTCACCGATAACGCGCCATGGCCCCGGCAGATCGGCGAAACGGATCGCGTAACCGTCCATCGCCGAGAGATCGGCCGAAGGCTGGCTGCGCAGCGCGATGACGTCTTCCGCCGCCCAGCGGCCCGCCGCCTCGACAAGCGGAACGGTTTCAACCGCCACCGGTTCGGCGAGTGCGAACAGTCGCGCCTGCGCCTCGGCGACGGGGAGGAGGCTCATGCGCGCCAGTCGCCCGATTTGCCGCCTGACTTGGCGATCAGGCGCACGCCGCCGATTTCCATGCCACGGTCGAGCGCCTTCGCCATGTCGTAGATCGTGAGCAGCGCGACCGATGTGGCGGTCAGTGCCTCCATCTCGACACCTGTCGGGCCCGTGGTACGCGCGGTTGCGGTAACGGTGACGCCGCCGTCGTCGGGGACGAGGTCGATTTCGACTGACGACAGGGGCAGCGGATGGCAGAGCGGGATCAGATCGCTCGTCTTCTTGGCGGCCATGATCCCCGCAATGCGTGCGACCGCAAGGACATCGCCCTTCTTCACCAGCCCGTCGCGGATCGCCTGCGCAGCCTCGGCCGACATCGTGATGCGGCCGGTCGCGGTCGCCTCGCGGGCGGTCGCGGCCTTGCCCGACACATCGACCATCCGCGCGGCGCCGGTCTCGTCGAGATGGGTGAGCCTGCTCATGCGACGCCCAGCAGTTCTCGCGTCGCCTGCTCGACGTCGGGCTCGCGCATCAGCGCCTCGCCGACGAGGAAGCATTTGACGCCGTGTTCGGCCATCGCGTCGAGATCGGCGCTGGTCCTCAAGCCGCTCTCGGCGACGAAGGTGCAGCCCTGCGGCGCGCGGCCGACAAGTTCATATGTCCGCGCAAAGTCGACGGAGAAGTCTCTGAGATCTCGATTATTTACACCGATAAGGCGTGACTTGAGTTTAAGAGCGCGGTCGAGTTCGGCTGCGTCGTGCACCTCCACCAGCGCGTCCATGCCGAAGCGGATCGCCTCGGCTTCGATCTCGGCCATCTGCGCGTCGTCGAGCGCGGCTGCGATGATCAGGATCGCATCGGCGCCGAGCGCGCGCGCCTCGGCGACCTGCCAGGGATCGACCATGAAGTCCTTGCGCAGCACGGGGATCGAGACCGCCGCGCGCGCCGCGACGAGATAGGCGTCGGCGCCCTGGAAATAGGGTTCGTCGGTCAGCACCGAAAGACACGCCGCGCCCGCGCGTTCATAGGCCGCGGCATGTGCAGGCGGATCGAAATCGGCGCGGATCAGGCCTTTTGACGGGCTGGCCTTCTTGACCTCGGCGATGAGCGCATGGCCGGTTCTGGCTTTCGCATCGAGCGCGGCGCGGAAGCCACGCGGTGCGGACTGTTCGCGCGCGCGTGCTTCGAGTTCGGCGAGCGACGTGACGCTTTTGCGCCGGGCTACCTCGTCGCGCTTGGTGGCACAGATTTCCTGAAGCTTGTCGGTCATTTATACGCAATCCAGCAATCGAGCAGCGTGTTGGCGAGGCCGTTGTCGAGCACCTCACGGGCTTCCTCCACGCCTTCCTCCCAGCTTTCGACGCGGCCCGCGACCATGAGCGCGGCGGCGGCGTTGAGCAGGACGGCGTCGCGATAGGCGCCCGGAGCACCTTTGAGCATCGCGCGGAGGGCCGCGGCGTTATAGGCGGCATCTCCTCCGCGCAGCGCCTCGAGCGGGTGGCGTTCGAGACCCACATCCTCGGGCGTGATCCGCAAGGTTTTCGTCGTACCGTCGCCGATCCGGACGATGGTGCTCGGACCGCCGATCGAAAGCTCGTCGAGCGGCTCGTCGCCGGCGACCAGCATCGCCGATTCAAGCCCGAGCAGTACCATCGCACCCGCGACCACGGGCAGGAAATCGGGGCGCGCGACACCCATCAGCTGGCGCGTGACGCGCGCGGGATTGCACATGGGGCCGGTGAGGTTGAACACCGTGCGGCGCCCGATGCTCTTGCGGATCGGTGCAAGGCGGCCGAGCGCGGGGTGGTGCTTTTGCGCGAAGAGGAAGGCGATGCCGATATCGGCAAGGCTGCGCTCGGCGGTCGCGGAGGCGCGATCGAGATCGAGGCCGAGTGCTTCAAGTGTATCCGACGAACCCGCCTTGCTCGAAGCCGCGCGGTTGCCATGCTTGGCGACGGGCACGCCGCACGCCGCGACGACGATCGCGACCGCGGTCGAGACGTTGACACTGTGGCTGCCATCGCCGCCCGTGCCGCAGACGTCGATCGCGCCTTCGGGAGCCTCGATCGCTATCATGCGTGCGCGCATCGCGCGCGCGGCCGCGGCGATTTCGACACTGGTCTCGTCGCGTTCGGCCATGACCGTCAGGAAACGCTGCATCTCCTCATCGGTCACCTTGCCGTCGAGCATGTCCTCGAAGGCGGCGAGCGCCGCCGCATGTTCGAGCGGACGCGAAGCGTCGGGGAGCTGGACGAGCGTCGTCATGCCGGTTCTTTGACCTTGATTCCGGCAAGCCGCATGAAATTGGCGAGCATTGCATGGCCGTGCTCGGTCGCGATGCTTTCGGGGTGGAACTGGACGCCGTGGATCGGCAGGCTTTCGTGGCGGAAGCCCATCACCGTGCCGTCGGGGGCGCGCGCATTGACGACCAGATCCTTGGGCATACCTTCCTCGGGCACGATCAGCGAGTGATAGCGCGTCGCGGTGAAGGGCGAGGGCAGGCCCTCGAACAGCCCGGTGCCGTCATGGCTGACGGGAGAGGTCTTGCCGTGCATCAGTTCGGACGCGCGGATCACCTGACCGCCGAAATATTGGCCGATCGACTGGTGGCCGAGGCAGACGCCGAGCAGCGGTTTGCCCGCTTTCGCGCATGCGCCCACCAGATCGAGCGAAATCCCCGCCTCATTGGGCGTGCAGGGACCGGGCGAGATCAGGAACGCCTCGGCGCCCGAGGACAGCGCCTGTCCCGCCGAGATCGCGTCGTTGCGCACGACCTCCACCTCGGCGCCCAGTTCCATCAGATAATGGACGAGGTTCCAGGTGAAGCTGTCGTAATTGTCGATGACGAGGATCATGGAGCGGGGCTTTATCGGCTGGAGGCGGCGGGGGAAAGCATTAGCTTCTATGCGCATCCCAAGCGCGGCTGTGGTCGCTTAACTTCACTTAGCTTCGCACTTTTCTCACAAACGCGCATGTCTGTCGCTCCTGTGGCTTTCGGAATCGAGTCGGCTCCGCGGGAAAATGACAGGAACGGGGCGTGTAGGACAGCGGCGCGGCGGGAGCGACATCGCCCCGGGGGCCTTCGAGATGCTGGAATCAAGGCTCTTTTCATCATCGTCACCCCGGGCTTGACCCGGGGTCCCGCTGCCTTTCACGGACGGATTGAAGACAAGCGGGATCCCGGGTCAAGCCCGGGATGACGAAATCAATGTGGCGAACTTCGGGTTCAGGTGACTAGAATGCGCGCATTGTGAGGGGAGTGACGGCGATGCAGGGTATGGGCGAGGGCAGTTGCCCCTTCGAATTCAATACGGATCCGACGACCTTCAAGGTGGGCGACAGCGTGAGCTATCGCGTGGAAGGCGGACTTTCGGGATTTCCCTTCGCGGGCGTGCTCCTCGAAGTGCATGACGATTATGTCGTGCTGACCAGCGAGCCCGACAGAAAGGAAAGCCGGATGCGCGCGACGCGTGAAAGCCGGCCGGTGGTTCGCGAAGAGGATGTGTGCTGAGCGCGCGCCTGCTTGCCGTGCGCGCGGTCTGCGCCGCCCTGATGCTTGCGCCGCTTTCCGCGATGCCCGCGGCCGCGCATCCGCCCTCCGCCGCCGAGGACGAGCAGGCGCGTGCGGAGATACTGAAGGTCGTCGCGGAGATGCAGGCCGCGTGGAACCGCGGCGATTTTCGCGGCTATATGGCGGGGTTCAAAAACCCCGACGTTGTCTTCGTCTCGGGCGGGCGGATCAAGGACGGCTGGCAGGGCGCGCTTGACGACTATGTCCGCAACTATGGCGCGTCGGATGCGACGCGCGGCACGCTGACCTTTTACGACATGAGGATCGAGCTATTGGCCCCAGACGTGGCGCAATTGATCGGGCACTACCGGCTCGACCGGCCCGAAAAGCCGATGGAAGGGATCAATACGCGGCTGTTCCGCAAGATGGACGGGCGCTGGGTGATCGCGCTTAATCATGTGTCGGCTTATGAGGTGGGGCGGTAGATAACATATTGAAATGTCCGCATCCGACCCGGATGTTGGCAGGCGTCCTCATTGTTTGTTTACCGAGATAGTTGATCTTGCCCATGCACAGTTCAGAGAGATTTGTGGATGGTAGGCATTGGGAATTCATCGGCAGCAGCTAAATTGTTGCTGACCGTTTCGGTAGCGCTTGCGTCGGCTTCGGCCGCATCCGCTGCGCCAACACTAACTCCGATCGAGGACTTACCATCCTCTATTCGAGTTCGAACATTGATAGATGCGACAGACTTCGGCCAGTTGCACGATGCCGCACCTGTGTTAGCGGGCGACGTAACTGTTATCAGTTGGGACGGAGCCGAGATAACCGGGCATGCGCAAGTGCTGGAATGGCTACGGAAGGAGTTTTTCGATGGCTCATGTAGCTTCACGGTTCGCCGAGACGCTGGGCATATCAACGATAACAGCATCGTTTACGGCGACGGCGACTCTATGATGGTAGAGTATCGACCGATTGTTTGTCGGGGTTCGGCTCAGAGTTTTTCCGGCGATGGGCGAAGCGTCAGAGCACTGATAAAGTTTGTGACGCCGTTGAGCGGGCCAATCACTAGGATTGAAGTGGTACGTTGACCTAACCCGCCGCCATCGCTGCGCGATGGTCCCCCTCCCCGAAGCTGTGCTTCAGGGAGGATATTGGAAGGTCTTACTCCGCCATCAGCTTCGCCAGATCATCCTTCCAGAACTTTGCCCAGGTGTGGGTGCCGTGGCCCTTGGTCTCGGCGGTTGCGGAGATCAGGATGAAGCGGGCGTTCTTGAGGCGCTTTGTCGCGGCCTCGGTGATGCCGTAGCCGGGCGGATTGATGAAATCGTCGGCGGAGTTGATCCAGAGCATGCGCGCGGTGATCTTTTCGAGGCCGGGCCAGGGATTGTAGGTGCGCGAGGCGTCGAGCTGGTAGATCA
>NZ_JAKVIO010000054.1 GCF_022601895.1 Sphingomonas sp. LaA6.9
CACGAAAGACCTTGGGCTTCGATACACCCATCGATAAACTACGAGAGGTGTTGCGATGACCAGTTGAACCCGCCCCGACATTCCGGACGTTCAACACTGCGCCGTCATTGCGAGCGTAGCGAAGCAATCCAGCGTGGTGTTTGACATCCGCTGGATTGCTTCGTCGCTATGCTCCTCGCAATGACAGCTATGAGTAACGTCCACTTCCCACGACAAAGGAGACCTTCTCCCTTGAGGGAGAAGGATATGGAGCCTTGCCGAGCGCGAGCGAGGCTAGGCGCAGTTGGATGAGGGGGGCGGGCCGCAGGAGCACGCGATTGCTCCGCAATCGTCCCCCTCACCCAGCTACGACTAGGCAGCAAGCTGCCAAGTCTGCGCAACCCTCTCCCTCAAGGGAGAGGGCTCAAGGGATGCCCACTCACCACGACTTCTGTGATCTACAGATACACCCTGTTCCGCCCGTCCTTCTTGGCGCGGTAGAGCGCGCGGTCGGCGCGGTGGAGGAGGTCGCTGCCGTCGCCGTCGGGGTCGAGGGCTGCTACGCCCGCGGAGAAGCTGACCTTGCCGATCAGCTTTTCGGTGTCTTTCGCCGTCAGGTTGCGACCAACGAGGTCGGCGCGGGCCTTGTCGACGATGTCGCGCGCTTCCTCGACCGTGCGCCCCTTGAGCAGGATTACGAATTCCTCGCCGCCATGGCGCGCCACATGGCAATTGCCGTTGGAAACCTTGCTCAGCAGGTTGGCGACATATTTGAGCACCCGGTCGCCCGTCGCGTGGCCGTGGGTGTCGTTGATCTTCTTGAAATGGTCGATGTCGCAAAAGGCGACCGACAGCGGCTGCGCGCTCTCGCGGCAGCTCTCGACCGCGCGCTTCAGCGTCTTTTCGAAGGCGCGGCGATTGGCGAGGCCGGTGAGCGCATCGCTCTCGGCGAGCTTCTCGGCGGCCGCCAGTCGCGCCTGCATGTCGCCCATCTGCCGGACGGCGTTGCGGAGCTGCTTTTCGGCCTCGGCGGTCTTCTGGATCATGGATTGGGTGAGTTCGGTGAGCGCGGTCACGGTCGCGGAGGTATCGCCGCTACCCGCCATGCCGTTCATTTCCGACTTCAGCGCTGTTCCATAAGCCTTTGCATGCGCGCGCGTCTGCTCGACGAGCTGGCTGCCGTCCGCGATGTGGCCGCGGGCTTCGCCGATCATGTCGGTCAATCGCTCTGCGGACAGCTTGGCACGGTGCTGCTCGAGCAGCATGGAAGCGCTGCCCGCGGACAGTGCGCCCTCGGTCTCGATCGCACGATCAACCGCCCAGCCGAGCGCGCTGTGGGGCGCCACGAAATATTCCCATGCAAGCGCGTAGTGATCGGGCGTTGGTTCGAGCCGGTTGCGTTCGAGGAACGCGCCGATCCGTTCATAGTCGCTCGGTCTGCGGCTGGCTGATGGCGCAGGCGCAGGCGCGGTTCCCGGATCGGCTTCGTCCTCATCGCCCTTTCGCCCCAGCAGCTTGCCCATCAGCGAGGACAGCGGCGAGGCTTCAGGGCGGAGCACCTTGGCTTCCGAACGAAATCGACGATCGCCGCTGCCCGGAACGGGTGCCTGCCTGTCGATGATGGATTCTGGGTCGCTGCTCATGGCCATTTCAACGGCATGCACTGCAACTGGTTTAGGTCCGGTTACTCATGGCGCAGCGCGTCGATGGGATTGAGCGATGCCGCGCGGCGCGCGGGAAAATAGCCGAAGACCACGCCGATTGCCGCCGAGAACACGAAGGCGAGCAGGTTGATCTGCCAGTCGAAGATGAAGGGCACCTGCATCAGCGGCGCGATCGCGATCGACGCGATGAGCGCGATGACCATGCCGAGCAGGCCGCCGAGACAGGACAGCACGATCGCCTCAACCAGAAACTGCAGCAGGACTTCGCGCGCGACCGCGCCGATGGCCAGCCGGATCCCGATCTCGCGCGTTCGCTCGGTCACCGAAACAAGCATGATGTTCATGATGCCGATGCCGCCCACGAGCAGTGAAATCGCGGCGACCGCCCCCACGATCTGGGTGAGGATCGTCGTCGTTCCGGTGAGCGTGTCCGAGATCTGCTTGGTGTCGAACACGTTGAAATTGTCGGCATCGCCGGGCTTGATCCGCCGACGCTCGCGCATCAGATCCTCGATCGAGGCCTGAACGGTCGCGGTTTCATAGGCGTCGTCCACCGCGACCATGATCAGTCCGAGGTCGCGATTGCCGGTAAAGCGGCGCTGGACGAACTTGATCGGCATCACGACCACATCGTCCTGATCCTGGCCGAATCCGCCCTGGCCGCGCGTGGCGAGCACGCCGATCACCTGGCAGCTTACGCCCTTGATGCGGAAGCTCTTGCCGACCGGATCCTCCTGCTTGAACAGGTTGCGCTTCAACGTGTTGCCGATGATGCAGACGGGTTTTCCGGCTTCTTCCTCTTCGGGCATGAACAGGCGCCCCGAATCCAGCGCCCATTGCTGTGCCTCGAAATAGGAGGCGGTTGTCCCGTTGATCGACGTGTTCCAGTTATTGCCCTCGTAGATCGCGCCGCCCGAGCTTTGCGCCTGTGGCGCGACCGCGCGAACGCCCGTGATCTGCTGGGCGATTGCGGTGACGTCTTCCGGCTCGAAATCCGGCGGACGCGGCCCACCGCCGCCGCGGCCGAAGCCCTGACCGGGACGAATCTGGAGGATATTGGCGCCGAGGCTGGAGATCTGCTCGCGCACCGCCGCGGTTGCGCCGTTGCCGAGCGTCGTCATGGTGACGACCGCCGCCACGCCGATGATGATGCCGAGCGTCGTCAGGAACGACCGCAGCTTGTGGCGCATGATCGCGCGGAAGGCGAGGGTGACCGTCGTGCCGAGCATCAGCCGCGAGCTCCCTTTTCGATCGACTCGACCAGCCCGTCCTTGAAATGGACGATGGTGCGCGCAAAGGCCGCCATATCGGGTTCGTGCGTTACCATCAGCACGGTGATGCCGCTATTGCGGTTCAGGTCGGTCAGCAATTCCATGATCTCTACCGAACGCTCGCTGTCGAGATTGCCTGTCGGTTCGTCGGCGAGCAGCACGTCGGGATTGGTGACGATGGCGCGCGCGATCGCGACGCGCTGTTGTTGACCGCCCGAAAGCTCTGCGGGGGTGTGGTCCCACCAGGGCTTGAGCCCGACCTTGTCGAGCGCCGCGAGTCCCGCTTCGTGGCGCGTCTGCCGATCCTCGCCGCGATAGAGCAGCGGCAGCTCGACATTCTCGAGCGCGGTTGTGCGCGACAGCAGGTTGAAGCCCTGGAACACGAAGCCGAGATATTTGCGGCGAAGCAAGGCGCGCTGATCGCGGTCGAGCCGTTCGACATGATGGCCGTGGAACAGGAACGAGCCGCTTGTGGGCACGTCGAGGCAGCCGAGGATGTTCATCGTCGTCGACTTGCCCGAACCCGATGGCCCCATGACCGCGACGAAATCCCCGCGCTGGATGTCGAGGTCGATGCCTTTCAGCGCCTGAAACGCCGTCGGCCCGCTGCCATAGGTCTTGGTGACGCCACGCAGGCGGATGATCGCGTCACTCTCCATCGGCCGCTGCCGCCTCTCGCTGGGCACGGCGCTCCTCACGCCGTTTGCGCAACGCCTCGCGCTGTTCGGGCGTGAGGCTGTCGAGATACGCGCGGCGCTGCTCGGGCGTCATGTCGCGGAGCCGGGGACGATCGGGCGCTGTGCTCGCGCTGTTGCCGACCGGGCCGGGCGCCGATTTGGCCGGCGCAGGCGCGGCCGGGAGCGCGGGTGCCGTTGCATTCCCGGGCTGCTCCTGCTTGTCGCGCGCGCGCTGGCGGCTCGGTCCGTCACCATTGGCGCGATCGGCTTCGGGCGCCTTCTGGCCTTCGGCGAGCTGGCCGGTGATGACCTTCATGCCTTCCTTCAGCTCGCCGCCCGTGATCGCGGTGCGCGATCCGTCGCTGTCGCCGATGACCACGTTGACCGCCTTTGGCTTGCCGTCGGCATCGAGCACATAGACGGTCTGCCGGCTGCCCGGGCCGAAGCTGACCGATTGGGTGGCGCGATTGCCGAAGCGGCGCGGTCCGGGAACGATCTGGCTGGTAATGCCCCCGCGCTGGCCGCCGCCTCCGGCCTGCTGCGGATTGAAGCGCAGCGCCGAATTGGGGACGAGAAGAACGTCGCGGAGTTGCTTGGTCACGATCGCGGCCGTCGCGGTCATGCCCGGGCGCAGCGTCTCGCTGGAGTTCTGGACAGAAAGCACGGCGGTATAGGCGACGACGGTGCCCGCGCTGCTCGACGAGGTGGAGGACGACGAGGTCGTCGAGCTGTTCGCCGCATTCGAGCCGACATTGACGCGCGTGATCTGCGCGGGAAAGTTCCGGCCCGGAAAGGCGTCGACGGTGAAGGTGGCGCTCTGGCCCTGCTGGACCTGACCGACATCGGCCTCGTCGACCGAAACCTCGACCTCCATCTGCTTCAGGTCTTCGGCGATGGTGAAGAGCACGGGCGCGTTGAACGAGGCGGCAACCGTCTGGCCCGGTTCTATGGCGCGCGAGAGGACGACGCCCGTGACCGGCGACACGATCTGCGAAATGTCGAGATTGGTCTGCGCGGTGGCGAGCTGGGCCTGTGCCACGCCCACCTGCGCCTGTGCCGACCGGACCGAGGCGACGGCCTGACGATAATTGGCGCGCGCGGTATCCAGTTCGGTCTTCGATGGCACCTTGCCGCCCGATACCCGGTAGACCTCCTCCTGACGATCGAGCGTCGCCTTCGCGAGCGCGAGGCCCGACTGCGCCTGCGCGACACCCGCCTCAGCGGCGGTGACCTGCGAACGGTTCTGCGTCACGTTGTCGATCAGGCGGCGCGTGTCGAGCTCGGCGAGCCGCTGCCCCCTGGTCACGCGGTCGTTCACATCGACGAAGACCTGCGTGATCTTGCCCGACTGTTCCGAACCGACATCGACCTGGTTGATCGGCTTGAGGTTGCCCGTCGCGGACACCGTGACCGTCAGGTCGCCGCGGCGCACCTCGCGCGTCGTGTAATTGGGCGCGTCGCCGCCCGAGAAGCAGCGCGATAGCAGGAACAGTACGGCAAGCAGCGTCACGCCGAGCACGCCGCGGATCACCCATTTGCGCCATGGCGCCTCGGGCTTCACGCCGAGAAAATCGTCGAGGTCGCTCTGCGGCACCGATACCGAATCGTTCATTGCGTCATTCCATCCATGGTCTGCCAGCCGCCACCAAGCGCGCGATAGAGTTGCACGATCGACAGCGCCGTATCGGCCTGTACCCCGGCATAGCTTTCGCGCGCGACGAGCAGCGATTGCTCGGTCTGGAGCAGCGTCTGGAAATCGGTGAGGCCCGCGCGGTACTGGCTGCGCGCAAGGATCGCTGAATTGTTAGCGGCGTCGAGCGCGATCGCGAGCTGCTCTGCGCGTGCGCGCGAGGAATCGAGCGCCACCAGCGCATTCTCGACATCCTCAAGCCCGGTCAGGACGCTCTGACGGTAGGCTGCGAGCGCGCCTTCGGCCGCTGCCTGCTGGGATCGGACCTGCGAGCGGCGACGGCCGCCATCGAAGATGGTCTGGCTGAGGCTGCTGAACAGCCCGGCCGTGACGGTATCGACCAGATTGCCCACCGAAAACGCGCTCGTCCCGATATCGCCGGTGATTCGCAGCGCGGGGTAAAGCTCGGCTTCGGCGACGCCGATGCGCGCGGTCGCCGCGGCCAGAGTGCGTTCGGCGCCGCGAATGTCCGGGCGCTGGCGCAGCGTGTCCGCGGGAATGCCCGTAGCGATATCGGTCGGCGCGCTCGGAATCGGCTCGCTTTGCTCAAGCGCCTGGGTCGCGGCGCCCGGTGCCTGTGCCGTCAGCACCGCAATGCGGTTGAGCGCGCCCGAAAAGCTGGTCTGGAGACGGGGAATTGCGGCAGTTGTCCGCGCGAGCTGCGCCCGCGCCTGCTCTTCGTCGAGCGATGAGACCAGCCCCGCCTGAACGCGCCAGCGCGCAATGTCGTAATTCTCCTGATCGTTGGTCAGCGTGTCGCGCGCGATGCGGATCTGCTCCTGCGAAAGCCGGAGCTGGACATAGTTGGTCGCGATTTCGGAGACGATCGCAATGCGCACCGCCGCCAGATCGAACTCGGCGCCCTCTGCATCGGCACGCGCGGCTTCGATACCCCGCGCAATCCCGCCGAAAAGATCGATCTCCCAGGCCGCGTCCCCGCCGATCGAGAAGCTGCTGCGATCCCGCGTGACATTGCTGAAATTCCGCCCCGCGCTGGCGGACGCGTCGACGGTGGGCAGTCGGCCCGCATTTGCCTGGACGAGTGACTCGCGCGCCTGTTTCAGTCGTGCGGCGCTCTGTGCCAGATCGAGGTTCTCGGCAAGCGCGCGGTCCATCAGCGCGTTGAGCGCGGGATCGTTGAACTGGCGCCACCAGCTGGCGAGCGTTTCCGCCGACATCGGCTCGCCGCCACCGCGCGTATAGGCATCGGGGACGCCGAGGTCGATTGCGGGCTGCGGACGATAGTCGGGGCCGACGGTGCAGGCCGCGGTCAGGGCCGCAAGGCTCAGCGAGAGGATAGGTCTGATACGCACCCGTGCATTAACTCCGCGCCACTGATGAACCTCAAATTAAATCGGGGCCGCTTGCGCTACGCCCAATGGCTATCTAGTCCCTGCCGCAACCGGTTTTCCGCGCCAATCGAAATTGTGTCGCGATTTGTAACAGGAGCGAAAAGAAACATGCGTGCTTTCATTTTTCCCGGCCAGGGCAGCCAGGCCGTCGGGATGGGCAAGGCATTGGCGGACGCGAGCACCGTCGCACGCGAGGTGTTCCAGGAAGTCGACGACGCGCTGGGCCAAAATCTCTTCAAGCTGATGTCGGAGGGCCCCGAGGACCAGCTTACCCTGACCGAGAATGCGCAGCCCGCGATCATGGCGAACGCCATCGCCACGCTGCGCGTGCTCGAAAGGGAGGGGGGCATTCGCCTTGCCGACAAGGCCGGCTTCGTCGCGGGGCACAGCCTCGGCGAATATAGCGCGCTGTGCGCCGCCGACGCGCTTGATCTCGCGACCACGGCAAAGCTGCTGAAGCTGCGCGGTCAGGCAATGCAGGCGGCGGTGCCGGTGGGCCTTGGCGCGATGGCGGCGCTGCTCGGCGCCGATATCGACAAGGCGCAGGCGCTGGCCGATGCGGCGGCCGAGGGCGAAGTGTGCACCGTCGCGAACGACAATGATCCGGGACAGGTGGTGATCTCGGGGCACAAGGGCGCGATCGAGCGCGCGGTGGCGCTGGTCAAGGATCACGGCATCAAGCGCGGCGTGCTGCTGCCGGTTTCGGCGCCGTTCCATTGCCCGCTGATGCAGCCCGCCGCCGATGCCATGGCCGAAGCGCTCGACAAGGCGGCGCTGCGCGCACCGCTCGTGCCGGTCTTCGCCAATGTCACCGCTGCTCCCGTAGCCGATCCGGATGCCATTCGCACGCTGCTGGTTGAACAGGTGACCGGGCGCGTACGCTGGCGTGAATCGGTCGTCGCCATGGAGGCAGCGGGCGTCGGCCAGTTCGTGGAGTTTGGCGGCAAGGTGCTTGGCCCGATGGTCAAGCGCAGCGCCGCTGGCGAGGTGGAAGCGGCAAGCGTGATCTCGATGGACGACATCGAAGCGCTGCTGAAGACGCTCTAAAGTTAGGGAAAAAAACATGTTCGATCTTTCAGGGATGACCGCGCTGGTGACGGGCGCTTCGGGGGGCATCGGTTCGGCGGTAGCGAAGGCGCTTGCCGGCCAGGGCGCGCGTCTCGCGCTTTCGGGCTCCAATCTGGAGAAGCTCGAGGCGTTCCGCGCCGAGCTGGGCGGCGATCATGTGGCTCTGCCATGCGATCTGTCCGATGGCGCGGCGGTTGACGGGCTTGTGCCGCGCGCGGTGGAGGCGCTCGGCCAGCTCGATATCCTCGTCAACAATGCGGGCGTCACGCGCGACAATCTGGCGATGCGGATGAAGGACGAGGAATGGGATCAGGTGATCCGCGTCAATCTGGAGGCGGCTTTCCGCCTCTGCCGCGCCGCCGCCAAGCCGATGATGAAGGCGCGTTTCGGGCGCATGATCTCGATCACCTCGGTCGTCGGCGCCACAGGAAATCCCGGTCAGGCCAATTATGCCGCGTCCAAGGCCGGGCTTGTCGGCATGTCCAAGGCGCTGGCGCAGGAACTCGCGAGCCGTGGCATCACCGTCAACTGCGTAGCGCCCGGTTTCATCCGCTCGGCGATGACCGACGTTCTGCCCGATGCGCAGAAGGAGGCGCTGACGGCGCGAATCCCGGCGGGCAAGCTGGGCGAGGGTGATGACATCGGTGCCGCCGTGGCCTATCTTGCGAGCCGCGAAGCCGCTTATGTCACTGGCCAGACGCTGCATGTGAATGGCGGAATGGCGATGATTTGATCGCGCCGGCGCGTGGCGGGGCTTGCAAGGCTTTCGCCGCCCGACTAGTGCAGCCCATGAACAACCGTTAAGAGAAGGAGCTCTACATGAGCGAGACTGCCGACCGCGTAAAGAAGATCGTCGTCGAACATCTCGGCGTCGAGGCCGAGAAGGTCACCGAAGACGCGAGCTTCATCGATGATCTGGGCGCGGACAGCCTCGACATCGTTGAGCTGGTTATGGCGTTCGAGGAAGAATTCGGCGTCGAAATTCCCGACGATGCTGCGGAAAAGATCTCGACGGTGAAGGACGCGATTTCCTTCATCGACGCCAACAAGGGCTGACACGGCCTCTTTTTGCGAGCCGGAACAGTTCAAGCGGCTCCCCGACCCGGGACATGAGGGCCGGGGAGCCGTTTTGTTTCTGAACGAATGCATTGCTGATATATCGCGAGCGCCGGGCGGGGACCCGCGCTCGAACGCATTGATGGAGTGGAATTTATGCGCCGCGTAGTGGTCACCGGACTGGGACTCGTCACACCGCTTGGAGCGGACGTCGAAACCGCCTGGAAAAACATCATCGCGTCGAAATCGGGCGCGGGCACGATCACGCGCTTCGATGCGACCGACTATGCGTGCCGCATCGCCTGCGAGGTGAAGCCCGCCGACCATGAATATGGCTTCGATGCGGGCAAGCGCGTCGACCACAAGGTCCAGCGCCAGGTCGATCCCTTCATCGTCTATGGCATCGATGCCGCCGGCCAGGCGCTCGAGGACGCCGGGCTGACCGACATGAGCGAGGAAGAGCGCTTCCGCGCGGGCTGCTCGATCGGCTCGGGCATCGGCGGTCTGCCGGGGATCGAGAGCGAATCGATCGTGCTCTATGAAAAGGGCCCGCGCCGCGTTTCGCCGCACTTCGTCCATGGCCGCCTGATCAACCTGATCTCGGGACAGGTCAGCATCAAATATGGCCTGATGGGCCCCAACCACGCGGTCGTGACCGCCTGCTCGACGGGCGCGCACTCGATCGGCGACGCTGCGCGGATGATCGCGATGGACGATGCCGACGTGATGCTCGCGGGCGGCGCCGAAAGCACGGTCTGTCCCATCGGCATCGCCGGTTTCGCGCAGGCGCGTGCGCTTTCGACCAGCTTCAACGACACGCCCGAAAAGGCGTCGCGCCCCTATGACGTCGACCGCGACGGTTTCGTGATGGGCGAGGGCGCGGGCGTCGTCGTGCTCGAGGAATATGAGCGCGCGAAGAAGCGCGGCGCGAAGATCTATGGCGAGGTGATCGGCTACGGCCTGTCGGGTGACGCCTATCACGTGACCGCGCCGCATCCGGAAGGATCGGGCGCGTTCCGCTCGATGGCAATGGCGATGAAGAAGTCGGGGCTCGCGCTCAGCGACATCGACTATATCAACGCACATGGCACCTCGACTCCGCTGGGTGACGAACTTGAACTGGGCGCGGTGCGCCGCCTGTTCGGCAATGCCATCGGCGATCTTTCGATGAGTTCGACCAAATCGGCGATCGGGCACCTGCTCGGCGGCGCCGGCGCGGTCGAATCCATCTTCTGCCTGCTCGCGATGCGCGACCAGATCGCGCCGCCGACGCTCAACCTCGACAATCCGTCCGAGGGTTGCAACGGCGTCGACCTCGTGCCGCATGTCGCCAAGGAACGCCCGATCAAGGCCGTGCTCAACAACAGCTTCGGCTTTGGTGGCACCAATGCCAGCCTGGTGATGCGGGCGCTCTGATTCCATGCGCAAGTTCGGCTGCTTCGGCATGGTCGTGGCGGCCGCGCTTGCGATCGGGGCTTTGGTGCTGTTCCGCTGGTATGGGCCCGGCCCTGCGGAAAAGGAAATCACGGTCGTCATCAAGGGGGGCTCGTCCCTGACCGCCGCGGCGCGTCAGCTCGAAGAGGCGGGCGCGATCGGTTCGGCCGACAGTTTCCTGACCTTCGCGAAGGTGCTTGGCGATGATGCCCCGATCCATTCGGGGGAATATCGTGTTCCCGCAGGGCTGAGCGCGTCCGAAGTGCTCGAGATGCTGCAGAGCGGGAAGACGCTCCAGCGCTTCGTGACGATCCCCGAGGGCATGCCCTCGATCCTCGTCCACGAAAAGCTGATGAAGGAGCCGCTGCTTACGGGCAGCGTCGCGGTGCCGCGCGAGGGATCGGTGCTGCCCGACAGCTACAGCTTCGAACGCGGCGAGAGCCGCGCCGCGGTGCTCAGGCGCATGCAGGCGGCGATGGACAGGACGCTCGCCGAGCTGTGGAAGACGCGCAAGCCGGGCATCGCGGTGTCGACACCGGCCGAGGCGATCATCCTTGCCTCGATCGTCGAGAAGGAGACGGGCTTGCCGTCGGAGCGGCGCACGGTGGCGTCGGTCTATACCAATCGCCTCAAACAGGGGATCAGGCTCCAGGCCGACCCGACGACCATCTACCCGGTGACGAAGGGCAAGCCGCTTGGCCGCCGCATCCTGCGTTCGGAGCTCGAGGCGGCGAACGGCTATAACACCTATGCGATCGCCGGCCTGCCCGTGGGGCCGATCGCCAATCCGGGCCGGCAATCGATCGCGGCGGTGCTCGATCCCGCGCAGACCAGTTATCTGTATTTCGTCGCGGACGGAAAGGGCGGTCACGTCTTCGCGGCGACGCTCGCGCAGCACAACGACAATGTCCGGAAATGGTATGCGATCCGCCGCGAGCGCGGCGAGATGTAGCGCCTTTGATCGGCGCGATCGATCATACTCACACGGCTAATCAATTGTATTCGTACGCCCATACCCCATATCGGGCGTGAGCGGCGAGCGCCGCAGCCAGTTCCTGCCATCGGAGAAATGAAGACATGATCGGTCGGTCAGTCCCTGACGTTACCCTGAAGACCCGCGTACGCGACGAGAGCATTGGCGGCCCCAATCCCTTTCGCTGGGAAGACCTCGAAACGGGTTCCCTGTTCGGCAAGGGGCGCCATGTCGTCTTTGCCTTGCCCGGCGCCTTTACGCCCACCTGCACGACCGAGCAGTGCCCCGCGTTCGAGCGGCGCTATGACGAGTTCCGTTCGCTTGGCATCGACGAGGTCTGGTGTCTGTCGGTCAACGACGCGTTCGTGATGTACCAATGGGGCAAGATGCTGGGCATCGAGAAGGTCAAGCTGCTGCCCGACGGTGCCGGCCACTTCACGCGGCGCATGGGCATGCTGATCAACAAGGATCATCTCGGCTTTGGCGACCGCTCGTGGCGCTATGCGATGGTCTTAGAGAACGGCAAGGTCGTCGCCTGGTTCGAGGAACCGGGCATCAACGACGATGGCAGCGACGCCGACCCCTATGGCGAATCCCGGCCCGAAAAACTGCTTGAATGGCTGCGGGCGCGGGAGCTTCGCGAAGCGGCCTGAGCCAGCTTTGCGCAAAAGGCAGAAATGGGCCCGGCACCGCAACGCCGGGCCCATTTTTCGTCAGCGAAGCCAGCCCCGCTTTGTGGCGTGACCTGCGAACCATGCGAGGAAGACGCCCATTACGATGATGAAGGCCGGGAATGCTGCGGATGACGGTCCGAGTGTCTCGTGCGCCCTGAACACCAGGAACACCCAGCCGAACTGAAGTATCGCCGCGACAACGGACAGGACGAGCAGCGGCCTTGCCCATCTGCGCCGCAGCACGAGTCCGAGTCCACCGGCCAGGCCGCTGAACACTGCGATGGCAAATGCGGCTGTCACCCAGACCGGCGTCGCGTTCATCAGATCGCGCTGTCCCTGGGGCAATGCGGCCAGACCCTCGGGCGACAACGTGACGTGATAGAGGTAGGAACCGACCCCCATCAGCTCCCACAGCAGCCCGAGCACAGCGACCACCCAGAACCAGATCGGCGCCTTGTATCCCGTATTTTCAGACATATGAGCCCCCTCTCCCTATGTGGCGGGGAGGGTGCGCTCAAAATGGCCGAATGGCAATCAGAGCTTCAACCCGGCGAGCTCGTCGAGTCCGGCCGCGATGTTGAGGTTCTGCACCGCGGCACCCGCGGCGCCCTTGCCCAGATTGTCGAGGATCGCGACCAGTCGTGCCTGTCCTGTCGCCTCATTGCCGAAGACATAGAGGTCGAGGCGATCGGTATCCGCTGCCTGTTCGAGCGTCAGCAGCGACACGTCCTCGCTCGCCTTGACCGTGACCAGCCTGCTGCCGTCATAGGCGGCCGCGAGTGCGTCACGGATCTGGCCGAGGCTGGGCGGCGAAGGCATCGCGCGAAGCTGCAGCGGCACCTCGACGATCATGCCGCGATAGGCGCGCGCGACCGCGGGTGCGAAGATCGGGGGATGCGCCAGCCCGCCATGCGCCTGCATCTCGGGCACGTGCTTGTGCGCGAGGTTGAGGCCGTAGGTGCGAAAGGCGGTATCGGTGGCGTCGGGCGCCTGCGCATCTTCGAATGCCGCGATCATCGCCTTGCCGCCGCCCGAATAGCCCGAGGTGGCGTTGAGCGTCAGCGGCCAGTCGGCGGGGATCAGGCGCTCGCGGACCAGCGGGCGGACAAGCGCGAGGAAGCCCGTGGGATAGCAGCCCGGGTTCGAGATGCGCGTCGCGCCCGAGAGCCGCTGGCGCTGATGGGGCTCCAGCTCGGCGAAGCCATAGGCCCAGCCCTCGGCAACGCGGTGCGCGGTCGACGCGTCGATGACCTTGACCGCGGGGTTCTCGATCAGCGCCACGGCCTCGCGCGCGGCGTCGTCGGGCAGGCACAGGATCACCACATCGGCACCATTGAGCGCGTCGCGGCGCGCATTCGCGTCCTTGCGCAGCGCGTCGGGCAGGGTGGTCACGGCCAGGTCGCCGCGTCCTTCGAGCCGCTCGCGGATTTCGAGCCCCGTTGTCCCGACGGCGCCGTCGATGAAGACGTTGATGCTCATGGCCGGCGCACCGTCATCGCGGCAGCGTCTTCCTCGGACAGCCGTGCGATCAATTCGGCGAGCGGTTCGATGCTCACCGCCATCGCATTGCCGTTGGCATGAATGATCCGCTCGGCGTCGAGCATGATCGCGACATGCCCTGGCACGAAGACGAGGTCGCCACGCGCGAGCGTGCTTCCCTTCGCGAGCGTCTCTCCGATGCCTTCGGCCTGCTGATCACTGTCGCGCGGTGCGGAAACGCCCGCAAAGGACGACGCGATCTGGACCAGCCCCGAACAGTCGATTCCTTCAACGCTGCGCCCGCCCATCAAATAGGGAACGCCGAGCAGCTTTTCTGCCTGCTCGACCGGATCGAGCCGAACATCGGCGGCGATCAGATCTGCGAGCGCGATTGCGCCTTCGTCGGTCAGCAGCCATCCGTCGCTCGCCACCCCGTCGACGACCGCGCCCATCGAAAGCGTGCCGATCGTGCCGGCATCGGGCGATGGCGCATCCCGCAAAGCCGTTGCGCGCCCTGCCACGCGCCAGCCGCCCGAGCGCGCGATGCCGAGTGCGCTTTCGCGGACATAGCCGACATAGTGATCGTGCGCCGAATAACCCCAGGCCCAGCCGCCGCTCAGGTCGATCACCTCGAACGCTTCGCCATGGAGAAGCTCGGAGATCAGATCCGCGCCGTCATCCGCCCTGGCACGCATCGCGGTGGAGGGGACTATGCAGCGTCGTTCCATCGGGCGTGCATAATGCGGCGCGAACAGCGTGCCCGCGAGTGCGAGATCGGCGATGTCGCCGCGCACCGCGTTGACGCGGCGATCGAGTACGACCGACGGACCGGTCAGTCCGAAATGCTTACGCGCGCCGGCGCTGGCGTGCATCCGTGTCGTGCCCCCTGCGGGCAATGAGTCCACCGAAGCTTTCAAGAAAATCTGCCCCTTCACGCGTCTGGGCGACGAAAATGTTGCGGCGGTCCGCATCGTCGCGCTGGCGGCGCAGATAGCCGAGCGCGCCCAGCTTGTTCAAGGCGCGTGTTACAACCGGCTTGGATACATTCAAAACCTGCGCCAGCCCGCGGACCGTGTGGGGGCCGGGCTTGAGATAAACGACGAGCAGCAGCGCCATTTGCCGGTTGGTGAGATCGGGTTCTCCCGACCGCACATAATCGGTCAGCGTTTCCATCCACCCGTTAAGCGCCCTGTTCACTGCCATAACACCTCTGACGCCGTTCTTCCGCCATTCGGAACGGCTACGTCATGGCATAACGCGCTATCGCGCCTGCGGTTTCCCCGATGCGGTTTATTTTATCTCCGTCACGGATTTTGCGGCCTTGTCACGCGCCTGCGCGAGCAGCGCGTCGAGCGCCGCGCGATCGAACAACGTGCCAGCGCGCACCACCGCGCGAATGTCGCGCGTCGCAGCGATGCTGGTGAGCGGGTTGGCGCCAAGCAGGACGATATCCGCCGCCTTTCCCGGGGCAATCGCGCCATAGCGCGCCTGCCTGCCCAGGAATCGCGGCCCGTTGATGACCGAGGTGCGCAGCGCCTCGACGGGCGTCAGCCCCGATTCGACGAAGCGCGCAAGCTCGTCGTGCAGCCCCTGTCCCGGATAGTTGAACGAGTTGAGATAGCCTGCGTCGGTGCCCGCGAGGATCGTGATCCCGGCATCGCGCATCAGCGGCAGCAGCGTGGCGCTCAGTTCATATTCGCGGTGGCGGCGCTCGACCGCGGCGGCATCGGCCTTCGCCGCGCGTTCGACACGCCAGTTATAGGTTTCGCGAAGCCCCGGGCCGATCAATGCGAGCGCCGGGTCTTTGCTGTGATCCTCGCGGTCGAGATACGCCAATATGCGGCCCATATTCTGCGTCGGTGTCACGAAAAGCCCGTAGCGCGCGAGCTTGCGGAACTCGGTGCGCGCGAGCGTCGGATCGAACGTGTCGACGAGCTTGTCCGAGGCTTCAGCATAGCTGAGCTTCTTGTCGGCATAATCCCGCGAAATCTGCGCCTCGGCGGTCGAACCCGCCTTGATCAGATAATCGCCATGTTCAACCGAGGAGAGGCCGCCAGCGATCGCCTGCTCGACGGTGAGCGCATAGGGGATGTGGGCGGACGTCCTGAGCCCGCGCGCCTTGGCGGCCTTGAGCGCGTAGAGGAATATTTCGGGGCGCAGCGTATTGTCGGTGATCTTGACGAAGTCGACGCGCATCGCCTGAAGCCGATCGAGTGCGGCGTCGACCTCGGCGGGGCTGTCGACCTCGATCGTGCCCTTCCAGAGCGGCTTTGGCCCTTCGAGCTTGGGTCCCGAGGTGTAGATGCTGGGGCCAACCAACGTGCCAGATGCCACCTCGTCGCGCCAGCGCAGCACATGCGCACTGATGTCGGCGGCGCAGTCGCGCACGGTGGTGACGCCATAGGCGAGATAGATCGGGAGCAGGTCCTTGTTCTCTTCGACCAGCGCCTCGCCGCCACCAAAATGGACGTGCATGTCCCAAAGGCCGGGAATGACATACTGGCCCGACGCGTCGACCGTCTGCGCCGCCTGGAAACTACGGTCGATCGCCTTGTCATCCTCGACCGCGACGATTTCGCCGTTCGCCACGGCAATCGCGCGGCCCTCGACCAGTTTCCCCGACGCCACGTCCACGATCGCGGCACCGCGGATGACGAGATCGGCCTTCTCCTTGCCCGACGCACCCTCGATCGCCCCTAGCAGCATCAGGACCGAGGCCATGAATTTTTTAAACATTCAGATCATCCGAACCGTGATTTGAGGACAGCCCAGGCCGCGCGGAGGCCCAGCGCGTCGCCGCCCTTGGGGCGGCCCGGCTTGGCGGCGGGGCGCCAGGCAAATGTGTCGAAATGCGCCCAGGGCGTATCCCCGGGGACGAACTTTTCGAGGAAAAGCGCTGCGGTGACCGCGCCGGCAAAGCCGCCATCCGGCGAATTGTTCAGGTCTGCGATGTCCGATTTGAGCATGTCGCCATAGCCCTGCCATAGAGGAAGGCGCCACACGGGGTCGTCCTCAGCGGTCCCGCCAGCAAGCAGATCGTCCGCAAGACCCTGGTCATTGGCGAACATCGCGGGCAGGTCGGGGCCGAGCGCGACACGCGCCGCGCCCGTGAGCGTGGCGAAATCGATGATGAGCTGGGGTTTGTCCTCAACCGCCTTCGCGAGCGCATCGGCAAGGATCAGCCGACCCTCGGCATCGGTATTGGTGATCTCGACGGTCAGGCCCTTGCGGCTCTTCAATATGTCGCCGGGCCGCATCGCATTGCCCGAAATCGCGTTCTCGACCGCGGGAATGAGCATGTGGAGCCGGATCGGCAGCCTGTGCTCGATCACCAGCCGCGCGAGTGCGAGTGCGTGCGCCGCGCCGCCCATGTCCTTCTTCATCAGGCGCATGCCCGAACCCGGCTTGATGTCGAGTCCGCCGCTGTCGAAGCAGACGCCCTTGCCGACGATCGCGACGCGCGGATGTTTGGGATTGCCCCAGACCAGCTCGATCAGGCGCGGGGCATGCTTCCTGTCCGCCGCCATGCCGACCGCATGGATCATCGGATAGCCGGTTTCGAGGTCGTGCCCCCTGGTTACGGTCAATGCCGCGTCGTGCTTCTTCGCAAGCTTTTCGGCATTCGCCTCAAGCTCGCCGGGGCCGAGGTCCAGCGCCGGGGTGTTGACGAGATCGCGGACAAGCGCGGTGGCTTCGGCAAGCCGCACCGCCTCTTCGATTTTCGTCACCTCGGAGGTCAGCAGCACGCGGGGGCCCTGTGCCTTGTCGTCCTTCCTGTATTTCTCGAAGCGATATTGCGCGGTCATCCAGCCGAACATCGCGGCGCCCGGTTCGCCGCCTTCGACGCGGTAGGTGCCTTCGGGCAAGGTTTCCGCGAGCCTGGCGAGGCACCAGCTCGAAAGTTTCGCGCTATCGGCGACCACGCCGACCACCGACCAGTCTTCGGCCTTGTCACCGGGAAGAATGGCGCTGCTGAACGCCGTCGGCGTCAGCTTCTGCGCAGCGATCGCGGTGCGGTGCCGTGGCGGCTGAGCCTTCAGCCAGGCATCATAGCCCCCGGAGTCGACGAGATGGATGGCGCGCGCGGACTGGCCCTTGTCGGGCTGAAGCAGTGCGGAAAGGTCGGTCATGAGCGGCCTGGACGTTGTGCGGAGATCATCGTCCGGGGATAGGCGCTCGAACCGGTTGAGGGCAAGGGGCGGACGGCCGACAAGTCCGCCGCTGGGGGGGGGGGGGCGAAAACGAAAAATTGCCTCTCCCGCACCGGGCGGGAGAGGCTCAGGGGCGCGTCCTTCGAGGAGTCACTGCGACGCGATCTGGGTGGGCACGAGGGCGGCGGCTGCCGCGATCACCTGGTCACGCTGCGCGGAAAGGCGGTCGAGCGTGTCGATCCTGCAACGCGCGACTTCGCGCTTGCCGAGCGGATCGGCGCTGGAGGCGGTGCCGCAGGCCATCGAGACGGCGACGCGCAGCCTGTTATCAAGCGTCCTCTGGCCCTTGTCGGTGCGGAGATCGAGATCACTGTAGCTGACGACACGCGTCACGGTGTCGGTTCCGAGGGATTGGGCGGTGGCCGGCGCAACGTACAGCGCTCCGGCAAGCGCGGTGAGCGCAAGCATCGTCTTCATCACTGTCTCCTGGGGTTCTGGTCATGCGCGCCAGTGGGGCGCTGAAGCCTTGATACTCCGCTCCGGCGAGTCGCGACGAACAACGATGTTGCGCACCCGTTCTGCAAAAGTGCAGAATGGGGCATGCTCGACTGGAACGACCTGCGCTATTTTCTCGCGGTTGCGCGCACAGGCAGCACGCTTGCCGCGGGGCGCGCGCTCCGCGTGAGCCAGACGACCGCGGCCAGACGCGTCGCCGCGCTCGAGCAGACGGTCGGCCTGCCGCTCTTCGAGCGACGGCAGACCGGCTATTTTCTGACCGCCGCGGGCGAAGCGCTGGTCGAGCACGCAGAAGCGGTCGAGGCGGCTGCCAGCGCCTTTACCGATGCTGCCGGCTCGCAGGGGCGCGAAGTGAGCGGGACCGTGCGGCTGACCGCGCAGGAAATTCACGCGATCACGGTGCTCGCGCCGATCCTGCGCGACCTGCACGAGGCGCACCCGGCGATCCGGATCGAACTGGACACCGCCGATGCGATCCGGGATCTTGGCGCTGGTGCCGCGGATATTGCGATACGCACCGTCGATCAGCCGGAGGGTGCCGGCCTTGTCGGTCGGCGCATAGCGCTTGATAACTGGGCGATTTATTGCAGCCGGGAATATGCTGCGGCGCATGGCCGGCCGCGGCGGCGCACGGAACTGCGTGGCCATCCCTTTATCGGTGGCGGCGGCGACGGCGTCTGGAAGATCTATCGCGCCTGGCTCGAGGCCAATGGTCTGGAGGACGCGGTTGCGATGCACCATGATTCCTCCACCGGATTGCTGTCCGCGGTTCGTTCGGGGATCGGGCTGGCGGTCCTGCCCTGTTTCGTCGCCGATGCGGAACCCGGCCTGATCCGCTGCCTGCCACCCGCGCCGGGCAAGGAGCGCGCGATATGGCTGCTCACGCATGAAAGGGTCCGGCACACGCCGCGCGTCCGTATCGTGATCGATTTCCTTGCCGAGCAGTTGATACGGCTTGCACGCGTGCAGGAGCGCGGACCCATATTGCCGCTATCGGCGGACTGACCCGCCCGCGTCGCGGCCTGACCTCGCGGTTTGGCTTGGGGTAGGACGCAAATCGCGCTATCCTGTGAGTGCGCAGGGTCATCGGGCCCGCGCGATTGGAGAGGTGTCATGGCCGCGTTGTGGCGGCTCCCCTTGGGCGGGATTATCGGCACGGGTCTGCTGTTGCTTGCACCGGTTGCGCCCGCCCGCCCCGACGCCGTCAATACGCCGCCGCCTGTCGCACCAGCAGCGTTACCCGCCGTCGACGGGGCGCCGAGCATTATCGACATGACGGTGAACGATACCGACCGGATGACGGTGGCGATCCATATCGCGGGGCGCGGGCCCTATGCCTTCATCGTCGATACCGCGGCCACGCGCACTGTGATTTCGCGCGAACTGGCGAATACGCTCGCGCTGAAACCGACGGGAAATGTCCGCCTCATCACGCTGACGGGGGGCGGAAATGCGTCGATGGTGCGTATTCCCGATCTCAGGTTCACGCCGGGAAAGTCGCACGATGTGCAGGCGCTCGCACTCGGGGGCACGCATATCGGGGCGCACGGCATACTCGGCATCGATACGCTGCGGGACCAGCGCGTGGTGCTCGACTTCAAGGCGCGCACGCTTGCGGTGAGCGACGTCCGGCGCGGCCAGAGCTTCAAGCCCGAACGCGACGAGATCGTGGTGACCGCGCGCCGTAAGCTCGGGCAGCTGATCCTGGCCGATTCGACGATCGACGACGAGAAGATCGACGTGATCGTCGATACGGGCACACAGATCAGCCTGGGCAATGAAGCGCTGCGTCGTCGCCTGATGAAATCGGGTAGTCGCTATGCGGTGAAGCCGATCGCGCTGATCGGCGTGACCGGTGACGTGCTCAATGCGGACTATACCCGCGTCGACCAGCTGCGCATCGGACGGATCGCGCTGCACGGCATGCCGATCGCCTTTGGCGATGCCTATGCGTTCCGCAAGCTCAAGCTGCGCAAACCCGCGCTGCTGCTCGGGATGGACGCGCTCCGCATGTTCGAGCGCGTGACCGTCGATTTCCCGAACCGCAGGGCCAGCTTCGTCATGCCCGAAACCCCAGTGACGGCGTCCGGCGTGGGGCGCTGATTCAGGAAGCGCGCGCGCCCACGGGAACGCCGAACAGGTCGTGCTCGTCGGCGTCCTCGATCTCGACCTCGACGATATCGCCAGGGTTCAGTCCCTCGGCGTCGCGCAGGTGGACCTGGCCGTCGATTTCGGGCGCATCGGCCTTTGAACGCCCCGAAGCGCCGCCCTCTTCGTCGGCCTCGTCGATGATGACGTCGAGCGTGCGGCCGATCTTCGCCTCGAGCTTTTCGGCGGAGATGCGCGCGGTCAGCTCCATCAGCCGCGCATAGCGTTCTTCCTTCACCTCTTCGGGAACAGGGTTGGGAAGATCGTTGGCGGCGGCGCCATGGACGGGTTCGAAGCGGAAGGCGCCGACGCGGTCGAGCCGCGCTTCCTCGAGCCACTCCATAAGATACTGGAAATCTTCCTCGGTCTCGCCGGGAAACCCGACGACGAAGGTCGAACGGATCGCGATGTCGGGCGCAATCTCGCGCCAGTTGCGGATACGCTGGAGCACCTTGGCCTCATTGGCCGGGCGCTTCATGGCGCGCAGCACATTCGGCGCGGCGTGCTGGAAGGGAATGTCGAGGTAGGGAAGCACCAGCCCCTCGGCCATCAGCGGAATGACCTGATCGACATGCGGATAGGGGTAGACATAGTGGAGCCGCACCCAAACCTTGTCCTTTGGCGTGCCGAGGCCGCCCAGCTCGCGCGCAAGATCGGTCATGTGCGCGCGGACCTCGCGGCCATGGAATTCGCGCGGCTGATGCTTGATGTCGACGCCGTATGCAGAAGTGTCCTGGCTGATGACCAGCAGTTCCTTCGTCCCCGCCGCGATCAGCTTTTCGGCTTCGCGCAGGATGGCATCGGGACGGCGGCTGACCAGATCGCCGCGCAGCGACGGGATGATGCAGAAGCTGCAGCGGTGGTTGCAGCCCTCAGAAATCTTCAGATAGCTGTAGTGCCGCGGGGTCAGCTTGAGCCCCCTCTCGGGCACGAGGTTGAGGAAGGCGTTGGGCGGCATGGGCGCTGCGTCATAGACCGCGCCGACGACATCCTCATACTGATGCGCGCCGGTGATCGCGAGCACATCGGGGAAGCGCGCGCGGATCGCCTCGGCCTCATTGCCCATGCAGCCCGTGACGATCACGCGGCCGTTTTCCGCTATCGCCTCGCCGATCGCTTCAAGGCTCTCTTCCTTGGCGCTGTCGAGAAATCCGCAGGTATTGACGAGCACGACGTCGGCGCCCGAATAATCGGGCGACATCGCATAGCCGTCCGAACGGAGCTTGGTGAGGATGCGTTCGCTGTCGACAAGGTTCTTCGGACAGCCGAGCGAAACCATGCCGATCCTGGGCGGGGTGGGGAGTTCAATTGCCATGGGTGTCGGCGCACATAAGGATTTTGCGCGCAATTGTCATCACTCTGCGATAATCTCCGGCCGGGGGACACAATATGCATCTGAATTTTCCCGACATTGCTCGCAGATTGGCGACAGCGACATGCGCCGTTCTGGTACTGATGCCCGACGCGCTGCTGGCTTCGGGCCCGCCCGCGAAGGGCGGGGGCAAGTCGGGCACTGCGGTGATCATCGCGCTGTTGGCAGTCTTTGTGGCGTTGCTTGCGGTCGCCAATGCAAAGCGCGCAGGCGCTCGCAAAAAAGCTGACGGCGGCGGTGTCGTCGATAGCGGCTACAGCAGCAGTTCAAGCGCTTCGGACGGATGCAGCGGCGCCGACGGCGGCGGATGCGATGGCGGTGGCGGCGACTGACGCCCGCCTCTGACCAATAATGGGGGAGGTGTTATGTGGAATTTCAGCTGGATTGCGATCGTTCTTGCGGCGCTTTCGGGATTTCTGGTGGGCGGCATCTGGTACGGGCCGTTGTTCCTGAAACCCTGGCTCGCGGCCGAGGGAAAGACGATGGAGGACGCGAAGACGCACGCGCCGACGGTGTTCGGGCTGAGTTTTCTGCTCAATCTTTTGTCCGCCTTCATCCTGGCGCATGTGTTCAGGACCTATGGTGATCCCGGCGTCGCGCTGTCCGTGATGATCGCTGTCGGTCTGGCGCTGGGCTTTGTGGTGCCCGCATTCGGAGTCAATTATCTGTTCGCGGGGCGACGGCTCTCGCTGTTCCTGATCGACGCGGGCTACTGGATCGTCGCCTATTCGCTGATGGGGCTGATCTTCGGACTGTTCGCCGGCTAGACCTTGATCGCTTCAGGTTGATTCAACCTGAAGCGTGAATCAAGGTCTCAACCATTTGAAAAAAGAGCCTGATTCACGCTTTCGGCGGAAGCGCAGAGCGCTTCCGCCTCAAACGATCAGGCTCTAGGTGTGGAGCCTCAAGAGGTTGTTCATCGGTTGAGCCAGTCGGCTGATGGGCGGCATGGATTGTAG
>NZ_JAKVIO010000005.1 GCF_022601895.1 Sphingomonas sp. LaA6.9
GGCAAGTCCGCGGCGAGCGCAGCCGCGTCATCATCGACGATCTGCGCCAGTACCTCGACGCCCGCAATCGCCAGGTCCGCGCCAAGGCCAAGCTCGGCGAGGCGATCCGCTATGCGCTCACCCGCTGGGACGGCCTCTCACGCTTCGTGAACGACGGCCGCATTGACCTGGACTCCAACATTGTCGAACGCAGCATCAGGCCTCTGGCCCTCAATCGCAAGAACGCCCTGTTCGCCGGCTCGGACGAAGGCGGTGACAACTGGGCGGTGATCGCCACGCTCATCGAAAACTGCAAGATCAGCGGCATCAACCCGCATGCGTGGCTGACCGACACCCTGACAAGGCTCGCCAACGGTCACCCCGCAAACGGCGTCGGTGAACTCATGCCTTGGACCGCCGTGGCCTGAAAACAGCGCTTACCCTGAAAGCGGTCCTTCGTTCAGAATTCACAGACCCGCCTACAGTGCGAAGTGAGTGCGCTCGATCGGAGCCCCGGCAACGGGGCTTCGCGTGCGATAGATCGCCGAACTGCGCTCTGTCAGCGGCAGGCCCTGCGCCAGTTGCCGGGCGGACGCAGGATCGACAACGCTAACGTACAGGTCGCGGAGGTCAGGTCCGCCGAAGCGGACATTGGTGCAGGCCTTGCCCGGCAGCGCCAAGCGCCGAACCTCGGTGCCGTCAGGTGTCACGCAGCGGAGTTCATCGGAGGCGAACCCCGTCACCCAGATATTGCCCTCCGCATCGAGGGCCATGCCGTCGCAGTCATACATTTCAATGAGCGTGCGCGGCTCTCCCAGCGACCCATCCTCGCCAATTGGAAAGGCGCGGGTGGCCGAAAAGCTCTCGTTGAAATAGAGCGTCGAGCAATCCGGGCTGACGGCAATACCGTTGGCGAAGGTCAGGCCGTCTGCCAGCATCTTGCAGTCCCGATCGGCTGACAGTTGCCGAATAGTGGACGCACCCGGCCTTTCACCGCGTAAAATGGCAGCAAGGTCGGTCGTCCCGAACACCATACCGCCCTGTGCATCGGCGCGCATCTCATTCACACCGTCCAGTCCGTTGACAAGTGTGCCCGATCGTCCGGTGTCCGGATCGACCCATGCGATCCCGTCCGCTCCGCTCACAAGGAGGCAGCCGTCATCATTCAACAGCAAGCCGCCGATCATGGTGCGATCCGGCAGCAACACCTGGTCCGAGCCGACTTTCTGCACGCCGCCGACGACAACATCGGTGAACCAGATGTTGTCGCCGTCGACCAGCAGCCCCTCGAGATAGAAGCCGTGTGCGATCGGCTCGAACATGTGTCCTGCTTCAGCGGTCATGCGACGCTTCCCCACCTCAAGTTCCGATCGCGATACGGCTCACAAGGACATGCCGCCCGTGACCTCGATGATCTGGCCGGTGACATATCCCATGTTCGGTGAGACCAGCGACACGACGACCCCGGACAGATCGGAGGGAACGCCCAGTCGTCGCAGCGGCGTACTCTGCTCCAGATAGGTTCGCGTCCCCTCATCGGCGCGAATGTCGGCATTCGCGTCCGATGCGATGAGCCCCGGCGAGATGCAGTTCACCGTGATGTTATTGGGACCAAGCTCCTTGGCCATGACGACCGTGAACGTTTCGACGGCGCGCTTGCTGATGGCGTAGACGACATAGTCGGGCAAAGCGGTGCGGGCGCCGAGCGAGCTCACGAAGATCACGCGACCGCCCGCGCGCAGGCGCGACTTCAGCAGCTTCGTCACGTAGAACGGACCACGCAGATTGTCCGAGAAGATCTGCTCGAACAACTCCGGCGTGGTGGCATCGATATTTGCGACCGGCCCGCCACCGGCATTGTTGACGAGGATGTCGAGTGCGGTGTTGCCGGTGCGCGCCATCAGTTCCCGGTCCAGAGCCGCCGTGAGCTCCTCTGCGGCCTCGTAGCTGCCCTGCGCATTCTTGATCAGAAAGGCCTTGCCGCCCTTCGACTCAATTGCCGCCAGCGTCTCACGGGCCGCATCGTCATTGCTCGCATAGTTGATCGCGACCAGGGCGCCCAAGGCGGCCAGGTCCTCAGCGATCGCCCGCCCGAGACCACGCGAGGCGCCAGTCACGAGCGCCGTCTTCCCCTCCAGAAACCTATCCATTGCTCATTCTCACATCACGAAATGCGTCTTTTCGAGCCAAACCCCGGATGCGGGATCGAGCTATTGTTCATAGGCCTCGTTGGGAAAGCCTGCGCCCATCGGCGGCATCTGAAGATAGACGTCGAGATGCCGCAGCTTACCCTCGTCGTTGAACTCATAAACCGAGACCGAATTCACGATCGTGGTCACGCCCTCGTGGGTGTTGCGCTCCTCAAGTTCGAGAATGACGACATTGTCCTGCTCGTGGATCCGCTTGAACGAGCCCTCCCAGTGGGACGTCAGGCACCATTTCTTCAGGAACGCCTTCATGTCGTCATAGGTCATGACTTCCTTGAAGTTACCGATGCGCTCGAAATTTTCCTTGTCGACGAACTCATCCAGCGCGTTCCATTCGTCCTCGGAATAATCGGGTCCCTTGGCGCGCTCGGCGATCCGCATCTGGCACATGCCATATTCGAACGCCTTGCGGGAATTGCCCGTGTAGCGCTGCGCGGCTTCGGCGATATTGTCGAAAACTTTGTCCACCATGTCCCTGCATCCTCTTTCTTGAATTGCTTGGGCGGCTCAGGGCCGCATCGTGGTTCCACCGTCGATGCTGATGACCTGGCCGGTGATGTACGAGCCGTCATCGGAGAAAAGCAGTGCGCCCATCGCGGCGATGTCGTCAGGCCGGCCGACACGCGACTTGATCGCTGCCGCTCCCCGCGCCCAGTCGACCATTTCTGGCGGCACCAGCGCCTCGATCCGGGAGTGCAGCGTCATAGCGGGGGCGATCGTGTTGGCGCGCACTCCCGCTGGACCATAACGCGTGGCAACATGCCGCATCAGCGCTTGTCCGGCCGCCTTGCTCATGGCGTAGGCGACCTGTCCCGGGCTCGAGGCATTGCCTGCCGCCGAGCTGGTATAGACGATCGACCCGGCGCCGCGCTCGATCATGAGCGGCAAGGCAGCGCGCGTGCAAAGGTAGAAGCCGCGGGCATTGACGCGCTGGGTTTCGTCATAGATCTCGATCGGCAGTTCGAGAATGCCCACCTGCGGGTTGCCGTCCGCCATGAAGGCGAAGTTGGCATGCAGCCCATCGAGCCCTCCGAATTTCTCGCGGGATGTGGCGACTGCGCGATCGACCGACTGCTCGTCCGCGCCGTCCAGATGGATCGCGATCGCTTCCCCGCCAGCCTTGACGATGGCGTGGACCGCCTCCTCAGCGGTCGCGAGGTCGAGATCGCCCAGGACGACCCTGGCCCCCTCGGCAGCGTAGCGGATGGCAAGGGCATTGCCGATCCCGCCTGCGCCTGCAATGAGCACGGACTTGCCGTCCAGGATCCTGTTCATGACGGAATTCTCCTTTCCACGATGCCGCGCAATTTGCTGCGCCGGTCAGCGCTTCTTGAAAGTGATGTGCAGATTGCGCAGCGCGCGCTGCGTGTAGTTCGGCTCATAATCGTAGCGGCGCGCGTCTACGGGGCCGTGGACAGTCGCGTCGATGCTGATGTCATCCACGCGATCGAACAGCTTGCTGAGCGTGAGCTTCGCTTCCGCGCGGGCGAGGGGCGCGCCGATACACCCATGGATTCCGCGGCCGAAGGCGAGGTGATCCCGCACATTCTTGCGGTCGAGCTGGAATGTGTCGGGATCGTCGAACCGGCGCGGATCGCGGTTCATCGCGCTGGGGATCAACATGACGGTCGTGCCGGGCGCGACGTCGATGTCACCGACCTTCACCGGTTTCTTCACCAGGCGGAAGTGCGATTTGGTCGGGCCGTCGAGCCGCAAGACCTCTTCGATGAACTGCGGGATGAGGTTTCGGTCTTCGCGTATGCTGCGCTGAAGATCCTTGTTTTCCGCGACGGTTTTCATGGCGGCCGCGATCAACCGAACGGTGGTGTCCTGTCCGGCACCAAATAGCACGGCGGCGAGGCTGACGACCTCCATGATGTCGGGCAGCTCGCCGTCGGCGTAGGTTGCCTGCGCGAGGATCGTCATGACGTCATTGCGCGGCTCTTGCCGACGCTCGGCGATATAGCCGTAGAAAAGCAGGGCGAGATCGCCGAGCGGATTGTGTTCCATATCCTTTTCGGCGCCGATCTGGCCGGGCAGGTCACCGATGACCTTGAGCGCCTCCTTATGGGCTTCCTCGGGCATCCCTAGGAGATCCGCGATCGCAAGCGTCGCGAAGGGATGGGCATAGTCGGCGACGACCTCGATCCGCCCTTTGTCGATAAAGCCGTCGATCATTCGGTCGGCGAGACCGACAAGGAATTCCTCATTCTCCCGAAAGCGCTTAGGCGTGAGCAGCCCCGAGAGTAGTCGGCGCATCCGGGTATGAGCCGGCGGATCCTGAGCCACGAGCATGGCGCCGAACGCCATCTGCCCGCGATGAGTGTCGATCTGGCCGGTGATGTCGTCGCCTTCGGGCGTGAAGGGAATTGGCGGGAGCGGACCCGTCGCCGAGTTGATCGAGGAGAAGACCTCGTGATTACGGAGAACCTCGGCGCCCTCTTCATAGCCCGTTACGGCAACGACGCCATGGGTCGGCAGTTCCACAACCGGGCCTATCGATCGCAGATGCCTGAAATAGGGATGGGGATCCGGGATAAGGTCGAGATCGCTGAAATAGTCGATGCTATCCAAATCGGCCATTATCCTTCTCCTCCAATATTCTGACCTGTTGGCCGTTTGACATGATCTCTCGGCCGGCTCTTGCGGGCACGACTTGGCCGCTGAAAGCTCCGTCACCGAAGCCGATCAGCCGCACATCCAGCGGCCGAGGTTCGCCAATTTTTGAAGCGATCTTGGTCTAGCCATGCCGATGACTCCGTTGCGCCCTGATCGCCAAAGGACATCTCCCAGCGTGCCGTTGGCACGCATAGAGGGCGGTTCCGGCCGGGCGTGTGCCCAGTGGATAGGCCGTCGCCAAACTCAGAGTCAACAAAAAACGACCATATGGTCGTATAGGTCGACCATATGGTCGGATTAGCTGGTGCCAGTAGCTATGCGGCTGTTATCCCGCACAATCACGGTGCTCCCGAGCTTGGTTAGTAGGTCGTGCCCTCCGTGGCACTGATCGCCGCGACGATGGGACTGACACCTTCGACTGTATCGCCCATGGCTTCGAAGCTGCGTAGACTGCCTTCCACCAGCGCCTCCGCTTCGTGGTGGCCCGTATGGATTCCCAGGGTAGCCTCCTGCACCAGAAGTCGACCAAGTGCATTGGTCAGGATCGACACCAGTTGGGGCGACAGCTTTGGATCGATGCCACGCTGCTTGAGATGACGATCTACCGCCTCCGTTTCCAGATTGCGCACCTCGGCCGCATTACTGGCGAGCTCATTACGGATGGCCTCGTTGTGATTGGCGAGTGCCATGAATTCCAGGGTAAATCGGGTGACTTCGGGATCTCGGATTACGTCCCACATCGCACTCAATGGCTTTGGCGAATTGAGCGCCACTTCCAGGTTTTCGCGATGGGTCTTGGCTGAACGCCGGAAGACCTCGATCAGCAGCTCGTCCTGGCTGCCAAAGTAATAGAAGATGGCCTGGTGCTTCAGCTTAACGCGACTTGCGATCTTGCGCGCAGTCGCGGCAGCGTAACCTTCCTCACGGATGAGGGCTTCGGCGGAGTCGAGGAGCTTTGTTCGAATGTCGGGACGCTCGACATAGCGTCTCTTCGCAGCGGTCTTGGCAGCGTTGGTCATGCAAGTCCTACCCGAGGCATAATCTGTTTTCTGCGCGATATAGGCTTACATCTGTGGTGCCAATCGTCGATGCAAACCCTGGCGATGGTGAGGCGCCGAAAACTACCTTGATCTAGGTATCGCGGCGGCCGCGCCCCTGGCGGGGCACGGCCACTCGATCCGGATTTCCGTCGCGCTGACACAACCTGCCGAAAACGGAATGTCGGCCGACGAGAAATTCGGGCCCCTGATTGCGCTTGAAGACGATCTCGCGCGGCTGCATGGCCAGGACGCGATCTACGTCGGTCGACTCACGAACCGGGGAACGAGGGTGCCGCCGAGCGATATCGCCACTCGTATCAAGAGATACAAAGGGACGATATGAGCTCGGCGATCGCCGCGATCGAAGCTGCGGGAGTCGGCTTGAGGGTTCTGCCAGCGTCCGACTTTGAGATCCTCATTTGGCCGGGGGAGATCGGCCTAACGAATGGCCGCTTTCGCGTTTCTACGACCAAATCCGGAAAGTCCGCCCCGACCTTGCGGTCATTCACTGGATCGAATTGGCCGACCTGAACGATCGGCGGCTTGCCGCAATCCGTTCCCGATTCCGGTCAGTCGGGATCGTCGACATTCACGCCACTCCGTCATCAGCACCACGGCTCGCGTCGCCCGGTCCAGGTTCGCGCGAGCCCTTCTGATACGAGTGTGTCGCCCAGCGATACTCCACCGCGCAGCACGATACGAAGCTTGCGGCCATATTGATCCTGATCGCGGCCGATCGGCGCCAGTTCGAATGGCCCTTCGTTGAGCAAGTCGACGAGCCGGTGTTTCGCCCGGAAGCCAAGCTCTGCCTCATAGTCGCAACGCGGCGGGTGAATCTCGAGCGTATCGATATCGGCGATGCGTATCTTCTCGCCCTGATAGCGAAAGGTATCGCCGTCGATCACGCAGTTCGATTGCAAGAGCCCGCCGCATGATCCGAATGTCAGGCCCGCGCTGCTGGCTGTTTCTGATCGCTGTTTCCAGTAATGCTGCAAGCCCAGGCCGAGCCCGACCGGCAATGCTACCGATCGCCAGCAACAACCATGTCGGCGTTCTCCGGACCGGCTTACGCCAGCGGCGTTGCCGCTGAAACCCGATGATATTCCCCATAGCCGCCCCCGAAAGCGTATTGGTTCACCATCGCCGAAATGGCTGACGCCGTCCACGCTCCCGCGCGGGCCCTTGTGTTGGCCAATCCGGCCTGAGCGGGAGGGGCGGCGCTTTCCCTTAGCCCCGCCCGGACGCGCTGCAACCCGGCTGTGCCGGGTCCTCCTCGTTGTTGCGGCCTTTCAGGTGCAGCCCGCCCTGCGAGGGCGTGGCCGCCGGTCCGCTCCTGTCGCCCCTCCCGCCCATGCCGGGCCGGTGGGTTGCGGGACAGGAGTGCGCATCATGCATCGCAAATCATCGACCGAAGATCGTGTGAGCCTTTATGCCGGTGTCACGCAGAAGGTGATTTCGGAACTCGAAATGGGCCGGCTGCCATGGGTCCAGCCATGGTATGACGGCAAGACACTGTGCGATCTCCCGTGCAATGCAGGGACGGGCAGGCACTATTCAGGGATCAATGTGCTGATCCTCTGGCACGCCATCACCGAACATGGCTGGAAGACGCAGCGCTGGCTCACCTACCGGCAGGCCGAAGCGCTGGGCGGCAATGTCCGCAAGGGTGAACATGGCACGAGTGTGTGTTACGCGGATAAATTCACGCCTAAGGGTGAGCAGGAACGCGCAGCCAATGACGGCGACGAAGCCCGCACATTCGCTTTCCTGAAGCGCTTCACCGTTTTCAACATAGACCAGTGCGAGGGACTGCCCGAGCATGTCACCGCACTCCCCGAACGCATTCGCGGTCATGCGATCTATGTCGAGGCCGAGGAGATTATCGTCGGCAGCCGCGCCGATTTTCGCATCGGTGGCGACAAGGCCTATTATGCGCCGGGATCCGATCATGTGCAGGTCCCCGAGCAGGCAGCCTTTCGGCATCCACTCGACTGGTACCGCACCGTCTTCCACGAGCTCGGCCACTGGACGGGACACGCCTCGCGGCTTGGCCGCGAGCAGCGGGGGACATTCGGCGGACCCGATTATGCGCGCGAGGAACTCGTCGCCGAGATGGCGTCGGCCTTTGTCTGTGCGGCGCTCAACATCCCGCCACAGGCACGGCACTCGGACTATATCGGCGCATGGCTCGAGGTGCTGCGCGGTGACGAGCGCGCGATCTTCCGTGCCGCATCACAGGCGGGCAAGGCGGCCGACCTGTTGCTCTCAGCGCGCAAGGGCGAGCTGTCATGACGCGCCTGATTGTGGCGATCACCGCCTGCTTTGGTCGCCTGCGCGGTGCGCATTGCGCGGCATCATCGCAGAGCGACACGAAGCTGCGCGCACGGATCGATCGCGCGCTCGCGGAGCTTCCCGAACCCACGCGCACGGTCTTTCTCATGCACAGGGTCGATGAGCTTTCTTATGGCATCATCGCCGAACGGCTCGGGATCACCAGCGCCCAAGTCGAGGCGCATGTCGCGGCCGCATTGCTCCACCTGGCGCGCGCGCTGCACGATGATGAGGCGTGACCCGAAAGTCCGCCCTCTCGGGCAAAGGGAGGGCGGACCATTTCGGATCAAGCCAGCCTTGCCAAAGCGCTGACGCTCCACGAAAAGATCGCTGACCATGCGCAATGACCGCGATCATCTTCCAGCTGCCAAGCAGCGCGATCTCGAGCGCGTGCTCAAGGTCATATTCGAGGAATTCGCGGATGCAACCGCGCTTGGCACGCATGACTGGAAGAAGAAGGGCCGCATCCTCAAGGTCATCCTCTACGGCTCCTATGCGCGCGGAAACTGGGTCGATGAGCCGCATACCGCGAAAGGCTACCAGTCCGATTTCGACCTGCTGATCATCGTCAACAATCAGCGCCTGACCGATCCGATCAAGTTCTGGGAGAAGGCCGAAGATCGGTTGATCCGCGAGTTCTCGATCACCCAGACGATCAAAACCCCGGTCAACTTCATCGTCCACACGCTTGCCGAGGTGAATGACGGTCTCGCGCATGGCCGGTACTTTTTCATGGACATCGCAAAGGACGGCATCGCGCTCTACGAGAGCGAGGACAGCGAGCTTCATACCCCCAAGCCCAAGACGCCCGAACAAGCGCTGGCGATGGCGAAGGAGTATTTCGAGGAATGGCTGCCAACCGCGACACAGCGGTTCAATCTGGCGACCCATGCGATAGCCCAAGGTTACTTAAAACCGGCGGCGTTTGATCTGCACCAAACCGCCGAGTTTTTGTATCACGGGGTACTTCTCGTGAAGACCTTCTACACGCCCCACGTCCACAATCTGGGCTTCCTGCGCACCCAGGTCGAACGTCTTGACCGGCGATTGATCGATGCCTGGCCGCGCGAGACCAAGCGCGATCGCGCGCGGTTTGAGAAGTTGAAGGACGCCTATGTGAAGGCGCGCTACTCGAAGCATTACCGCATCACCGAGGAAGAACTGACTTGGCTCGGCGAACGCGTCGAAGAGCTCGGCCGCATCGTCCATATCATCTGCAGCGAGCGCATTGCCGAACTCGAACAGGCTGCCTCGGCCAAGGCCTGACGCGACCAATATTGCCGCTACTTTGGTCCCGCGCGCGCCCCCTTCGGGTGCGCGATTGTCGGTACCGTCGGTGGCGTTCAGGCGCCCGGACAATGGAGAAGCTGCGTGAATGATGGAACTCATCCTCGACCGACCGGAGTAACAATTGCGAAGCGTGCCCGATCACAGAGATAGGGCGATCAAAGCAAAACGTCCTCATCGCTGCGCACGAGTTTGCTCTGTGCGGACCTGCAGAACGGAATGAGAAATGCCGCCCCTCACTAACGATCTTGTACAAAATACAGCTATGATCACAGTTGGAGAGTTTGCAGATTTGGCGCACCTGTCGCGACGTCAGATTGACCGGATGCGTCGGCGGCGGCCTCCGGGGTTTCCGTCAGAATTCGAGCTCGCCAGTACTGACAGCAAATATCGACGTTGTCCGAGATTCAAGCTGATCGAGGTCCAGGCCTGGCTGGACTCGCGCGCACTTTGGTAACCGCGTCGATCCGGTGGAGACGACGGTCTGTGACACCGTTTTAATCCTCAACATCACTGCAAGACCATCTTCCTCGTCATTGATGAGTCGTCACGACTGAGAGACTTGACCACCGCGGTCTCGCAGTCATGGGTGGGGCGAAGACGGAGCCGAGAAGTGCGCCGCAGAATACCTTCATGCACTCGTGCGTGAGGTGTGTATCCGAATTACGGGCCCGATCGCCTCGAAGGCATCGCTCTTGTAGGCCTGCTTGCTCATCATCGTTCCTCCGGCTTGCCGAAATCCCTGATCGGTGCAAATCTCGATCCAGTCCTTGCCCGCGATCGGCGCCGTGACCTGCTCCGCCGTCAGCGCCGCGTAGCCCTTGGCCAGTTCCCGGAACGCTTTCAACTCGTCATCCTCGAAGTTGGCACGGTCCTGCTTAGCGAACAGGTACTGATAGACCCAGAACTCGCGCCCGCGCGCCAGGATGATCGAGCGATACTGGTTATCCGACAGCCGCTTCTTGAGCACGCCGCCGCCCAGATCGTCAGCTTGACCCGCCATCACTTGGGCAATGGCCTTGCACCGCCGATTCTTGTCAGGAAGCCGCGCCGATCATCTGCAACAGGTCAAGGCTAGCGCGATCATTCACGTTTTTCGAGATCGGATAGGTGGTATAGTCGATTTCCATCACCAGGAAGGGCGCCATGATCTCGTGGTAGTGGCGCACATTCTGAGCAAATATCCGCATCACATAATCGATCGATCCGAAGACGGCGTCGCACTCGACAATGTTGATGCTCTCGCTGAGGATCGCTTCAAACTGCCGGGACTTTTCCGGCGTGCAATCCTTGATGCTGACAGTCACGATAAACTGGCTGAGATTGCCGAGGCGTTCCACGTCAATCTCGGCATGGTATCCGCGGATGAACCGTGCGGCCTCGAGCCTGTCAATACGCATGCTGCAAGGTGTCGGAGACAGGCCGATCGCCTTGGCGAGCTGCACCTTGCTTATTCGTCCGTCCTCACGCAGCACCGACAGGATTTTGAGGTCAAGCTGGTCAAGTGATTGTGGACTGCTCCCAGGTGCCATTAAACCCGCCCCTACCCGTGTTCAAACTTGTACCGCTGACGCTGTTCCGCGGACAAGAACTGACCGACGAATGCCATAGCCGAAATATACGATCATGCCGATCGCAAGCCACACCGCAAGCCGAATCCACGTGTCGCCGGGCAGGCTGTACATCAGATAGGAGCAGCCCCCGATCCCGCAGATCGCCACGGGCCAGATCAGGGGGGCACGAAAAGCGCGCGGCCAGTCGGCCTTGGTCCGTCGCAGGATCAGCACGCCGAGACAGACGATCGAGAATGCCATGAGAGTGCCGATCGACACCAGTTCACCCAACAGACCGATCGGTAGCAAGCCAGCGATCAGTGCGGCGCCAAGGCCCACGAACCAGGTTCCGAAAACGGGGGTGCGATATACCGGATGCACTTTGGAAAAGGCGTCGGGTAACAGTCCGTCACGCGCCATCGCGAAGAAAATTCGGGTCTGGCCATAGAGCGTGACAAGCATGGCGGACGCGAGCCCGATGATCGCACCGACACTGATCAACGGCTTCAACCACGCCAGCGGTTCCCCGCCTTGCGCGATCGCGACGAAGACCGGATGCGGAACATTGAGCTGCGTATAATGGGCGAGTCCCGTCATGACGAGGCACATCGCCAGATAGAGTGCGGTACAAATCCCAAGCGAAAACAGCAAGCTGAGCGGAATGTCCCGGCGCGGGTTGCGTGCTTCCTGGGCACTCGACGAGACCATGTCGAAGCCGACATAGGCGAAGAACACGATGCCGGCGGCCCGGACGACACCCGAAACACCGAACTCGCCGAATTCCCCCCGATTGTCGGGAATGAACGGAACCCAGTTTTCCGCCCGCACATGGAAGGCACCGAACCCGATCACCAGCAGGACGACAGCGATCTTGACCGCCACCATCGCGGCATTCCATCGCGCCGCCGCCCTGATTCCGAACATGAGCACGGTCGTCAGAAAGAGCACGATCGCAATGGCGGGAATGTTGAGCCATGCACCGCTCCGCACGAGGGCACCGTCCTGCCCGAGCATCAATGGCGCGGTGGTCAGCCAATGCGGCAGGAAGACGCCGATCTCCGCGAGGAACGCCGTGAAATAGCCCGACCAGCCCGAGGCGATGGTGGACGTCGCAAAGAGATATTCGAGTATGAGATTCCACCCGATCATCCAGGCGATGAATTCACCGAGCGTAGCGTAGGTGTAGGTATAGGCGCTGCCCGAAACGGGTATCATCGACGCCAGCTCCGCATAGCAGAGAGCCGCGCACAGGCAGGTCAGGCCCGCAAGGACGAAAGAAAGCGCGATGCCCGGCCCGGCATAATTCGCCGCGGCAGTGCCGGTAATGACAAAGATGCCCGCGCCGATGGTTCCCCCGACACCCATCAAGGTGAGGCTTCCCAGGCCCAAATGTCGATGGAGACCCCCCGCATCGACCTCGGCTCCTTGCGGAACCGGCTTCAACGTCCACATCCCCATCTTCTGGCGCACCTCCGAGCAGCATGGCCCGCCGGCTCGAAGGTTGCGGTGGCACCGTGCCGCAGATCGGCCGGCTCTGCTCGGCGCGCAGCAAGGGCGACTATCCGCGAGGCTGCGCCTCCTCCGGCCCCTTCGACAATCGGGCTCGACGCCGCAATCTATCGGGGAAGCGATGGTGAGTGTGCCCATTATGGGGCCGAAGTGCAGTGATTATGCCTGGCGATCTGGCCCGATTCAGCGGAAACGCCTGGCATCGGCGCCAGCCCGGCCGCCGCCGCTAGTGCGGGAGCGACCGCCGATACCCTGTTCCGCGGCGAAGCTTCGTCCATCCAGGAAATGTTGCGTTTGCCGATCTGTGCACCCAACGCCATCACGGGGCGATGTGATGTCAGACGCCGCACGCGTGCCGCAGCACCATTCCCGAACGCGCGCCGGTGTGACGTCCCTTTTCAAGCGTCAGGACGCCGTTCACGATCACATGGTCGACACCCGTCGCAGGCCGCGTCGGCCTAGCCCAGTCCGCATGATCCCGGATTTCGTCGAGGTCGAATATGATGACATCGGCGCGCAGACCCTCGCGCAGTACACCCCGGTCTGCCAGACTCAGGCGCTGGGCAGGCCATGACGTCATCTTGCGGACGGCATCCTCCAGCGACAAGATTTTCCGGTTGCGCACATATTCGGCGAGGACCCGGGCGAAGGTTCCATAGGATCTGGGATGGGGCAAACCCATGCCATCAAGCTCTCCCAATGCCTGGGTGGCCGCCGCATCGCTGCCGATGCTGATCGAGGGCTGTTTAATCGCGGCTTCGATATCCCCTTCATTCATGACAAAGTACAAGGCGAATGCGCGGTCGGGGAACGCTTCGACCATGATGTCCCAGGCGGCATCCGTCGGATCCTTTTGCAGCATCGCCCCGATCTCGACGAAGTTCCTTCCATGGAATCGCGCATTGCCCGCGTCGTGCGAATTCGCCAGAACGATATTCTCCCAACCGCCCGCGGCCTCGACCAGGTTCGACCATCCGGACTGGGTTCCCGCCGCGACTTCCTGCTTCAGCCGTGCCCGCAACACGGGATCGCGCAGCTTTGCCATCGCAGCTTCGGTTCCCTGCGCAAAGACATGCGCCGGCACCGTTCCTTCAAGACCGGTGCCGGCGGCGGCATAGGGATAGATGTCGGCGGCGATATCGAGGCCGCGGGCGCGCGCTGCGCTGATGCTCGCGATCGCCTCTGGCATCAGCTTTCCCCAGCCGGGCGCGTAGGCCGCCTTGAGGTGGAATATTTCGACCTTGGCGCCGCTTTCCTCGCCGATCCGGATGGCCTCGTTGATCGCTTGCACGAGCTGTGCGCTTTCGTCGCGCAAATGCGTTGCATAAAGCCCTCCGCACTGTGCGGACATCTTTGCCAGCGCGATCAGATCTTCGGTCAACTGGAAGGAATCCGGCGGATACATCAGCGCCGTACTGATCCCGAACGCACCAGCTTTCATCGCGATATCGACCAACGCGCGCATCCGGTCGAGCTGGGCCGGCGTCGGGGCGCCGGCGGCATCGCCCATGACCTGGACGCGCGCCTGGGTCGCACTATAGTATGTGCCGAAGTTGACCGCGATTCCGCGCCGGGCAAGGTCGTCGAAATATTGCGGTATCCGCCGGGCTGGAACGGGCGTCCCGCCTTCGCCGGCGATGAGCGTGGTCACGCCCATGCGCAATTTATTCTCGGCCGCGCCGTTCTTCAGAAGCACTTCACCCGACTGGTCCATCATATCGATGAAGCCCGGCGCTACATATTTTCCGGTTGCGTCGATTTCCCTAGCCCCGGACGCAGTGATGCGTCCGATCTTGGCAATCCTGTCACCCTTGATTCCGACGTCCGCATAGACCCAGGGATTTCCCGCGCCGTCGAGCACGCGTCCGCCTCTTATGACGATGTCGTAATCTGGAACCGGTGCCGCCGAAGCGAGAAAAACCGAGCAGAACGCGACGAATAGGGCCCTTGTCGGAACCGCCCGCCTGGCCGCCGAAGAAAGCCCTGCGCCAGCGCGGCGCGCGCCCATCATCATGCGGCCGCCCGACATCTTGTAGGATAACCCCAAAGATCATCGGGACACCAAGCCTGGCCATGCACATATTCAATGGAAGGAACACGATCCCTGGCCAGGAAAATCGGACCGTCGAGATCGATAATATCGCAAAGCTGCCCAAGGACGAAGGCTGGCGCCATGCCCAGACTTGATCCCACCATACAACCCACCATCACGCCGAGACCGAGCAAGCGGGCCTGCTTGACCATCTCCAGCCCTTCCGTGAGGCCACCGCATTTGTCGAGCTTGATGTTGACGACGTCGAACCGCCCGACAAGTCTGGAAATCTCGTCCAGCGTCAGCACGCTTTCATCGGCCGCGACCGGCACCGGACACTTGATGCCGTCAAGCTCCGGCTCGCGTCCCCGCCGCACCGGTTGCTCGATCAGTGAAACCTTCTCCTCCACAAGAGCGGCGATAAGCGGGGCGAGATCCTTTCGGGAGAATCCCTGATTTCCATCGACGCCCAGCCATGCGTCGGGCCTCGCCGCACGGATCGCGCGAACGCGCGCGATGTCCAGCCGAAGTTCGCCGGTCAGCTTGATCTTGATGCGAGCCACGTCCGCGAAGGCGCTCGCGCGCCGCGCCATCTCCGCTGGCTCCTCGGCGCCGATCGTGAAGGTGGTGGCGAGCGGAGCCGGCGCCCCGAGGCCCGCCAACTCCCAGACGGTTTGTCCGGCACGCTTGGCTTCCAAATCCCACATCGCCGCATCGACCGCGTGGCGGGCGCCGCCGGCGGGCATCGCGTCACGCAACAGCTCGCGGCTTACGCCGCTCTCGATGAGGGCGCGATGCGCTTCGACCTGCGCGGCCATGCTGGCGGCGTTTTCACCAAGATAATAAACGCCCGACGCCTCGCCGCGCCCGACATGTTCGCCGTCGGCGAGGGTCACGACGATGACGTCCTGACGATCGAAGACATAGCCGGAAATGCGGAAGGGGGCGGCGAATGGAAAGGTTTCAATGGCAATGCCGAGTGAAACGCCGGACATCAATGGGATCCTCCGAAGCTGATCGGGTGGACGGCAGGCATGACCACAGCGCGTGCATCGTGGCGGCCCAATATCGAGGCCACGGCGCCGTCCATCGAGGTTCGCAACGGATCGAAGGCCGGAACGCCGAGCTCAGCGCTGGCGCGTTCGAGCGCCTCGGCGCACGCCGCATCGTCGAGGCTGGAAGTATTCAGGCTCACCGCACCGAGCCGCGCCGACGCATTGGTCACGCGCGCGGCATCCAGGCAGGAATCCGCGACCTCGCGCAACGAACGCAGCGGAAAATCGGGGAAGGAATGGAAATGGTCGCGGCCAGGTTCGTGGCACAAGACCAGGACATCGGGCTGCGATCCGTGGATCAGACCGAGGGTAACCCCCGCAAAGGCCGGATGATAAATCGCCCCCTGTCCCTCGATGACATCCCAATGCGCCTCCGAAGCATCGGGCGAAAGCGCTTCAGCTGCACCCGCGATGAAGTCGGAAACGACCGCATCCATCGGGATGCCCGATCCCGCAATGATGATTCCCGTTTGCCCCGTTGCCCGAAAGTCCGCGTTCGCACCCGCCCGACGAAGCGCCTCTGTGAGCGCGAGCGCCGTGTATTTCTTCCCCAGCGCGCAATCAGTGCCGACAGTGAGCAATCGCCGGCCCGTGCGCTTGCGCCCCGTTGCCACCGGGATATGCCGCGGAGGCACCCGTACGTCGATCAGGCGTGTCCCCGATGCCCGAGCCATTTCGCCAAGGCCGGGAATATCGGCAAGTAGCATGTGCATGCCGCTCACGATATCGAGGCCTGCCCGTGCAGCCGCAATCAACCCCTCATGCCAGGCTGCGGGAATCTGACCGCCTATAGGCGCGACGCCGATGACGAGCGAACCCGCTCCCTGGGCCGCTGCGTCTTCGGGCCCAAGGTCTGGCAACCCGAGATCCACTGCTGCATTGCTGAAGCGAAACTGGCCAATACAAGAATCGCGTGACCAGTCGCGGATGCCGAAGGCGGTCTTGGCATGGAGCCTTTTCGAGATGTCCCCGACGAACAGAAGATAGGGTTTACGCAGCTCGATCATGATGCCCCCAAGAGGAAGAACGGGAATCGGTGGCCTGCGAAGCCCCGCTTCGCAGACGCCCTTGCATCACTGAAGCTAGAACAAGTCGCACAGGAATTGCGTCTGAATTGGCAAGCCGCAACAGAGACTTCCCCTTTTTGAACGCGCCTGCGGTGCGCACTTCTCATGGTCGCAATTCGCCAGTCCGATAAGCACAGAGGTTGCGCTAGCGGGACCCTGGAGCCAGCAGAGCAGTCATGGAAACTTCATGGGGCGCCCGCACCGAACGCGAGATCGGAAATGTGGCGTAGTCGAGCTCGATCGCGAGCAACGGTTCCATGATCTCCCGATAATGCTGGGCATGGGCAGCATAGATGCGCATCATATAATCGACGGAGCCGAATACGGCATCGCACTCGACGATCTGTGGAATGCCCGCAACAATCGTTTCGAATTGCCGCGCGCGATCCGGTGTCCATTCCCTGATGCTCACAATGACGGCGAACTGGCTGAGATTGCCGACCTGCTCAAGGTCAACATCAGCGTGATAACCCTTGATAAGGCCAGCCGCCTCCAGCTTCGAAATGCGCATGCTGCATGGCGTCGCCGACAAGCCCACTGCTTCCGACAACTCGGCCTTCGTAATGCGTCCGTTGCGCTCCAGCGCCGTCATGATCTTAATGTCCAGCCTGTCTACCGCGGGTCTCCGTGAGACGGATGTGTTAGGTAACACGGCCATAATCGGACGAAGCAGCGCTAGCCGCCAATGCTCGCTTCGTAGACGCGCATCCAGTTCTCGCCCATGACCTTGTCGATCTCATCGTTGCGCCAACCGCGACGGACCATTTCGGCACGCACCGCCGGCAGGCGTGAAATGTCCTCGAAGCCGGTCGCGTACTGAATCGGATCCTGGACATAGGTCATCTCCGGCGGGAAGGCGAACGACTCCTCGGGATGGATGGTGGATGTCGAGCCGGTGGTGAAGTCACCCCCGATGCCGATATGATCGACACCCACCAACCGTTTCAGATAGTCGAGTTCATCCACATAGCGCTTCACGTCGGCACGCTTTTTGGGCTGTTCGCGCTTGCCCGCATCCTCGCGGCTCCAGCTCATGAACGGATCGATCGCGCTGACGCCGAAAAGGCCGCCCGTCCTCGCAATGCCCTCGATAACGCGGTCCGAAGTGTTGCGCGGGTTGGAATTGAGCGCCGCCACGTTTGAATGCGTGCACACCACGGGCCTTTCCGCCATCGCGATGATGTCGAGGCTCGACCGCTCGCCCATATGCCCGCCGACATCGACCAGAATGCCAAGCGACTGCATCTCAGCGACGATCACGCGTCCCGCCTTTGTCAGGCCCACGGTCGGATCCAGGCACCCCCCGGCAAATGGATTGGTGAGGTTATAGACGAGGCCAACGACTCGAAGACCGAGTTCGTAGAAGAGCCGCATCGTGGTCTTGGGCGGTTTCGACCACCAGTCGCTTTCACCCTTCATCGCGAAAAGGTCCGCCTCCTGCCAGCCGATGGTAAGCGCGATCTTGCCTTCGCGCTTGATCCGCCGAATGTCAGCCGCGGTCCTGGCGATCTCCACGGCGGTTGCATTCCGGGCGACGAACTCAAGGAGTTGCGACATCTGGAGGAGCGTCGGCAACATGCTCACGCTCCAGCAATCGACGCCGCCCTTGCGCAGCAGCGCAAGATACTCCGCAGTCGGCGCCGCCGGACTGCACCCGTCCACGACGATCGGCGTAACTGGTCCGGTCTGGGCGGCGGCGACAGCGCCGGTTGCGCCCGCGCCCGCCGCAGCGGCGGCAACAATGCTTCCCCCCGCAAGCCCCATCAGTCCGCGGCGGCTCATTTCGGTCGTCATCAATCGATCTCCCCCGGGCAGGTCTATTCCGACGCCTGCGCAAAAGGCACAGGTGACTCTTCGTGCTTCAAATGCCTTACAAAAAATCCTGCGAGCCGCCGCACGGCATAGGGATGATAGCCGACATCATGCGCGGCATTCGGGACAAGGACGAAATCGAATTCCTTGCCCGCCCTGATCAGCGCGTCGGATAGCGCCACGGTCTGGTTGAAGGGCACATTTTGGTCGATCTCGCCCGCAATCAGCATCAGCTTGCCTTCAAGGCGACCGGCAAGATGGAGATTGTCGATACGCGCATAGGCGTCGTCACCCGTATCCACCTTGCCCGGCACGCCGAAAAAGCGCTCTACGGATATGGACGAAATCATTGTCTTATAGTCGTGCGGCCCTGCGATGGAGACGGCTGCCTTGTAGAAGTCCGGGAACAGAAGGATCGCGCGCGCCGAGGCGTAACCGCCGAACGAAATGCCGGTAATGCCGACACGGTCCAGATCCATATAGGGCCGGCTTGCGGCGGCCGCCTTTATCCCGGCCACATGATCGGCCAGCGCGAACGAATCCTCGTCATTCATCGGGGCAGTGTGGAAATCGCGCGACCGTCTCGGCGTGCCACGCCCGTCCTGGACGACGATGATGAAGCCCAGCTCCGCGAGTGCCTGCATATAGGCGGCGCGCGGGCCGAGCGCATCGGTGAAGCTCTGCGGCGCGAATGACACCTGCGGGCCGGCATAGATCTGTTCGATAACCGGATAGCGCTTGCTCTTGTCGAAGTTCGTCGGCTTCAGCAGCACACCATAAGTGTCGTATTTGCCGTCCGCGCTTTTGGCGACGAGCCGTTCGGGCGGCGTCCAGCCGGTTGCCAGCAATGCGCTTGCATCGGCATCGACCAGCCTGGAGACCAATGCGCCGTCCGCTGCGCGGATCACGGTGCTCGGCGGCTTCGAAACGGTTGAATGCGTGTCGACGAAATACCGTCCGCTCGGCGAGAACCGCTCCACGGGCGTATCATGATGCCCGTTCAATCCACGCGCCGGGAAGTTGGTGTACGCATGATCTGCGTCTTCCGGCGTGAGCAGTTGCAGGCGGCTTCCGTCGAGGTCCGCGCGATAGAGGTGCCTGTAATAAGGATTGCGCCCCGCTTCCTTCCCGCCAGCGGTGAAATAGACAAGGCCCGCCGTTTCATCGACGCGGACAATGTCAAAGACGCTCCAGTCTCCGCGGGTCACCGCGTTTTTCAGCGCGCCGGTCCTCGCGTCATAGCGATAGAGATGCCCCCAGCCGCTGCGCTGCGACCACCACAGCAGCTCGTTGCGCGCCGCCAGCAGGCGGACATTGGGAACATGATAGTCAAAGGGATTGAGATTGAGATACTGATCGTCGCGCTCTTCCAGAAGCGTCCTGCTGGCGCCGGTGTCGAGGTCGACGGCGACGATGCCAAGCGCGCGTGAGTCGCGCGTCGAGGTGACGAGATAGAGTTCGCCATCCCTCATGTCCCAGCCGGGCTCGCCGACAATCGCCCAATAGGGCGCATAGTCATTGAAGCCGAGCGTGCCGCCCTTCACGGGCACTATGCCGCCGTCGTGCAAGTCTATCAGCAACAGGGCATGAGGATTGTCCCGCGCATCCGCGGGTGTCGGTATCGCTAGCTCATGGCTGATCGGACGCGGCGAATCCCGTGCCAGATATTCGACCACATAAGGCGCGGTTTTGACGCCGCGATAATCCGAACGCACCACAAGAACGTAGCGCCCATCGGGCGACCATGTCGCACCCGGATATGTCGGCTTCGCAAGGCCGCGGCGCTCCTCGACATAGGTCGTCCTGAACGCCGTGTACTGATAGGGAAATTCAGCGGTGCCGTCGGCCGTCAGCGGTCGCTCTGCGCCGCTTTCGATCTCGCGGAGCCATAAATTGCTGTCCCGTATGAACAGGGCGCGCTTGCCATCCGGCGACACGACGGTTGCGGGATCGGCGGCTGCGTCGGGGGTCGCTTTGCAGCCAACTCCATCCCGGCTGCATTCGAACAGTTTGCCGCCGGCTGAAAATGCGACCGTCTTCAAATCCTTGGAATATCGAATGGTAACGAACGGAAGTTGCGCTGGCGAAACATCCTTGCCCAGCTCGCGCGAGATAATGCGCGCAATCGCCTCATGATCGAAGGACGGCTCGGCATCGCCGCTCGCGGCGTCGACGGTGACGAACCGAAAGCCGCCGTCGACCTCGTGCCGGTACCAGAAGCGATCGGTATCCGCGATCCAGTTCGGAACCGGGGCGGCGTTCAGAACGAGTTTGCGCACGACGTTCGGATAGAAGCGCGCCGCCCGTTCAAAATCCGCGCGGGAGAGCGCGGGCCCCTGTCCGGCCGCCGCGGCCGGGTTGATGCTTGCACTCGCCAGGCATAGCAGCGCGAACACTGCGCCGAACGCCCGCTGGACAAATTGCTCTTTCATGCCGTTTCCTGGCCTCCCAGCGGGGACGACGGCGCCCCGTGAAGGAGCGCCGCCGCCATGCCGGAACAACATTAATAGCGAACAGTCAATGTGATACCGGTCGTTCGCGGGCGATTGACAAAGGCCGAGGAAAGGCCGCCATCGAGCACGCCATTGACCAGTGTCGCCGAGCTTGTGGGAATGGTCGTGGCCTGAAGTTCCAGATCGTTCAGAACATTGGTCATATAGGCGGTCAGCGACCACTTCTCGGTCTCCAGCCCCAGACGCAGGTTGAGCATCTCCATGCTTCCCAGCCGGCCCGACGGAAAATTCTGCGGGAATGTTTCGCGCTCGCCGATATACTGGAAAGCGACCTGACCGGTCAGTTCCATGTCGCTGTCGCCAAGTGGGTAATTGATGTCCGCGCCGGTCGAGAAGGAGACCTTCGGTACGTTGGGAGGGCGGTTCCCCTTGGCGAGATCTTCGTAATCCGGCGGCGCGCCCGCCACCGCGAACACCGTCATCCCGTCGGTGTATTCCGCCTCGGTCAGATTTCCGCTGAAGAACAGCGAGAGATTTTGGTTGACCTTGTAAAGGCTTTCGACCTCGACCCCGTAAATGCGCAGTTGCGGGCCATTGGCGGTGAGGGCGCCGGGATTGCTGATGCCGATCTGCGGATTGTCGAAATCGGAGTAAAAACCCGCGATGTTGAACGTGACATCGCCGTCCATCCAGCGGGTCTTGAGGCCCACTTCGCCGGTGACGATGTCGTCCGAGTCATAGGTCAGCGCATCCTCGAATTCCGGCGAGCCAACCGGACCGAACCCCATCGCGGAAAAGGGGCTGTTCAGGCCGCCATTGCGCACGCCGCGCGCGAGTGTGCCATAGAGCAGCACGTTGTCGGCCGCATCGAACTCGAACCCAAGGCGCGGCAGGACGGTGTCGAGCTTGAAGTCGAAACTGGTGCCAGGCCCGCCGGGTGCGTTGAGCGCCTCGACGTCGTTAGGCACGGGGAAATAGATCGGCGCGAAGATGTCGCTGGGATCGGTGAAGATCGGTGAGAAAATGCCGATTACATAGGATTCGACTAGCGTCGACGTCACTTTCTCATTGACGTAGCGCGCGCCGGCAAAGAGCCGGAACCGCTCGGAGACATCGTAGCTGAGTTCCACGAAGCCCGAATACTGGACGGTGTCGACCCGCGTGGTGCTGCGTTCAATCTCCGTCGTGCCGCTATCGGTGATGTTGGCGTAGCCGTCTCCCGAAACCAGCGCCGTCGCTGTCGATTTCGTATCCTGATAGAAGGCCCCGGCGACGAAATTCAGCGGTGAATCAAAGTCGGAAACGAACCGGAATTCCTGCGAAACGCTCCTTTCCTTGCCCCTGGTCTGCGCGATGGCGGTGAGATCGGAGGACAGAAGGTTGCTCGCCGTGTCGAATGGCGGAAATGCGTTGAAAAAGCCTTGGAACCCATAGGTATAGGCGGAACTGAAGGTCTCGGCCTCGCGCCTGCGCTTATAGAGGCCCGTGACGGATTCGATCGTGATCGGCCCGGCATCATAGGAAATTTTGCCGCTGTAGAGCTCGAAATCATCCTCGTTCAGCCCGTCGATGAGGCTCAAAGACGGCGCAATGAGATCTTCGGTGCCCACGCTGTCGCCTATCGTCGTGGGCTCGATGAAGTTTAGCTCGCCAATGTCGTCCCTGCCGATATGCGCGGCAATGCGCACGCTCAGCTTGTCCGTGGGACGAAAGAGGATGATCGCTCGACCGCCGAACGATTCAAAGTCGTTCATGTCCTTTTTGTCGAGGCCGATATTGTCGATATAGCCGTCGTCCTTGCGATAAAATCCGACCAGGCGAATGCCGAGCTTGTCGGGAACAAGGATGAAGCTCGTCGCATTTTCGATGCGATGATTGAAGCCGCCGCTTTTGGTCGTGCCAATACCGCCGCTCCACGTTCCTTCGACAACCCTTCCGCTGCCAAGATCCGGGTCTGCGGAGAAGTAGCGGATCACGCCGCCCATCGCGCCTTCGCCGAAATAGGTCGGTTGCGGCCCGCGAAGGATCTCGACGCGGTCAAAATCGAAAAAGTTGAAGTCTCGCTGCGAGGCCGAAGATGACGCGACTGAAATATCGTCGACCAGGATCGAGACCAGCGGCTGAAGCGCGTTGCCCGAAACCTGGGTGCTGTTCGTCACGCCGCGAATGTTGATCTCGTTCGTATTGGGTCCGCGATCGAGCAGTTCCACCCCTGCGACGCGATTCGAGAGATCCTCGAAGTCGACGATTCCCGAGCGCTCAAGCTCGGCGCCGTCAAGCGCGGTGACGCTTCCGCCGATGTTCTGAATCGATTCCTGACGAAAACGCGCGGTTACGATGATCTCGTCGGATTCCTTCGGCACAGCTTGCGACTGCTGCGCTGCCGCGCCGCCCGTGGCGAAGACAATCGTTGAAACCCCCGCGAAGAAATATGCCTTTAGCCCCCGTTTTGACACATTGACCTCCCTTGCTTCTTACAACGCTGATTGATCGTGAACCCGCCCCCGTACGGTGGGCTGAAATTCCTTTGCCTTGAGGCAAAGCGCGAGCGCTTCGCCGCGGCCGGAGTCGCAAGACGATCTTCAAAGGACTGTCCCAAAAACGCCTCCCGTGACCCCTGCGCATCCAAGCGTAGCGAGACCGGAAAAACGTCGATCAGGCCGCTGCTGCGCGCTCGTCGCTCCGTCCGGAATCCGTTCGAACTCAAACTCATACCGTTTTACAATACATCAATGTATTGTCAACAAACTGAAACGAAATCGGTTGTCATTATTCCGCATGGCAAAGCGTGCTTTCAAACGGCTCTCCGGTGGCGATGTCGGGCCGCTATCCCATGAAAAATGGACCGCGATCGGTGACCATGAGCAGGTGAGGCGTGAAGGAAAGCTTCCGACCAGCCGATTGAATTCAAGCGTCGCGAAAAGGCTCCAGCACATCCATGACCGCGCCAACGCCAGGGCGAATCGAATCGAAACACATCTTGCGGTCACGAGTCGGTTTTTTCGGTGTGCAGAAGTCGGTTCAACGGCCGCGCGACGAGCCACATGATCAGGAACGCGCCGAAGGCCAGCGCGGCGTGCAGCGCAAAGAATCCGGCATGGCTGATCGTCTCCCACAGACCGGCGAGGGCACCGACGAGCAGGTTCCCGACGAAGATCGAAAGGAACACGACGCCCATCATCGTGGCATGGATCTGCTTCGGTGCGGCACGCGAGAACAGCGCCAGCAGCGTCGGCCAGTAGTAGGTGAAGCCGAGCGCGTTGAGGGCATAGAGCGTGACCGGCCAGATCGCGCCGACAACCTCGCCGCGATCGGCCCAGCCGGCGGGTACGATCATCATCAGGTTCGCGCCGGCGATGATGAGGTAGCCGATCATAATCTTGCCTGTCTCTCCCGGTTCGCGACCGCGCTTCGCCTGCCAGCGCCACAAGGCGATCAGCAATGGCACTGCGAGGATGCAGAAAAGACCATCGAGCGCGTTGAACGACGCGGTCGGAAGCGCCCGGCCGAAAAGGCTACGATCCACCGAAGCCTCTATGAACAGCAGGCCAGCGTTCATTTCCTGATAATAGGCCACGCATGGCAGGACGCCGATCGCGGTCAGGAACAGCAGCGCCGCAACGATCCGCCAATCGCTGGCCGTCATGGCGGACTTTGCCGCCGCGCCGCGTTGCCGCTTGCGGTCGGGAGGAAGATGCTTCCAGCCGGCCAGATAGATAGCCAGCGCGATCAGCATCATCGCGCCGGCAGCGCCGAAGCCGACATGCCAGCCATGGAGTTGCGCAAGGATGCCGCACACAAGCGGCCCAAGCAGCGCGCCGACGTTGATGGCGGCGGAGAAGATCGCAAAGGCGCGGGTGCGTCGCCCGTCGTCCTCGGGCCGGTAGAGGTGGCCGACCTGCACCGAGATATTGCCCTTCAGGCATCCGGTCCCGACGATCAGTAGCAACAGCGCGATCAGGAAGCCCGACTCGGACGCCATCAACGCATGCCCCGCAGTCATGAACAGGGCGCCCAGCACCACCGTCCTGCGCTGCCCGAGCAGGCGATCGGCCAAAAGTCCGCCGAATACCGGTGTGAAATAGACGAGCCCGGTATAGAGGCCCAGCATCTGGCTTGCGAAAGCCTGATTGGAGAGCGGGCCGGTCAGCGTCGCAAGCGCGGTACGAAACTCGCCAAGGCCGAGGACGCCGTTCGAAACCCCCGGTGTCAACAGGTGCTGGATCATGTAGAGCAGCAGCAGCGCGGACATGCCGTAGAATGAGAAACGCTCCCACGCCTCGGTGAAGGCGAGATAGGTCAGCCCCCTTGGATGGCCGAACAGATTCCGGGTGGTGCTATCGATGGGTGACGCTGGCAGGGTTGACGCTGTAGCCACGCGCTTAGCCCTCCACGCCGATCGCTGACGTCTGCGCAGCGAAGCGGTCGGTCGCTCTGATTAACTGGTCGAGAATGCCCGGCTCGGAATAGGCGTGACCCGCGCCGTCGATCAGATGGAAGTCCGCATCTGGCCAGAACCGGTGCAGCGCATAGGCATATTTGGCGGGGCAAGGCAGATCATAGCGCCCATGAACGATAACGCCCGGTATCCCGCGCAGCCGGTGGGCATCGCGCAGCAATTGCCCATGCCCCAGCCAGGCGCCATGCGAGAAATAGTGGTTCTCGATCCGCGCAAAGGCCAATGCGTACTCATCGTCGCGATAGAGCGCCGCCAATCCTGCATCGGGCAGCAGCGTCGATGTCTCGCATTCCCAGCGCGTCCAGGCCCTTGCAGCCCTGATCCGGGCGTCGGCGTCGTCTCCGGTCAGGCGTCGGCGATACGCAGCGATCATGTCCCAGCGCTCCGATTCCGGGATCTGTGCCTTGAACAGCGCCCATTTGTCAGGGAAAATCTCGGAGACGCCGAAACGGTAGAACCAATCGAGCTCCGCGATCGACACCATGAAGATGCCCCGCAAGATCAGCTCGCTGACGCGATGCGGATACATTTCTGCATAGGCGAGCCCCAGCGTCGATCCCCATGACCCGCCGAACACCATCCACTCTTCCGCACCGGCAAGCACCCGCAAGCGCTCCATATCGGCAATCAGATGCCATGTGGTATTGTCTTCGAGACCGGCGTGCGGCGTCGATTTGCCACAACCCCGCTGATCGAACAGCATCACGTCGTAGCGGCTCGGATCGAACAGGCGGCGGTGCGATGGCGATATACCACCCCCCGGCCCGCCATGCAGGAACACCGCTGGCTTGCCGCCGCGCCGCCCCACACGCTCGTAGTAGACGCGATGCCCGTCTCCCGCATCGAGGATGCCGGTCTCGTAAGGCTCGATTGCAGGATAAAGCGTACGCAGTTCGGTCATCGCTCCCCCCCGGAGATGCAGAAGAACAGGCGCGACGCAGCCGGCCAGAACGGGCGCGCAACATCAGGCCTCGCCATTTCCATATCGCTGCCGGTCCGATCGCGCAATACAGTAATGTATTGTGTGTCGCGTCAACGTGGCAAGGCTGCAAGCCGAAGATGCATAGTGCACCGGTCCGGTCCGCGATCACGGGCTATGGGAACGCCAAGTCAGTGTTGGAAGCGCGCTTAAGGCGGGCGCGTCAGGCGCCGGTCAAGCGCCCGCGCCGCCGGATCGATTTCAATCGCGCCCGGTGAAAACCCTGAGATAGCTGCTGGTAAGCGCCTGCCGCTGCTCGTCCGATTCCTTGAGGCCGGTCGCATAATAGCCGACCTGATGAAAATAGATGATCCGGGCGCGGATCATCGCGTCGTGCGCGTCATACCCATCATCCAGGAAGGCCCGCTGGATCGCGTTGATGCGGATCGCGTCGACCTCCTGCACCACACCCTCGACATCGTGGGACAAATTTGCCCATGCCCGGATGGCACGGTCATAGGCGGGGCTGAACCCCTGTTCGAAGATATAGAGATCCGCCAGCCGCGAAAGTCGCTCGTTCAAGCTTCCGGGCGAGGCAAGCACGTCCAGCATCGGCTGCGTGTTGCTGGCACGCCAGTCCTCCAGAAGCTTGTCGAGAAGTTCGGCATGACTCTTGAAGCGCCAGTAGAAGCCGCCCCGCGTGACCCCCGCGATTTTTGCGATACGGTCGATCTTCACGCCGACAATGCCTTCTTCGACGAGCGTACGGCGCGCGATATCGACCCACTCCTGCGTTGAAGGTGTGTGCTCGGGCGGCGGCGTGCGACGCCAGGTGCGCCCTGTCTTTCCTGATCTTGCGCTCGTCTTCGCCTGCGTCATTTTGCTCTCGGCCATGATTGCCTCATTGCCGGATAAATACAGGTCCGGTCAATCGCGAGCCATGTGTCGGCGCAGCCGCCAGCCTGTCCGCGCGGGGCGGCTGGACTTATCAATACATAGATGTATTCATTGTGGGTCCGACATGTTGGGGAGCCGCGGGCCGAGACGCAGTTGAGGGGGCAAGAGTGACGACACGCAAGACCGACGGGTTGGCGTTGATCGCGGCTGTCGTGATTGGCAGCGGCATAGCGCATATTGGTACCTCTACAATGCCGTTTCAGGTCGGCGCGCTCATGGACCGGGGAATGAATGGGCGCGAAGCCGGGCTTTTCGGCTTCTTTCAGGTGGCAGCGCTCGCATTGTCGATGATCCTGCTTGCGCCCATCATTCACCGCGCCCGGTCGGTCACCGTCGCCATTGCCGGGGGAGCGCTCGCAGCGGTGGCGCATCTGCTGATGTACGCTATGCCGGGGTCGTTCCACGCACTGCTTCTGTTCGCGACACTCGCCGGAACGGGGTACGGCCTGGTGTTTGCGGCGACTATCACCGGCGCTTCGACGTCCAACAATCCGGACCGAATCTATGCCATCGGCAACGGCGGCGCGGTGGCTTATGTGGTCATCCTGATGTTCATCATGCCGATGGCCGCCATCTACCTCGGCACGATGGGTGCCTTCCTCGCGATCGCTATCGCGATTGTGGTCACCATGCCGGGCATGTTTGCCTTCAATGCGCGCGCAAGCCTGCCCTCCGTGGATGCGGGAGGCCTCATCCGCAAACCCGGCGTTCTGGCGTTGATGGTGATGTGGGCAGGCTATTCCCTGGGAACCGGCGCGCTTTGGAGCTTTGCCGAACGAATCGCAAAGGGGCTCGCGATCGCTCCCGAGGCGACCGCCACGATCCTTTCGCTCAGTGCGCTTTGCGGCATTCTCGGAACCGGCGTCGCGGCGTGGTTCGGCGGCAGGTCTCCGCGAATCCTGTCGATGATCATCGGGCTTACCGGCACCGGCATATCTTGCCTCATGCTCGGTTTCGCCACCGGGCCGGTCATGTTCGCGCTGGGCGTCCTCACTTACTGGGTCTTCTACATGTACCAGTATTCGGTGTTTCTTGGCGTCGCGGCCTCGCTCGACCCCTCGGGCCGCACGGGAACGCTGGGCGGTGGCTGCGAGCGCTTCGCCTTCGCTATCGGTGCCCCGATCGGCGGTCTTGTCACTGACTTCGGATCCTACGCGATGCTGGGTACGCTTGGCTTCCTGAGCTGCGTTCTGACGATCCCGTTTTTCATGCCGACGATTGCACAGCGCCTGTCTGGCAGAGCCGCTGCCACCGCCTGATAACATTACGCGATCAATCTCGGGCATTGCATAAATACAGCAATGTATTTATGCACGCGTCATTCGTCTCAAAGGACAGGGGGAGGGTGGCGCAGGTGACACGGTATTCGGCGTGGTCGCTACTGCACGCCGGGCTGTCGGGGCAGCGGCTATGGGACCCGGCCTGGCGTAATGCCGCCCCGAAGACGCACTACGAAGCCGTGATCATCGGCGGCGGCGGGCATGGTCTTGCGACCGCCTACTACCTTGCGAGCAGGCACGGCATCCGCGACATCGCGGTGCTGGAGCGCGGATGGATCGGCGGCGGCAACACCGGGCGCAACACGACCGTGATCCGTTCAAACTATTTTTTTCCGGAAAGCACGCGCTTCTATGATTTCTCGCTGACGCTCTACGAGGAGCTGTCGCGCGAGCTGAACTACAATATCATGTTCTCGCAGCGCGGCATGTGGAGCTTTGCGCACGACCGTCATGGTGTCGAGATGCTGCGCCGTTCGGTGAACGCCATGCGTCTCAACGGAGCTGACGCGGAGTATCATGAGGGCGACGAGGTGCGTCGTCGGATTCCGGGCCTGAATCCTTCCCCACGCTTCCCGATCCTTGCGGGGCTTCTGCAACCGCGCGGTGGAACCGCCCGGCACGATGCAGTGGCCTGGGGCTATGCGCGCGCCGCCGACAGGCTCGGCGTCGACATCGTTCAGAATTGCGACGTCACCGGCTTCGAGATCCGCGATGGTCGGATCATCGGCGTGCGGACGTCTATGGGCGACATCGCGGCAGAACGCGTGGGCATGGCAGTTGCGGGGCATAGTAGCGTGATGGCGGGCCGCGCAGGATTCCGCCTGCCGATCGTGTCGCATGCGTTGCAGGCTTTTGTCTCAGAGCCGCTGAAACCGGTGCTCGACACCGTGATTCTGGCGCCATCCACGGGTACCTATCTCAGCCAGTCCGACAAGGGCGAACTGGTGGTGGGCAGCGCGCTGGACCTGTTTCCGTCCTATGCGCAGCGCGGCAGCCTGCCCGTACTCGAGCATACGGCAGCGGGTCTGATAGACCTGTTCCCGCAATTCTCGCGCGTGCGGCTGCTTCGGCAATGGGCGGGTATTGTCGACATAGTTCAGGATTCGACCCCGATCCTCGGCGAGAGCCCCGTCAAGGGTCTCTATCTCAACTGCGGATGGGGCACCGGGGGCTTCAAGGCGATCCCCGGCGGCGGCTTCTGCCTGGCCCACCACATGGCGACCGGCGCGCCGCATCCGCTTGCCGCCGCCTTCTCGCTCGACCGTTTCCGGACCGGCGCACTCATCGACGAAGCCGCCGCTTCCGGCATAGCACACTGAGAGCATCATGCTGTTGATCGACTGCCCCTGGTGCGGCCCGCGCGCCGAAAACGAGTTCCGCTGCGGCGGCGAAAGCCCGATCGTCCGTCCCGACGAGCCCGCTGCGACCGACGACGCTGCATGGGCGGAGTATATGTTCTATCGCGACAATGCGAAGGGGCTCTCCTTCGAGCGCTGGCACCACCGTTTCGGTTGCGGCCTCTGGTTCAATATCGCGCGCGACACCGTGTCGCACCACATCCTCGCGGTTTACGGCATCGCCGATCCGCGACCCGCGCTGGACGCTGGCGCATGAGCGGCTATCGGCTGAAACGCGGCGGAGAAATAGACCGCAGCCGGCCTGTCCGCTTCCGCTGGGAAGGCAGGGACTATGCGGGCTTTGCCGGCGATACGCTCGCCTCGGCGCTGCTCGCGAGCGGGGTGCGCATGGTAGGGCGCAGCTTCAAATATCATCGCCCCCGCGGCCTGATCGCCGCCGGCCTCGACGAGCCGAACTTCATCGTTCAGCTCGAGCGCGGTGCGCAGACCATCCCCAACCTCAAGGCTCCCTATGTGGAGCTTTACGAGGGGCTGGACGCGCGGCCGGTCAACGCCTGGCCAAGCCTCGGGTTCGACCTGCTCGCGGTGAATGGCCTCTTCAAACGCTTCATCCCGACAGCCTTCTACTACAAGACATTCATGTGGCCGGACTGGCGATTGTTCGAACCCTGGATCCGCAAGGCCGCCGGGCTCGGCACATCGCCCCGGCTTCCGGATCCCGATAGCTATGCGCAAACTAATGCGCATACCGACGTGCTTGTCGTTGGCGGTGGCATAGCAGGGCTTGCGGCAGCGCTCCACGCCGCGCGGGGCGGGCGTTCGGTGATGCTGGTGACTGGCGGTGCGCATTGGGGCGGTCGCCTCGCCGGAACGAGCGATCCCGTCGAGGCCATGCCCGCGCGCATCTGGATCGAGGATGCTGTGCGCGCACTCGCCGCCATGCCGAACGTGACATTGCTGGCGCGAACGATTGCGACGGGCCTTTACGATCACGGCATGGTGGCGCTGTGCGAGCGCCTGACCGACCATTTGCCGGCTGGCGAGCGCTCTGGCCCCCGCCAGCGCCTCTGGCGGGTGCGCGCGAGCGAACTGATCCTTGCCACGGGAGCCATCGAAAGGCCGCTGGTGTTTCGGGGCAATGACCGGCCGGGCGTCATGCTGGCGGGTGCGGCGCGTTGCTACCTTCACCGCTACGGTGTCATTGCGGGCCGCGAGATTGTCGTCGCGACGACCAATGACAGCGCATGGCACGCGGCGTTCGATCTGGCGGAGGCCGGTGCGAACATTGCTGCGATCGTGGAGTCGCGGCCGGCCCCGCCCCAGGCTCTCGTCGTTCGCGCGCAGGCGCTCGGCATCGCCGTCAACCTCGGAATGGCCCCGGCGGCTACTCAGGGCAGGCGGGCCGTGCGCGCCGTGCGGATCGGCCCCATCGATGCTGCGGGCCGTATCGAGGGGACAGCACGAACGCTGCGCTGCGACACGTTGTTGATGTCGGGCGGCTGGAATCCGGCGGTGCATCTTCATTCGCAGGGTGCCGGGCGACTGAAGCTCGACTGCGCCCTGAACAGCTTCGTCCCGGCAGGTGTGAGCAGCACCCGCAACATCGGAGGAGCAGCGGGCGATTTTGCGGCCGAGGACGCGCTTGCTACCGCGCGGGGGCAGGAGGCGCCGCGACCGGCCGGATCCCCCGCTGTGCCGCTCTGGTCTATCTCTGAAAGCGGCGCACCCGACCCCGAGGCGTGGGTCGACTTCCAGAACGACGTTACCGCCGGCGACATTGCGCTTGCCGCGCGCGAGAATTTCCGGTCAGTCGAACATCTGAAGCGTTACACGACGCTGGGCATGGCCTCCGATCAGGGCAAGACCTCGAACGTCAACGGCCTTGGCATCCTCAGCACTCTGATCCACCAACCGATGGACGCGATCGGCACGACCAGGTTCCGGCCACCCTACGATCCAACGCCGTTCGGCGTTTTTGCGGGCCACCGGGTCGGCGAAGGCCTCCGTCCACGCCGCCGCCTCGCGCTCCACGACTGGCACGCCGGCAAGGGGGCCGTGTTCGAAGAATATGGCGGCTGGATGCGCCCCGCCGCCTATATTCTGCCCGGCGAGGGCGAGGCGAACGCGGTGCACCGCGAGGTAACCGCGGTGCGTAGTGGCGTCGGAATCTTCGAGGCATCCCCGCTTGGCAAGATCGAAGTGAAGGGGCCGGATGCAGCCGCCTTTCTTGATCGCATGTACCTGAACAGGATCAGCACGTTGAAGATCGGGCGCTGCCGCTACGCCATCATGCTGAACGAGAATGGAACCGTGTACGACGATGGCGTGGTCACGCGGATGGCGGACGATCATTTCCTCATCGGAACGACGAGCGGCCATGCCGGCGCCGTCGCAGAAGCCTTTCGCGAATGGCTTCAATGCGAATGGACGACGATGCGCGTGCTGGTCGAGGACGTGACGAGCTGCTGGGCGGTCGCGAACATCGCTGGCCCAGGCGCGCGAAGCGTGCTCGACGCGCTCCCGCTCGACATCGACGTCTCCTCCGACGCCTTCCCGCATATGAGCGTTCGCGCGGGCCTTGTCTGCGGCATCCCGACGCGCATCGCCCGCGTCAGCTTCACAGGCGAGCTTTCGTACGAGATCGCGGTGCCATGGCGCGAGGCGGGGCGCCTGTGGGCGGCGCTGATCGAAGCTGGCACGCCGCACGGGATCACCCCTTTCGGCGTCGAGGCGCTGATGACGATGCGCATCGAGAAAGGCTTTCTTCACATTGGGTCCGACACCGACGGCACAACCTTGCCGCAGGACATCGGCTTCGGCGAAATCATGCGCAAGAAGACGCAGGACTTTGTCGGCCGCCGTTCCGCACACCGCCCCGACGGGCTCAGATCGGACCGGCGAAGCCTTGTCGGTCTCGAGGTCGCCGACGGCAACCCCGCGCCGCTCACCACGGGCGCGCATGTGCTGCCCGCCGGGACGATACAGCTCGGGCCAGGTCAGGGCTGGGTCACATCGAGCACATGGTCCCCGACGCTGGGCGCGCCGCTCGCGCTCGCGCTTGTCGAGCGTGGGCAGGCGCGGATGGGCGAAATCGTGCGGATCTGGGATCTCGATGCGTGGCGTGATGCGCGGATCACCGGCCTGTGCCGCTATGACCCGGAAGGAGCCCGGCTTGATGCCTGAAGCCCCGCAATTGCCCGCCTGGTGCCGCATCGATGCCAATCTCGCCGTGGCGAAAATCCAGATCCGGGATGTCCCGGACGCCTGCGACCAACTGGCCTCGACGATCGGTGTCCAACCTCCCCGGCCGAATCGCTGGGTTGCGCGCCACGGCCTCGCGCTGACCGCGGTCGCGCCGGGAGAATGGCTACTGACCGGCAATGCCGACGACGTCGCGGCTGCACTCGAACGCGCCGAAGCGGCGTTCCGCGCGCAAGCCATCCTCGCGCTGGACCTGACACATGGATGCGTCGTGCTGAGACTGGACGGCGCGGCTGGTAGGTCCTGCCTCGCCGCGCTGTGCCCACTCGACCTCCGCCCCGAGCACTTCACCGTGGGCGCCGCTGCCCGCACACGTTTCGGCGACATTGGCGTATTCGTCGCGCATCTCGGGGATGCACCCGCATTCCTGCTGATCGCGGATCAGAGCAACGCCCCCTACGTCCTCCACCTGATCGCGCGGAGTGCAATCGTCGCCGATCACAACCGGGATGAAATCCGATCATGACCGAACCGCAACGCGCGCGCTGCGTGCTCCGCTTCCGATGCCCGGACGAGCCAGGCATCCTTGCCCGGGTCTCTCCGCTCCTCGCCGGCAATGGCTGGGACATTCGCGAGGCATCAATCTACGGCGATCCGGACAGCGCCACCTTCTTCGTCCGCACCGAACTGGCGAGCGATCGTGCGACGGTTGCCGAGCTGCCGCGCCATATCGCACCCGTCGTCACGGCGCTGAAACTGGACTGGGAGGTGCATGACATCACCCAACCCATGCCGGTGCTGGTCGCGGTGTCGAAGTTCAACCACTGCCTTGTCGACCTGATCCACAAGGTCGAGATCGGTGCGCTGCCGATCAGGATCGTCGGCGTCGTCTCAAACCACGATCAGGAGCGCAAGCGCGTTGAATGGCATGGTATCCCCTATCACCATCTGCCGGTCGACTATGGCGACAGGACGTCGCAGGAACGTCGCTTCCTCGAAGTCATTCGCGAAAGCGGCGCTGCGCTCACCGTGCTGGCCCGCTACATGCAGATATTGTCGGACGATTTCGCAACCCGGCTCGAAGGCCGCTGCATCAACATCCACCACAGCTTCCTGCCGAGCTTCAAGGGCGCGAAACCCTATCATCAGGCCAAGGCCCGCGGGGTCAAGCTGATCGGCGCCACTGCGCATTATGTCACCGCCGATCTCGATGAAGGCCCCATCATAGAGCAGGATGTGCGCCGCGTGAGCCATGCCACAACCACCGACGAAATGGTCACCATAGGCCGCGAAGTCGAAGCAGCGGTTCTTGCCCGTGCCGTCCGCTGGCACGCCGAACACCGGGTTCTCGGCAATGGGAACCAGACCGTCATACTCGCCTGAAGCCATGTGGGGACTGCAATGGAATCCATCGCGCGCAAGCCGGCTTCACCGGATCCAGGCTGCAAGTGCCTCCGTCCCGCCACCACAGCCCAGCAATGCAGCGCCGGATTTCCGTCGTTCAGAGCAGCCATAAAAACATTCTATTATAAATACTTGCAATGATTGTCAGTTCATTTAGTGCGCACAACATTCGTCCGGGGGAATAATCGGTCCAGAAATTGCACATGCGGCGCGGGCGTAATTCGCGCTGCCCATAAGCTGGCTTCGTCCGCCCGGGTCGCCCCGGACGTCGCTCGGTGGTGCCTTGTCTGCCCAAGCAACACCCCCCTCATATCCAAAGGGGAAAATCAATGAAGGGTCACACACGCAGGGCTGCGAGCATCGTCGCTATCGCAGCGGCGCTGGCGGGCACACAGGCCATCGCGGCAAACCGCGTCTGGACGGGCGCAAGCACCGACTGGTTCGATCCGGCGAACTGGGGTGGCGCCACGCCGACCAGCGCCGACACCGCACGCATCACCGCCCAGGCCGAAAGTCCGCGCCTCGATGGCGGGAACGCGGAGGCCATGACCGTCAATATTGGCAGCACTTCGACCGCGACCATCACGCTGCTCAATGGCGCGACCCTGACCAGCGACAGCGCAATCCTCGGCTTCGGCGCCACAGATTCGGCCTTTGTAGTGGTGAGCGGCACCAACACGCTGTGGGACAGCGACTTCTTCAATATCGGTCTGAACGGCACAGGGCTGTTTCGGGTTGATGCGGGCGGGCGCGTTCAGGCAGGAACCGTCTCGATCGCCGGAACGAGCACCGCGATCGGATCCGCAACCTTCGACACCGGCTCAACCCTCAGCGCGACAAGCGTCTTCGTAGGCGATGCTGGCAGGGGAACGCTGACCGTGTCGGGAGCCAGTGTCCTTCAGACGATGAACGGATCGATCGCCACGAACGCCGGTTCGCTCGGCACGCTTTCGATCACCGGTACCGGATCGCGCTGGTCGATGACCGGCAACCTCTCCATCGGCAGTCGGGGAACCGCCTCGGCCACGGTGGATCAGGCCGGCGCGCTTACCGCTGGTGGCTTCCGGCTGGGTGAATGGGGCGGCGCAGCGGGCACGCTGATCGTCACTGGCACGAACAGCATCGCCACCGCGACGGGTACTTCGAATGCCCTGCTCATCGGCGACAGAGGCGCGGGGCATGTGACAATCTCCAATGGCGGCCAGGTGCTGGTGACGGGCGGGACGGGTTCGGTCCGGATCGCGTCGCAGACGGGCTCCGCGGGTACGCTCAGCATCGGCGCGGCCGCCGGTGACGCAGCCGCGGCGGCGGGGCAGCTAAGCGCCAACGCGGTGGTGTTCGGCCTGGGCACCGGCCAGATCATCTTCAATCACACCGACGCCGATTATCAGTTCGGCGCCCTCGTGTCGGGCAGCGGCACGGTCCGTCAGCAGGCGGGCACAACCCGGCTGACGAGAAGCAACAGCTATTCCGGCGGCACCACGATCCTCGGCGGGACTCTGGAAGCGGCGATAGCCGGCAGCCTTGGCACGGGCGCCGTCGCGATCGGCGGTGGCAGCAGCGCCGCCGCGCTGCGTTTCGGGGCCGATATGACGCTGGCCAACGCCATTCAGTTGGTCAATGCGCAGGCGTCGATCGATACCGAAGCACGCAACGTGACGCTTTCAGGCATCGTCTCCGGCCCCGCTGCTCTGGTGAAGAACGGCACGGGCACGCTGCGTCTGGGGGGCGCCAACGTCCATGCTGGCGGCACAATGCTCAACGCGGGAACCCTGGTGGGCCGGACCGACAGTTTCGGAACGGGTGCGATCGACACCGCCAATGGTTCGACGCTCGTTCTGGACATCGCGAGCAGCGCCACGCTGGGCAACCAGATCCTGGGCGCAGGAACGTTGGTGAAACAGGGAGCCGCCGATCTCTCGATCGTTGCAGGCAACCTGTTCAGCGGCGACACGCGGATTGAGGCGGGCAGCGTTCGCGCGGGGGTGGACGAAGCACTGGGCACCGGCAATGTCGACATTCTCGCCGGGGCTTCGGCCAGTTTTGTCGGCTCCAGCGCCTCCGGCGCCCGAACGATCACCAATGCGGGCACGCTCGGCTTTGCCGGGTCGGCGAGCGGCGCGCTGACCCAGGTGGTCAACAATACAGGTGGCCTGGTCGACATCGCAGGCCTCACCAATGGCGGCGCCAGCATCGGCAGCCTTTCGGGCGCCGGCGATATCGCGCTCGGCGCAAACCGACTGACGCTGGGCGCGTTGAATGGCAGCGATACGATTTCGGGCACGATTTCGGGCACGGGTTCGCTCGAAAAGGCCGGCAGCGGAACGCTGACGCTGGCAGGCGCAAACGATTTCACCGGCGCGACCACCGTGACGGCGGGCGCATTGCGCGTTGACGGCACCGTCGCCGGCGACGTTGATGTCAGCGGCGGCGCGGCGCTCGCCGGCAGCGGCGCTATCGCGGGGGATGTCACCATTGCCGATGGTGGCCGGATCGTCGGCCAGACCGGCCAGACGCTGGGTCTTGGCAGCCTGTCACTCTCTCTGGGTGCGATTGTCGACGTCACGATAGGCGCGCCATCGCAGACCGCGCTGTTCGATGTGGACGGAGCACTGGTGCTCGATGGCACGCTCAATATCCATGATGTTCTCGGCTTCGCACCCGGCGTCACGCGGCTGTTCGATTATGGCGGCGCGCTCACCGACAACGGTCTCGAGATCGGCGGCGTGCCCGCAGGCAATGCGGCGACCGATTTCCTCGTGCAGACCGCGATGGCGGGGCAGATAAATCTGATCAGCAAGGGCGGGCTGACCTTCAACTTCTGGGACGGCAGCGCCGCGGGCAACGCGGGCAACCACCGCGTCGATGGTGGATCGGGAACATGGTCGCGCACGGGCGCTGCGTGGACCGACAGCAATGGCACGCTCACCCTGGCGATGGATCCCCAGCCCGGTCTTGCAATCTTCGGGGGTACTGCGGGTACCGTCACGGTGGACAACGGCGCTGGTGCGGTGGCTGCGGCGGGAATGCAGTTCCTGACCGATGGCTATGTCGTCACGGGCGACGCGATTACCCTTGGCAGCGTCGGCTCCATCGTTCGCGTGGGCGACGGCACCGCCGCCGGCGCGCAGATCACCGCCACGATCGATTCCGGACTGACGGGTGCGGGCGGCATTCACAAGACCGACCTCGGCACGCTCGTGCTCGGCGCGAGCAACAGCTACCAGGGGGGCACCGTGATCAGTGGGGGTACGCTCATTGGCAAGGGCGACAGCTTCGGCAGCGGCACCATCCGCAACGACGCGACGCTCATCATCGACCAGCGCGTCGAAGGCAGCTTCGCCAATACGCTGCTCGGCAATGGTATCGTAAACAAGACGGGGGCGGGCACGCTGCTCATGTCCGGCGATGGCAGCGGCTTCACCGGCACGACGACATTGACCCAGGGCACGATCCTGCTTTCCGGCGCGTTGGGTGGCGGCGTCGACATTGCCGCAGGCGCGACGCTCAAGATCGGGGCGGGTGATGCCAGCGGCGCGCTTACCGCCGACGTCCGCAACAACGGCACGCTCATCTTCGCACGGTCGGACGACTTCGACTATGGTGGCGCCCTGTCGGGGACCGGTTCGCTGATCAAGCGAGGCGACGGCCTCCTCCTGCTGTCGGGCGACTATAGCTACACCGGCTCAACCATTGTCGAGGGCGGGCGCGTGCAGCTCGGAGCGACGCTTGCCGCACAGACTGATCTGATTGTCGATGGCGGCACCTTCGATCTCGGCAATCAGATGCAGCAGGTCGCGAGCCTTTCCGGGACCAGCGGGACGATCATCCTGGCGGCCGGCGCAGGGCTGACGGTGAGCCAGACGACCAACACGGCGTTTTCGGGCGCGCTGTCCGGTGCCGGCGCTTTCACCAAATCGGGTACGGGCACGTTGAATCTGACGGGCACAAGCAGCTTCATCGGCCAGGCGCTGGTGAACCAGGGCAGGCTTCTGGTGAACGGCCTGCTGCCCGGCAGCATCGTCGTGACTGGTGGCGGCATATTGGGCGGTACAGGCACGATCGGCGGTCTGGCCGTCCAGTCCGGCGGCATCCTCGCCCCGGGCAATTCGATCGGTGCGCTGAACGTCACAGGCAATATCATTTTTGCCACGGGCTCGGTCTACGAAGTCGAGGTCAATCCGCTGATCGGCGCCGACGGTTTCGGGCAGGCCGATCGGCTGGTGGCGGGCGGATCCGCGGTGCTGCAGGGCGGCACGGTCAACATACTCGCGGCCGATGGGGCCTATGCGCCGGCGACCACCTACAAAATCATGACCGCCGCCGGCGGGGTCACCGGAACCTTTGCGGGTTCGACCGACAATCTGGCGTATCTCGACAGCCGGCTGACCTATGACGCGAACAATGTCTATGTCGAAATGCTGCGCAACGACGTTGACTTCGCGGCTACCGTGGACACCGCCAATCAGCGCGCCACCGCTGGCGCGGTGGAGGCGCTGGGCGGCGACAATCCCGTCTACCGTGCGGCGATTCGTCTGACCGCTGACGAAGCGGTGGACGCCTTCGATCAGCTATCTGGCGAGATTCATGCCTCGGCGCGCACGGCGCTGTTCGAGGATTCGCGGATCGTGCGCGACGCCGTGCTCGGGCAGTTGAGCGCTCCTTCGGCCCAACGCCGGCGCGCCTGGCTGCAGGCGATCGGCAATTGGGGTTCCAGCGACGGCAATACCAATGCCGCCCGGGTCGATCGCGACACTACCGGCTTCCTGATCGGGGTCGATACCGCGATCGGCGATCATTGGACGCTGGGCATCGGGGGCGGCCGCACCGAGACCGACCTCGCATCGCAGGCGGGCAATGGGGGTGTCGAGAGCACGCAGCTCTTCGCCTATGCCGGCGCGGCCTATGGTCCGGTGCGCATCCGCGCCGGGTTCGGCTATGCGATCGCCGATCTCCACATTCGCCGCAGCATCGATTTCACGACGCTGAACGACGGCCTGACGGCGCAATATGACGGCTCGCTCTATCAGGGCTTCGCCGAGCTCGGCTATGCGATGCCTGTCGGACCGGGCAATGTCGAACCCTTTGCCGGCATCACGACCATGCGCGTGCGTACCGATGCATTCGATGAGGATGGCGGCGCGGCGCGCCTCTCGATCGGCAAGGCGTCTGACAGCACAACGGCTTCGACGCTGGGTCTCAAGCTGGCGCTGCCCGACAATGGCGGCTTCTCGCTGCGCGCCATGGGTGGGTGGCAGCACGCCTTTGGAACGCTTGCGTCGACCAGCATCGCGCGCTTCGGGACGGGCACGGCGTTCGCCATCACCGGCGCACCGCTGTCGCGCGATGCCGCGATCGCCGAGGTTGAGGCAGCGCTGCAGCTCAGTCGCGGCGTCAGCGTGGGTGCCTCCTACAAGGGCGCTCTCGGGTCGGCATCGCACGACCACATGGTCGCAGGACGCCTCACGATCGGCTTCTGATACAGCACCGAATGAACATGGCGAGGCAAACAGCCGAGCCATGTTCATTCGGCATGTTTTCGACATGTAGCCACGAATTGGAGCCGGTTCGTCCTTGATTCACGCATATCCGCGTTTGTGATCTGGTACCGGCATTCGCAGGTTCGAATCCTGCCGCCCCAGCCAACCGAATCCTCAAGATTCGGCTCCAGATCAGGATGTTAGACGCCAATAGCGAACACAGGCAGTTGGACCGGGTTGGCCTCAATTCGACCCGATTAGACGCCTCTTGTGTACCGATTTGTGTCCCGATTTTCTGTTCCGCCAGAGCCGGCAAGGATCGGTATGGCAAAGGAAAAATACCTCACACCCGCGATCGTCGACGGTCTCATTTGTGTCCGGATTTTGGACGCCGCGGTGCCCGGTCTTCTGATCGAAGCGCTACCGAGCGGCAAAAACGGTGGCAATATCGTCGTCGGGTGGCCGGCACAAAAACCGTTGTGAAGATGAACCTGGGAGCCTTCCCGCTGCATAGCATAGCTGCGGCGCGCGACTGGGCGATCCAGCTCAATGCGCAAGTCGAGGCCGGTATCGATCCCCGCGAAGCGAGGCGTGCTAAACAGGCGCATGCCGCAATGACCGTTGCCCGAGCACATGTGCTCTACATGCGAGCAGTCCACGAGGGACGTTCCTCACGCGCCAAGCGTCCAAACAAGCCCCGGACGATTTCCGACAAGCTCGAAATCTATGATCGAGATGTCGCGCCCGCGCTCGCTGACAAGATCATCTACGACGTCACAGAAGCTGATCTGGTCAAGCTCGTCGAGAAGAAGGGCAGGACGGCAAGGGTCAGGGCCAACCGACTGGCCGCCGAGCTCAAGGTGTTCTTTGGCTGGGCATCGTCCCTGCGCGGCACCGAGGTGGGACTTGCGATCGATCCGTCTCGTCGGCTCGGTGATCTTCGGTTTCCGGAAACGGCTCGCTCACGCAAATTGAGCTTGCAGGAAATCGAATGGTTCCTGCTCGCCTTGGTCGACGAGGAACGCGATTTCCGGCGGGGCATGCTGGCGTGGTTGTTGACGGCTGCGCGCATTTCTGAGGTGGGATTTGCTCACCGCGATGAGATTGTTGACGGCCTTTGGACGATCCCGGCGAGCAGAACCAAGAACTCGATTGAGCACAGCATCGCGCTGGGGCCTTGGGGTCAGCGGCTGATGCACACCAATGGCGACTGGGTCTTTCCGGCTCCCAAGATCGATGGTCCTCGGTCAAAAAGCTGCTGGTACAAGGCGCGCAACCGAGTGAAGCGGCGAATGGAAGTGATAGCTGGACGGCCCCTCGAACGGTTCACACCGCATGATTTTCGTCGCACAGCCCGCTCCAACACCAAGCGCCTCAAGGTTGACTACGAGACCGCCGAAGCCATGTTGAATCACGTCAAGAAAGGAATGGAGCGCACTTACGATCGATACGAGATGGAGGCGGAAAAGCGCGCTTGGTTTCTGAAATGGGAAAATGAGATTGCGAACAAGGCTTGGGCAGTTGGCTTGGGAGACGTACTTGAAATTCCCGTTGCTCCAGACGGCCGAATCTGAGACCGGCCAAACTTCGGCATCCGCCGACATCTCAGACGTTCGATGACCTTTCAGAGCATACCAGAATCGGACATCCATTCACAAAACAGCCTTCGCAAAAAGTACAATTACAGCAGGGCTTGTGCAGCCAGGCGTTGCTGGCTGCACTCTGCCAAATCAAGGTCAGCTGCCTGGCGGCGGGCGGCGATATTCCTTGCCGTCGATCGTGGTGACCAGATCGCCTTCGACAGGCCCAGCGAAGGTCATCACCAAACCCCTCGGACCGGTTTTTTTAGTACCATTTTGGACCCCTCGGGCACGCAGGTCCGAGTGCCAGATGACACGTGCGCTCATGCCTGAACCATTGCGCGTGGCCGATTCCGTGCCGTCGATAATGTGCTGCCCGTCGTCAGTGTAACTGGTATAGCGCACGCGGATCGCGCTCATGCGGCCGGCGGAGTGCTCCACCTCCACCTCGGCCTTGCCGCCGAGCTTGCCGTCCATCACGAACTTGCCTGCGGGCAGCTCCCTGCGACGCTGCGGCAGTGGATCGCCGGGTCGAAGCGCTATGGCCCAATCTACGTGGATTGGCTCGGCGGTCGCCTTGATGATGCCATGCGGCTGTCGAGCAGTCAGCCTGGCCATCATTAGTCGCGTGCGGCGTCCACCGGGCTCGGTCGAAGTCGGACAGGGCAGCGGGTTGCTTCCTCCGCAGGCCGGCGCCGTCACCAGCGCCTGCCAATAGACGACCCGCGTCCCGTCGGGCGACCAGGCCGGATCGGCGCGCCCGTTCCAGTCGGGGTCGCTGGCGCTACCTGGTATTGCTGGCCCGGCATTGAGCTGCTGGCCGCGATAGCTGCCACGGTCGCCATACGCATCGATCAGAATGGGCTGGAAGAATCGACGGTTGCCATTGTTGTAACAGCAGACCGAGATTCCGAGCGTCAGAAGGTCGAGCAGGGGCGGAACGCCTTGCATGGCTGAAAAATAGAGGTGGCGGTCCGTCGTCCGATTATCCATGGCGACGAACCACTTGTCGTCAGGCGACATGATCATGGGATCGGTATAGGCGGGATCGCGGGTCAACCGGTGCGATTTGCCACTCTTCAGGTCGGTTATGAAAAGGTCGGGATTGCCGGACTCGGGAAAGTCCATCCCGATCACATTACGCCCGTCGCGGGTCCAGCCGCGCATCTCACCGATGGCGCCACGGGTCTCGTTGTGAATCAGCCTGGCCGGGTTGTTGGGATCTACCGCGAAGGCCTGGAACGGATCGCTGTTGTTGAGCAGCAGATAGACGTCCTCGACGTCGTAGCGCGGCACCATCGGCTCGCCGTCCTTCGGAGAAGGATTGAAGACGAGGCGCCCGAGATAGCCAAACTGCTCGATGCCTTCGGGGCTCCGGGCGAAGGCATTCCAGTTCATGTGCACCCCGTCGGGGTTGAGCCGCTGCTCGCGGAAAATAGCACCTCTTCCCGAGCCATCAGCCGTACGCCCCCATCGCACCGGGTAGATGTGCACGCGCTCTGCTGTGCACTCAGGCGAAGTCAGCAGAAAGGGACCGCAATCGATGACGTTGGGTCCGGCCAGCACGCGCTTGCCGTCCGGGAATGCCTGGGGGTGGTCGAGCGGCATCTGCGGTTTGCGCGGCGCTGTGCTGTCGGGCAAGCCACTGCCAGCCATCGGGTTGTCGCTGACCAGCGTGCCCTTGCGGTTTTCCTCCGGCACGCCGCAGGTCAGGCATTTCCAGGCGTCGCCATTTGGAAACATCGTTCCATCAGTGCGGATCGCGATCACCTGCGCTCCGTCGAACTTGCTGGCAGGATCGGGCGCTTGTGGGGCGCCGGCGAATGTCACCGTCATCAGGACATGGCGACTGTCCCACATATATCCGGGGCCTTCTTCCATGCCGTATTCGCTGGCGGACATGCACCCGGTGGCTCGCGGATTGACTTTCAGCGTGCACGCACCCGGCGTGTCGGCGGGCGCAGTTGGAGGCAGCGGGAGCGCGGTGATCTCGACAGGCTCCGGCCTGGGTGCTGGAGGAGCGTCACGGACTTCCGGCAGTGACGCATTCGATCCGGTCGCCATCGCTTCGCTGAAGGTCGATGAGAGCATGGCGGTAATTGCAATAAATGAAGCAACATATGTTCGGGTCACTGCAGTCTCCCGTGTCCAATCATTGGTGAAATACCGCCTGCGTCACATGTACATGCCGCCATTGACGCCGAGCACCTGGCCGGTGACGTAGCTCGCCTCGTCCGATGCGAGAAAGGCACAGGCACTGGCGATCTCCGAAGGTTGTCCCGGCCGCGAGATCGGGATCATCTGGACGATCATCTCGAGGGGAAATTCGCCGACCGCCTCGGAGCGGCGGGCCTGAGGTGTATCGACGAGCGAGGGCGGAACCGTGTTGACCGTAATCCCATGCGGCGCGAGTTCGCGCGCCAGCGCCTTGGTCATGCCGATCACGCCGCCCTTGGACGCCGAATAATGCGCCTGCTGCGGGCCTCCGGACTGACCGGCTTGCGAAGAGATGGTGACGATGCGCCCCCATTTGGCTTCGATCATGTCCGGCACCGCCGCCTGGACGGTGTGAAAGACGCCGGTGAGATTGATATCGATGACGCGCTGCCAATCCTCGATCTTCATGGAAAGAAAGGGGATGAAGTTGGCGATCCCCGCATTGGGAATGACGATACTGATCGGTCCGAAGCGGCTCCGCGCGGCGGAATAGGCGGTTTCGATTTCCGCCCGATTTGCGACATCGGCCCGGCAGGCCAGCACGTTCGCTCCCGCAGCCTGCAGCCTCTTCGACTCCTGCTCCAGAAGGTCTTCCTGGACGTCGATCATCACGGTCGGATGCCCGTCCTGAGCGAAACGCTCGGCGATACCCAGACCAATCCCTGCGGCAGCTCCGGTGACGACAACTACGCGATTATTGTTCATTTGATCCTCATATCTTGGGCCTTGCGAGGCCAGCGGCTTGGAAAGGAAATATCGTTCGGAAAGGCAGGTCCGATCAGCGCGTCGCCCTGGCCGGAAGATCGATCATGAGCTTGCGGTTTGCGATCTGCGGCGCCTTATCCGGTTTCTGCGGACCAGTTTGTGCCGACCCTGGCCCATTGTTACTCTATTGCGGCGGCAGAGCCGCCAGATCGGCGTCGATCCTCGCCAGCACAGCGTCGGTCACGACGTCGCCGGAATAGGACTGGATCTGCTTGAGCGTCATAGATCGCGCCATTTCGATCTGCGGATTGCCGGCGAGGCCGGGCAGATGCTTGTCAAGAATCGTCCGTGTCGCAGGATTGTCGAGAAGCGTGCCGATTTCGGTCGAGCGGGTGGAGAATTGCGCGACAGTCGCGGGCCGAGCGGCCGGAGAGGGATCGGCAGCATATGCGGGAATAGCAGCGACCATGATCCCGAAGGAAATCATTCCGACGATCTGCAGGTTGCGTACCATAGAATCTTTCCTCTCGCTGTTATTTGCCGAGTATCGCGCGGCATATCATTTATCGCTCGCCGATCAGGCTATTGATCGCTCCTGCGCCTCATCGTGCACCTGTCGACAGGCTTCCCAGTTTCACCTTGCACAAGGCTCCCACATCTGTTCCAGAGCAGGCCTATGGCCGAGACCAATAAACCGAATCAATCTTTAAGCGACACTGTATCGCATAAACCTGCAGGTACAACCTCGTCAAGTTCGCGGCACGCCCGCGCGCTCCGCTCGGCCCAGGCGCTGAGGGAGGCGATCCTGGCCCTTCTTGAGCGTCGGCCATTTGACCAGATAACGGTGCGCGAAATCTGCGCTGAGTCCGGCGTCCATTACGCCACCTTCTTCCGACATTATGAAACGAAGGAGGCGCTGCTCGACGATGTCGCCAAGGACCAGATCCAGCAGCTCAACAGGCTGACGGTCGCAATACGAGGAGGTGGCGATTATCGCGCGGGCTTCCAGGCCTTATGCGCTTATGTCGACGAGCATAGAGCACTCTGGTCGACCCTGCTGAATGGCGGCGCAGCGGCGGCGATGCGCGAGGAATGGCTGCGCCAGGCCAAAGCGGTGGCAGCACGAGAGCAATCGGCGAATCTCTGGCTGCCGCCTGAACTGGGAACGATATGCGCAGCAACGCTCATAGCGGAAACGCTGGCTTGGTGGGTCGCGCAACCCAAGGATGCTTATTCTGTCGACGAGGTTGCAACGGTCCTCTTCCGGCTGATCTCGTCCTCGATCATGGCATCTGACTGAAGCCGCAATCCGCCTGAACGGGCAGATAATTTGGATCGTTGCACGGCGCGGGCTTAAACCCGGGGTTTGACAATCGCTCAGACCCGAAACTCCTCTCCTGGACCAGTTTTCCTCCATCGATCGGGGTCGCTGACATATAAAAGCAGCGCTCCGGCGATGACCGGCGGCGCGCGCCAAAGGCCCGCGCGCACGGCTTGACGGCGCAAATCTTTCTCGTTTATGCGACACAATGTCGCACACAATGGACTCCATTCTGTGCAACCACTCGCAGCTTTCCGGCGAGCATCGCGCCGTCTCAAGTCGTGACACGGGCGCGTCGGCGCTCGCCTGCAAGGGAATTGGAATATGTCCTCACTGATTATCATCGATCGCGCCGGCAACGAACACGTCGTGGATGCTCCATCCGGCCATTCCGTGATGGAGATCATCCGGGACAATGGACATGACGAACTCCTCGCATTGTGTGGCGGGTCGCTCGCCTGTGCGACCTGTCATGTTCATGTCGATCCCGAGTTTGTCGGATCACTGCCGCCGATGAGCGACGATGAAGAGGATCTGCTCGCGGCTTCGGACCATGGCAATGAATGCTCGCGCCTGTCCTGCCAGATCCCGATGCGGGATGTTCTGGCAGGATTGAAGGTCACCATTGCTCCCGAAGACTGAAAGCCTTTCCTCCCCGACCGAAACAGCGCCGCAGGGCCGGGTCATTATCTTAGGAGTTGCAGCATGCTCAATCTGGAAGATCGCGATTACTTCAGTGATTACGAGATCCTGAAGGATCCTTACCAGTTCTTCGAAGCCGTTCGTCAGCACGGACCGGTCTATAGACCGGAAGGCAAGGACTATCTGATCGTGACAGGCTTTGCCGAGACGGTAGAGGTCCTTAACAACAATCACGATTTCTCGGCAATCATCGGGCTCGCCGGTGCAGCCGCGCCACTGCCGTTCGAGCCGCATGGATCCGACATCACCGAGCAGGTCGAAGCACACCGCCCCTCGATTCTCGGCGGCGACCTCGTCGTCAATCTCGACGATATGCCCCACACGCAGATGCGGTCGCTCGTGAATCGTTTGTTCACGCCATCGCGGCTCAAGGCCAACGAACAGTTCATTTCCGATTATTCGGACGAACTCGTACGCAACGCTGTCGCGAATGGCGGGGTGGAACTGATCAAGCAGATTTCGACGCCGTTCGTTACACTCGTGATTGCAGATCTTCTCGGCGTGCCATCCGACGATCGCGAATTCTTCATGAAGACGATCGAAGCGGCGCCGCCGCCAGGCAGCCTCAACAGCGACGAGAACGACTTTTCGGGCGAGAACCACCCGATGGTCGTGCTCGGGGGGTATTTTGCACGCTACATCATGGAGCGCCAGCAGAGCCCACGCGACGATATCCTGAGCGAGCTTGCCCATGCCACCTACGCCGACGGAACGGCTCCCCGGTTTCAGGACCTTATCGCATTGTCGGTCTTCATGTTCGGGGCGGGCCAGGACACGAGCGCGAAGCTCCTTGGTAACGCGATGCGCTACATCATCGACCAGCCGGGGCTTCAGGACGCGTTGCGGCGCGATCCGTCCCTGATCCCGGCGATGCTCGAGGAGGTATTGCGGCTGGAAGGGTCGACCAAGCAGACCGCACGTCTTGCCCGGCGCGACACGCGCATCGGTGATCTAGACGTTCCAGCAGGAACCAGGGTGCTGGTCGCGCTTGCAGCCGCAAATCGCGACGAACGCCGCTGGCCCGATCCGCAAGAATTCGACCTCAATCGGCCCAAGTTGCGCGAGCACGTCGCCTTCGGTCGCGGCAAGCACGTCTGTGCCGGCGCCCCGCTCGCGCGCGTCGAGGTGCGTATCATCCTTGAAAAATTCCTGAAATACACCTCCGCTATCGAACTCGACGAGGTAAAACATGGTCCACGCGGCAATCGCAATCTGGACTTCGAGGCGAGCTTCATCATCCGCGGCCTGTCCGAGCTTCACTTGAAGATCACGCCTTCTGCGGATTTCGGCATCTGATAATCCCTGCCCCTGCGCGACCGTGCAGGCCAGATCAGCGAAAGGGAGACTGATCGTGCAGTTTGAAGGACGCTCGGCAATCGTTAGCGGAGGGGCGGGTGGTCTTGGTGCGGCCACCGTCCGACGGCTCGTCGCACTGGGTGTGAAGGTCGTGCTGTTGGAGCCCGATGCCGAGCGGGGCGCGGCTTTCGCCGTAGAAATGGGCGGCGACACGGTCGCGATAGCCGGCGACCACAATGACGATGGCGCCGTCGGGATCGCGATTGCCGAGGCCCAGCGCGTTGGCCTGTTCAGCATCAACGTCAACGCGGCCGGCGTTGCGATCAGGGCGCCCGCGACCGCCTCCGCCGATGGCGTGCCGCATGACATGCGGCTTTTCCGCGACATGATCGAGCTGCATCTGTTCGGCCCATTCAACATGTCGCGCCTATGCGCCGCAGCATTCGCGCTCAACGCGCCAGATGCGGATGGCGAACGAGGAGTCATCATCAACACCGCCTCGACCGCTGCGTTCGATGGCCAGGCGCGTCAGGCGGCCTATGCCGCAGCAAAGGCGGGCATCGCCGGAATGACTCTGGCCATGGCACGCGACCTTGCGGAAGTCGGGGTTCGGGCCTGCGCAATCGCCCCCGGCCCTATCTGGACACCCAGACTAGCCGCTGCGCCGCCGGCGATGCAGGCGGAGCTCATCGGCAATGTCGCATTTCCAAAGCACTTCGGACGTGCGGACGAATATGGATCGCTTGTCGAGGCGATCCTGCGAACTCCATTTCTCAATGGACAGACCATCCGCCTGGATGGCGCAATGTCGACACCGCTCACGAACATGGGCACACCGCCTGCGGCGGCCGGCTGACCAGCACATTCGGGACGTGCAATGCGCCGCCACGCTCGGCGGGCGCCAGCCAATATCATGAAAGACGTGCCATTGCGGCCTTTTTTTGCGCCGCGACCGACAGGCCCGACGCCCGTGGAAGTTCGCCATGGCGATATATGTGCGACACTGTGTCGCTGAAATTGTGGATTTCATGCGCGATAGTGTGTAGCACAAAATTGCGCCTACGAATCAGAACAAGCGCAAAATCACAAGGGAGAGAGCCGTGGGGTCATTTCGTGCACTCGCGCTGGGTGGAGCGAGCATGCTGACATTGTGCGTGCCGGTTCATGCACAGGACGCTGTCGCCGTTTCGCAGGGCGAGGAGAATGTTTCGACACAGGACGAGAGCATCGCCTCGCCCGATCATAATTCCAATGACATCGTGGTCGTGGCGCGCCGCCGGGACGAAAGCATCCAGGATGTCCCGCTGACCGTGAACGCGGTGACGTCGGCCACGATAGAGAAGCTCAACCTCCGCAACTTCCAGGAAATCACCGCGGTCGTTCCGGGGCTGTCGCTGACCCCAAACGCCAACGGCATCGGTTCGAGCTCGTCACTGCGTGGTGTCAACCAGGACGTGAACGTCTCGGCGGAGAATGGAACGGTTCAGTTCTATTTCAACGACGCGCCCGTCGCATCGAACTTCGTGCTCCAGGCAATGTTCGACCTCAGTCAGGTTGAGGTTCTGCGTGGTCCGCAAGGGACGCTGCGCGGCCGTTCGACACCTTCCGGCTCGATCACAATCGCACCGCGTCGCCCGGACCTTTCGGAAGTGGGCGCAACGGCTATCGGGACGCTCACTGACCATCATGCATCGAATGTCCAGTTCGGAATCAACGTCCCCGTGATCACTGACAAACTCGCTGTCCGTGTCGCGGGTCTGACCGACCGCAATCGTGGCAATCGCATCCGCAGCATCAACAATCCTGAGCAGCCTCGCAACGAGACGGACTCGATCCGTGCCAGCGTACGGGCCGAGCCCTTCGAGTGGCTGCGCGCCGGCTTTGTCTATCAGGCGCTCGAGGTCAAATCGCGCTCCTTCGATCAGGTTCAGTCTTTCTCCAATCTTGTCCCGGGCTTCATGCCCGGTATCGATCAATCCCTCGCGGCGGGCAGCGCTGTGATCAGCCCCCCGTTGGCGTCGCAGGCGCAGGATGGCGGCGTCATCACCCCGGCCGACAGGCTCTCGGTTTCAACGGAGCCTCGGCAGGTTGCGCAGAACTTCAAATTCTATGGCTGGGACGCCGCAGTCGATTTCGCCGGCCAATCGCTGATCTATGTCGGTTCGCACCTCGACAGTCGCTTCCGCTCGCACACCAACCAGGATCAGGGCGCGACCTTTCCGACCCAGCACCTGTTCCAGAACGCACTCACCATTAGCGAGAACACCTCGCACGAAGTGCGCGTTCAGAACGAGGAGCGCGTTCTCAACCTCTTCGATTACGTTGTTGGCTATTTCCGTCAGGCCCCGTCCAGCGATTCCGAAACTGTACTTACGAACAGTTCGCTGCTGCGCTTTTATGCGCCGACACCCTTTGGACTGATCGCGCTGCCAAACCCGGCCGTGCCCGTGCCGGTTCCGGCACTGCTCGCGCAGGACACGCCGATTTTCATCCCCAAATCAAATCTGAGCGAAGAATCGATTTTCGGAAACCTTGTCTTCCATATTGGCGAGGCAACTGAAATCTCGGGTGGCCTTCGCCGGATCAAATTCACGAACGATTCTCAGGGCCTGTATGTCGGCTGCACTCCCGATGGCTATGAGGCCGGCGCGTGCGTTCAAGCACCCGGTTCGGAGAACGACTACAAGGTCAAGGACACGATCTACAACGCGAGCATCCGCCACCGCTTCAATGACGATCTGATGATTTATGCCATGACCGGCAGTTCGGTCCGCCCGCCGGTGCGCGCCGTCGGCGACTTCTCGATCGCGCCTACACCGCTCGAACTGAGCCATATCAGCTTGCCCGCGGAAACTTCAAAATCCTACGAGCTCGGCATGAAATCGGAGTGGCTGGAAAATCGGCTGCTGATCAATCTGACAGCCTATCACCAGACCTTCAAAAATTATCCGTTCCGCGCCGCAACTGGTATCTACTACATCAACATAAATTCCAGTGGGCAGGCTGAACGCGGCCAGTTCAACTTCGTTTCTGCGGTTCCGGTGCGCGTTAACGGCATCGAGTCAGAGGTCAGCTTTGCGGCGACGCGCTTCCTCAACCTTTCGGCAGTAATCAATTATTCGGACAGCAAGATCAAAGATGCCATGCTGGCCTGCACGGACGTCAACGGAGATGGTGTTCCCGACGTCACGGTCCCCACGCTTGCACAGATGCAGGCAGCTTATGGCGCGGAGCATCTCGCGGAATGCCCGGGTGCTGGCCAGTCGGCGACATTCCTTCCAAAGCTGAGCGGATCTTTCCAGGCCGATGCAGCTTTCCCACTCACCAACAGCCTGGACGGATATGCTCGCGGCCTGCTCAATTGGCGGGGCAAGTCGACTATCGATCCCAACAATCCCTTCGACAATGTCGACGCGTATGGGCTCCTTAATGTCTATCTTGGCCTGCGTGATCCTGGCGGTGCCTGGGAAGTCTCGCTGTTCGCGAAGAACCTGTTTGATACGACCAAGATTACCTCGGCTGAAAGCAGTCCCTACAGCACGCCGGTCACCTACGTGAATGTGGCGTCCCAACGTCCCTTTGGTTCGGCGAACTATCAAAGCCATTATTCAGGCGTCACCGTTACGCCGCCACGCGAGTTCGGGCTCACGGCGCGCATCTCCTTGGGATCGCGCTGAGCCGCCGAGTTCCTCCTCGGGGAGCTGGACGTTTATCGGGCCAGCCCCCGCTATTTTCCAACGATTCACGGGGCTGGAGCCGCAGAGTCTGGCGAGGGGGCCGAGGGCCTCATTCAAAGACGGAAGACGATTTCAAAGGTGAGAACAGCATGAGGGAAATCGGTCGCCGGTCATTCCTCGGTGCGATGGGTTCGTTGGCCGCCCTGGCATCTGGAAGCGCGGTGGCCTTCGCACCGCGACACTTCTTCGAGAAACTTGTACTGCCGATCGGTCTGCAGATGTACACATTGGGCGCGGACGCCGGTCACGATCTCGACGCGAGCTTCGGACGCCTAGCGGAAATCGGCTATCGCGAGGTCGAGCTCCCCAATCTGCTGGGGCATAACGCGCGAGAGGTGAAGGCTGCAGCGACGCGTGCGGGCGTCGCCATCACGAGTCTCCATTTGCCGTTGCTCGCGCAAGGAGGCTCCTTTCTCTCGCTGGCGAGCGAGGCCGGCCGGATCGTCGATACGCTCGGCGAACTCGGGGCGAGATGGGTTGCTGCGCCAATCCTGCTGATTCCGGATGGCATGCGCCCGCAACCTAAAGAAGGATCTGGGTCTGCGATCGCGCGTGCGGTCGCGGCGGCGGGACCCGATATCTGGAAAAGGACCGCCGCATTGCTCAACCAAAAGGGCGAAGCGCTGAAGCCGCTGGGCGTAAGCCTGGCCTATCACAATCACAACCTTGAATTTGCACCGGTTGACGGCACGACCGGATGGGACATTCTGTGGCGAGAAACGGATCCGAGTTTTGTCCATTTCGAGCTGGACACCGGCTGGATCGCGACCGCCGGCCTCGATCCAGTGCGCTTCCTCAAGACATGCTCAGGGCGCGTTGCTCTCCTGCACATCAAGGATGTTGCGGCGGGCAATCAGAGAAACTTCACGATCACAATGACCCCCGCCGAAGTCGGCTCCGGCATTTTGAAATGGGACAAGATCCTGCCGGCCGCATACGACGCAGGAGTGCGTCATTGTTATGTCGAGCAGGAACCGCCATTCGTAATCCCGCGGATGGAAGCCGCATCCTTTGCACTTCTGTCAAAGTTGTTCTGAAATGCCTTATGATCCTGAAAAACAGCACAAAGTCAGACCGACACCCAGTTCGACGGCCCGCCTCACGCGCAGCGCCATGCCGGCGGTGGCACCCCATATTGTCCGAGCCGAGGCTGAAAACAAAAAGCTGCGCGCCGAGCTCGCGGCCCAGCTCTTGGAAAGAATGCGCACGCAAGGATGGTCGCAGGCGGAGGCCGCACGGCACTTCGGTGTCACCCAACCCCGCGTGTCCGATCTGGCCCGCGGCAAAACCGACCTGTTCAGACTCGATGCGTTGGTGAAAATGCTGGTCGCTTCGGGATTATCCGTAAACATCCTGGTGTGCGACGCTTGATCACAGACAGGGTCACGATCCTCGCTAAGTCAGGATGCGCCGACATCCCGGTCATTCAACGCGACTTTTCCGCTCCAGTAAAGCCGACGTCCGTTCATCAAGCTTGGGATGACAGCTTGAGCGTGAATTTTCGACAGGGTCGCTGAAGCAAAGCCTTGGGCCAGTTGCCGAGTGCACCTTGCCCGGGCGGCTGAGATTGCCCGAAGCGATGTCGGCAAACATGGATTTGTCGTCTGGCACGACCTCGGTCATCCTTGCGGCCTTGGCCTTGCCATCAATCCGCCTGGGATAGTCGGGATTGAATTCTGTATAATCATCGGCCACGCTGACCATTTGCTCCGCCGCTGACTATCCTGCGGTTTCCGCGGCCGACTGCGCGCGGGGCCATTCCATGACCTCAGCTGCTACGCGCGGATTGTCTTCCCCCAGTGCAGACGGGCCGCCAAACAATAACAGCGACGCTGCCATCGCAATCGCCGCGCGCCGGAATGCATGAGCTTCCACCATATCGGGCCCTCCTGATTTTGCAGCGTGAACGTAACGGAGGGAAGGGGGCAGGATCGGCAGACACTAGCTCCCCCGGCTGAGTGCCTAACACGCGGCCGTTCTCCCTCCGCCAGTTCCAGGTCAAGGATTTTGGCCCGCTGCGGGAACGTCGGCCATCCACCCGTAATTCCAGCAATTCAGGAGCCGCGTGCATGCGTGTTTTTTATACCGACCGGTTGGCTCAGCTCAAATGAAGCGGCTCGCCAGGGGTCGGCAGCCCGTCCGCATTGCGATTGACCAGGGGGCATACCGGCGGTCAGTCATCGACAGTGACCGGCGGCGCAACTGCCGACGCGTCGGCGCTGGCGAGCACTTCTTGTTTGTCTTCGTGCAGATACAGGCGACGAACGAGCACGAGAACGACGATGGTGAGCGGGGTGGCTAGCAATACACCCGCCACGCCGAACAATATGCCAGCCGCAATGATTCCGAAGATTGTGATGGCAGGCGGCAAGTCGACCATCTTGTTCTGGAGAAGCGGCATCACCAGATTTCCCTGGAGCTGCTGCACCGCGATGAGCACGCCGATCGTCCAAAGCCCAGTACTCGTGTCCTGTCCAAAGCCAAGTACGACGGCTGGAACTGCGGCCAGAAAGATGCCTGCATAAGGTACGAACTCAGCAATGCCCGCGACCAAGCCGATCGCCCATGCCGCGGGAACCCCCACCAACCATAAGCCAATGCCGGTTACGACGCCGACGAAAAGCATCCCCAGAGCCTGCCCCTTGAGCCAGTTGCGCAACGAAACGGCAATTGCGTCCAAGGTCTCGGCGGCGGGCGCACGCGCTCGAGCTGGAATCATTCGAAGCAATCCACCCGAATAGAGAGTGGGTTGAGCAGCAAGGTACAAGCCACCGACCAGAACAATGGCTGCGCCCGACAGCGCGCCGCCGACTGCGGCAAGCGCCGTCGTTGCAGCGTCGACGATCGCCTGCCCACTGGGTGCCAATCCCTGCGCCTTGACGAGGATGGCCGCCCCTATGGCGGACGTGCTCAGTCTGTCCTGGACACTCGCCCACGCGGCAGGCAGCCGGTTAGCCAGTTCGACGAACTCGCCTTGGATCGTAGCCCCAAAGAAAGCAATCGCGCCACCGAGAAGGCCCAGAAGGCCAATAACGGTCAGGCCAAGAGCCACGCTGAAAGGAAGCCTGGTGCGTTGCCGGAGCGCGTTGGTTATCGTCAACAGGATAAGTGAAACCAGCGAACATGCGAACAGCAAAAGCAGAAGGTCCACAAGTTGCCACACCACGTAGGCGGCCGAAAAGGTGGCGATGACAACGATGCTGCCCCGAAACACCCGGCGCTCCAGACTATCCCGTGCGACGGGATGGGGAACCTCCTCAGCAGTGATAACCTCAGACTGCTCAGCGAAGTGCGACATCGCGACTAACTCTCCTAAATCGGCCTTATTGATTGCCATACTAGATTTTTCCCATGGCCGAGACCGGAGATCGTGCAGCACTCGAGCAAGTGGGGAAGAGCAGGCTTTGGACCGACCCTGGACTTCATCAAGGTTCCCCACGCGAGAAGTCCGAGACCCTGGCAGCTTTCACCGCTTCTGAAACATCCGGTGTTCTACACACTCGACGATCCCGCCGAGCTGAAGCAGGGCGGGATCGTTAGCCAGGTCTTCCACGAGCGCATGTTTACGAGTTCATGCACCAGTTACAGCGCAGGGATGAAAACTGCATTCAATCGCGCATGCCCACCTCATCGTCGCGCGTCATCCGGAGATTTGTTCTAAGTCCGTCAAGGCCTCGTTCTATGGACGCCTGATCAACAGCGGAGAGCTGACCGCCAATGTGTGGCATTGCAGCTTCCCGGCGACGGATCGAATTGAGATCGCGCAATGCGCGATCGGCCTCAGGACGACTGAGAGCGCCGCTGTTCTCCGCCGAGGCGATGCGTTGCTCCATCGACGTGAACTGAGCATGGATATTGCGCCTGGCGTCGTTGCCCCGGTCGTTACCAGGACGAGTGGTCGCGATCCAGCGGCCGCGACCATCATAATAGCCTGAGGTGGTTCCGCGATGCCAGCGGCCGTTGGTGTCGTAATAGCCGGGCTGGGCATCCGCCACCCAGACGCCATTGGCGTCGCGGCGGCCGCTTGGCGTTCCCGCGATCCAGCGTCCGTTGGTATCATAATGGCCGGTAGCCGGACCCGCTACCCAACGACCGCGCTTGTCATAATAGCCGCTTGCGGTGCCCGCGATCCATCGGTCGTTATTGTCATAATAGCCATTGGCCGAAGCGGGGACCCAATGTCCCTCGCGGTCATAATAGCCGTTGGTCGACCGATCACCGTTGGTTGGTATCCAGCGCCCACCTTCGTCATAATAGCCGTTCGGAGCACCGTCGATCCATTTACCGTCACGGTCGTAGTAACCTGTGGCCCTGGATCGATTGGCCGTTGTGGCATGCCACATGCCTCTGTTGTCATAATAGCCATAGGCGTCTGCGCGCCTCGACTGGGTCTGCGACGTCGCGATCCAGCGGCCGCGACCATCATAATAGCCTGAGGTGGTTCCGCGATGCCAGCGGCCGTTGGTGTCGTAATAGCCGGGCTGGGCATCCGCCACCCAGACGCCATTGGCGTCGCGGCGGCCGCTTGGCGTTCCCGCGATCCAGCGTCCGTTGGTATCATAATGGCCGGTAGCCGGACCCGCTACCCAACGACCACGCTTGTCATAATAGCCGCTTGCGGTGCCCGCGATCCATCGGTCGTTATTGTCATAATAGCCATTGGCCGAAGCGGGGACCCAATGTCCCTCGCGGTCATAATAGCCGTTGGTCGACCGATCACCGTTGGTTGGTATCCAGCGCCCGCCTTCGTCATAATAGCCGTTCGGAGCACCGTCGATCCATTTGCCGTCACGGTCGTAATAGCCGGTTGCTACAGCAGGATCGACCTTGGTCGCATGCCAGCGGCCGTCGGTGTCATAATAGCCATAGGCACGGGCGCAATCGGCCTTGGGTTTCGCTATCTGGTTGCCGGCAACGGCCCCACCGACGCCCCCGATAACAGCTCCGGTGGTGCGGTTGCCCTGCCCGGCAATGACACTACCCAGCACCGCGCCCAGACCTGCGCCTGCTACCGTACCAATGACCCTGTCGGAGCCTTGATGCTCGCAGTTCTGTTGAGCCTGCACGACCGACGGCACGAGCGCGCTCGTCGCGACGAGCGCAGTGAGAAAATAATTTCGCATGATGTGATTCTCCTGGAATAAGCGCATAGCTATTCCACAGTCAATCAACATTCTTACTTATATAATGTTCCCGATGTCAATTTATAAATATTCATTATCTAAATTATGACTCCAAATTTTCGAATAAAATTCGACAATTTTTCGTGTTAATGGTTAGAATTCGTCAAAATGGCAGATTGTTAATTTGGTTGCGTTAAATTCTTATGGAATGCAGACGACATGCAGTCGAGTGCTTGCAGCTGACATAGGATGAGTGAGAAGGAATGGTAAAAGGATTCATGGAAGCAGATTTGTTACCCACGGGATTTTACGGGGATGCGGTTGGCTTTTCTACTTCCTAAGTTGTTCGACATCGCGCTCAATGGCTTACAGGCCTACCGCAGCCCGGCGCTGCGGAATAATAAATTCGCATCGGCTGTTTGATCGCCCCACTCCATCTACTCTGAAGCTTTATTGCGACCCGTTGAACCCGCCGTGACCCTTGTCATTGGGACGCCGTTCACCGGTGCCCGAAACCAGCCGTCTTTTCAGAATCGACAATCAGGGCGGGAAGGGACGGCTTTACGCGAGGAGCGACTGCATAGGCCATTCGCCCTCACAGCTGAGGCACCATCGCAATTGTACCGGCCGTTTGTTGCGGAACGGATCGGCTTTGAGGCTGTTGACGAAAGATGCCCGCACTGTCCCCCGAGCCGTACATCCTATGGCTAACGGGTGCGGGTGTTCTGATCGCGCTAGTGGCTTGGCTACCCTTGGCGCTGAAACGACTACCTTTGTCGCTACCGATCATATGCCTTGCGATCGGTGCGGCAGTCTTTTCCCTACCGGCAGTTTCGCTGCAGCCGATGCCGCTCGCATACCCCGAGATCGCCGAACGCCTGACCGAATTCGTCGTGATCATCGCTCTCATGGGAGCGGGCTTGAAGCTGGACCGCATCTTCAGCTGGCGCCGCTGGAGCGTGACCTGGCGGCTGCTTGCCATCACCATGCCGCTCAGCATCGGGGCAATTGCGGTCATCGGTGGCTGGGGCCTCGGACTTGGCTGGGTGGCGGCGCTCTTGCTCGGCGCCTGCCTCGCCCCGACGGATCCCGTACTCGCCGCGGACGTCCAGGTCGGCCCGCCAAAGTCAGGCGAAGAGGACGAAGTCCGCTTCGGTCTCACATCCGAGGCCGGCCTGAATGACGGCCTCGCCTTTCCGTTCGTCAACCTCGCACTCGCGCTCGGGATTGCCGCTCAGGCGGGCGAGCCCTGGGCGCGAGACTGGATTCTCCACAGCGTCCTTTGGGAGATTGGCGCAGGCGTGGGCTGTGGCTGGCTGATCGGGAAATTATTTGGGTGGCTTACGTTCCACGTTCCTGCCGAGACGAGGCTCGCCAAGACCGGCGACGGCCTGATCGCGATCGCCGCGACTTTCGTCTCCTACGGAGTGACGGAGATCATACATTGCTACGGCTTCCTGGCCGTGTTCGTGACGGCATTAACCTTGCGCCGCTCGCATCGCGATCACGAGTTCCACCATGAGATGCACGCCATCACGGAACAGGTCGAACGGATCGCCATGATGGTCGTGCTGATCCTGCTGGGAGGCGCGATTGTCGATGGATTGCTAAAGCCGCTCCGCCTGCAGGATTGGCTCGCCGCGATGGCCATCATCTTTGTGGTGCGGCCCGTTAGCGGGATGATCGCGTTGATTGGCATGAAGGCCCACCTGTCGGAAAAGCTTACGCTGGCCTTCTTTGGAATTCGCGGCGTCGGATCGTTCTATTACGTGGCCTACGCACTCAATCATCTCGAATTCCCGCAGGGAGAGCGGCTGTGGGCAATCGTGGGTCTCGTTGCGTTGATCTCAATCCTGCTACACGGATTGACCGTGACACCGATTATGAGATCGCTCGATCGACTGCATGGCAGGGATCCCGACATGTCGGATAAACCCGTTCGCCGACGCGCAGCATAATCGTTACCAGAGATCGCGAATGGAAGGCGGGTGGTGACAGCTTCGGCCGACATTTCAAACATAGGGGACCGACTACGGACTTTCCGAAAGCCGACGTCTCGCAGCCCGCGATTTGTTCAGTTTTTCCCGTCGCCTACTCGATCGGCAGGTTTCACCATCCGCAGCCATGCCATCCGCTGAGGATCCGTTGCAGCACCTAAACAGTCAATTGCTCGCGATCCGAGAGATCGCGGCTTCATACGCGCCAGGAATTCTTGGGAACGCATGCACCCCACCGAAAGTTCTTTTCCGTGTGAAGCAGGAGAACGACGATGAACCGCACGGTAGGAATAAGCGTGGGTGGATTGATCCTCTTGGTCGTCATCGTAGCATTGGTATTCTGAGAGCGGCAGTGACGCGCGAACGAGGTCAGTCTCGACCATCGGCAAAGGCTCCGGTTCTTCGGATTAGCGAGCCATAATTGTCTCCTGGCCCGAGCCCTGGCCGTTCGTTTTCGACGCCCATTCGGTGCTGGAAACGATGGCAAGCAGCATCGTGGGCGGTCTGGCCGCGCCGGCCCGCCCCATCGGAGGTTGGCATCCGCACGAGCATGCCCAAATCTGGCGTCGGTTAATCCGACTTTCGAGCGACAGCTTCCGCCGCGAAACAGTCCTTCAGTGCGCCTGTTCGATTAGCTGAAACCTGTCTCAGATTCTTGAACCTTCAACGGCCTCATCTTTGCAAGAGTGAAGCCCGATGATGGCATCTAAAGGCCAACATACGTCTCCAACTTTTCGAAAGGAGAGTTTGCGGCGCATGCCAAAAGCGGCCAGCCAATTGCCTATTTAGCCTGATTTCGTTCGGAGCCGACCTTCTCGAGCGCGTTACTCACTCGGCGGAGTTCGCCGGCCAGCCGAGCTTCCCGCTCTTGCGAAATGGGATCCGACGCACTCATGCCTTCCGATTCCGCTTCAAGCCTGCGATCGAGGTCCTGCTTCCATTCTTTCAAAAGATCCTCTCGGGTAACCAGGTCAAGGTTGATGTCTTCGCACAGCTGTTCCGGACTGTCGTAATGCTTGCGCGGATGGGGCGCCCGCTCGGCTTCCGCATCCTTGGTGACTTCTTTGGCGGGGCGATCTTCGCTCATCGGTTCCTCATCAGGTCATTGTTACATTCCTATAATCGTCGGCGTCGACTTTTGCTCCGAGAGGGTCATGCGATCCCACTACTGAATGGAAAAATCCGGCTTGATTTCGGAAGCTTTCGGAGTGCTTCCCACTCCCTGAAAGCGGGCCGAGGTTCAGCAGGCTCATTCATAATAACAGGGCTCTCATGTCCGCCGAGGCTGGGGATCAGACGACCCGCCATGGGGGGAGCCGGAGAGCATGCATTCACTCTCTCAAGAACGCAGATGGCGCAAATCACCGCTCAAATCCCGGCGCTCCAGCTGCAAATAGGAAGGATCAAAGTCCACAAACGACATCAGGCGACCGACGTCGGGTATGGCAACGTGCTTGTCTCTGAATTCGAGCAGGTTTCTTTCGCGCAGTTCGCGCAACATCCTGTTTACATGGACGGGCGTCATGGCAACAGCGTCGCTGAGCACTTCCTGAGAGAGCGGGAACAAAAACTCTCCATCACTTGTCATGCCTAGCATGCGTAATCGTAGCCAGAGTTCACAAAACAGATGTGCAACGCGGTGGACCGCTCTGCGCCGACCCAGATTCACAATCCATTCGCGCGCGATGCCTTCGTCTACGAGCGTCGACCACCAGAGCGCGCGCGTTAGCCGCGGATGGGAGTCGACAGCCTGCATCACGTCTTTGCCCGACACAAAAGCCACGGTCGCATCCGTCAACATCGCAATATCGTGATCGGCCTTTGAAAGTATGAAGGCATGTAAGTCGCACATGTCGCCAGGGAGCAGGAAGGCGAGGATCTGTCGATTACCGTCACGCAGCGTTTTGTAACGATATCCCCAGCCCTCCAGAAGCAAGCAGATGCGTTCGGGTCGATCGCCCTCGGCGATGAATGTTGTTCCAGTGGCGAGCCTGATGGCGGGCAAACTCCATGCGCGGATCAACTGAAGATCATCCGCCTGCAGGTCCACGAAGTTGCCGAGTTTTGTAACCAGTGGATTCTCGTTCATGCGACCTGCCGGACAGCTGGGTACGCCGGAAGACCGGCAAGCGGTCGCGATGCTAGCATCCTCCTACGGCAGAATCGATAAGGCCTCACCAAATCTGAGAACGAGGACTTTACGTCCTGATGCGTCCTCGACTTCAATTCGGTGGCTAAGACACAGCTCACCATCTTTGATATTATTGGACATTATATCCCGAGCGGCGGAAATTGCGACCTCCCGGGCCGCGTTGAGATCAGGCAAAAACTTGCCTTCACGGTCGCGACTTTCAAGATGATTATGAAGGTGAAAAAAATACTTCAACATGCCGGCTCCTGCGGGACGGGAGCAAAGGCACTCTCAGTCGCCGCAGTCCAAGCTATTGCGACGATGCTCATATATATAAGGCGGGCTGTATAGAGCCACAATAACCGACATCAAGTACGGCGGATTTAGCAGGCGCTCTTGCGCCGCTTCGCGCGTGTATCCAGAATCTGGTCGAGCTTGCGAGCCACGCGCTATTTTCTCCAACTGTTCTCGCCGGGACCACTTACATCGCGCGTCCATGCATTCCTCGCCGCCAGAGCAATTTTCGAACCCGGGTCTCGGCCTCTCTGCCACACAGTTTCATCGCAAAATGAAACTGATCAGGGTTATGGCGGGAGTGAAAAATGCGCTTATGGAAAACGCGTTGGCGCCAGGGGTCTTTGAGCATAACGCCGACTGACAGCTATTGCAGAGCTGCCGCTTCGCACGGAGGCTCGCCATGTGCTCCCTCAGAAATAGCCAGTATTTCAAGCAGCGTATGCAGGAGTGCGTCAGTGCCGCGGGTCGCGCAACGGATCCCTGCGTCGCAAGGGTTCATCGTAACTTCGCGGAGCATTACCGGGCTGCCGCCGAGCAGCCGACGCGCGACGAGGCAATTCGCCCGGAGGCTTCCGCAAAGCCTGAAACTTCTTGGGCGCGGGTCGGATGACTGGCAGCGAAATCTGTCTCGCGCGCGCGAAGACATGCCTGGCCCTGGCGGAGAAAGAGGCGCTCCTGCACGTACGTCAGAAGTATCTCTTTGCCGCGGGTCGCTGGCTTGCACTGTGTGAACAGGCACACCGTGTCGAACGGCGGCGGGCCGCGGGATTGAGCACGGGAATGCACTGATCTCCTCGCTCGCGAACGCGACGCAGCCGGACCAGCTTCACAAACGCGAGGTTTCGGCCCGACCGGTCGTCACCTTTGAACAGCTGCAACTGGGACGAAAGCAGCGCGGCAGCAACGAAAATACGAACGGCCTTCTCAGGCAATACTTCCCTCGAGGCACTGACCTTTCCAGCATCACGCAAGCTCAACTCAACGCCGTTGCCCTGCGACTCAATCAGCGCCCCCGAATGACCTTGGGCTTCGAAACACCCGTCGATATACTTCGAGAGTCGTTCCAATGACCAGTTGAACCCGCCACGACATTGCGGTCGTTCGCATTAGATGCGTATCATCTCCCGCCCGGACTTTTCGGTCATTAGGTGTTGAGCCAGGACCGCCGATAGCCGACCGTCCCCTTTGAGGAGGCATTCGACAGGCGGCTAACGACCGGCATGGCGGCGGATGGCACCGGCAGGTAGAGTAGGTCAGCAAGGGCGTGCCATCGACGGTGATTGGGACCTTGCAGCCGTTGTAAATCCGGCGAAGCAACCCCCGCTGGGTCCTGCCCAATGTTTAATCGAGTTCTTCGGTGATGGCGGTTTTCGATCCTGAACGGAGTATATTCGCCGCTACCGTCGAAAGGCACGCGGGCGATAACTGGTTCGCGCCCGCTAGCCGACGCTGGAATCCACTCGAGCGCTGCCCGAAAGCAGACCTCTAGCGACAGGAACCCCTGGCACGCGCCATGTCAGACCGTCGGCACGGTACCGCCATCTATCACATATTCGGCGCCGGTAATGGTGCCGGCTCGGTCGGAGGCGAGGAAGGCGATCAGGCTGGCGACCTCCTCCGGCGTCGAAGCGCGGCCGATCGGGATTCCGCCGAGAGAATCCATGATCATTTGCTTGCCCTGTTCGATACCCACGCCGCTCTCCGCCGCCAGCCGTGTCGCAAGACCGACTGAAGCCTCGGTTTCGATCCAACCGGGTGACACGCGCATGACGCGCACACCCTTTGGCGAGACCTCCTTCGAGAGGCTCTTGCTGTAGGTCGACAGCGCCGCCTTCGCAGCCGCATATGCAGTGGTCGCCTCCGGCAGGGGCAGCTGACGCTGGATGGAGCCTACGTGGATCACCACCCCCTGGCCGCGTGCCACCATTTCCGGAACGAGTTCCCGGTCGAGGCGCACCGCGGGCATGAGGTTCAGATCCAGTTCCGTGCGCCATTCTGAATCGCCGAGCGCCGCGAAGCCTCCAGCCGGTGATGAGGAGCCGCCCAGCATATGGACGACGATGTCGACGCCCCCGAGCCGCTCACGCACGGCGCCAGCCAGTCGCACGCAATCTTCTGGCCGCGTGAGATCCGCTGCGACGAACTGCGATGCATCCAGAGTATCGAGTTTGGTCCGGGCGGTCGTCAGGACGCGGGCGCCCAGTTCCTGGAACAAGGCAACCGTGGCAGCGCCGGCGCCGCGGGTGCCTGAGGTGATCAGTGCTCGCTTACCCCCGAGGTTGATGAAGGAGCTCATGGGATGATCTCCAGCTCGCCGATCTTGTCGCCATCGGGGATGAAGAAGTAACGCAGGTCGGTCGGACTGCCGGGGAAATCGCCGACGAGATGGCTGGTCACGACCGTTCGGCCGCCTTCGCTCGCGATCGAAAACGGCTCGACTGTGTACGTGTATTTCGCCGAGGCCTCGTCTTTCCACCCACGGATCGCATCGCGTCCGGCGTAGGTGCGGCCCTCGTCTTTGACGACGGCCGCTTGGGTGAAGCACGCGGCAATGGCCTCGGCACTCAGTCCGGCGTCAGCCGCGAAATAATTTGCGATTGCTGTGGGTAGTTCGATCGCCATTGGTGATCTCCTTTGATGAAAGGGCCCGGTCGTTCTTTCGAGCCAAGCCAATCTAGCTATGGACAACCTCAGCGATAATCGGGACAAAGATGGATGAGGTGTTTCGATTTGAGGGACAATGTCTAGGCAGGGCTTGGTCGAACTGGACGCGGTTCTCGCGATCGCGCGGAGGGGCTCGTTCCGTGCAGCAGCGCTCGAACTCGGGATGTCGACTACCGCGCTCAGTAACGCGGTCGGCAAGCTGGAGCGCCAGCTCGGCGTGCGTCTGTTCAATCGCACCACCCGCAGCGTTTCGCTGACCGATGCCGGGTGTGGCTTCGTCGGTCAGGTCGGGCCCGCTTTGCAGGACATCCATGATGCGATGAACGCCGCGCGATCGCAGCAGGAAACTCCGTCAGGGACGCTGCGGATCAATGCCTTTGCGACGGCGGCGCGCGAAATCCTCTCGCCGCTGATACTGAGGTTCCTGAGGCTCTATCCGCAGGTGCATATAGACCTGGTTACCGAAGGGCGGCTCGTCGATGTCGTGGCCGAAGGGTTCGACTTGGGCGTTCGGACGCGGGATCTGATACCCAGCGACATGATAGCCGTGCCGCTGGGACCAGGCCGGCGCAATATAGTGGTCGGCTCGCCGACCTATTTCCAGAAGCGAGGCAAGCCGCTGGTCCCCACAGACCTGTTAAGTCACGCCTGTCTGCGAATACGGCTTCCCAACGGCGCCCCCTATCGTTGGCAGTTCGAAAAGGGTGGCCAATCCGTGCAGATCGACGTCACTGGCCCCATCACCCTCGACGAAGCGAGCCTGTCGCGGATCGCCGTGCTGGAGGGGGTGGGCATCGGCTACGTGATGGAGTCCGACGTGCGGGCCGATCTAGACGCGGGGCGGCTGGAGGCAGTGCTCGAAGACTGGACACCGCCGCTCGCGCCCTTAGCACTCTATTACCCAGGGCGGCGGCATCCCTCCGCCGCATTCAAGGCGTTCATCACCCTTGCCCGCGAATTCTCGAAGCACTCTGACAGTAGGGCATGACTGCTGTAGCCGGCATTTCAGAAGTTCCGCAAGTGTTGCGGTCTGGCCGAAACATGGGGTAATCGCGGCGATTTCGAACGAACGCGGTGAAGTCGGCCGCTTGCGAAAAAGCTGGCTGGGGCGGCAGGCACAAGAAAGTAACGTCAATTAAAATGATCACGCTCGCGATGCCCGCGGCGCTGCAGGACTGACGCGCAGACGCATTTTTCGGCTCGATCGGCGACAACGCAGACCAGACGATACGGCATGGATCCGAGCTGTTCGTCACAGGGGCAACCGATTGTTGATCGGCAGAAAAATGCGCCCGCCTCGTGAACGTGGAGGCGGGCGTCTCGTATCAGGCGCGAATCGTGGCCTGATTGGCGATTTCGTATAGCAGCTCGACATAGGCCTTGCTGGCTTCCGCCATGCCCATGACCTTCGGATTCGCGCTCCTGATCAGGAAATATTCGTCGGGGCCATGAGCGCCGCTGCCATGCCCCATGCCCCATTGCGCGGCGGGCAGGTTGAGCGGTGGCCCCGAGAACATGACCCCCGGCCATGAGCCGGCGCTGCGCGGGATGATCGTATAGGCGACGCCCAGGCGTTCCATGACCGCCTTCTCGGCACGGACGAGCGCACTGTCCTCCTTGGTGCTGGTCGGGCCGTAACCGCCCGTGATCTTCACCTCGAGATCTTCGAAACCATGCTTCTTCAGATGGGCGTTGAACTTGTCGATCGCCTCTTCCTTGGTCATGGCGGGCGCCAGCCGGAATTCCATCTTCGCCACTGCGCGATGCGGCAGGATCGTCTTGCCGCCCGGGCCGGTATAGCCGGCAACGAGTCCCTGAATATTGATCGTCGGCTGCGAGGCGAGACGCTCGAGCGCCTGGCCCCAGGATTCGTCATTGATCCAGCGGCTGACGCCGAGCTGCTTCTTGACCTCCGCCTCGCTCGTTCGCCTGGCGGTCTCGGCGATCAGCGCCTTTTCGCGCGGCGAAAGCGGCTGGACATTATCGTACCAGCCCTCGACCGCGATCGTATGGCCATCGGGTTTCATCAGCGTATCGAGCGCCTGCACCAGCCGCCAGGCCGGACTGTCCACGCGCGCGAAGTTGCTGGAATGGATATCCTTGGTCGGGCCGCGGCCCCAGCGCTCGCCGCTCGAGATCAGCTCGAGCTCGACCGCGCCCTTGGCACCGAGCGTGAGTGTGCTGGTTCCGTCGGGAGACTGGCTGGCCGAGGGGATGAATACGCCGACGCAGCGCTTCAACGTCGGCAGCACATCGGGATGGCTGATGGCCTTCGCAAAATTGGGCGAGGCGATTTCCTCCTCGCCCTCGGCGATCAGTGCGATGTTGACGGGAAGCTTCTTCCCGCTTTCCCTGAAGGCGCGCACGGCAGCGAGAAACGCCATTTCCGGGCCTTTCTGGTTCACCGCGCCGCGACCGACCATCACCTGCCCCAGACCCGGGCGATCGACGAGCCGCGCCTCGAGCGGGGGCGAGGTCCATTCGGCGGGGTCGAACTGCTTGACGTCGTACATGAAATAGATGCCGATCCAGTGTTTCGCACCGACATCGAGTGTCGCGAAAACCGATGGCACGCCGCCCGTGGGAACAGGCATGGCCGTCGGGAATCCGGCATCACGCGCGAGCGCGATCATGTGCGCGACGCCTTCGTCGATATTGCGCTTTTCCGCAGCGATGGACGGAAGCTTTATCCAGTCGGCGAGGCGCTGCACCGACGCGGCCTGATTGGTGTCGATCGCCTTCAGAACCGCAGTGCGGTCGGCATTGGCCGAGGCGGCGAGCGCGAGCCCCGGCGTCAGCAATGCCGCGGCCGCGCCCCCGGACTTCATCATTGTACGGCGATCGATCGAACCCGCCATGTCGCGGCCGTGATCTGTCATCCCCTTCTCCCTGTTTTGTGCGTCATCAGCATATTGCCCAGCGAGACTATCCGGGAGCGTCTGAACTGGCCAGTGGGATACGCGGCGGCGGGCCACGGCTGGCAGCGTTCCTCCCCGGCGTGTATCTTGCTTGCGAAACCGACTATTGTGCGAATTCACCTGTTGATTGGCGAGGCTGGATGGATCGGCTCGACGCGATGCGTGTCATTCTTGCGGTCGTCGATGCGGGCAGCCTGTCGGCGGGCAGCCGCAAGCTGAATGCGCCACTGCCCAGCGTCAGTCGCAAGGTCGCCGAACTCGAACGCTTCCTCGGCACCAATCTTCTCGTCCGCACCAGCCGCAACATCCAGCTGACCGATGCCGGGCGCGACTATGTCGAGGCGGCGCGCAGGATCATCGCCGATCTCGACGAAACCGAGCGCCGCGCCTCGGGCGAATATCAGACGCCGCGCGGCGAGCTGACCGTCACCATGCCCGTGGAATTCGGTGCGCGCCACGTCCTGCCGATCGCGCTGGGCTTCATGGAAGAATATCCCGAGGTGACGCTGAGGCTCGTCACCGCCGATCGCATCATCCCCATGGTCGAGGAGCATGTCGACGTCGCCATCCGCCTCGGCCAGCTGGCGGACAGCGCACTCTACGCGGTCAAGACGGGCGAGTTCCGCCTGCTGACCTGTGCCAGCCCCAAATATCTCGAACGGCGCGGCACGCCCGCCCATCCGCAGGAGCTGCCCGATCATGACGGCATATTGTTCGGCACGCACCCGATGTTCTGGACCTATCGGATCGATGGCGAGGAAGTGGTCGCGGCGCCGCGCACGCGCGTTTTCGTCAACACGGCGGCGAGCAACCTTGCGGCGGCGCTCAGCGGGGCCGGCATAGCGCGGCTGTTCGACTATCAGCTCGCCGACGAAATCCGGTCGGGCGCGCTGGTTCCGATCCTGCCCGAATATGGCGGCCCGCCACGCCCAGTCCATATCGTCTATCCGCGGCAGGGACTGCTTCCGCTGAAGGTCCGCGCCTTTGTCGACTGGGCGGTCCCGCAGCTGCGTGCCGCCTGCAGCGGCTTCAACGACCGCTGATCGACCTTTCGCGTTCGTGAGAGGCTGGCTCTCACATTGCCGCGCTACCGGCGTCTGCGCGTCCCGCTAAATTTCTCATGTCCGCGACGGCTCCCGAAAGCAGGGGACCCGCCGGCATCCATATCTGATCGAAAGGAAGAGAAATGAACGAAGCAAAGGGCATCGCCCTTGTCACGGGTGCGTCGAGCGGTATCGGCGCCATCTATGCCGATCGCCTGGCCCGTCAGGGTTATGACCTGATCCTGGTCGCGCGCAGCGCGGACAAACTGGAACAGGTGGCAAAGACGATCCACGAAGCGACGGGCCGCAGTGTCGAAGCCGTCCCGGCCAATCTTGCGGATCCGGCCGACCTTCGCATGATCGAGGGGCGCGTCACCAACGACCGCCAGATCACGATGCTGGTCAACAATGCCGGCCTCGGATCGACGGCGCGCGCGCTCGACGCCGATGTCGACATGATGAGCGCGATGGTATCGCTCAATGTCGAAGCACTGATGCGGCTGAGCTATGCTGCGGTTCCCGCTTTCGTCGCGCGCGGCCGCGGCACCATCGTCAACATCGCCTCGGTCGTCGCGGTGGCGCCAGAAGTGCTGAACGGAGTCTATGGCGGGACCAAGGCTTTCGTCCTCGCCTTCAGCCAGAATCTGCGCCACGAACTCGAAGGCACGGGCGTACATGTGCAGGTGGTCCTGCCCGGCGCGACGGCGACCGATTTCTGGGACATCGCGGGCACGCCCGTCGAGCACCTGCCCGAACAGATTGTGATGCGCGCCGACGCGCTTGTCGACGCAGCCCTTGTCGGCCTCGCGCGCGGCGAGTCGGTCACCATCCCCGGCCTTCATGATGATGCGCGTTGGGCCGCCTTCGAAGCCGCCCGGCAGGCGATGTCGGGCGAACTCTCCACCAGCACCCCCGCCGCCAGATACCTGGCCGCATGAATCCGGGAGCGAACATCATGCCGAACAATTTTCTGCGCGCAGCCGTTGCTGCCGGGCTGGCGCTCTCAGCCTGGCCAGCGGCCGCGCATGAAGCCGCGCGCGAGGCCACGCCCTTCCTTCCCATCGAGAACGAGCCCGCGCCCAGGCTGCATGTCGATCCGCCCCTCGCCCAACCGCTCGCTGCGCGCGGCACCGCGATCATCCGCTATCGGGTCGAGAATTTTCGCATTCTTCCGATCTTCGGCGCGTCCGCGGCCGCAGTGTCGCCGCGCGCCGGCCATCTGCATGTGACCATCGACGACCTGCCCTGGCACTGGGCGGACGCCGGCAACACCGATGCCATCGTCGTCGCCGGACTGCCGGCGGGCCCGCACAAAATCCTGATCGAGCTCGCCACGCCCGGGCACCGCGTCATCGCGGGCGAGACGGTCGACTTCATCGTCCCGCCGGCCCGGGCCGATCATCACCCTGGTTCCCGGGAAGACGGCGCCGCGTCGCGATCTGCACCCCCCAACACAAAGGATTGATGACATGGCGAAACGATCCGTCGAAAAAATGCTCGCCGCCGCGCTCCTGCTCGGCTCATCGATTGCACCGGCACAAGCCGCACCCGCCCGGGAGCCGAAGCTCGAGATCGGCCATATCGCCATCGATACGGACATCACGCTTCGCAGGATGATCGCGCATAGTGCGAAACCAAAGGGGACCGTGCTGCTGCTGCACGGGTTTCCCGAGACGCTTTATGCCTGGAAGGACATCTCGCTCGCGCTCGCCGACGACTATGACGTCCATGCCATCGACTGGCCCGGTTTCGGCCTGTCGTCACGGCCGCCGGTCGACCGGTTTTCCTATGCGCCCCGCGACTATGCGCGCGTCCTGAAGGAATATATGGCAAAGGCGGGCATCGATAGGTCGAGGCTTACGATCTACGCGACCGATATCGGCGCGCTGCCTGCGCTCCTCCTCGCCCTCGAAGATCCCGACATTGCCCGCACGATCATCGTTGGCGACTTCGCGCCCTTCAACCGGCCCGACTATATGCATGAGAGGCTGCAGGGTTTGAAATCAAAGCCGTCGTCCGACCTGGTCCGCGCCCATATGAACAGCAATCGCGACGAAATCCTCGAAAACGCCTTCAGGCGAGGCTTGCCCAGGGAAGCGCAGTTCGAGGTTTCGCGCGAGTATAAGGACGACATGGCGCGCGGATGGAACCATGGCGCGATCACCTCGGCGGATGCCTTCTACCATTATTACGCGCACTTTACGCGGGACCAGGACTATCTGGAGGCCAATCTGGCGCAGCTGAAAACACGCGTGAAGGTGGTCTGGGGTACCGAGGACTTCTACATCAAGAAGGAGATGGGGATCGAATTCGCGCAAAGGGCGCAGGCTGAAATCACCCTTCTCCCGCGCACCGGGCACTATCCCCACCTCCAGAGCCCCGGGCAGGCCATCGCCGAAATACGGGCGTCCTTCCGATGAGCGCCGGGGCATACCGGCTTCTGGAAGAAGCGCTGGAAGCGCATGGCGGGCATGACCGCTGGCGCAGGTTCAAAGGTATTGCGTCGACCATTCGGACCGGCGGAAGACTGTGGGAGCTCAAAGGCGCTCCGCTGATCGCGGTGCCGCGGCGCGCGACGAGCGAGTTACACCGCCAATGGACACAGGTCACGCCTTTCGGCGAACCCGACTGGACGATGACCTGGACGCCGGGACATGTCGAGATCGTCGCCGGTGACGGCTCGGTCATCGCCGCGCGGGACAATGGCCGCGAGGCGTTCGACCGCAGCTTCGACGGGCAATGGGATCCGCTGAACCTCGCCTATTTCAACGGCTATGCCATGTGGACATATCATGCCGTGCCGTTCGTGTTCGGCGAGCCGGGCTATGACGCACGCGAGATCGCCCCGATTGCGCAGGAAGGCACGACACTTCGCGGCGTGGCGGTGCGGTTCCCCGAAGGCGTGCACAGCCATTCGCGCGAACAGCGCTTCTACTTCGGCTCCGATGGCCTGCTGCGCCGCCACGACTATACGGTCGATGTGTGGGCGGACACGCCCGCGGCGCATTTCGTGTCCGGCTATGTCGATGTCGAGGGCTTGAAATACCCGACGCATCGCAACGTGTTCACGCTCAGGCCCGACGGCAGCCTCGACCGGGATTTCGACGCGGTCACGATTGAGCTGTCGGACTATGCACTGTTCTGAGCGCGGTGTTACCGCGCCAGTTCGGCGAGGCGTCGGCAGTCGGCCTCGAGGCTCCTCGACGAAATGTTGGTGACCCCGAGAAGCAGCCCCTGCCTGCTGGCCCCGCCGCTATACCAGGGAGAAAGCGGCGCGGGAGCAAGTCCATAGGGCAGCGCCTTCAGCGCGACGTCAATGTCGGACGCATCAGAACGCATCGTCGCGACGACGGCCAGGCCCGCGTTGGCGCTGATCCGGAGCGTGTCGGCGGCGACGTCCGAAAGGCACCGGGTGATTGCCTGTCGCTGTGCGTGATAGAGCCGCTTCATCCGCCTGAGGTGGCGCAAATGGTGCCCCTCGCGCAGAAACTCGGCCACCGCCCGCTGCACGGCCGCGGTCGGCGCTGGCGCCAGACAGGCGGCCACGTCGCCGAACAGCCGCATGAGCTCCGGAGGCACGACGAGAAATCCGAGCCTGAGCGTCGGGCTGATCGTCTTGCTGAAGGTGCCCGCGTGCAAGACCCGACCTTTGCGGTCCAGTGACGCCAGCGCCGGTGCCGCGCGTCCCTTGAGCTGCAATTCGCTGAGATAATCGTCCTCGATGATCCACGCACCGTTTCGTTCCGCCCAGGCCAGCAAGGCGAGGCGCCGCGACAGGGACATGGTGATGCCAAGCGGCGCCTGCTGCCCCGGCGTCACGACCGCGAGCGCCGCAGACGGCGCCAGCTCGATGCCACGATCGACCTGCAGCCCCTGTTCATCGACGTCCACCGCGACGACGTCCATGCCGGCCAGAGCCAGGGCGGTTCGCGTGAGTGGAAAGCCGGGATTTTCCATCCAGGCCTGCCCGCCTTCGAGCCGCAGCCCGCGCACCACGAGCCCCAGCGCACCCGAATAGCCCGCGGTGATCAGGATCTGCGATGGTGAACACCGGATCCCGCGCGCGATCGCCAGATATGCGGCGATCTCGGCGCGAAGCATCGGGTCGCCTCTGGGATCCGGATAGGCCACCGGCGCGGCCGCTGCGGCGCGCGCGCCCCGGACCATCAGGCGTGACCAGAGTATCGACGGGAAGGCCGCTTGCGAAGGCACGCCCATCTGGAACGATAGCGGCGCAGTGCCGAAACCGTGGTACAGTTCGGGAAGCGGAGGCGCTTCGGGTGGCGACGTATCGACGCGACGCGCCGGCAAATGCCGCGCGACCCGCGTTCCGGCCGCCCCCATGCCAATCGCGAACTGTTCGTCGATGAGCCGCTCATACGCCCCGCGCACCGTGCCCCGGGCCACGCCCAGTTGCGCAGACAGGTCGCGCCATGATGGCAGCCGCGACCCGGGAGCGATCGTGCCTTCCTCGATACCCGCCCGCAGCACGCGGTAGATCTGCGACGCGAGGGGAACCCTGGCGTCGCGATCAATATCGACCGTGAGCTGTTGCGCCATCCGCCGATGGTACACAAAAAAACACCGTTCTTGCATCTGTTTTATGAACCGACGGAGGTCCAGTTTCGCTTCATCAAAATCGATGGAGAAACATCATGAAGCATTTTTCAGTCTATGCCGCGCTTGCCGCGACGCTCCTTTTTCCCGGCGCGGTCTCCGCGCATCGGACAGAGATCCACGAAACGGTGACCGTTGCCGCCGAACAGGCCATCGCGAACGTGCCGGGCAAGCGGCTGGTATCGCTGATCGTGGACTATCCGCCCGACGCCAGGTCCGTGCCGCACCGTCATGCGGGTTCCGCGTTCATCTATGCGCACGTCCTGAGCGGCGAGATCCGCAGTCAGGTCAACGACGGGCCGATGCGGGTCTACCGCCCGGGCGAGGGCTGGTTCGAGAATCCCGGCTCGCATCACCGGGTGAGTGAAAACGCCAGCAAGACCGAACCCGCTCGCCTGCTCGCGGTCTTCATCGTCGATGAAGGCGATGACCAGCTGACGACCCCTGACGGTCACTGATCCTCACACAATTCAAGGAATTACTTATGACGGAACGTCTGAACTACAACGCAGCATCCCCCACAGGCATGAAAGCGCTGGGGGCGGTGTATGGATATGTCGCGCAGTCGGGCTTGCCCGGCCGCCTCATCGATCTGGTGTATCTTCGCGCGTCGCAACTGAATGGATGCGCTTATTGCATCGACATGCATTCGCGTGACCTCATCAAGCAAGGCATGTCGGTCGAGCATCTGGTTCTTGTCCCCGCGTGGCGCGAGGCGGGAACGATCTTCTCCGACAAGGAACGGGCGGCGCTGGCCTGGGCCGAAGAGGTGACGCTCGTCGCTTCGACCGGTGTTTCAGGCGCCGCCTATGAGGCCGCCAGCGAGCATTTCAGCGAGAAGGAACTCGCCGATCTGACGATCGCAGTCGGCCTGATGAATGCCTATAACCGCATGGCCATCAGCTTCCGGGCAACGCCGCTCGCCGCTGCCGCCTGATCCCCGGGCGCGGGCGCGAGACATCCGGATTGCTCCCACGAGCTTCGACGCTCGCGTGTCCGCGCCCCACCAGAAGCACTCGAAAGGACTGAACATGAAGAAGAACAAAACCACGACCAGTTATCGCAAATCGGAAGAGGCGATCTCCGATCTCTCGCCCGAGCAGTTCAGGGTCACGCAACAGAACGGCACCGAACGCCCCGGAACCGGCGAGTATCTTCACAACAAGATGCCCGGCATTTATGTCGACGTCGTATCGGGCGAACCACTGTTCGCGTCCACCGACAAGTTCGACTCGGGCTCGGGCTGGCCCAGTTTCACCAAACCCATCGAACCCGCGCACGTAAACGAAGTGCGAGACTCGTCGCACGGCATGGACCGTGTGGAGGTTCGCTCGGCAAATGGCGACAGCCATCTCGGCCACGTCTTCCCGGATGGCCCTTCCGATCGCGGCGGCCTGCGCTACTGCATCAATTCGGCCTCGCTGCGCTTCATCCACCGGGATGACATGGTGGCGGAAGGCTATGGCGCGTATCTCGATCAGGTGGGAGATGGGTCATGACCGTCGAACGCGCCATACTCGCGGGCGGCTGTTTCTGGGGCATGCAGCAACTGATACGGCGCCTGCCCGGCGTCCTCGGCTCCCGCGTCGGCTATAGCGGGGGCGATACGCCCAACGCCACCTATCGGGATCATGGTGACCACGCCGAAGCCCTCGAAATCACTTTCGATCCCGATGAGATCAGCTTCCGCACGATTCTGGAATATTTCTTCCAGATCCACGACCCCTCGACCGTGGACCGCCAAGGCAATGACCGCGGCCGCAGCTATCGCTCGGCGATCTTCTACACGAGCGACGCGCAACAGCAGATCGCGCGGGAAACGATCCTCGATGTCGAGGCATCCGGCCTCTGGCCCGGCAAGGTCGTGACCGAACTGTCGCCCGCGGGCGACTTCTGGGAGGCCGAGATCGAGCACCAGGACTATCTGGAGCATTATCCGAGCGGCTACACCTGCCACTTCGTGCGCCCCGGCTGGAAGCTCCCATCGCGCATGAGTGCCTGAACAATGCGGGGGTCCGCAGGACCCCCGCCACACCAACCGGCGCCATCGCAGCGATCTTGTACCAGCCGCATTGGCATACCTTGAAACCGTGCCCTAGATTGCCCCCTCTTTCACCGCTTCCATCGCGACAAAGGTCGATGTGCTGGCCACATGGGGCAGGCTTGATATCTTTTCGCCCAGCACGGCGCGATACTTCTTGATGTCGGTTGTGCGGACCTTCAGGAGATAGTCGAAGCTGCTCGCGATCATATGGCACTCCTCGACCTCCCTGATCCTGCGGACAGCACGATTGAATTCATCGAGCGCGTGCTCGCGCGTGTCGGACAGCTTCACCTCCGCGAAGGCGATATGATCCATCCCGAGCTTCGCGGGATTCACGACCGCCCGAAATCCCAGGATGAAGCCCTCGTCCATCAATCGTTTGAGGCGGACCTGGCATGGCGTCTTGGACAGCCCGACACGCGCGGCGAGTTCGGTCACCGGGATACGGCCATCCTGCATCAGGATGTCGATCATCTTGAGATCGAAACCGTCCAATTGCCTAACACTTGTCTCTTCTTCGGGCATTTTACTCACAATTCCGTCAAAAATCAGGTGATACGCCTGCTTCATAGGGCAGCATAAGTCTGAATGCCAGAGCGGCATCTGCTAATATCGCGATCAGAACCCAGACGAGAGTGCAGCCATGCCGAACACCGCCCCCCGCGCGCCGGTCTTTTCGAGTTTCGCCCCAACCATTCACGAGCAAACGCCACTGCGTCAGGCGATCACCGCGGCCTATCGCCGCAGCGAGCCCGAATGTCTCGTACCGCTGGTCGAGCAGGCGACGTTGCCCGAGACGGTAATATCGGCCGCCGCGCTCACGGCTTTCGAGCTGATCACCGCACTGCGCGCCAAGCACAAGGGGACCGGCGTCGAGGGTCTGGTCCAGGAATATGCGCTGTCGAGCCAGGAAGGCGTGGCGCTGATGTGCCTCGCCGAAGCGCTGCTGCGCATACCCGATGAAGCGACGCGCGACGCGCTGATCCGCGACAAGATCGCCGACGGCGACTGGAAGGCGCATCTGGGCGGCGGCCGTTCTCTTTTCGTGAATGCAGCCACCTGGGGGCTGGTCGTCACGGGCAAGCTCACAAGCAGCGTCAATGACAGCGGCCTCGGCGCAGCACTCACCCGCCTGATCGCGCGCTGCGGCGAACCCGTGATCCGGCGTGGCGTCGACATGGCGATGCGGATGATGGGCGAACAGTTCGTGACGGGCGAGACGATCGCCGACGCGCTCAGGCGCGCGCGCCCGCTCGAGCAGCGGGGCTTCGCGTATAGCTACGACATGCTGGGCGAAGCGGCGACGACCGCGGCCGATGCCGCGCGCTATTATGCCGATTATGAACGCGCGATCCACGCGATCGGCGCGGCCTCGGCGGGGCGCGGCATCTATGCGGGGCCGGGAATCTCGATCAAGCTCTCGGCGCTGCATCCACGCTACGCACGCGCGCAGGCCGACCGCGTCATGGGCGAGCTTCTGCCCAATGTGAAGGCGCTCGCCACGATCGCGAAGTCCTACGACATCGGCCTCAACATCGATGCCGAGGAAGCCGACCGGCTCGAGCTGTCGCTCGATTTGCTCGAGGAGCTGGCGCTCGATCCCGATCTCGCGGGCTGGGACGGGCTCGGCTTCGTCGTCCAGGCCTATGGCAAGCGCTGCCCCTATGTGCTCGACTATATCATCGATCTCGCCCGGCGTGCAGGGCGGCGGATCATGGTACGGCTGGTCAAAGGCGCCTATTGGGATGCCGAGATCAAGCGCGCGCAGGTTGACGGCCTCGCCGATTTTCCCGTCTATACGCGCAAGATCCACACCGACGTCGCCTATGTCGCGTGCGCGCGCAAGCTGCTCGCCGCAACCGATGTGGTCTTCCCGCAGTTCGCCACGCACAACGCGCAGACGCTGGCGACGATCTATCACATGGCCGGGCCCGATTTCGCGATCGGCAAGTACGAGTTCCAGTGCCTGCACGGGATGGGCGAGCCGCTCTATGACGAGGTTGTCGGCAAGGACAAGCTCGACCGCCCGTGCCGCATCTATGCGCCCGTCGGCACGCACGAAACGCTGCTCGCCTATCTCGTCCGGCGCCTCCTCGAAAACGGCGCCAATTCCTCCTTCGTGAACCGTATCTCCGATCCCGACGTGCCGGTATCGGAACTGATCGCCGACCCCGTCGCGCGTGTCCGCGCCATGCCCGTCATCGGCGCGAAGCACGATCTGATCGCGCTTCCGGCGCAACTCTATGGCGAACGCGCCAACAGCGCCGGCCTTGATCTCTCGAACGAAGCGCAGCTCGCAAGCCTCGACGAGGCGCTGCGCGCAAGCGTGGCGATCGACTGGCGTGCAGTCCCCGCCGGGCGCAATGGCGATGAGGGCGCGCAGCCTGTCCGCAATCCTGCGGATCACGCTGATCTGGTCGGTACGGTCATCCACGCTTCGGCCGGGGATGTTGCCCGCGCCATGTCGCACGCGCAGGCGGCGCTGGCGCACTGGTCGTCAGTGCCCCCCGCCGAACGTGCCGCGCGGCTCGAGCGCGCGGCTGTCATCATGCAGGATCGCATGCCGACGCTGCTGGGCCTGATCATGCGCGAGGCGGGCAAGTCGCTGCCCAACGCGATCGCCGAGGTGCGCGAGGCCGTCGACTTCCTAGGCTACTACGCGCAACAGGCGCGGCGCACGCTCGGCCCCGTCCATGCGCCGCTGGGCGCAGTGACATGCATCAGCCCGTGGAACTTCCCGCTGGCGATCTTCACCGGGCAGATCGCCGCCGCGCTCGTCGCGGGCAATACGGTACTGGCCAAGCCCGCCGAGGAAACGCCGCTGATCGCGGCCGAAGGTGTCCGCATTCTCCACGAGGCTGGCATTCCCGCCGATGTGCTTCAGCTGCTTCCCGGTGAGGGCGATGTCGGCGCCGCGCTGGTCGCAGCGCCCGAAACCGCCGCAGTCATGTTCACGGGCTCGACCGAGGTCGCGCGGCTGATCCAGAAGCAGCTCGCCGTTCGCGTTTCGGCGACGGGCAAGCCGGTGCCGCTGATCGCCGAGACGGGCGGCCAGAATGCGATGATCGTCGATTCCTCGGCGCTGGCCGAACAGGTAGTCGGCGATGTCATCGCCTCGGCCTTCGACAGCGCGGGCCAGCGCTGCTCGGCGCTGCGCGTACTCTGCCTGCAGGAAGAGGTGGCCGACCGGATCCTCGACATGCTCAAGGGTGCGCTCAGGGAACTGAGCATCGGCCGCACCGACCGGCTGAGTACCGATGTCGGTCCCGTCATCACCGCCGAGGCCAGGGCCAATATCGAGGCGCATATCGAGCGCATGAAGAAGCTCGGCCATCCCGTCGAGCAGATCGCGCTTGCCGGCGAGACGCTGCATGGCACCTTCGTGCCGCCGACGATCATCGAACTCGACACGCTCGCCGATCTGACGCGCGAGGTGTTCGGGCCCGTGCTCCACGTCATCCGCTATCGCCGCAGCAAGCTCGACGCGCTGATCGATCAGATCAACGCCAGCGGCTATGGGCTTACCTTTGGTCTCCACACGCGGCTCGACGAGACGGTGGCGCATGTCACCGGACGCGTTCAGGCGGGCAATCTCTACATCAACCGCAACATCATCGGCGCGGTGGTCGGGGTTCAGCCCTTTGGCGGCCGCGGCCTTTCGGGCACCGGTCCCAAGGCGGGAGGCCCGCTCTATCTCGGCCGGCTGGTGACGGTCGCGCCGGTGCCTCCGCAGCACAGCTCGAGCAAGACCGATGCCGCGCTGCTCGATTATGCGGCATGGCTCGACGATGCCGGGCACGGCCAGTCCGCGGACCGCGCACGCCAACTGGGCGACCAGTCGGCGCTTGGCCTCGAGATCGAACTGCCCGGCCCCGTGGGAGAGAGGAACCTCTACGCGCTGCACCCGCGCGGACGCATCCTGCTGATGCCGCAAACCGAACTGGGCTTGCGCGATCAGGTGGCAGCGGTGCTCGCGACGGGCAACCACGCAGTGATCCACGCGCCCCGGGCACTTCTGGCCGCACTCGACGGCGCACCGGCAAGCGTCGCGGCACGCATCGCATGGCACGATGACTGGGCGCAGCAGGGCCCCTATGCGGGCGCGCTGGTCGAGGGCGATGCCGAAAGGATCATCGCCACCCAGGCCGAGATCGCCGCCCTGCCCGGCCCGATCGTGCTGACGCAGACGTCGCGCGGCGACAGCTCGGCGTCCGCCGATTATTGCCTGCAATGGCTGCTCGAAGAGGTGTCGACGTCGATCAACACGACCGCGGCCGGAGGCAATGCCAGCCTGATGTCGATCGGTTAGGGCAGGAAGCGCCGCGCTAACGGGCGCCTTCGGCCTGATCCCAGAGCGTGCGGATGTGGTGAATGACCGCTTCCGCAAGCGGATTGCCAGCCAGGCCGCGGGCGACGATCCTCTCCCAGTCGACGAGCGACATTTTCGGTTCGAGTTGGCGGACGCGGATCATCAACGCACGTGCTTCGTCGGCGCGGCCTGTTTGTGCCGCGACAAAGGCCTCGCCGAGATAGCCGCTGGTCGCGCCCGGGTTTATCTGCGTGGCCTGGGCGTAGGCGCGCGCTGCGGCCTCCCAGTCGCCTGCGCGGACATGCGTCGCCCCGCGCCAGATGCAGGAGGCGAACAGCGTATGTGACCCCGGTGCCGCCTTGAGCTCGGCCTCGAAATGCGCCAGCGCCTCGTCGATCCGGTCGAGCAACAGGCACGCGACGGCGCAGCTATAGTGCGCAAGCCCGAAATTGGGGCTCAGCTGGATCGCGCGCTCGGCAGGGCGGATCGCATCCTGTGGCTGGCCGATATAGTTGAAGGCCTCGGCCACATGCGCGAGCACCATTGCGCTGTCGGGTTCGAGCGCCAGCGCGCGTTCGATATGCGCCCTGATCGCGCGGACCGTCTCGTCGTCGTCGGGCGACGTCCACATGTAGATCGTCGCCCTGGCGTCGGCGAGCATGGCATGGGCGAGCGCATAATCGGGTGACAGATCCACGGCGCGCTGCGCTTCGGTCAACGCCTGGGCCAGCGAATCGGGCGTGATCTGCCGATAGGCGGCGATCGCCCGCGTGACGCATTCCCAGGCCGTCAGATTGGCGGGTTTGCGCAGGACGCGCTCCATCTCCATGCGATGGACCTGCGAATCGAGATGCGCGGCAAGGTCGAGCACCAGATCTTCCTGCAGCGCGGCAAGCTCCGACAGGGGGCGTTCGAATTTCTGTGTCCACAGGATGGCGCCGCTGGCGGCCTCGACCAGCTGGGCGGTCACGCGCAGGTCCTGCCCTGCGCGGCGAACATTGCCTTCCATGACATAGCGCACGCCGAGATGGCGGGCCATGACCTCCAGATCGGGAATGCCCCCCGCACGGAAGCGCGCGGTCGCCGAACTCGCAATGACGCGCAGATTGACGCCCTGCGACAGCGCATCGATCAGGTCCTCGACCATGCCGATCGCGAAAACATCGTCCTCGGGCAGCCCCGAGCGGTTGGTGAACGGCAGGACCGCCAGGCTCGGAGCCTCGCCATGCATGTCCCGCGACGGCGCGGGGGCTTGCGACGATGCGGCGGGCTGTTCGGCCATGGCCGGCATCGGCTCGGGAGCCCGGCGGCCGAGAACGCCACGGACATCACGGACGAAGGCCTGCCAGGCGGGATCGCCTGGGTCGCCCTGCCAATGGCCGAGTTCGGCGGTCTGCGTCAGTTCGAACATGATCGGCCGCTCGCAGGGTTCGATCATGGCGGGGACGAGCGTCCCGTTGCGATCGGCGAGTGTCGCTTCGGCACGCACCCAACGCGATATGACCGAGCGCGGCGACCATAATACCACCACTGCACGCGCGCCGCGCAGCGCCGCCTCGGTTACCTCGTCATAGGCCTCGCCCGAGCGCAGCGTGACATCCCACCACACCGAAAGCCCCTCTGCTTCGAGCGCCTCGGCATAGAGCCGCGCGACCTGCTGGTCGTTCCGGTTGTACGAGAGGAAGATGTCGGGCAAGCGATTCTCCTCATCTGAGCAAACGCTTCCGACAAGCACAATCGGGCTCGCCCATGGGCAAAGCCGGGTGCGTTGCAAAAACCGCACCTGGCGTTGCGAAGAGCCTGTCGCGCGCTATCGCTTATGCCGCATTTGCCGCGCCGCAACAATCGGAGTCTGCGACGTATCGCCCGCCCGTTCACGCCTGCCAGAGCACCTGTCCGGGGTGGATCATCATGTCATAGGTGATCTGCACGCCGCGCACGCGCTGCTGCGGCGAAAGACCGAAATCCTGCGCGATGGGCGAACTGTCGAGTGGTTCGAGCACCATGTCGAAATCGATCAGATGCGGGAGCGCGTCGAAGCGGGTCACTTGGCCCATCGCTTCGGTAATCGCCTGGTAACAGGCATTACGGCCATCGGCGACATCGCGGAACTGCTTGAGAAACAGCTGCGGGACGCGTTCGGCAAGAATATCGGCGATGCCGTTGACGGCAAAATCAAGGCCGGGATGCCAGTGGTCGATCGCAGGGGCAAGATGGCTATGCAGCGCGCGCGCGGCATCGCCGAACGAAGCGATCGACTGCAGCGTCGCACTGGTCTGCTGGCCGACGGGACTCAGCGTCAGCAGCCGGTGCCGCCGCTCCTCCTCGTCCGCGCCGAAGGTCGCGGTTGCGAACAGGTCCACGCTCAGCGTGTCGGCGGGGTGGTCCGGATCGCCGGGCAGCGCGATCCAGCCGCGCTGCTTCATATAGCCAAAGATCTCGCGACCCGAAGCAATCGCGACCGGGTTGTCGAGGACGAGATAGGGCATGACGAAATCGAAATGGGTGGCGATGGTTCGCCCGTTTACTTCGCGCACGCGCACCGCCGGGATCCAGAAGGTCAGCTCGCGTTCGGGCGACCAGCCCATCTCCGGCACGTCGGTGAATACGCCATGCCCGATATCGACGATCGACATCATCATCACCGGGGCGAGCGGCCGCACCTGCACCGCGCCACCGCTGGGCTCGTTGAACAGCTTTCGGCAGAAAGCTTCGAGTTTCGCGGGATCCGCATCGAGCAGGAACGCCCACATTTTCGTGTCCTTGAGACTGATCGGCCCGGGAAAGGTCATCAGCCCGCCATGGTCGACATAGCGCGGGAAGGCGCCCGATCCGCTCGCCTCGCGCGGGGCAGCCGCAAGCGCTGCCGCGTCGACGCGGCGGATCGTCTCGGGCAGTCCCGAAATCGCGCGCGAGGCGAGCATGCCCGACACCGTCGTCGCTTCGAACGAGCCCAGATTCTGGCCGTTCTGGATCCAGTCTCCGGCGAGAAAAAGATTGTGATAGGTCGAACCGGCGCTCGGCATCCGGTGCCGTGACGAGCCCGCCACACTCAGCGTGTAGCGCTCGCCGGGATCGATATTCGCGCGACTATAGGTGCTGACCAGGGTGCCCGCGCGCGGACCATTCTTGCCGAACCGATCCTTCCAGAACACCCCTGCATCCTGATCGAGATAGACCTTCGCGCTCGCGTCCACGGCCTGCTGGACCCGCGCCGGATAGTCTTGCGCGCTCGCCGGCGGCGGAAAGCGCGGACAGGGCAGCGGTCCGCACGCGATCTGTTCCGAAATCACGCCGCTGGTCGTCGGCCAGCCCTCGGTCCTGAGCACCTCCGAAATATCCGCCCAGCTGTCGAGATTGCTGACGTCATAGGCGCCGACCATGGCGGGCTCGGTCCAGCCAAGCGCCTGCTCGTCGGCGGTCATCCAGGTCTGCAGGCTCTGCGTTGCGGTGGTCTGTACGGCGTCGACCATCGTTCGCCATTCGGCCTTCTGCGCGATCAGCTGCGCGCAGATCACCGGATGCGCGGCGGGCGGGATCGCGAGCACGAGCAGGTCGTAGTCGTGCCCCGCGGCGAGGGTGAGCGGCGCGCCCGTGTCCTGCCAGGGCGTCCAGCGCGATTCGAGATCGACCCCCGCCGCCTCCAGTGCCCCGCCATTGACGATCTGCTCGTAAAGCGGGCGGTCGGGCCATACGCGCTGCCCCGAAGCCAGCGTCCGCAGCGGGAGATATTCGGGTTGTTTCAGCGCCACCTGCCTGCCGATATGAACCTCCGCGATCGAGGCGCCGTCGGCCGTGGGCACAAGCGTGTCGATGCGTGCGAAAAATTCGAAGCGCACGCCGCGCGCGTGCAGCACCTCGTAAAGCGGGGCCATGATCAGGTCGCCGGTCGCGGTATTGAACTTCCAGATCAGCGAGCCTTGGTAGCAGGCGGTGTTCATCAGCGAGACGAACATCGTGCCCGCCTCGACATTGCCGTCGCCCTGCCAGTCGCCTTCGGGATAGGCGAAGATCAAGTCGTACAACGAGCGCACGAGCGCCGATTCCACCGCGATCTCGCCCGCGCCGTGGCTGCGCAGCCAGGCCTTGTAGTCGAGCGTGTTGACGCGTTCGAGATTCGCCGCGGGATCGAGCAGCAGGCCATCGCGCAGGCCTCCGATCAGGCTCGACAGCGCAAGCTCCGCGAGGATCCAGAACCGCCGCAGCCCGGTATCGCGGACAAGTTTACCGGCAACGCGGTGGCCCATCCAGCGACGCACGGCCTCGAGCGCGCCCGCCAGTTCTGCATGATGGCGCAGCTGATGGTTCGCGCTGTCGGGATCGAGCGCCCTGACCAGCGCGATCGCACCGCGCACCACATCGCGTCCCAATGTCTGCGCCGCCTCCTCGACCTCCCCGAGCATCCTTGCCAGCAGCCGTCGCCACCAGGAACGGTGCCGTGCCTGCACATCTGGCAAGAAGGTCGGGGCATGCGTGTGCGCGGTGTGGTGATCGATCCATTCAAGAATCTGGATCATCCGCTGCCACAGATCGGGGGGCGCGTCGATGCCCGGCGTGCCGGGAAACACAGTAGCGTCAATGACCCAGGGCAACCATTGTCCGTCGACCTCCTCCATCAATGTCATCGAGCTTTGCTGGGTGAAACCTTCGCGCCAGTCGGCAAAGGGCGGATGCGCAGCCTCGCGGTACAGCCCCTGGACCATGTGGAAGGCATTTTCATATTGTCCCATGAACACATGGAGCCCGTGCTCCTGGATGCGGTCATGGATGTCGGCGTTGCGCCCGGTCGCGCATTTGCCGCCCAGCCGCCAGCCGAGCTGATAGATCGTGACGCTGTAGCGGCCCTGCTGTTCGGGCGCGGTCAGGTTGAGCGCGGTGACCAGCCCGCCAAGGCCGCCGCCGAGAATCGCGACGCGCTGCGCCGTCATGGGTTCGCCTTTCGCGAAACGACCTTGCGCGGGGCGGGTGCCGGACGCGGGGCGTGCTGGTCATGGTGCGGCCACAGCGGGAGATCGCTGCGATTGGCGAATATCTGGAAGCTCGCGAACAGGAAGGGGATCCCCATGGCAAAGGGGGAGATGAGGTGGATGTCGTCGATCTCGGGATAGCCCAACCATGCATCGATCGCGGCCATGCTGCCGTACACGCCGACCGGCAGCCAGGCCATCACGCGCGAGTACGCGCCGCGCCAGGGGCGATGCGGCAGGCGCGGCTCGAGCCATCTGAACAGCAGGAAGACGATGAAAGCGGTCAGCAGCCAGCCGCGATAGTTGAGGAGCGGCACGCCGAAATGCTCGCCGCCATCCGCCCAGATCCACGCCGGATGGCCCAAATTGGTCTCGTCGAGCAGGACCGGCAGGCACCCCGCGCTGCCCGTTTCGCACGGGTGGAAGCTCATGATCGGATCCATCGTAAGATCCCACGCGGTCATCACCAGCGCGCTCAGTGCTGCCATCCAGGCGATCCAGGCGGTGCCGGTCCTGACCGCGACGGGGTTGCCCTCGGCAAGCAGGTTGGTCACCACATAGCTCGGATAGAACATCATGTACCAGGCGAACGGGATCAGCACGGGTATTCGGCCGAACAGCTTGGGACCGAGCAGGCTGGTATAGTGATAGGGCCCGAAGATCGCGCCCGTGCTCTCCCCCACATATTCGAAGCAGAACGAGATGGTGACGCACAGGACAATGAGCGTGAGCGCACGCGGCCAGCCCAGCATCACCGTCGAATGCAGGAAGCAGAACAATGCGAGCGTCGGGACAAGGATCGACCAGGGCAGCCGTTCAAGGGGAAGGTTGAAGCCGCCGGTCCTGATCCCGACGTAAAACACCGTCGTCACCAGGAACAGCAGCATCAGCCACACCGATCCGGGAACCTTCGATTGTGTCGCTTCAGACCGATCCATCGGCATTTCCCCGTTTCAGGCTGGGATTGAGATCTGCTTGCCTCCGAAAACTGACTGCCAACTCTCGATTTCCGCGACCACGATCGCGTCGGTCACATGCGCCAGCTCGGCAACGCACGCATAGTCCAGCGCACTGTCGGGCGCGGAGCGGAGCAGCTTGATGCGACGATGCACTGCGTCAAGTTTTTCGGCGGCTACCTCCGAAATCGCCGCGAATCGCTCGAAATCGCCAAAGAAGCGGATTCCGGCGATGGCGCTGGCGAAGGACGGAAAGATCACCCCGAACAGCGTGAAATATTTGGACGCATAGGCCAGCAGCCCAGGATCGAGATAGCCCAGCGAGGTTGCCAGCTTGAGCGCGAGATAGGCAACGACCGAAACCACGGCGAGCACGAACAACATCCCCGCGAGAAGGTCGAGCCGGTGGTGAACGCGTTTCAGCCGGTGCGCCTTGGCGAAGTGATAGTCGCGCTGGGAGGTGACATGTTCGTCGAGCGGTCCTTCGAGCGCATGACGCAGATAGGCGGAGGTCAGGGTCACCCGCGGCAGGCCGATCTCGCGAATGGCCTGCCGCGCGTACCATTCTGGCCATGACGTCGTCGTGCCGCGGGGCCAGCGTCCGGGCGGCCGCGTAACCCCGAGCAGGATCAGCAGCGGACTGTGCCTCAGATATTCCGCAACGCGCCGCGTTTCGAACCAGCGGCCATGCCAGCGCCGGCGCTGACCGACAAAGGTGATCGCGAGGATGACGCCCACCAGCACCAGCTCGAGCAGTGCGAAGGGCCATTTCCGGTCATTGCCATAGAATGGCAGATAGATGATCCCGCCAACCACGGCCAGGCTCGAGAGCAGGAAGCTGACCATCATCCCGCCGCGATAGGCATCGGACAGTCGCGCCGAGACGCCATCGGCCCAGGCGAAGCGGCGCAGCACCCCATGATCGATCCCGTCGGCAAGCGCGGGGTCGCCCTGCGGCAGCGCGTTGACCTCGGCGAGCAGCGTGGCGCCGCTGCCACTGCCGATCGACGTGGGCGGCTCATAGCGCTGGATGATCGATCGAAAGGGCGACAGGCCCGGATCGCCTCCGAACAACGCCTCCACCCGCCGATAGCCGTGCGCCAGCGGATTGCTCCGTCCGTGCCAGCGTTCCTGGGTGAGTGTTGCGAGCCCGAGATCGCCGGGAGGGCGCGCCTGCGGCGCATCGCCATCGGGATCGAGCGCGGTGCTAACCAGGCGGAGCAGCGCGTCGTCGCGCCCGGCGCCCTCATCCTCGTTGGTGAGCGTCGCCAGCGATTCGGGCGCATGGAGGATGCGCCACGCCTCGGGCTCCGCGGGATCGATCCAGAGCACGGGAGCACCGCGCTCGAGCGCCGCGGCCATGGTGTGCCCGGTGCCGCCGACATGCGCGGTGGTGATGCCGTCCCAGAGCGCGATGACGATATCGGATTGCTCGACCATCGCGATTCCGGCGAGCGCCACGCGCTGCGAGGTTTCAGCGTTGAACAGTCGCGTCAGTTCCGAGCTGTCAGGTGACTCGTAACGTGCCAGGAACAGCGCGGCGATCCGCGCGTCGCACTCGGCGAGCTCGAACAGTCGCGCTTCGCGGTACAGCGCATCGAGCGCTTCAGCGCGTGCGGCGGTCGGAGCATCGTCGACGCGCTCCCCCGCCAATAGCGCGCGGGCGTCGGCGGTGGAGACGGGTGCGGCATTGATCGCCGTGTTAAGTCGACGGCCAAAGGGCAGGGGGCACGACAGCTCCCAGCCATGCCCCAGCGCGAGCCTCGCCGCGAGCTGGTCAATGCCGTCGGCGAGCAGACAATGCAATCGCGCAGGGGCTGTCGGGGGGGCTCCCTGGATTGGCGGCGCCGCCGCGATGCCTTCGGCGATCCGTTCCAGAATGGCGCCGAAGCTCGTCGCGATCCGCGCATGGTTTGCGGCGAAGCCCGGATGCGTCGCACGATGGCCGGTGACGCCGATGCACAATCTGCGCGCGGGCGTTGGCGGCGCTTCGGAGGTCACTGGTCTTCCTCGGCCATATATCCCCGCGTTCCCCTCAAGCCACGATCAACCCGGCAGCGCCGCGGCGTTGGTGCAGCGGACCGGACAAGCTATTGCTTCACCCATCTCTTGCCTCCCCAGAACAGGCTCATCATCGTTGTCGCAAAGATGCAGGCGATCGCGAATTGTGAAAGGCGCGTGATCCAGATCCCCGCATTCGACGGCCCGGTCAGGATCGCCATCCCGAAGATCAGCAGGCTGGCATTCAGGGTGATCAGATAGACCGGCGCCGCCGGCCCTCCCTTCTCGATGCGGGCGCCAAAGGCGCATGCGACGACAAAGGTGATGAGCGCCAGCGTAACCAGCGAGGGCAAGATCTGAAGCAGCGCGAAGCACAGCAGCCCGATAAGGCCGCCGATCAGATTGCCCAGCATCATCGCCATTCCGTGCATGAAGCCGCGCTGCGGGTCCAGATTGGTCACCAGCAATACCGTGGTGACCAGTACCGGCAAGGCGTCGGTCAAACCGAACATCAGATGGACCAGCATCACGGGCATGACGATCGCCGTTCCCGCCAGCGCGGCGCGCACGGGAGACCCGACCGGCGCCGCCGCGGGCGCCGCCGCCCGGGCAATCACGCGCGGCCACAGTGCATGCATGCACCACAGCACGAACACTGCGATCGCGGTCGCGCGTACCAGCGCAATCGGCAGGAGGCTTGCCTGATCTGGACTGGTCAGGGCGACGATCGGCACCGTCGCGATGCACAGCAGCAACAACATTGCGGGCAATTTTGCCTTTCCAAGCGCCATGACGAGGAGCGCGAGAAACACGATCAGCCCTATCACGCCAACCAGGATCTGCGGAGAGAAGCGCAGCAATGACGGCAGCGCAAAGGCGATCAATGCCGCGATCGCCATGACCAGCACCAGCACCACCCCGACCTTGAAAGGCGGAGAGGCCGGCAGGTTGGCGTGCAGCGCCGCCATCAGCAATGGGGCGATGAATGACGGATGCCATCCCATCGCCTCGCAGATGACCATCGCCAGCGAGATACCCGTTCCGAAACGGAGGACCCAGTGCAGACGCGCCAGTTCGACTGGATCGCGCGTCACATTGCCGGCGGTCGACGCGTAAGCCATGGCTATCGCAGATAGCTCAGCAGCGCGATGATACGGATCCACAACCTGCCGATCGGATTGAGGATCGAGCCGGAATCGGTGAACACGATGACATTGGCCTGCGCGCCGCTGCGCCCATAGGCAATGGCTTCCTTGCCGTCGTCGGTCGGCATCAGCCTGATCCGCACGGGAAAGCGTTGCGGTTCGCGGAGCCACCCCGTCGCGGGCTGGACCTGGGGAAGCTGCCCGGTCGGTACTTCGTCTCCCTGCGCAATACCCCAGCCGATGCTTTCCACCCGGCCGGTGAAGAGGCGGCCCGGATTGTCGTCAAGCGCCACCAGAACCTCGTTGCCCGGCTTCAGATTGCCAAGCTGATTCTCCCGCATCGCCGCCGAAATCCAGCGCGGACCATATTCGATGAAGCTGAGCAGAGGTTGCGCGCGGTTGACGAACTGGCCGGCCGACAGCCTGAGGTTGGTCACCACGCCATCGGCGGGGGCGACGACCGTGGTGTTGCGCAGATCGAGCCGTGCCTGCTGCACCGCGGCGGCCGCCTGCCGCACCTTCGCGTTGGCATTGCCCGATTCGCCCAGATTCTGGCGCGCGCGTTCGACTTCCGCCTCGGCGCGCACGACATCGGCCTCGGTCTTGGCAACATCGGCGCGTGCCCTGATGCCGCTGGTTTCCGACAATGCGCTCTTGTCCACGAGGTCGGTGATAATCTTGCCGAGCTTGCGGCTGGCCGCCAAGTCGACGCGCTGCTTGTGGAGCGCGGCCTGTGCAACGCCGATCTCGACCGACGAGACTCCCGCGGACTGGACTGCGACCGCCAGATTGGCTTCGGCGGCGCGCAGCGCGATCTCGAACGGTTCGGGGTCGATCCGGAACAGCACCTGTCCCTTCCTGACCGTGCCATTATCGGTGACGCGCACCTCAAGCACCTCGCCTGCAACCTCGGGCGCGATCTGCACGAGCAGCGTATCGATCGTCGCATCCGACGAATAGGGCGTGATCCGGTCGGCTACCACATGATAGACGAACATGACCAGCAGCGTGGCCAGCCCGATCAATATGATCCGGCGAACCGGGTCCTTCGCGGGTTTCGCCGGCGCGGCGTCGGCCGCGACGGAGGCATCAGCGTCCGCAGGCTCGGTATCGCCACTTCGCATGCTGGTGTCGGACGAAGGCGACGCAGGCGTGTCCCCCGTGGGGGTCGGCGTTTCCTCGCGGGGAAGGTCTTGAGATACGGTCATTGTCGCGATCCCCCTCGACGGTCGGCCAGCCCCGTTCCGGGGCACGCCCGGATCATGGCCGTTGTTCCGTGGGGCCGTCGGCCATGGCCCCTGTTGCCGACATCCCCGTCGCCGGGTCGATCCAGTCACCGCCCAGCGCGCGGTAGACATTGGCCAATGCGCGGTAATTGTCTCCGCGCGCGGCAGCGAGCGAGAGTTGTGCCGAAAAGAGGCTCCGCTCGGTGTCGAGCACGTCAAGATAATCCGCATAGCCGTTGTCGTAGCGATAGCGCGCGAGAATCACGGCGCGCTCCAGAGCCTCGACCCGGCGCGCGAGCGACTCCTCCGCGTCGCGTGATGTCTGCACGGCTACCAGCGAGTCCTCGACATCCCGAAACGCGTTTTGCACAGTAAGTTCATAGGCCGCGAGCGCCTGTTCGCGTCTCGCTACGGCCTGATCGGTCGCGGCGGTAAGCCCGCCGCCGGTGAACAACGGTCCGGCGATTTCGCCGACAAAGGACCAGGTGCGCGCAGGGCCGGTGAACAGGTTTTCGAGCGCGGCGCTGGCGAATCCTCCAACGCCGGTCAGCGAGATTCGCGGAAAGAACAGCGCGCGCGCCGCGCCTATAAGCGCGTTGCTCGCTATCAGTTGTTGTTCGGCCTGAAGGACGTCGGGCCGCCGCGTCAGCAGGTCCGCGGGAAGGCCCACCGGGACCGTCGGTGTCCGCAGCCCGTGCAGGTCCTGTCCACGCTTGATCGGACCTGGATTGCGCCCCAGCAGGATCGACAAGGCATCCTCCTGCTGCGCGATCGCCCGCTTGAGCTCGGGAACCGCCGCCACTGCCGATTCATATTCGGCCACCACCAGCGACATCTCATAGTCGGAAACGGCGCCGCCTTCGCGGCGCATCCGAAATATCTTCACCGATTCCGTCCTGCCGGCGACCGTGGCTTGCGCAGTTTCGAGGCGGCTATCCAGATCGAGCAGCGTGATATAGCCGACGATCACCGACGCGACCAATGTCAGCACAACGCCACGCCGCGCCTCTTCGCTGGCCAGCAGATTGGCGCGGGCCGCCTCGGTTTCGCGGCGGATCCGCCCCCAAAGGTCGATCTCCCAACTGGCTGAGAGTACCGCGCTGAAGCTCGAGCTGACCGGATCCCCCGCCGCCGGAAACGGCACCGAACCCCGCTCGCTGGCCCGCTGTCGGCTTGCGCTCAGCCCGTATCCGACCTGCGGAAAAGCCTGCGACCGCGTGCCCGCGAGCACCGCTGCAAATTCGTCGACGCGTGCCGTGGCGATCCGCAGGTCGCGATTATTTGCGAGGCATTCACGCACCAGATCCTCAAGCACCTTGTCGCCAAAGGCCCGCCACCAGCCCGCCGTCTCGGGCTGCGCGGATGACATGGGCACAGCGTCATTGAAGCGATACGTCGTCGGCACTGCAACCACGGGACGTTCATAGTCGGGACCCTGGGTGCAGCCCGCGCAGGCACAAAGGCAGAATGCGGCGGCGGCATTGCGTGCCGTCGCCCATCGGTGATCGGACCATTTCCCGCCCAAATCTACCATCCCGACCCGCCCTTGAGGCGCCAACGCCGGCGCCAAAGCCCGCGACCCACCGTCCCTGCACACTCGCCTCGGGGGCCGAATTCAGCTTATCCTGATTTTTCAGGCAGTTCAGGACGAACAGAATATCGGACATGCAAGCAGTCACGGACATTGACGCGTCATGTCTTGGTATTCGCCGCGAAACCGATTTTGTCAATTGCCAGGACGATTTTGGTATTGGTATCCGTAAGTTGTCCCGCGTTATATCACCCCAACACAGGATTGATGCGTAGTATTACGCACTTAAATCTGCCGCGGTGGTGGCTGCGATGTCCGAGATATGCTTGCCCCCCTCGTCGGTCAACTTGTGGAGGTGAAATATGGGACCTCGCCGATTATGACGCTTTTTCATCCACTGCTGCTGTGCGGTGTCTCCACTTCTGAAGTTCGGCCGCTCCCCCCGGAGCGCACTCCCCGTCATCTGACGCCTCGTGGCTGACGCGTTCGACCTCATCGTGCTCGGCGGCGGGCCGGCGGGCGCGAGTGGCGCCAGCGCGGCGGGTCTGTTGGGCAAGCGCGTCGCGCTGATCGAGCAGGCGGGAATGCTGGGAGGTGCGGGGATCAACACGGGCACGGTGCCGAGCAAGACGCTGCGCGAGACCTCGCTCGTCCTGTCAGGCTGGCGTTCGCGGCAGCTGTTCGGCGTCGATCTCTCGCTGCAGCGCGAGGCGACGATCAGCGATTTCATGCGGCACCAGCAGCATGTGACGGCGACGATTCGTGAGCGCTTGAAGGCCAACCTCGATCTGCGCGGCGTCGAGCGGTTGAATGGCGTAGCCAGCTTCGTCGACCCGCACACCGTGCACATCCTCGAGGGTGGCGGGCAAACGCTGCTGCGCGGCGAGAGGATTCTGATCGCCACGGGCTCTTCGCCTTACAGGCCCCCGGAATTCCCTTTCGAGGATGACCGTGTCCACGACTCCGACGAGCTGCTCGAGATCAGTGCGATGCCGAGAAAACTGGTCGTCATCGGCGGTGGCGTGATCGGCAGCGAATATGCGGGCACGTTTGCGGCGCTCGGCATCGAAGTGCATCTGGTCGACGGGCGGGGCATGCTGATGCCCTTTCTCGATCAGGAAATCTCGCACGGCATCGCCACCGCCATGGCGGCGAACGGCGTCCAATTCCATTGGAACGAGCGCGTCGTCGCCTGCGACGCATCGCGGCCCGGCGGTGTCGTCCTCACGCTGTCTTCGGGCACGAGCCTGACGTGCGACGGCGTGCTTGTCTGCGCCGGACGGCAGAGCAACACCGCCGAGCTGGATCTCGCTGCCGCCGGCATAGCACCGGGCAATCGTGGGCTGGTGCCCGTGAACGATCGCTATCAGAGCGTGGTGCCCCATATTTATGCGGCGGGTGACGTGATCGGCGCACCCGCGCTTGCAGCGACGGGCATCGAGCAGGCGCGTGTCGCCGTCAATCACGCCTTCGGCGCCGCGCTCAAGAGCGATATTGCGACAACGCTCCCCACGGGCATCTACACTATCCCCGAGGCCAGCATGGCCGGAGCAACCGAAGCCGCGTTGCGCGAGCAAGGCGTGGACTTCATCGTCGGCCGCGCGCGCTACGCCGACCTTGCGCGCGGAGATATCATCGGTGACGAGACCGGCTTTCTGAAGCTGATCTTTCGTCGCGCGGACATGCGCCTGCTCGGCGTCCATGTCATGGGCGAGCAGGCGACCGAACTCGTCCATGTCGGGCTCATAGCCCTGCTCGCTGAAGCCGACGCGGACCTCTTCAACCGCGCCTGCTTCAATTACCCGACGCTGGGTGATCTCTACAAATATGCGGCTTATGACGCGATCGTACAGCGTGAAGGACAGGCATGATCGCGGTCAGCGTCCCGGCGAGGGCGCTTGCGAAGGCAGGTTGAAACGATCGAACGATTCGGGTGGCTGCGCCTTTATGAATGCCTGAAGCTGCAGCATCGGTTCCTGGGATTCGGTGATTCCGCCCGTGGTCGGCCGATTGATGTCGAGGATCAGCACCATGAAGATCCCGAGCAACAGGAACAACACCAGTGCCGTTTTCCGGCTCGCGTTTCCGGTGACGACATAACCGATCACGCCGGCGGTGATGAACTGGTACAGGAACAGCACAAGGAAAACCTCGGATGGAACCTGCGCCTGACGCCCCGCCTTGCGTACAGCATCCATGTCTATGAGCTCGTTCATCGTTTCGAGGAACGCACTGGAAGAAGGATAGGGACGCATCGACGGAAACGCTGCGACGGTTTCCGTCCAGAGATCGGCAATCAGGCGATCGCTGGTTGCGAGCAAAGGCCGCTGCGCCGGGCTCGGCGGCGTGGTGGCAAGCGATATCCGGGTATCGGTATAGTCCGCAAGCAGCTTGCTCATCCGCGCCCGATGGGGCTGCTCCAGCAGTTGGGCGCGCAAATAGGTGGTGCCGATCGCATTCGCTTCGAGCAGGACATTTCCGCGGCGCGCATCGAAGCGATCGACCGCCAGTGAAAAGGTGAAGGCAACCAGCAGCGCCATCAATCCCATGATGGCGGGCACCATCATGCCCTGTTCGCCGTCCTCGCTTTCGCCGGCAATTCCCCGGGCATGATTATGCCGCCGTCGCAGCGCCCAGCCAATCAGCGATGCACCAATCATTCCGCCGAACATCACGAGGCCGATTGCCCATAGCGGCGTCTGAACGAGCCAGTTGCTGAAGGCCGTGAGCATCGCGCTTCTCCGCTTTCCTGTTGACGCGTCCGATAGCGATTCAATCATGCCGTCATCGCCTGCAACCGTGCATCGGCATTTTACCCGACCCGATGTCGAAAATTCGCTCAACCGCACAAGGCAGGCGTGCCGCGGACCGCACTATGCCAACCGCCCCGTTTGCGCCGCGCGGATCGGCATCAATCCCCGGCGGACACAGGGTATTTCCCGATGTACGGCATGCGCGGGGAGCGGTAGCCACGACGTTCGAGGGAGACCGCGCTTGATCAGCACCCTGGTTCCGAATCGGCCCGTCCGCGCAGCATCGTGGTTGCGAGCGCTGCTCGCGTTCGTGATGCTGCAACTGCTCGTGACCGGGTGCGCGACACCCGAGCGCCTTCCCGCGGTGCCGACGGCATCGACGATTCAGGCGGACACCGGGATGGGGCCCATCCGCTTCTTCGTAAGGCGCGACGTTTCGGGTTTTGAGGCGGAAGCGAAGCAATCGCTGGCGCGTGAGCTGGCATATCGCGCCAGCATGGGCCAGCACGGCCCGCTGCCGCCCGCATATTTCCTCGCGATTTCGGGCGGTGGCGACAATGGGGCGTTCGGGGCGGGCCTGCTCAACGGCTGGAGTGCGGCGGGCACGCGTCCCGAATTCAAGGCGGTCACCGGGATCAGCACCGGTGCGCTGATCGCGCCCTTCGCCTTTCTCGGCCCCAAATATGATCCCGTTCTGGAAAAGGTCTACACCCAAGTGTCGCAGCGCGACATCTTCAAGATGCGCGGCATGATCAAGGGATTTTTCAGCGACGCGATGGCGGACACGACGCCGCTTTACGAACTCGTCACACGCTATGCCGATCAGGCGCTGCTCGACGCCATTGCGGCGGAATATGAGAAGGGCAGGCTGCTGCTCGTCGGCACCACCGCGCTCGATTCGCTCGAGCCCGTCATCTGGAACATGACCGCGATCGCGGCGAGCAAGGATCCGCGCGCGCCCGAGCTGTTCCGGCGTATCCTCGTCGCATCGGCCTCGATACCCGGTGCCTTCCCGCCCATGATGCTCGATGTCACCGCAGGGGGGCAGCGCTATCAGGAAATGCACGTCGATGGCGGCACGATCGCGCAGGTCTTTCTCTATCCGCCCTCGATGCATCTCGACCAGGCGGGTGCATCTGCGGGCCGCAAGCGTATCCTCTACATCATCCGCAACGCGCGGCTCGATCCCGACTGGGCCAGCGTCGACCGGCGGACGCTGCCCGTCGCGACGCGCGCGATCTCGGCGCTGACGCAGACGCAGGGCATTGGCGACCTGTACCGGATCTACACGACGACCAGGCGCGACGGCATCGATTACAATCTCGCCTTCATCCCGCCGACATTCACCGTGCCGCATCGCGAGGAGTTCGACACCAACTATATGCAACAGCTCTATGCGGTCGGCCAGCAGATGGCGGCCAAGGGCTATCAATGGCAGAAGTTCCCGCCTGGCTATTCCGAATAGCGTCGGGAGCCTGACATGTTCGCCCTTTCAAGATTCGGTCGATCCAAGCAGGCGGGCCTTGCTGTATTTGATCACATCCATCACCGCCGCGGTCATGACCGCGGTCGAAAGACCGAACATGATGACGCCATTGGCCGCCTCCAGCGGGCCAAACAGCCGCCAGTCCTCGGACATGACGATATCGCCATAGCCCAGACCCGCATAGTTGACCCCCGAATGGTAAAAGGCGGTGATGAAGGAATCGAACTCACCGATCAGCATGAACAGCGCCGCCCACATGCCAATCTGGGTCAGATTTCCCAGCATCATCAGCATCATCGTTATCGAAAGCAGGCCGAAATCCTGCAACCGCGTGCTTCCTCGGGAATGCTCGATCCTGAAACGCGCGTACCAGCGCAGGCATGTGGTCACGAAAACCGACTGGAGCATCAGGCAGAGCAACAGCATCGCAAGGCCAATCAGCAGATGAACCAGCATGTCACACCTCTTTCACGGCGCGTCCCGACAGGTGATGCACCTATTCACAGCTGCGGCCATCTTGCAATGGGAAGACGGGCAATATCGTCTGCGGCGGCGTGGCATCGAAACCGGGCGTCCCGCATTGACATAACACAATGGGCGCCGGGCGCGGAGGATGTAGGATTTTTGAGCGGCCACGGCGCTTTGCGGGTGCAATGCACGCGCGACGCCGGTGTTGGGTAATAGCGGGCCGGCCCCATCGTTGCTGCACACTGCAAGGAGAGTGTCGATGTCAACTGCGCCCACTCCCGACCCCGCTTCGCAGCATGCGCCGCCGCGAACATTGCTCGATGTGCTGATCCGCGCGGGACTGATCGCCGTGCTGGCGATCTGGTGCTACCGCGTCTTCCATCCCTTTTTGAACCTGATGGTCTGGTCGGTGATACTCGCGGTAACCCTCTATCCGTTGCAGGTGATGCTCAGGCGCCGCCTCGGCACCAAGGAGGGGCGTAATGCAACGCTGATCGTGCTGGTTTCGATCGCGATTCTGCTCGTGCCGATCTATCTGCTTATCGCATCGGTTTCGACCTCGGTGGAGGAAGCGCTCGCGCTCACCAGGGGTGGCAGCCTTCATATCTCTCCTCCCGATCCCTCGATCGCGGCGTGGCCGCTGATCGGCAAGCCATTGCACGCCTTCTGGCTGCAGGCGGCCACCGACCTGACCGCGCTGACGCAGAAGCTCGCGCCGCAGATCCGGGAGGCCAGCCTGACAGTGCTGACGATATTGGCGGGATTCGGCATCGGCCTCGTCATGTTCATCGTCGCGCTCATCCTGGCCGGGGTCATCATGGCCTATGGCGAGAATGGCAGCCGCAGCGCGGTGCAGATCTCCTCGCGCATCTTCGGGCCGGACCGGGGCGCGCATGTCGCACAATTGTGCACGGCCACCATCCGCGCAGTCGCGCAGGGCGTCGTCGGCATCGCGTTCATCCAGATGCTGCTGATCGGCGTCGGTTTCGCGCTCAAGGGCATTCCCGGAGCCGGCCTGCTCGCCATGGCGGTGCTGTTGCTGGGAATCATGCAACTGCCCGCCACGCTCATCACCGTCCCGGTGATCGCATATGTCTTTGTGACCGAGGGCGCGACCCTCCCGGTCATCATCTTTTCGGTCTATGTCTTTGTCGCGGGGCTCGCGGACAATGTGCTCAAGCCATTGCTGCTGGGACGTGGTGTGGACGTGCCCATGCCCGTCGTGCTGATCGGCGCGCTGGGCGGCATGGTCACCGGCGGCACCATCGGGCTGTTCATCGGCCCGGTGATTCTCGCCGTGGGCTACGAGCTCTTCTGGCAATGGGTCAGACAGTCGCCGCAAGACTCGTGAGCCGCGGCCTCGACCCGACGCCTTTCGCTCCGAAACTCGCAAGGCGCGCAGACCGGCGGCCGCTGTTTCAACGGCTATCCGGCCGGTACAAATGTTGATGGAGAACAGATGGTGCCAGGAGAGGACTGTAAGGTGACGTGTATGATTTTGTAATCAACACCTTAGCCTAATGCACGCGGCAAGCGCATACCCTCAAATGTAGTCTCAGAAGCGGAAGCTGGGGAGGTTCGATGCCCAGGTGATTTGCTCGAACATAAAATTTCTCGATCACTTGGGGCCTCGAATTGGGCATGGGTCATGTCCTTCCGTATCAGTTTCCGGAAGTGCGGCAATCGGCGAGATAGCCGCCATTTTGCGCCTGCCAGCCGGAGCGACGACTTACGCCGGCAAGTCAGCCATTCAGCGTGCGTTTTCGGCTGCGCGAAAGCCGCCATTCTTTTCTCTGGCTTCGTGAGCAATCTGCGCCTGGCGGTCTTGCTGGTCCCCAGGCAATTCTCACGCTGGAACTTGGCGGCCAATCTGCCTGAGGTAAGTTTGACAGGGTCGGTAGTGGCAGGTGAGGGGCCTGCCCGACAATCGGTGAAGGACGCCGCGAATGCCCAGGTCTCGCTTCCTGACTGCCCTTCTTGGCTTCCTCACCGCCTGTGCGAGTGTGGCGGTCGCGCAAGAACTCAGTCCTGCCGAACGCGATGAACTTGAATCACTGCAGCAACCCGAAAGCTGGTTCCCTGAGCAGACGCGCAGCACTCGCCGGATCGTTGACGGGCAGGCGCTTGACCCCAGGTTTCAGTTTCTCCTCGCCAGAAGCAGCCGGCGCATAGTCGCGCGGGAAAACCCGCTGTTGGCCGCCACGCGACGCACGGTGCGATGACCGCAGCCACTAACCGCTTGAGCGGGCTTTCGACTGGCGGATCTCGTCCTGAATCTCGAGCGGAAGGCGGATCGTCGATCGGAAGCCGCGCTCCGCCGGCCCTGCCTCGAGATTTGCGGTGTTCCCATAGCGCAGCGAAAGCCGGGATCTGGTATTCTGCAGTCCGATGCCGATCCGTCCGGAATCGCTCTGTGCAAAAGATGCGTCCGGCCCGTTGTCCTCGACCGTGATGACCAACTCGTCCTCGTCCTGACGGGCCGACACACGAAGCACGACCGTTTCGGTGGAGTTGGTCACCGCGTGCTTGATGGCATTTTCGACGAGCGGTTGCAGGATGAAGTTCGGAACCAGCGCATCTTCGAGGTCCACCGGGAGTGCCAGTGATACCTGCAAGCGATCTCCGAACCGGAAGCATTCGATCGCCAAATAGGTATCGACGATGTCAAATTCGTCGCTGAGCAGATTGTCGTGGCTATGCCCCGAATCCGCAACATCCCGCAGGAACCCGGCCAGCTTCTCCACGGTCTGGTTGGCTTCATCGTGCCGCCCCTCAATAATCAGCGTGGAGACAGCGCCCAACGTGTTGCACATGAAGTGCGGGTTCAGCTGAAGCCGAAGAAGCGAGAGCTCCGTCGACGCCGCCTTGCGCTCGGCATCGGCAGCCCGGGCCAGTTGCGCATTGGCTTCGGCTTCCGCCACCAATTGCAGGCGCTCGCGCTTCCGTGCTTCGTCATTGTGGAGCAGCGCCATGATGGCGGCCGCCCAAAGGCAGAAGGGCACGAACCAGAAAAGACCGCCCGCCAGAACATTTTCCCTCGTGACGGCGGTCGCCACTGTCAGGTGCTCCGCATCGGGGCCAAGCAAAGTCCGGATGAGCTGAAATCCGACGTCAAAGACGAAGACGAGGACAAATATCGTAGCGATCGCCGCGACCGCCTGCCGCTTGATCGGCAAGGTCATCAGACGGGCGAGGATATGAAAGACCACGAGCCCTGTGACCGTCGCATAGACGATGGTCGTGGCATCCAGCGGAACATTTATCCAGCGATAGTTATATCCGCGCAGAACTGCGCTTATCGACGTCACCAGGACGAAACTGACCCAGTAGAGCATCGCGATGGGGACAATGCCCATGTTGATGGAGCCCCTTGATCGGGCCCACCCTAACTTTGCCATGGCGCGGATCTCCCCCCTGGCGCAGCGGACAAGTTGGCCGGCTCGCCCCCACCGGCTCATATCGAGAGTAACGACATCACGATAGTGGACCGGACCTTACGAGGTAAATAGCTGATTTTCGTTACCGCATTCGCCCGCGGAATAGAGCGTCGGCATGCGGAAAGCGCTGTGCATTCTTGCTCGTCGCTTCAACCGACACGGTCGTCGCAACATACAAACCAAAGCACTGAAAGCGGTTCAAAAAGTCGCAGTTCCACGGAACTCGCTGGACCCAGGAAACCGCTTCTAGATATTCCTCCTTCTAGAATGCGGCGGGGCGGTTTTTTCCTCCAAAAGCCGCCCCATTCCCTGCTGCGACGCGGATGTCCTGACAGATCGCGCATCGATGCAGCGTTCTGGCTATGTCGCGGCTACCTGACGGCCGCCGGACACTGCGCGATCGCCGTTTTCGACGTCCCGGCAGGATGGGCGTTATTGCGCGTCGGACTGCGGCCCGTCGGCGCCCTCCGCGGCGCATTTGTCCGCATAAAGCAGCCCGACATGCTGCATTCGCTGCGACATGAAAGTCTGCCGTTCGATAACCGGCTGCAGAGCCTTCATCATTGCTTCCGCCCGGTCGTCGCCGCCCATCGCCGAAGAGAGCGTCGCATCGATCCCCATGCCGATCAGTCCACCTGCGCCAGGTATCAGCGTGCTCGCCAGACCCGACAGGGCCTGCTTCGCGAGGCTCCCCGCCTTCTGCTTGGCCAGCACTCCAGTTGTCTCCTGCTTCGCAAGCTTCTCGACCTGCCCCGTCATCGCGAGAAGTTCGGCGTCCAGCGCGCTCATCTCTTCCTGCAACTGGGCACAGGTCAGCGCCTGATCTCCCGGCTTCCCAGCCTCGAGAGAGACATCATCCGCGTCTTGCGAAGCCATTGCGGAGGATCCCGCCGCAAGTGCGGCGGCAGCGATCATCGACCGGGCTACTGTCCTGAACATCATGTCATCAACCTCATTTTGTGGGCGAGCCCTGGCGTCACTGTGCGTGCGGCGGGGACGGTGGAGTCATTCGCGGGAGGCAGGCGCGAGCGAGCCTATTTCCCTCGCGCGACGCAGCGCCGTTGGTAAAGGCCATGCAGATAATCCATCCGATCGAGCGCGAAGTCGAACTGCGTCTGGATTGGCGCATATGCCTTCTTGATGTCGTTGCTGGAGCTTTTGAGGTGCGCGGTGCTGCCCAGGGTTCCGACCGCAGTGGCGATGGGCGGTGGGACCGACAGTGCCATTGAGAGGAGCGCCACGCCCTGCGCCGCGACGGCTATTGCCTGAGTCTCAGCGCTCGGATTCACATCAACCTTGTTCAGCGCGTCCTGCAGGATGGCTAGTTCCTCGTTGCGGAAATGCACCTCGGCAAGGATCTGCGGACAGGTGAGCTTCGCGTCTCCGGGAACGCTGGTCCGAGCCGTCCCCACCGCGCTCGCGGTTTGCGCGACGCTCGGTGACGAGGCGAGCAGAATGGAGGTGATCACAATACGCCCGCATTGGCCGGAGTAGGTCAGTTTCGACATCGAATGCTCCATTGACGGGGTCGGACATGCGGGCGGGACAGTCGGAACTATCCCGCCCGCCGCTTGCTCAGAAGCGGATGGAAGTGCCGGCGGTGATGGAGGAGCGCTGGGTGTTCTCGAACTCGCCGGTATAGCCGAGGTAAAACTGGACCTTCGCGCTGACATCAAGGCCGAGGCCGACCCCGAAGCGGCCGACGGTCCGGTCGCGCTCGACGCCGTGGACCACAATCGGGGCGCCGGGCGCGCCGGCATAGGTTCCCGACACGAGGATCTCGCCATCGTTCAGCTGCCGACGCACGCCCAGTTCGGCATAGGGCGTCACGCCCATGCCGCCGACCTGCGCCGTCCCCGACACCGCCACGCCAACATCGCCGAACCAGGCGCTGGCACGGTCGCTGCCGACCGCGAGCGCGAAATCGCCCGCGCCATGCTCGACCACCGCGCCGCGGCTGGTGCGCACATAGCTGAGCCCGGCCCTGGGAGTGACGTCGATCCCGCCAAGCGCGACCGAATAGTCGACGCTCATGTCGGCTACCCAGCTCTTGAGGTCATAGTCGCTCGCCGCCGCGGTCGAGGAGACCGCGAGCTGGCGCCGCGTCTCGGCATCGAGGTCGCTGTAAGAGACCATCGCGTGAACCCCGAACCCGCCGATCGCTGCATCGGCGAATACGCCGCCGATGAAGCCCTTGCCTTTGGTGGCTGCATCCAGCGCGGCGAGCGCCTGGTCGGTGTCGCTGCGTCCGATGAACGCGCCCACATGGGCCTGACCCTCGCCCATACCGTATCCGACACCGCCCAGGAAGCCGTTGGTCTGCAGGTCGGCGCGGCTCGCTCCGGTATCCGCCTGCCCGCGAATATCGCTGTCGCCGGTCAGCCCCTGCGCAAAGCCGTAGAGGCCGTCAGCTTTTGGTACGGTCATCCGCAATGCACGGCTGGCATCGACCAGCTGCAGCCCGTTCTCGACCCCCAGCTGCATCGCCGAGCCATAAGCCTCGGGAGTGAGTTGCGCGAAGGCATGCTGGTTGATTGTTCCGTCGGCGGCGGTGAGCGTGTTGAGCGCTGCGGTATAGGCCTGCACCCCATAGCTGTCGCGCAGCACCTGGTTCGAATAGCTGACGCTCGCCTGGACGTTGGTCGGATAGGCGTCGCTGTTGTTGAACTCGCTGCGGATCTGGATGCGGTTGCCGTTCTGGACAACGAACCCGAATACCGATGCGGACTTGTTGATCGTCGTGAAGCGGCCCGTGATCGCGTCGGCGACCACGATGTCGAGCACCGAACCCGGCAAATTGCCGAGGGCGCCGGTGATGTCCATCGTCGTGCCGGCGGCAATGGCCAACGTGCCGTTGATGTCGAGCAGGTCGTTGCCGGCATTCGGCGTCAGCTCGATCAGCAGGTTCGAGCCGGCGCGCATCGTGACGTCGCCATTGACCGTCATCGTCCCCGGCGAGGCCCCCGGCGAAAGCGTGCCGAGCACGTCGATGTCGGCATTGACGATCCCCGCCGACCCGAAGGTCCCGCCGAGCGCGACGGTGACGAGATCCGCGTTCAGCGTCGACCCTGCCTGACCGATCAGGCGGCCACCGGTGACGTTGATGTTGTTCCAGCCCGACGTGCCGGTGAGGCTGACCACACCGCGGCTCACGCCAAGGTTTTCAAAACCCTCAAACAGGTTGCCCGCGACCTGGACCGGCGCCGCATCGGTGGCGTCGGTGTCGAACACGACGGTGTCGAGATCGGCCCCGCCGTTCACCGTGCCGCTGATCCCGGTGAGCGAATTGATCACGAGACGATCGGTGCCGGCACCAAGGTCGACGTTGCCGACGATGCTGCCAAACACCTCAAGCGTGTCGGCATTGTTTCCGCCCGTGACGTCGGCGGTCAGGGTATTGCCCGCGTCGACGCGCGTCGTTCCGCCGTCGAGGCCGACGCCGCCCGTGAAGGTCGCGTTGCGGTCGATGCGCAGCACGCCATTGCCCGATGCTTCGAGACGTTCGAAGCCCGTCGCCTGAATCAGGCTGAGCAGGCGCGCCCATTGCGGGCCCTGAACCAGCGCGAGCGTGTCGTTGCCCGCACCGCCCTCGATCGTTCCGCTGACCTCGGCGCCGTCGCGGATCGTGAAGCGATTGTCGGCGCCGTCGAACACGATGCCGTTGGCGACGCCAAGCTGCGAATTGGTGCCCAGTTCCAGATCGCCGCCGTTCACGGCAAGGGTGTCAAAACTGTACGAGCCGCCCGTCAGCGCCAGCGTGCCGGTGCCGTTCGAGACCAGATTTTCGAAGTTGCGGATCTGCGCCGTAATCACGGTGCGCTGATCGGCCGCGCCGGTCTCGATTTCGAGAAGGTCGTCGCCCGCGCCGCCATCGACGAAGCCCTGCAACGTCGCGCCCGCGGTCAAAGCGAGTTCGTTGTCGGTATCGCCTTCGAACGTGATCGACTGATCAGCGCCGATCGCGCCCGTGACCGTCAACCGCACGCCGTCAGCGGCGGTGACGCGAACGGTTTCAAACTCGTTCATGCCGCCGATCCGCGAATCGCCACCCAGCGTCAGGTTGAGGCGGTCGCTATCTGCGCTGCCATCGGCATTTTCGCCGCCCAGCAGGCTGCCCGACAACGTGCCGTCGAGGTTCAAGTAGAGCGTATCATCACCGCCGCCCAGATCGACGCCGCCTGTCAAAGTCGAGCCGATCGTCACTTCCTGCGCGCTGTCGTCGCCGATGATCGTGCCGATCGAGCCGCCAAGATCTTCGGTGATCGAGAGATTGGCGCCTTCGAGCAGCTCGAAATTCTCGTAACGCTGTCCGGCCGCAAGCGCGATTTCCAGCGTTCCGGCGCCATAGACGCCGATCGAGTTGAAGTTGGCGACATTGCCCGGGATCGATCCGTCCTGTCCGCCAAGGCGGAAGATGAACGTGTTGTCGCCGGCACCGCCATCGATCGTGCCCGCGACCACGCCGCCGTCACGCGCAATATAGCGGTCGTTGCCGGCGCCGAGATCGACACTGCCTTCGATCCGCCCGCGATTGTCGACGGTGTCGTTGCCGCCGCCGAGCGCGACATTGCCCTGCACCGTGCCCTGGACATTCAGCGTGTCGTCGCTCGCCGCCTGGGTCGGGTCGGCGACGTCGCGGCCCATAACATCGGCCGTGAGCGTGCTGCCCGCATCGACGACAAGGTTGCCGCCTTCCAGCACAACCTCGTCAAAGGCGGCCAGATTCTGGTCGATATGGAACTCGCCCGCACCGAGCACGGCCATCTGTTCGAAGCCGGTCAGGGTCGACAGGCCAAAGGCGCTCAGACGGCTGATCTGCCCGCCCGCCTGCTGGAAGGCCAGCACGTCGCGGTCGAGGGCGCGTTCGCCGGCATCGACTGCCCCTGTGATTCGCGAACCAGCGCTCAGCGTCAGGCGGTCATCGAACGCCGCGGTAAAGGTGACGTTCGCGGCCAGATGCGTATTTGCACCCAGTTCGAGATTGCCGCCCTCGAGAACATTCACCCCGTTCGCGAAGCTGTAATCGCCGCCGGTGAGCGCGAGCGTGCCGTCGCCTTCGACGTCGAGCGTCTCGAAGCCGTTGATCTGCGCCGAGACCAGAGTGCGGCTGTCGGGCGCGTCGGTGGCGACCGTCATCCGGTCGCTGCCCGCGCCGCCATTGACGGTGCCGCCGAACGCCGCGCCCGACGCGATCACCAGGTGATTGTCGCCCGCGCCGAAGTTGAGCGTCTGGCCCGCGGCAAAATCGCCATCGATGATGAGCTGCGCGGTGCCGTCGACGTTGATCGTTTCAAAGCCCGATGCGCCGTTGCCGAACGTCGTCGTGCCGATGATGTTGAGGTTGAGCGTATCATTGTCGAGGCCGTTGGCGTCCTCGCCGCCGTCGAGCACGCTGCTGAGCACGCCTTCGAACCCGTTCATCGTCAGCGTGTCGTTCCCGCCGCCGAGCGACACGCCGCCGGTCAGGTCGCCGGTGATCGTGACATTCTGGTCCGTCGCGTCGCCGGTGATGCGCCCCACCGTAACGCCATTGGCAATGGTCAGATCGAGATCGGCGCCGTTGATTAGCGCAATCGCGTCGTAACTCTGACCGAGCGCGAGCGTCAGGCGGTGATCGCCTGACACCTGGATTGTTTCGAAATTGACGGCATTGTTGACGATAGCGGGGACCGCATTCATGTCCTGCGTCAGTTCGAAGCCGATGATGTCGTTGTCGAGACCATTGGCGTCTTCGCCGCCGTCGACGATCCCGCCGATCGTGCTGCCGCTGCCGAGCAGAAGCGTGTCGTTACCGCCGTCGAGTTCGAGATCGGTGCCGATACTGCCGCTATCGCCCATCTCGACGCGATCGTCGCCGCCGCCCATCCGAACGGCGTCGTTGATCGTTCCGTCGACGATTAGCCGTTCGGCTTCGTCCGAGCCGTTGAAGGTGCGGTCGCCGGTCGTGCGGACGGTTGCGCCCTGCTGGACGCGAAGCGTAACGCCGCGAATATCGAGCATCACGGCATCGAACGAGCCGAGGATGTTGACGATGCCGCTGCCGTTGACCTCGCGGACGATATTTTCGAAACCGCTATAGCGGTTACCGTCGATCGTCTGGTTGGCGACCGACAAATCGACCGCAATCGTGTCCTCATCGCCCAGCCCGCCGACGACGTTGCCGGTGATCGTGCCGCCGGAAAGAAACACGGTGTCGTCACCGTCGCCGAGCCGCAAATCGCCCTCGAGCCGCGAGGTGCCGCGCGCCTCGAACCGGTCGTTCGATGAACCAAGATCGACATTGCCCTGAATCAGGCCCGCCCCCTCGTTGACGATCAGGTCGCGCGTGCCATCGGTGTGGATCGCACTGGCGACGGTGCCGGCGAAGAAGGTGTTGTCGCCCGCGCGCAATGACGTGGCGGTCGTATCGGCGCCGCTTCCGATGACGCGGCCGCTGTTCGTGAAGGTGAAGGTCGAACTGCCGATGCCATCGACCGCCACCGCAACCGAACGCGCCTGCGTCGCCGAAATGACGCCGTTCGCGCCGTTGGTGATGGTCGCCGTGCCGCCGGTATTCAGGTTCACCGCCATGCCCGCGCTGAGCGACACGTTCCCGGCGACATCGAAGCCAGCCCCGGTCGATTCGATTGTACCCGTGTTCGTCAAAGTCGTCTGCGGAGCGGTGAGCCCCAAACCGAAGCTACCTGCCCCAAGGCCACGAAGCACGCCTGAATTGGTCGCCGACAGCATCGCTCCGCGGAACGCCAATCCGTAATCGCGGCCTTCGATCAGGCCGCTGTTGTCGACGTTGCCTTGGCCGCGCTGACCCAATCTGACATCAGCGCCCGACTCGTCGCCGATGATCCGCCCCGAATTGGTGAAGTTGAGGTTGCCGCCCAAGCTCGTGGAGGTGCCCCGGACTTCCAGATCCAATCCACGCCCTTGCAGACTCTGGATCGTACCGCTGTTGTCGAAGACGAACGCCTCGGGCTTGTCATCGGCGACAATCGTAACTGCTTCGTCAAAACTTGCAGTGGTAAACGTGCCCCGGTTGGTGAAAGACGCGATGCCATCGCCATCGGAATGGAACGCCTTGGAATCGCCGACGCTCACCACCGCGCCAATATCGTTGATGAAATCCAGCGCGGTTGCCGCATCATGGATGGCGATCCCGATGCTGCTTCCAAGCGTGATGTCCGCCTGGTTCACGACGGTGCCATTGCCCAGCACGGTCAAGCCGTTCGCCAGAACCTCGTTGCTGGTGAAGGTTGCGGTTACGTCTGCGCCAAACGCCTCGATACTATGCCGTTCGAAACCGATCGTCTGCGCCGTCCCAAGCACATTCGACGCGGTATAGGTGCCGTTGGCCGACAGCGAACGCCCGTAGGCGTCATGCTCGCCGATGCCGCCATCGATCTGACCGGTGACCGTGCCTGCTCCAGCCGTCAGAAATACGTCCGCCTGCCGCGCCTGAGTGTTGAAAATCGTGCTTCCGCCCAGCGTAACGTCGCCGTTGATCGTCCCGGCGTTGACGATGACGTCGACCCCGTCGCCACCTTCATAGGCGGTCGTGTAGCCGAGGTTGTCGCCGTTGGTGTTGGTGATGATGCCTTGGACAGTGCCATTCGCATTGTTGCGCAAAGTCGACGGCCCGTTCACACTGCGGGAGGTTATCGCGGCGTAGGTTTCGGCCTGACCGACTGCCTTGTCGCTTTGAATCAGGCCGTCGTTGATGACCGTCCCGCCGAGGCCTTCGACCACCACGGCATTTCCGTGCATTGCGATGCGGCCAAAGCTGGTGGCGCTGGTGCGCGCATTGTGGAACGTGCCTTCGCCGGTCACCAACACACCGGTTGCGACCTCGTCGGGGGTCGATCCTGGCCCCCCGACATCGCCTTGCTCGACGATATTGCCGTAATTGGTAACGCGCCCGTCGCGAGCCAACCAGACGAGGGTGGCATCCTGGACGTCAAGCGACGTGCTGTCCTTTGCCCGCAGCTCGGACAATGCGTCGATCGTGACCTCTTGATCCGTTGTATAAAGTGCAATGCCGCGACGAACATCGATTCGCGCGCCGATCATGTTGAATATGCCGGCGCCTGTTATATCGACGTGAACATCCGCATCATTTCCGTTGATCGAACCGCGAAGATTCAGCGTCAACCGACCCTGTTCGCCGTAAACGTCGCGCGCGGTGCTGCCTTGCTCGACATAGATCGCCGGCGTAGAGCCGATGGGCGCGTGCGAGGCGTTCAGGTTTATCGTGCCGTTACCGCCGAGGCGCAGCGTCTGGTCATATGTCGTCCCGTCGGCGACATTCAAGGTCAGCTCGGAATCTGCGCCGTAAGCTTCATAAACAAGGCCGCCATTGAATCCTGGAACCGAAATATCATCCGCAAGCAGCGTTCGCGTTCGCGTTTCTGACGACGCGAGCCAGAGGGTATCCACGCCTCCGGCTACTCCGCCTATCCCTGTCGAGATCGAACCGACGTCGATCTGTCCCGCGGCATTCACGCGGTCGATGTCGACGATCAGCCGGTCGGAGGCCGCCGTCATTTCGATCGCCGTTGTGGGGTCGCGGTCTTCGCGCGCATGGATAAAGACTGCACTGTTGTCCTGAGCGTGCGCCACCATTGGAAGAGCGATCGACAGCGTTGCCGCGCCGGCGAGGAACGCGGTCCGCCGACGCGCCAGGCGACCCTTGCTGATCGAACGGGAAGAACTGCGCGCGGGTACGAATTTCATGGTGAACATCCTCAAAATCTCTGTCGCGTCGGAATCCGCCGCGTGAAGCCAAGGGAAAAGTCACCAAGACGGCGCACCGGATCCCGGTCGCCGGGTCGCATTTCGGACGGGCGGCAGGGATCGGTCTGCGACCAACGAGCGGAGTTGCGTAGACGAACGAGGCCGGATTCGGGCGAAGCCGATAGGGTCAGGGCGGGCAGACGTGCCCGTGACGCTTCATACTTCGCATTCGCCGCTCCTCCGTAGGGGGGATCTTCCGGATTCGTCGGCGCAAGAAGGCGCGCGCTCGTCGCGTCAACCGGGATCGCTTGTCTCGAAATCATGGCAGCGTGCGGCCGGAGGGCTTGAGGAGCGGTGGACCATCCATGAACGAGACGAGGTTTCCCTGGTGTCCGCCCCCGCTTCCTCACAGACGATCGTCGAGAGCGCGCGCGCACTCAAAAATGCCGCGGTCGCTTCGCTATGGCTGCGAGGTTTGCCGGTACGCGAGGCGGATGGCCGCGAAGACCCTGGATATGATGCCACGCCCTATGTGACTCTGGTCATGCGCGAAGAATGCGGCTGCGGCCGTTCGCTCGATCATCACGAATTCATCCTGTCGATGCATGTGCGCGGGGTCAGCTGCAAACCGAGGGAGATCATGCGACTGACCGAAGAGGCGGAACGCGCCGCGCTCACCGTCGGGACGCATCTCGATCAATGGCAGATCCTTCAGATTTCGGCGGAGCGGACGCGGATCATGAGACAGGTCGGTGGGGTGTGGACGGGGTGCCTGAGCGTCCGCGCGCTATTGGCCAGAAAGGATTGAGTCCGGTGTGGTCGGCGGACTGTAGCGAGGCTCTCGGCAATGCTGGCCCTGGCCGATCATGACCGCCTGCCGTGCCGACGCGCACGCCAGCACGTTCCAGGTTGCGCTGGAAATGCCGCCGACCTACGATTCAGCCGCTGCGGCCAATCGCCACGCTACTCCCCTCGCTGCATAGGCCGCCCATGACACCGCTCCGCCTTTTCCTCGTCGACGATGAACATTCCGCAATTCGCCGTCTGGAGCGCGCGATCGAGGGCATTGAGGATGTCGCGATCGTAGGTATTGCGAATGATGGCGAAGAGGCGTTCGAGAAATTGCGCTCCGCCAACGCCGACGTGGTCTTCCTGGATATCGAGATGCCACGGCTGAACGGAGTCGAACTCGCGCGCCGGCTGCGGCAATGCGCGACGGCGCAGATCATCTTTGTTACGGCGCTCAGCGAATGGGCAGTCGAGGCGTTCACGCTGGAAGCCGCCGACTATGTCCTGAAACCCGTGCAGAACGATAGGATCGTCGAAGCGATTGCCCGTGCTCGCCGTCGCTTGGCGGAAGCGGGCGTTGCACACGAAAAGAGCGCGCCAGAATTTCCCCCGAGCATCGCCGAACCCGAGAAGGCCATCTGGATACCCAAGGGTATCAGCAAGGTGCGCGTCTTTATCGACGACATCGTCAGGGTCGAGGCAAGCAAGGATTACGCGCTGATCTATACGTCGAACAACACCTTCATCTTGCGTTCGACCATGAAGCAGCTTTCGGAACGCTTCGATCGCACCGACTTGATCCGGGTGCATCGCTCGGCGTTCCTCAATCTGAAGCTGGTGCTCAAGGCGGAATATGCCGGACGGAGGCTGGCCAGGCTCCATACCGAAGACGGCGCCGTGGTCGAAGTCTCGACACGCTATGCGCGCCATGTCGAGGCGTTGATCGGCGCCCGTTGATCGATCGCGCGCCCGTTGCCGCTTCCCAAACGCAATTGTCTCGACACACCCCGACTTCAGTCAGGAAACCCAGACCATAGAGGTCATCGACTTTTTCGCAGCCCATGCCGCGGAGAGCCAGGCAATTGTCGCCGGCGGGCCCAAGGCAGCGTGCGCCATTTGCCTTCGAAGCGATAGTTCATCCGCCAGCAGCGCCCGCCCTGAGGCGTCACGAGCAGGTGGAGGCCGTGGCCGTCCGCCAACTTTTGTTGCCTGCCGCGGGGTTTCGCTTTTGCCACTGCCATGGAAGAAAGCGCCATGAAGGTATCTCCCGAGGGCACATGTGCCCGATACCCTCAAATATACCCTCAGATACCCCAGATACCCAGGCACGGCCCCGGAAACGGGTGGACGTAAGACGCGAAAAAAACCGCTGTTTTCAGAGATTTTTCGACCTGTGTGGATGTCCGTGGAGAACAAATGGTGCCCAGAAGAGGACTCGAACCTCCACGCCCTTGCGAGCGCCAGCACCTGAAGCTGGTGCGTCTACCAATTCCGCCATCTGGGCACGGGGTAGGCGGCGCGGATAGACGGGGTGATCGGCGCTTGTCAACACAGGGATTAGGCGGCATTGCCGCGACAGCAAAATAAACCCGAGGACGTGAGTGATGAACCGGCTGGTTGTGATGTTCGGCGGCAGCGGATTTCTGGGGCGGTATATCGCGCAGGCGCTGCTCGCGTCGGGCGCGCGTGTACGCTTTGCGGAGCGCGATCCGCGACGCGCATGGTTCCTGAAACCGCTCGGCAATCTGGGGCAGACCCAGTTCGTCGCGGCGGACGTCACGCACAGGGAGAGCGTTGCGCGCGCGGTGCAGGGCGCCGACGCGGTGATCAACCTGGTCGGGATTCTCTCGGGCAAATTCGACAAGGTCCATGTCGAGGGCGCGCGCAACGTTGCCGAGGCAGCGGCGGCCGCTCGCGTATCCACGCTCGTCCATGTCTCGGCGATCGGCGCCGATGCCCGTGCCGAATCGAATTATGCACGCACCAAGGGCGAGGGCGAGGACGCCGTGCGCAAGGCATTCCCCTCCGCGACGATCCTGCGTCCGTCGGTCATATTCGGCCGCGAGGATGGCTTCATCAACCGCTTTGCGGGTCTGATCCGCGCGCTGCCCGTTCTGCCCGTGATTCGCGCGCAGGCGAAATTCCAGCCCGTCTATGTCGGCGATGTCGCGCAGGCCGCGACCGGCGCATTGCTCGATCCCGAGGCGCACGCCGGCAAGACCTATGAACTCGGCGGTCCACAGGTGATGTCGATGGGCGAGATCAACGCATGGATTGCCAGGGAAACGCACCGCAACCCGCTCGTCGCCGATGTGCCCGATGCGGCCGCGGGCGCGATGGCACGGCTCGCGGGCTGGCTGCCGGGCGCGCCGATCACCTGGGACCAGTGGCTGATGCTGCAGAAGGACAATGTCGCCGCCGCCGATGCCGAAGGGCTTGCTGCTTTCGGCATCACGCCGACACCGCTGGCCGCGGTCGCGCCGGGCTGGCTGGTCCAGTATCGCCGCCATGGCCGCTTTGCCGGGGTCAAGGGCGAGGCCTGACCGCTTTACACATCCGTTCGGGCTGAGCCTGTCGAAGCCCTTCCTTTCTTTCCGCAAAGAAGAAAGCCCTTCGACAGGCTCAGGGCGAGCGGCAGAGTGAAAGCGTAGCGCGCGTATGACCTCCTCCGAAGTCCTGACCTATATCCTGCTCGGCATCATCGAGGGGCTGACCGAGTTCCTCCCCGTGTCCTCGACGGGGCACCTCATCCTCGCCAGCGCGCTGCTCGGCTTCGAGGGCGAATCCTCGGTCGCGTTCAAGATCGCGATCCAGCTCGGCGCGATCCTCGCGGTGCTTGTCGCCTATTGGGGGCGCTTCTGGAATATCGGCAAGGGGCTGCTGGCGCTCGACAAGGGCGCGGTCGCGTTCACGCGCAACATCATCCTCGGCTTCCTGCCCGCGATGGCGATCGGCGTTATCGCCTATGATGCGATCCGCGCCGCGATCCAGACCCCGATCATCGTCGCGGTCATGCTCGTGCTCGGTGGCATCGCGATCCTGCTGATCGAGCGCGTGGTGAAGCATGTCCGCTTCGACAGCGTCGAGGCGATGCCGACATGGACCGCGCTCCGCATCGGCATGGTCCAGTGCCTCGCGATGGTCCCCGGCGTCAGCCGCTCGGGGGCGACGATCATGGGTGCGCTGATGATGGGGGTGGAACGCAAGACCGCCGCCGAGTTCAGCTTCTTCCTCGCGGTGCCGACGATGCTCGGCGCGACGGTCTATGCGCTGTGGAAGGATCGCGCGCTGCTCAGCACCGATGATCTCGGCGCGATCGCGATCGGCTTCACCTGCGCCTTCCTTGTCGCGCTCGCGATCGTGAAAGCCTTTGTCGCGGTGGTCTCGCGCTATGGTTTCGCGCCCTTTGCCTGGTATCGAATCGGGCTCGGCAGCGTCGCCTTTGTCTGGCTTTTGATGAGATGAGTCCGTTTCGGCCGTAATATTCTAACACTGATCCACAATATAGCATCGGACACCCCCCAAACCGGCAAAACTAGGTAAACATTGCTGTCTTTAATTGCAGAATCCGCGTGACTCCGCGGTTCTTTTGGATATCGGAGGCTTCCGACAACGGAGGGTGACGATGGCCGAGCAGGCGATGCTGAAATTCGTGGGAACGGGACAAGCCTATCCCGAAAAGCGCGCGGCAGACCTGCGCGCCGAGGATTTCGAGGAAATCGCGCGTCGCTACGAGATCGCGAAGGCCGAGGAACAGGCGTCGCGCTGCTCGCAGTGCGGCGTCCCCTATTGCTCGGTGCACTGCCCGCTGCACAACCATATCCCCGACTGGCTGCGCCTGACCGCCGAAGGCCGTCTGCGCGAGGCGTTCGAGCTCAGCAACAGCACCTCGACCATGCCCGAGATCTGCGGCCGCATCTGCCCGCAGGACCGGCTGTGCGAGGGCAATTGCGTCATCGAGTTTTCAGGGCACGGCGCGGTCACGATCGGCTCGGTCGAGAAATTCATCACCGACACCGCCTGGGAAGAAGGTTGGGTCGCGCCGCTCGTCGCGGGCCGGCCGACGGGCCAGTCGGTGGGCGTCATCGGTGCGGGTCCGGCCGGCCTCACCGCCGCCGAATATCTGCGCGCCGCGGGGCATGAGGTCCATGTCTATGACCGGCACGACCGCATGGGCGGCCTGCTCGTCTACGGCATCCCGGGCTTCAAGCTCGAAAAGCCGATCGTCAAGCGCCGCATCAAGCGGCTCGAGGATGGCGGCATCGTCTTCCACCGCGGCTTCGAGGTCGGCCGCGACGCCACGCTCGAGCAGCTCCGCGCCAAACATGACGCGCTGCTGATCGCGACGGGCGTCTACAAGGCGCGCGCGATCAAGGCGCCCGGCGTCGGTGCGCCGGGCGTGGTCGAATCGCTCGACTATCTGATCGCTTCCAACCGCAAGAGCTTCGGCGACGCCGTCCCCGAATTCGAAAGCGGCACGCTCAATGCCGCGGGCAAGAATGTCGTCGTCATCGGCGGCGGCGACACCGCGATGGACTGCGTCCGCACCGCGATCCGTCAGGGCGCGAAGTCGGTCAAATGCCTCTATCGCCGCGACCGCGCCAACATGCCCGGCTCGCAGAACGAGGTGAAGAATGCCGAAGAGGAGGGCGTCGAGTTCGTCTGGCTCTCCGCCCCCGAAGCCTTTGACGGCACCGAGGCCGTCTCGGGCGTCCGCGCAACGAAAATGCGTCTCGGCCAGGCCGACGCCTCGGGCCGCCGCGCGCCCGAACCCGATCCCGGCAGCGAGTTCCGCCTCGACGCCGATCTCGTCATCAAGGCATTGGGCTTCGATCCCGAGGACCTGCCCAAATTGTTCGGCGCCGAGGAGCTCGGCGTCACGCGCTGGGGCACGCTGCGCGTCGACCACAAGACGATGATGTCCAACATGGACGGCGTCTTCGCCGCGGGCGACATCGTGCGCGGCGCGAGCCTCGTCGTCTGGGCGATCCGCGACGGCCGCGACGTGGCCGATCATATGCACAGCTATCTGAAGGCGAGGGCGAAGGCGGCGCCTGCCAAGGCGCTGGAGGCGGCGTGATGCGAATTGCTCGTTCGATTCTGGCTGCGGGCATGATGGCGGCTGCGATGCCGGTTGCAGCCCAGCAGTCCGCGGCGTCCGCGGTTGCCGCCGAGGCTCCGACGGCCGTCGAGCCCGCGCGCCTCGCTGCGGCGCAGCCCGTGATCGACAAGCTGTTCCCCGTCGGCACCTATCAGCGGATGATGCGCGAGACGCTCGACAAGCTGATGGTGCCGATGATGGACAGCGTGCTCGAAATGCCCGTGAGCACCATCGCAGCGATCGGCGGGCTCGATGAAGAGCAGGCGGCCACGCTTGATCAGGGCACTCTCGCCGAGGTCATGGCGATCTATGACCCGCATTTCCGCGAGCGCACTCAGCGCGGCATGCAGGCGATGATGACGGGCATGAACGGCCTGATGGCGAAGATGGAACCGCGCGTGCGCAACGGGCTCGCCCGCGCCTATGCGCGCAAGTTCACAGCGGCGCAGCTCGACGAGCTCAGTCGCTTTTTCGCGACGCCCACCGGCGGCCTCTACGCTTCGGAATCGCTCATGCTTTTCGTCGATCCCGAGCTGGTCACCGAAATGCAGGCATTCGTTCCCGAGCTGATGGAGCAGATGCCTGCATTCGTGAAGGCGATGGAGGCCGCGACCGCCGACCTGCCCAGGCCGCGAAAAATCGAGGATCTGAGCGCCGCCGAACGCACCAAGCTCGCCAGACTATTGGGCGTGAAGCCCGGGGATCTGCGCGAACCCGAAGAAACCCCCAATGAAGATGTGATCGGGGACTGATGATGACGACCGAATTTGAAGCCCGCGTCGCCGAACGCGAACGCCTTGCCCGTGAAGGCATGTACCGCCCCGAATTCGAGAGCGACGCCTGTGGTGTCGGCCTCGTCGCCGCGACCGACGGCAAGCCCTCGCGCCGCGTCGTCGCCTCCGCGATCGACGCGCTCAAGGCCGTCTGGCACCGCGGCGCGGTCGACGCCGATGGCAAGACCGGCGATGGCGCGGGGCTGCATGTCGACATCCCCGCGCGCTTCTTCGACGACGCGATCGTCGATGGCGGGCACAGGCCGATGCCCAACCGCCTTGCGGTCGGCATGATCTTCCTGCCGCGCACCGATCTTTCGGCGCAGGAAACCTGCCGCACGATCGTCGAGTCCGAGATCATCGACGCGGGCTACACCATCTATGGCTGGCGCCAGGTGCCCGTCGACGTCTCGGTAATCGGCCGCAAGGCGCAGGAAACGCGCCCCGAGATCGAGCAGATCATGATCGCGGGGCCGCTGCCCGACGCGGTCGATGCCGCCGAATTCGAGAAGAACCTCTATCTCGTGCGCAGGCGCATCGAGAAGAAGGTGATCGAGGCGCAGATTTCGGGCTTCTACATCTGCTCGCTGTCGTGCCGCTCGATCATCTACAAGGGGCTGTTCCTCGCCGAGAGCCTGTCGGTCTTCTACCCCGACCTCACCGACGAGCGCTTCGAGAGCCGCGTCGCGATCTTCCACCAGCGCTATTCGACCAACACCTTCCCGCAATGGTGGCTGGCGCAGCCCTTCCGCTGCCTCGCGCATAATGGCGAGATCAACACGATCCGCGGCAACAAGAACTGGATGAAGAGCCACGAGATCAAGATGGCCTCGATCGCGTTCGGCGAGCATTCGGAGGACATCAAGCCCGTGATCCCCGCGGGCGCGTCGGATACCGCCGCATTGGACGCGGTGTTCGAGGCGATCTGCCGCTCGGGGCGCGACGCACCGACCGCCAAGCTGATGCTCGTCCCCGAGGCGTGGCAGCACGATCCCGAAATGCCCGACCCGCATCGCTCGATGTACCAGTATCTCGCCTCGGTGATGGAGCCGTGGGACGGCCCCGCAGCATTGGCGATGACCGATGGCCGCTGGGTGGTCGCGGGCATGGACCGCAACGCGCTGCGCCCGCTGCGCTACACGCGCACGATCGACAATCTGCTGATCGTCGGCTCCGAGGCGGGCATGGTCGTCGTCCCCGAAAGCTCGGTCGTCCAGAAGGGCCGCCTCGGCCCCGGCCAGATGATCGCGGTCGATCTGCACGAAGGCGTGCTGTTCGACGATCGCGCGATCAAGGACCGCATCTCGACCGAGCTTCCCTATGCCGAAATGGCGGGGCGCTTCCTGTCGATCGACGATCTCCCCGCCGCCGCAGCCGATGCGACCCCAGCTTGGGACCGCGCCGAACTGACGCGCCGCCAGGTCGCCGCAGGCCAGACGCTCGAGGACATGGAACTGATCCTCTCGCCCATGGTCGAGGACGCCAAGGAGGCGATCGGCTCGATGGGCGACGACACGCCGCTCGCGGTCATCTCGGACAAGCCGCGGCTGATCAGCCAGTTCTTCCGCCAGAACTTCTCGCAGGTCACCAACCCGCCGATCGACAGCTTGCGCGAAACGCAGGTGATGAGCCTCAAGACGCGCTTCGGCAACCTCGCAAACATCCTCGACCGCGAGGCGCAGAATGACGGCGTGCTCGTGCTCGACAGTCCCGTCCTCACCTGCGCCGAATGGGCGCGTTTGAAGGCGCATTTCGGCGCGCAGGCGGCCGAGATCGACTGCACCTTCGAGACCGGCGGCGGACAGGAAAGCCTGCGCGCTGCGATCTCGCGCATCCGCGCCGAAGCTGAACAGGCCGTGCGCGAGGGGCGCTCGGAAATCTTCCTGACCGACGAGAATGTCGGGCCCGATCGTGTCGCGATCGCGGGCGTGCTCGCCGCGGCCGCGGTGCATACGCACCTCGTCCGCAAGGGCCTGCGCTCATATGCATCGGTCAACGTGCGGACCGCCGAATGCCTCGACACGCATTATTATGCGGTGCTGATCGGCGTCGGAGCGACCACGGTGAACGCCTATCTCGCCGAAGCCGCGATCGCCGATCGTCAGGCGCGTGGCCTGTTCGGCGACTTCAGCCTCGAGGAATGCCTCACGCGCCACAAGAAGGCGGTCAATGACGGCCTTTTGAAGATCATGTCGAAGATGGGGATCGCGGTGATCTCCAGCTATCGCGGCGGCTATAATTTCGAGGCCGTCGGCCTGTCGCGCGCGCTGGTCAACGATTTCTTCCCCGGCATGCCCGCCAAGATCTCGGGCGAGGGCTATGCCTCGCTCCACCTGAGCGCGCTGATGCGGCACGAGGCGGCCTTCGACAAGGCGGTGGTCACGCTGCCGATCGGCGGCTTTTATCGCCAGCGCCACGGCGGCGAGACGCACGCCTATTCGGCGCAGCTCATGCACCTGCTCCAGACCGCGGTCTCGACCGACAGCTATTCGACCTATCTCCAGTTCGCGCGCGGCGTGCGCGATCTGCCCCCGGTCTATCTGCGCGATCTGCTCGAGTTCAATTTCACCAACGAGCCCGTTGCGATCGACAGCGTCGAGGCGATCACCGAGATTCGCAAGCGCTTTGTCACCCCGGGCATGTCGCTCGGCGCGCTCTCTCCCGAAGCGCACGAGACGCTCGCGATCGCGATGAACCGCATCGGCGCCAAGGCGGTATCGGGCGAGGGCGGCGAGGATAGCGCGCGCTACAAGCCCTATGAGAATGGCGACAACGCCAATTCGGTGATCAAGCAGATCGCCTCGGGGCGTTTCGGGGTCACGGCCGAATATCTCGGCGCGTGCGAGGAAATCGAAATCAAGGTGGCGCAGGGCGCAAAGCCCGGCGAGGGCGGCCAGCTTCCCGGCTTCAAGGTCACCGAGTTCATCGCGAAGCTCCGCCATGCGACCCCGGGCGTCTCGCTGATCTCGCCCCCGCCGCACCACGACATCTATTCGATCGAGGATCTGGCGCAGCTGATCTACGACCTGAAGATGATCAACCCGCGCGCGCGCGTCTGCGTCAAGCTCGTCTCCTCGGCGGGTATCGGCACGGTCGCGGCGGGCGTTGCGAAAGCCCATGCCGACGTCATCCTCGTCGCGGGCCATGTCGGCGGCACCGGCGCCAGCCCGCAGACCTCGGTCAAATATGCGGGCACGCCCTGGGAAATGGGTCTCAGCGAGGTCAATCAGGTGCTGACGCTCAACGGGCTTCGCCACCGCGTGAAATTGCGCACCGATGGCGGCCTCAAGACCGGGCGCGATATCGTGATCGCCGCGATCCTCGGCGCCGAGGAATTCGGCATCGGCACATTGTCGCTGGTCGCGATGGGCTGCATCATGGTGCGTCAGTGCCATTCGAACACCTGCCCCGTCGGCGTCTGCACGCAGGACGAGAAGCTCAGGCAGAAATTCGTCGGCACCCCCGAAAAGGTCATCAACCTGATGACCTTCATCGCCGAGGAAGTGCGCGAGATTCTCGCACGGCTGGGCTTCAAGTCGCTCGACGAGATCATCGGACGCACCGAGCTGCTGCGTCAGGTCAGCCGCGGCGCCGAACATCTCGACGATCTCGACCTCAACCCGATACTCGCCAAGGTCGATGCCGACGATGATCTGCGCCGCTTCAACCTGCCGACCTTCCGCAACGAGGTGCCTGACAGCCTCGACGCGCAGATGATCGCGGATGCCAAGGCGGTGTTCGAGCGTCGCGAGAAGATGCAGCTCACCTATAATGTCCGCAACACGCACCGTGCGGTCGGCACGCGCTTCTCGTCAGAGATCACGCGGCTCTACGGCATGTCGGCGCTCGCCGACGGGCACGTCCATGTCCGGCTGCGCGGCTCGGCGGGGCAGTCATTGGGCGCCTTTCTCTGCAAGGGGATCACGCTCGAGGTCTTCGGCGACGCCAACGACTATGTCGGCAAGGGGCTTTCGGGCGGCATCGTGACCGTGCGTCCCACGGTCAGCTCGCCGCTCGACAGCCATGCCAACACGATCATCGGCAATACCGTCCTCTACGGCGCAACCTCGGGCAAGCTGTTCGCGGCGGGTCAGGCGGGTGAGCGCTTCGCGGTCCGCAACTCGGGCGCAGAGGTCGTGGTCGAGGGCTGCGGCGCCAATGGCTGCGAATATATGACGGGCGGCACCGCGGTCATTCTCGGCAAGGTCGGCGCCAATTTCGGTGCGGGCATGACGGGCGGCATGGCCTTCATCCTCGACGAGGACGGCCATTTCGAACGTCGCGCCAATCCCGACAGCATCGTCTGGCAACGCCTCGACTCCGCGTACTGGGAAGCCAAGCTCAAATCGCTCATCGCCGAGCATGCGGTCGCGACCGACAGCAAATGGTCCAACGCGATCCTCGACGACTGGGACCGCAGGCGGCTCCAGTTCTGGCAGGTCTGCCCGAAGGAGATGCTGTCGCGGCTCGAATACGCGCTCAGCGACACCCCCGCGGAGGTCGCGGCCGAATAAGCACGGAACCCGTTCAGCCTGGACTCATTTTAACTTATATATGTGTCCAGGCCGTACCCGCGCGTGCCTCGCGCGTCTGGAGGATTGCGATGCGTTATTTCGTGCTCGGCCTTGTTGCGCTGGCCTTCACCGCGCCCGTCCACGCGCAGGACAATGATGTCGCGCCCGAGGAACGGATTGCGAAGACGATGAACGATCCCGTCATGCAGGACCGCGTCGCAGGCGCGATGTCGGGCGTGATGGGCGCGGTGCTCGACATGCGCATCGGCGAGATCGAGCGCGCGATCGACCCGACCTCGCGCACGCCGCGCGACGAGACGCTGCGCGACCGCGCCGAGCGCGACGATCCCTATTTTGAAGAGCGCATGACGCATCGCACGCGTGCGATGACGGGCACGATGGGCGCCATGGCGACGCAGATGGTGGTGATGATGCCCGAATTGCGCAGGTTGATGGCAGAGATGGCGGGCCGCATGGCCGATATCGGAAGCCGCGTATCGCTGCCCGATTACGAATACGATTGGGACGATTGAGAAAAAGCGCCGATCGCGCCTGCTGCGCCGCATCAAAGGCTGGACGGACTCGCCGCGCGCGCTAAAGTCGCGCCTCCATGTGGCACCTCTTCCAGTTTCCGCTCTGTCCCTTTTCGCGCAAGGTCCGGCTTCTCCTCGGTGAGAAGGGCGTCGGCTATGAACTCGTGCGCGAATCCCCGTGGGAACGCCGCGACGAGTTCATCGACATGAACCCCGCGGGGCAGACCCCGGTGATGACCGAGGCCGATCGCAGCCTGATCCTCATCGATTCCTCGGCGATCTGCGAATATTTCGAGGAAACCACCGACAAGGCGCAACTCATCGGCGGCACCGCCGCGCACCGCGCCGAGGTCCGCCGGCTGGTTTCATGGTTCGACCACCAGTTCTACGGCGATGTCGTCGCGCCCCTGATGCACGAGCGCATGAAGAAGCGGCTGATCGACCGCGCCGCGCCCGATGCGCGCATCCTGCGCGAGGCGATGAAGAACGCGCACAGCCATTTCGACTATCTCGACTATCTGCTCGATCACCGCACCTGGCTGGCGGGCGCGACATTGAGCCTCGCCGATCTCGCGGCGGCGGCGCATATTTCGGTCGCGGACTATCTGGGCGGCATCGACTTCAAGGGGCACGAACTGGTCAAGCGCTGGTATGCGGGCCTCAAGTCGCGCCCGAGCTTCCGTCCACTGCTCTCCGAGCGGATGGAGGTCATCAAGCCCCCCGAATATTACGACAAGGTGGATTTCTGATGCGCCATGCCCGGCTTCTTGCGCTCGCCTCGTCGCTCGCGCTCGGACCGGGCGCGGTTGCGCAGCCGCCTGAATATTATCCGGTCGAAGGACCGCAGGCGCGCCCCTTTTCGGAAGCCGTCCGCGTCGGCGATATCCTCTATCTCTCAGGCGAGATCGGGACGACCCAAAGCGGCGCGCTCGCCGCGGGCGGGCTCGCGGGCGAAACGAAGCAGATGATGGAGAATATCGGCGCGAAGCTGCGCAAGCGGGGCCTCGGTTTCGACGACGTCTTCAAATGCACCGTGATGCTCGCCGACATGAGCCGCTGGGGCGATTTCAACGCGGTCTATGTGACCTATTTCAAGCCCGGCCGCCTGCCAGCGCGCAGCGCCTTTGGCGCCAACGGGCTTGCGCTCGGCGCGCAGGTCGAGCTCGAATGCTGGGCCAGGTTCCCCGACGCAAAGCGCTGAAAGCGCAAGCCGCGCACCCGCGGCTTGAGAAATCGCAAGGCGCACCGACACGCCGCCCCTAGAGTTCATTTCGCTTGTGAAAAAGACAGTCTGGTTGCGCACGTGCGGCTCTCACTCGGCGGAGTATTCCATGCACAAACTGATCCTTCCTCTTGCGGTCGCGATCGCAGCGATCGCCGCCCCGGTCGCCGCGCAGCCGGCCCAGCGCGAAAGCATCGTCTCGATCTATCGCGCCGCACCGGGCCAGCAAAAGGCATTGCTCGAATGGTTTGCGCGGCAGGACGGCTTCGCCAAGGCGGCGGGCGTTCCGGCTTCGCAGCTTTATGTCCACCAGAATGGCGCCAGCTGGGATTTCGTCTGGATCCAGCCCAAGACGACCGAGGCGCAGGACAAGGCAATCGATGATGCCGCCAAGGCCGCGGGTCAGCTGGCCGGGCCGAAGATGGGCCTCAAGCTGCGCGAATATATCGCCGAGCACAGCGATACACTCGCGGTCGGCCCGATCAGCGCCGACGAATGGCTGAAGGTCGTCGGCCAGTAATGACCGGCGGACGGCCGGTGCGCGCGTGTCAGGCCGCGTGCACCGCCGTCACGAAATAGTCGAGCGCCTTGTTCTCGCTGAGCTTGAAGCCGTGCATGGGCGAGAAACTCATGCCCGTCACGTCGATCACTTTCAGCCCCGCGGCCTCGACCAGCGCGCCCAGTTCCTCGGGCGTCAGGAACTTGTCCCAGTCGTGCGTGCCCTTCGGAATTCTCCCCGTCCCTTCGGCAATCGTGATCATGGCGAAGTGCGACAGGCTCGTGCGGTTGGGGGTGGACAGGATCATCAGCCCGCCCGGCGCGAGCGCGCCAGCCAACCCCTCCACGAACGCCCGGGGATCGGTCACATGCTCGACAACCTCCAGAGACGTGATGAGGTCGAAGCGGCGCTTGCCCAGCGTCTCGATCCCGCCCTGCTCATAGGAAACCGAGAGCCCCGACTGTTCGGCGTGCAGACGCGCCACCGCGACATTCTCCGCCGCCGCGTCGATCCCGGTCACCACCGCGCCCAGCCGCGCCAGCGGTTCGCACAAAAGGCCTGCGCCGCATCCCATGTCGAGCGCCGTCATGTTCGCCAGCGGCCGCCGGTCATGCTCGTCGAGCTGCCAGTGCCAGTCGGCCATGTCGCGAATATAGTGGAGCCGGACGGGGTTCATCCGGTGGAGCATCGCCGATGACCCCTTGGGGTCCCACCATTCCGCCGCCATTTGCCCGAAATGCGCGGCCTCTTTCGGATCGATCGTAGTTGCGTTTGCCATATCTCGACCCTATCAGGGCCGCGCCCTTTGACCAAAGGGCTTTTCAGGGAATTTCCGGGAAGTCTCAATGGCCCGTATTGTAATGAAATTCGGCGGAACCTCGATGGCGGGCATCGAAAGGATTCGCAACGTCGCGGCGCGCGTCAAACACGAGGTCGATGCCGGCAACGAGGTCGCGGTCGTCGTTTCGGCGATGGCGGGCGAGACCGACCGGCTCGTCAACTTCTGCCGCGAGGCAAGCTCGCTCTACGACACGCGCGAATATGACGTCGTCGTCGCGGCGGGCGAACAGGTGACGAGCGGCCTGCTCGCGATCACGCTCCAGTCACTGGGCGTACGCGCGCGCAGCTGGCTCGGCTGGCAGCTTCCCATCCACACCAACGACGCGCATGCCTCGGCGCGGATCGAGACGATCGACACCGAAGCGCTCATCGCCGCAATGGCGGGCGGGCAGGTCGCGGTCATCCCGGGCTTCCAGGGCATGGCCGAGGATGGCCGGGTGACGACGCTCGGGCGCGGCGGTTCGGACACCTCGGCGGTTGCGGTGGCGGCCGCAGTCAAGGCCGACCGCTGTGACATCTACACCGATGTCGACGGCGTCTACACAACCGATCCGCGCATCGTGCCGCGCGCGCGCAAGCTGAAAAAGGTCACCTACGAGGAAATGCTCGAGCTGGCGAGCGTCGGCGCCAAGGTGCTCCAGACGCGCTCAGTCGGGCTCGCGATGAAGGAGAAGGTGCGCGTCCAGGTGCTCTCTTCCTTCGAGGATCCGACCGACGACGAACTGCCGGGGACGATGATCGTCGGCGATGATGAGATTGAGGAAAACGAGATGGAACGGCAACGCATCACCGGCATCGCGCTGGACAAGAACGAGGCGAAGATCACGCTGACCGATGTGCCCGACCGCCCCGGCGCGGTCGCCGCGATCTTCGGGCCGCTGGCCGAGGCCAACATCAATGTCGACGTGATCGTGCAGAATATCGCGCACGACACGGGTTCGACCGACGTCACCTTCACCGTCCCCGGCGCCGAGCTGGCGCGCGCTATCGACGCGCTCGAAAAGGCGAGGGGAACGATCGGCTATGGCGAGCTGAAGCACGACACCAAGATCTGCAAGGTCTCGATCGTCGGCGTTGGCATGCGCAGCCATGCGGGCGTCGCCTCGACGATGTTCAAGGCGCTGGCCGATCGCGGCATCAACATCCAGGCAATCGCGACCTCCGAGATCAAGGTCTCGGTGCTGATCGAGGAGGATTATGCCGAGCTCGCGGTCCGCGTGCTGCACACCGCCTATGGTCTCGACGGTCCGGAGCCGCTGGAGGCATGAGCATCGGTCAGGAACGCCTCGCCCGCCGCATGGCGCGTGGCGCCGAATTCCTCGGTTGCGACGTCGCAATACTGGGCGGCGCGATGAGCTGGATCTCTGAGCGCAACCTCGTTTCCGCCATCTCCAATGCCGGCGGCTTCGGCGTCATCGCGTGCGGCGCGATGAGCCCCGAGCTGCTCGACACCGAGATCGCCGAGACGAAGAAGCGGACGGACAAGCCCTTCGGCGTCAATCTCATCACCATGCATCCGCAGCTTTTCGAGCTGATCGGGGTCTGCGCGAAACACAAGGTCAGTCATGTCGTGCTCGCGGGCGGCCTGCCCCCGGCGGGTGCGCTCGATGCGATCAAGGCGAGCGGCGCGAAGGTCATCTGCTTCGCGCCCGCGCTGGCGCTCGCGAAGAAGCTGATCCGTTCGGGCGTCGATGCGCTCGTGATCGAGGGGATGGAAGCCGGCGGCCATATCGGCCCGGTCTCGACGTCGGTGCTCGCGCAGGAAATGCTCCCCGAAATCGCCGATCAGCTTCCCGTTTTCGTCGCGGGCGGGATCGGCAAGGGCCAGCTCATCGCGGGCTATCTCGAAATGGGTGCGGCGGGCGTCCAGCTCGGCACGCGCTTCGTGTGTGCGACCGAGTGCATCGCGCACCCCAATTTCAAAAAGGCGTTCATTCGCGCCTCGGCGCGCGACGCGATCGCCAGCGTCCAGATCGATCCGCGTCTGCCCGTGATCCCCGTGCGCGCGCTCCGCAACGCCGAGATGGAAGCCTTCGCCGCCAAGCAGCGCGAAGTCGCGCAGATGCTCGACGACGGCAAGGTCGACATGGGCGCCGCCCAGCTCGAAATCGAGCACTACTGGGCGGGCGCGCTGCGCCGCGCGGTCATTGACGGCGATGTGGAGTCGGGATCGGTGATGGCGGGCCAGTCGGTCGGCATGGTCAAGGCAGAGGAGCCCGTCGCCGATATCATCGCGACGCTGATGACCGAAGCGGCCGAAGCGCTCGAAACGCGCGCACATTGATCCGTCGGCGCCCCGCAGGGGCGCCGCGCTGCCCGTTGCACGACGATGCGCGAAAAAGCGGTGCGACATCGCGTGAGCGTATTGGAAAGCGCGGCGACTTTCTGATAGCCCTTTTCGACAATGGCCTCATCCGCACCGACCACATCCGCCGTCGCCTCCGCGCGCGAAATCCTCACCCGCCTCCACGATGTGATGGCGGCGCGCACAGGAGCGCAGGCCAAGCTCAATCAGGTCGTCAACATCGTCGGCGAGGCGCTCGATAGCGAGGTCTGCTCGATCTATCTGCTGCGCGACGGCGTGCTCGAACTCTTCGCGACGCGCGGGCTGAAGCAGGAGGCCGTCCACGTCACCAAGCTGGCATTCGGCGAGGGGCTGGTCGGCACGATCGCCGAGAATGTCGAGATGCTCAATCTCGACGAAGCGGCGAGCCATCCCGATTTCGCCTACAAGCCCGAAACCGGGGAAGAGCTGTTCCACAGTTTCGCAGGCGTGCCGATCGTGCGCCGCGAAGAGGCGGTGGGCGTGCTCTCGATCCAGCATGCCGAACCGCGCAAATATGACGACCTCGTCATCGAGGCGCTCCAGACCGTTGCGATGGTGCTCTCCGAACTGATCGCCAATGCCGGGCTGATCGACGAGAAGGCCGCCGCCGCAGGCCGCGTCCACAATACCGATCCCGTGCGGTTGACGGGCCTCAAGCTCGTCGACGGAATGGCGCGCGGCTTTGCGGTCTATCACCAGCCGCGCATCACCATCGAGCATACCGTCGCCGAGGATGTTGAGGCGGAGCGGCACAGGGTCTATTCGGCCTTCGACAAGATGCGCGAGCAGATCGACCGCATGGCGAGCCAGGCCGAGTTTGGCGGCGGCGAGCACCAGGAGGTGCTCGAGATGTACAAGATGTTCGCCTATGACGAGGGCTGGTCGCGCCGCATCAACGAGGCGATCGACAGCGGCCTCACCGCCGAGGCGGCGATCGAGCGCGTCCAGCAGCGCACCCGCATGCGCATGCGCCAGATCGACGATCCGCTGCTCGCCGACCGGATGCACGATCTGGAGGATCTCTCCAACCGGCTGTTGCGCATCGTCTCGGGACAGCTCGGCTCGGCCGCGCAGCTCGGGCTTCGTCAGGACACGATCCTGATCGCGCGCAACCTCGGCCCCGCCGAGCTGCTCGAATATGATCGCCGCCGTCTGAAAGGCGTGATCCTCGAGGAAGGCTCGCTGACCGCGCACGTCATCATCGTCGCGCGCGCGATGGGCGTCCCCGTGCTGGGCCGGGTCACCAATGTCCGTCGCACGATCGGCGAGGGCGACCTCATCCTGCTCGATGCGAGCCAGAGCGCGGTCTTCGTGCGCCCCTCTCCGTCGATGGAAGAGGCCTTCGAGGCCAAGCTCGACGTCAGCCAGAAGCGCCGCGCCGCCTTTGCCGCGCTGCGCACCGAACCTTCGGTTACGAAGGACGGCACGCATATCGCGTTGATGGTCAATGCGGGGCTGCGCGACGATGTCGCAGCGCTCGACACCACGGGCGCCGAGGGCATCGGGCTGTTTCGTACCGAATTCCAGTTCCTGGTTTCCGCCACCCTGCCGCAGCGCGAACGCCAGCAGCGACTCTACCGCGACGTGCTTGAGGCCGCGGGCGAGCGCCCCGTCATCTTCCGCACCGTCGACATTGGGGGCGACAAGGCGCTGCCCTATATGCGCCATGATGGCGAGCATGAGGAGAATCCCGCGATGGGCTGGCGCGCACTGCGCGTCGCGCTCGATCGCAACGGGCTGATGAAGGCGCAGGCGCGCGCACTCATCGAGGCCGGCGCGGGGCGGACGCTCCACATCATGTTCCCGATGGTCTCCGAGCCGTGGGAGTTCGACGAAGCCAAGGCGCTGTTCGAGGCGCAGCGCGACTGGGTCTCCTCGCGCGGGCGGATGCTGCCGAATGCGATCCGCTACGGCGCGATGCTCGAAGTGCCCGCGCTCGCCGAAAGTCTCGATATCCTGCTGCCAAAGATCGACTTCCTGTCGATCGGCACCAATGATCTGACCCAGTTCCTGTTCGCTGCCGACCGCGCGCACCCCAAGCTCGCCGAACGCTATGACTGGCTGAGCCCTGCGATCCTGCGCTTCCTGCGCCGCGTCGTGGCGCCCGCCAAGGCCGCGGGCGTGCCCGTTGCGGTGTGCGGCGAAATGGGCGGGCGGACATTGGAGGCGATGGCGCTGATCGGGCTCGGGATCGAGCGGCTTTCGATCACCCCGGCCGCGATCGGACCGGTCAAGGCGATGCTGCGTTCGCTCGATCGGGCAGCGCTGCAGACTGCGCTTTCGGCCTGGCTCGATACCCCGCCACCCAGCATGCGCGCCGCGCTTTCGGGATGGGCGGTGGAACACGGCGTGGAATTTACCTGAACTCTTGAAAAAAGCTTCGCAATTGCAGGCTCGCCGCATTGACATTGCGCGCGCGCAAATGTGACATGGGCGCACTGGGTCGAAAATCTGACAAGTCACGGACGGGATGACGGATCAAAGCGAAGCCGAGGGGATGCACGCAGCCCCCAAGAAAGTTGGGGAGCGGCTTGCCGAGGCGCGCAAGGCCGCAAATCTTGATCTCGCCGACATTGCGACGCGCACGCGGATCCCGCAGCGCCATCTCGAGGCGATCGAGGAGGGGCGCTATAACGACCTTCCCGCGATCACCTATTGCTCGGGCTTCACCAAGGCCTATGCGCGTGCGCTGGGGCTGGACGAGGTCGCCTATGCGCGCGACGTGCGCGCCGAGCTCGAGGATTATCGCGGCATCGCGCACGAGCCCCAATATTTCGAGCCCGCCGATCCCGCGCGCGTCCCGACGCGGGCGCTCGCCTGGACCACCGCTATCCTCGTGCTCCTCGTCGTGGGGGGCTTCCTGATCTTCCGGGGCGGCCTGCTCGACGGCATTGGCGGCCGCGACCCCGCCGCGATCGCGGCGGGCACCGATACGCTCGACGACGAAGGCAATGAAGCGCTCGCAGCGACCAATGCCGCAGCGCCCGCCGCGCCGACTGCCGCAGCCGCGCCCGCCCCCGCTACGGGCGCCGTGGTGCTCACCGCCACCCAGGATGTGTGGCTGCGCATCTACGAGGCCGGCGGCAAGCGGCTGTTTGAAAAGACCATGGTGACGGGCGAAACCTATCAGGTTCCCGAGGACGCCACCAATCCGCAGATCCTGACCGGTCGCCCCGACGCGCTGCGCGTCACCGTCGGCGGTCGCGAGGTCGCACCGCTCGGGCCACCCGAGAAGACCATTGCCGATGTCGGCGTCAGCGCCGCGGCGCTAGCCGCGCGTGCCGTAGCCGCCGCCCCTGCGGCCCCGACGGCACCGGGAACCGCCCCCGCCGGCACGCCGTTGCCGTCGGCTACCAACGCCCAGACGCCCCCGGGCCCCGTCCGGCCGTGATCCAGTCGCCGCACCGGCCTTGAGGCCGGGGCCGCGCTGTCCCATAAGGCGCCTGAACCATCCTATGAGCGGGACGAATACCATGCGTAGAACGCTGTTTCTGGCGATCCTTCTTGGCGGCATCGCCGCGCAGCCGCTTGCGGCGCAGAGCGGGGCCAATCTGGCGCCGCGCGTCGACAAGCTCGAAAAGGAAATGAAGGCCGTCCAGCGCAAGGTCTTCCCCGGTGGCGCGCCCGGCTATTTCGAGCCCGAGATCGCCCCGCCCGCACAGACGATCGATCCCGCCGGCTCGCCCGCATCAGCCCCGATCGACGATCTGACCGCGCGCGTGAGCGCGCTCGAAACCGAGCTCAGCAGGCTTACCGAGCAGTCGGAACAGAATGCCTTCAAGCTCAGGCAGCTCGAAGATGCGGCGACGAAATACAAGGCCGAGGTCGACGGCCGTCTGACTGCGCTCGAAGGCGGCGCAGCGCCTGCAACGCCACCGGCGGCGTCTACGGGGAGCGTCAAGCCCCCCGTTGCCAGGCCCACCGCGGCAGCGCCCACGCTCAGCACCGAGCGCGCGGCCCTGCTCGATGCAATCCAGAAGCCCGCAACGGGCGATGCGGGCGAGGATGCATATCTCTACGGCTATCGGCTGTGGGAAGCGAAATTCTATCCTCAGGCGCAGGCGCAGCTGAAGGATTTCGTCACGAAATATCCAAAGCACAAGCGCGTCAGCTATGCGCAGAACCTGCTTGGCCGCGCCTATCTCGACGAGGGCAAGCCCGCGCTCGCCTCGGTCGCATTTTATGACAATTACCAGAAGCTGCCCAAGGGCGAACGCGCGCCCGAAAGCCTCTATTATCTGGGCGTATCGCTGACGCGGCTCAAAAAGACCGCGGATGCGTGCAAGGTCTTCGAGGAGTTCGACGCGGTCTATGGGGCCACCGCTCTGGCAGGGCTCAAGGCGCAGGTCGCCAGGGGCAAGGCCGACGCAAAATGCAAGGCGTGATCGGCCGATTCCCGCTTTCGCGCGAATGGCGGTAAAGCGGGCGCGATGACCATCGCGCCCGAAATTCTCGATCGCTTCTTGAATGGCATGCCTGCGCGCAGCGATGACGCGCCCGTCGGCGTTGCGGTATCTGGCGGGCCCGACAGCCTGGCGCTGCTGCTGCTGGCCGAGGCGGCCTGGCCAGGACAGGTCCGCGCGGCGACGGTCGATCACGGGCTGCGCCCGGAATCCGCGGCAGAGGCGCGCTGGGTCGCCGATATGTGCGCCGCACGCGGTGTTCCGCACCACACATTAACGCCTGAAACGCCGATCACAGGTTCGCTTCAGGCCGGGGCGCGGCGTGCGCGCTACGCCTTACTTGATGCCTGGCGGGAACGCGAGGGCGCGACCTGCGTCATGACCGCGCACCATGCCGACGATCAGGCCGAAACGCTGATCATGCGGCTGAACCGCGGCGCAGGGGTCGGCGGGCTTGCGGGGATTCGAGCGATCAACGGGCGTGTCGTTCGCCCGCTGCTCGGCTGGCGTCGCGCCGAGCTTCAGGCGATCGTCGATGCAGCGGGGCTCACCGCGCTGCGCGATCCGTCAAACGAGGACATGCGTTTCGACCGGGCGCGCTTTCGTCGCCATCTCGCCGATGCGCCGTGGCTCGACGCGCAGGCGCTGGCACGTAGTGCCGCCAATCTCGCCGAGGCCGAGGCGGCGCTTGGCTGGATGGCCGAGCGGCTCGCCGCCGAACGCATCGTCGAGACCGCATCGGGCATCACGCTCGACCCTTCGGGATTGCCCGCCGAACTGGTCCGCCGCCTGCTGCGCATCGTGCTCCGGCGGCGCGAATCCGGCCTCGATCCCTCGGGCCCCGCACTGGACCGCGCGCTGGCCGAAATCGCCCTTGGAGCGCAGGTCAGCCTTGGCGACCTGCTTGTGCGCGGCGGCGATATCTGGCAAATTTCCACCGCTCCGCCTCGCCGTACGGGCATTTGAGCCCGCCACCCGCAGAAATGCGGGGTGTTGCATTGTCATTAGGCATTTGTGCCCTATCTTGGCGGTGTACGAATCTATCCGGACACCCTGATGAACGACGACGACAACAAGCAGCCCGAAACCAACCCCTGGATGAAGAGCCTCCTGATCTGGGTGGGCATTCTGGTCGGACTCGCGCTGTTCGTGGCCATGTTCGACGGCCGTACGCGCGCCGCCGCGGCCGACGGCATCTCTTATTCCGAATTCCTCCAGCAGGTCGATCAGGGCACGGTCAAGAGGGTCGAGATCGCGGGCGACGTCGTCTCGGGCACCTTGTCCAACGACAAGGCGTTCCGCACCTATGCGCCCAATGACCCGATGCTCATCGAGCGCCTGAAGGAAAAGGGCGTCAATTTCGCGGCCAAGCCCGAGGAACAGCCCTCGATCTGGCTCGTCATCCTCTATCAGTCGCTGCCCTTCATCCTCATCATCGGCATCGCCTTCTTCATCATGCGGCAGATGCAGAAGAATGCGGGCTCGGGCGCGATGGGCTTCGGCAAGTCGCGCGCGCGCATGCTGACCCAGAAGGAAGGCCGCGTCACCTTCGACGATGTCGCGGGCATCGACGAGGCACGCGAGGAGCTGCAGGAAATCGTCGACTTCCTGAAAGACCCGACCAAATTTGCGCGTCTCGGCGGCAAGATCCCCAAGGGTGCGCTGCTCGTGGGTAGCCCCGGCACCGGCAAGACGCTGCTCGCCCGCGCCATCGCGGGTGAGGCGGGCGTGCCCTTCTTCACCATTTCGGGTTCGGACTTTGTCGAGATGTTCGTCGGTGTCGGCGCCAGCCGTGTCCGCGACATGTTCGAGCAGGCCAAGAAGAATGCGCCGTGCATCGTCTTCATCGACGAGATCGACGCGGTCGGCCGCCATCGTGGCGCTGGCCTCGGCAACGGCAATGACGAGCGCGAGCAGACTCTGAACCAGCTTCTCGTCGAGATGGACGGTTTCGAGGCCAATGAGGGCATCATCATCATCGCGGCGACCAACCGCCCCGATGTGCTCGATCCCGCGCTGCTGCGTCCGGGCCGCTTCGACCGTCAGGTCGTCGTGCCGCGCCCCGATATCGACGGCCGCGTGAAGATCCTCGAGGTCCATATGAAGAAGGTGCCGCTGGCGCCCGACGTCAGCGCGCGCACGATCGCGCGCGGCACGCCGGGCTTCTCGGGCGCCGATCTCGCCAACCTCGTCAACGAGGCAGCGCTGCTCGCGGCGCGCAAGGGCAAGCGCCTTGTCGCGATGCTCGAGTTCGAAGAGGCCAAGGACAAGGTCATGATGGGCGCCGAGCGCCGCTCGATGGTTATGACCGAGGACGAGAAGAAGGCGACCGCCTATCACGAGGCCGGCCACGCGCTCGTCTCGCTCCACGTTCCCGGCTGCGATCCGCTCCACAAGGTAACCATCATCCCGCGCGGCCGTGCGCTGGGCGTGACGTGGAACCTGCCCGATCGCGATCGCTATTCGATGTCGATGAAGCAGATGAAGGCCAAGCTCGCGCTCTGCTTCGGCGGCCGCATCGCCGAACAGCTGATCTATGGCGAGGATTCGCTCAACACGGGCGCTTCCAACGACATCCAGCAGGCGACCGACATGGCGCGTGCGATGGTCATGGAATATGGCATGAGCGAAAAGCTCGGCTGGCTGCGCTATCGCGACAATCAGGACGAGGTGTTCCTCGGCCATTCGGTGTCGCGCAGCCAGCACATGTCCGAGCAGACCGCACGCCTGATCGACGAGGAGGTTCGCCGTCTTGTCGAGGAAGGCGAGTCCGTTGCGCGCCAGGTGCTGACCGACAATCTCGACCAGCTTCACAAGCTCGCCGAAGCGCTGCTCGAATATGAGACGCTGTCGGGCGAGGAATCGAAGCGCGCGATTGCGGGCGAGGATATTGGCCGCGACGACGGCAATGTCCGCAAGCCCGCTTCGCTCGGGACGGGCGGCTCGTCCATCCCCAAGACGCGGCGGCCGAGCGGCGGCTTCGGCGGTCCGGCGCCCCAGGGCGCCTGACGCGTGATCCCGGGGGGAGTGCTGGCGCTGCTGCTCGTGCAGGCGGTGTCGACTGCGCCCGCCATTTCCGGACAAGGCGCCAGCGTCGCCGATTTCCTTGCGCGCGCGCAGGCGGTCAGGAAGCTCGGAGACGCCGCGGCGACCTCCTCCGAACTTGCCTCCATCAAGGCGGAGGTCGCGGCGATAACGCGCGCCTATCGTGCCGATCTCGCGAAACAGAAGGCGGCGGGACAGCCGACGCATAGCTGCCCGCCCGACCGATCCGGGCTGACATCAGCGAATCTGATGGCCGATCTCAATCAGGTCCCGGTCGAGCTGCGCGCGACCACCAGCGTCAGGTCGGTCTATTACGCGATGATGAAAAAGCGCTATCCCTGCCCGTTTCCGTGATGCTGCCCCAACGGTATTGAAAGAACGGGAAGGCGATCGATGCCCATTTATTGCGACGAAAGCGGCGGAACCTCGGCGGGGGCAATGGTGTTCGCGGGCGTCTCGATCGAGGCGGACGCCGCCGATGCCCTGCTTGCGCGCTTCAGGACGGTCACCGCGATCCGCGGCGAGATGAAGGGAAGCCGTATCTCGCTTGTCGAGCGCGGGCTGTTCTTCGAGCTGCTCGAGCGCTTTGGCGGACGCGCGATCGTCGCCCAGCTTCCCGCAAAGCACATTCCCGGCGTGCCCGGCGAAAAGGACCGCGACCTCAAGGCCTATGTGGCGCTGCTCGAGGACGTGATCGAGGCCTGGCTGCCCGAGACGACGGGCTGTGCCGAGGTGATCATTGACGATGGCCGCTACGATCCCGCCACGCTTGGACTTGTCCGCCAGGACATCGCTTCGCTGCTGGGCACCTGCGGGCGCGCGCGGCTTGCGGACAGTCGCCGCTCCGCGGGCGTCCAGATTGCCGACGTCATCGCCAATTCGGTCTTCAATCTGGCGATCGCTTCCGAGCGTGCCGAACGCATTCGCCGCATCCTCGCCCCCTTCATGGTGGACAAGGTCGTGCGGCTGAGGACGATCGGGTGACGCTTTCATGAAATTTTCTTGACGGAGCGCGGAACCCGTTTGCGCCCCGCACGTTCTGTATTGGCTCGATCGAAAGAAAGAGCGACATGACAGGCCCGAACCTTCATGGAACGAGCCGTCTAGGGAGCCCCGCCGCGAAAGCGACGGGGCTTACCTGTTTCTGGCAATGGGCTGGTCGCACAAGCCCGCCGCTTTCGGCCAGCCGCCGCTTCTTATGCGACTGTCGCGGAAAGAGGGGCTGATATCCCCTCCCCCCGTCGATTGTCAGTTGGGCAGCGCGCCCGCTTCGACCTTTTCCACCCATTCGGGGTAGAAAGACGGCTCTCGGCTCGACCAGCCGATCGCGGTCGCCGCCGCCTCGCTGATCGACTGGAGCAGCACGCGGCGCTTGTCGGGATGCAGGTGCGGCAGCGCTGCGGCCGCGCAGAAAGCGCCCGGCAGCCAGGGCCGCACGCTCGCGCCGATCAGCCTTTCGTAGAGGAAGCGATACGAACCGAAGCTCACCAGCCGGTCCTGCCCCAGATCGAAGGCCGAAACGGTCACCAGCGGGGCCATCAACGGTTCCATCGCGTCGAGCCCGCTGTCATCGGGTACGAGCGCCCGAATTTCGGGAAGGCGCTCATAGATGCGCGTCTGCGCGTTGATGCTCGCGGACTCCACGATGTCGCGCGACCACAGTTCGATCGCATCGTGGCGCTCGAGCCCAATGTCGAGCGAACGCCGGATATAGCGCTGCGTGGCTGCGGGGAAGCTCGCAAACTCTTTCAATTCGGCCAATGTCAGCGCCCCGTCCGCCGGCCGTGCCCTGGTGCCCATGTCCTGTCTCCAGACCTTCTGCCCCTGGAGCCGATCATGCGCCTGATATGGTTGACGTGGCTTTAACGGCGCATTTCGTCCCCGTTCAGACATGGAATCAGAGATGGGGGTGCAGAGCAAGAATCTTGCGACGAAATGTGTGCAATGCACAATAATTGACATTCTGGCGTGACAATCCTGCAACAGTCGCGATTCCGCGCTGCGGAATCGACACGGACCGGGCGCCCATCCGTTCCCCGTTCCGACCGCGGACGAAACGCGCCTACCGCCTCGCCTTTCGACAAAATCGGGGAGCCTTTCGACGGACGACATAGGAGCAATGGCGCTTTTCGGTCTTTGCGCGCTACAAGGATGCATGGAATTTGAAACGCATGCACAGGAACAGCCGCACCACACCGTTCGACCGATCATCGCTTTCTACTCGATAATCGGCTTCTGGCTGTTCTACGCACTGATCGTCACGCTGCGCGCGATGGTCATGGATTTTCCCGCGCAGGCCGAAATGGCCGAGCGCCGCATGGTCGTCACCGCGGCGGGCATCGTGCTCACCTGGCTGCTCTATCTGCTGTTACGCCAGTTCGATCGCCAGCCGCTCTGGCTCCGCATCACCACCGCCTTTCTCGGCGCGATCCCGTGCGCGGTCGCGGTGGCGGCGTTCAACTATTACGTCTTCAACGTCTACGACCCCCAGAGCATGTTCGACGAGGCCGATCTCGCGATGAAGGCGGAGGGATGGACGCTGTGGCAGGAGATCGGCGAGCAGGGGCTGTCGCGCTTCTTCTTCTTTTCGGCCTGGGCGGCGCTCTACCTCGCCATCTCCTATGCGGGCGAGGTCCGCGTCGCCGAGCGCCGCGCCGCCAAGTTCGCGCGCGCCGCGCAGCAGGCCGAGCTGCGTTCGCTGCGCTATCAGGTCAATCCGCACTTCCTCTTCAACACGCTCAATTCGCTGAGCTCGCTGGTGATGAAGGACAGCCGCGCCGAGGCCGAGACGATGATCATGAACCTCTCGACCTTTTACCGCACCTCGCTCTCGGGCGATCCGCTCGACGATGTCACGCTCGAGGAGGAAGTGCGCCTTCAGCGGCTCTATCTCGATATCGAGGGCGTACGCTTTCCCAGTCGCCTCAAGACGCGGATTGAGGTTCCCCACGCCCTCCTCAACGCCTGCGTACCAGGGCTCATCCTCCAGCCTTTGGTCGAGAATGCGATCAAATATGGCGTGTCACGCGCAAGCCGTCCGGTCACCGTCTCGATCACGGCGCGCGCGGAAAACGGTCAGCTGATCCTCACCGTCGCGGACAACGGCAATGGCGCTGCCGAGGGCGAGGACATCCAGGGCAATGGCATCGGTCTTGCCAATGTCCGCGACCGGCTCGCCGCGCGTTTCGGCGATTCCGCGCGGATCGAATGGCTTGCCCCGCCCGAGGGCGGCTTCGTCGTCCGGCTGACGATGCCCGAGGTCTATCGTGGCGGTTGAAGAGGCGCTAGAAGATGCGCCGATGCGAACCCTTATCGTCGATGACGAGCCGCTCGCAATCGAGCGGCTCCAGCTGATCTGTGCCAGGGAACCGGTGATCGAGGTCATCGGCACCGCATCCGATGGCGCCGCCGCGCTCAGGCTTGCCGAGGCGCTCAAGCCCGATCTGCTGCTGCTCGACATTGCCATGCCCGAGCTTGACGGCATCGGCGTCGCGCGCGCGCTCGCACGTCAGAGCCAAGCGCCCGCAATCATCTTCGTCACCGCGTTTGACAGCTTCGCGGTCGAGGCATTCGACATCGAAGCGGTCGATTATGTGCTCAAGCCCGTCGCACCCGACCGGCTGGTGCGCGCGGTCAAGCGCGTTGCCGAACGCCGCGGCATCGTGCGCGAGGCCGAACCCGCGGCCGAGTCGCATTTCGCCACCGAATTCTGGGTGCCACACCGTGCCGAGCTCGTCCGCATCGCCGCCGACGATATCGACAGGATCGACGCCGAGCGCGACTATATGCGCCTCCATGTCGGCGGGCGCAGCTTCCTGCTCCACCAGACCATCGCCTCGCTCGAAGCGCGGCTCGATCCCGACCGGTTCATCCGCCTCCATCGCTCGACGATCGTCCGGCGCGATCGCATCCTCCGCCTTCGCCACGACGGCTGCGGGGTCTGGTTTGCCGATATGGGCGATGAAGGCGAGGTGCGCATCGGCCGCACCTATCTCGCGGCGGCCAAGGCGATCGCGGGGCGCTAGAGCCTTTCCCGGCAAGAAGGCGGAACCGAAACGGTCGCAGGAACCGCCCTGTACGTCATTCGACCCTGCGGACGATTCCTTCGGAACTCGCGACCTTCAGCCCCAGCCTTCGAACCATGAGCACGCTCCGCGCCGACCTGCCATCGGCCGCCGGCGTCAGCCACTGCTCGACCGAGAAATTGCTTTTCGTCGTGAAGCGAAAGCGAAAGCGCCCACCAATTTCGTCGATCGTCACTGATCCCTTGGCTTCGGACATCGTGCCGGAGAAACGCGCCGGGGCAATTTTTCGGATGCGCCAGCGCCGTTCAAAGGCCGGTCGGCCGTCCTCCTCCACCCTTTGTACCAGGTCAAGCGCGCCATCGGCGCCGATCTCGCCATGACCCACGGTGTTTGAGCGATAGGGCTTCCTCGCAATCACCTTGATCGTGCTGACGCTTTCGGTCCGCCCCGCGAAAAAGCGCAGCGGATCGTCGAGATGCGGGACGCCGGCGGAGACCGGGCCCATGGCCGTGGCCAGAAAGAGCATCGGCGGAGCAGCGCGATACAACCGGCTCATGCCCTGATCAGTGCGATGCTGACCACGGGGATACGCGGTGTCCCCGCCACGGCCATCGCCAGTCGTCTGCGCATGTCGCCCTCCCCTTCATTCCGGGTGGATCGTTTGCATCACAGCATAGACCGGCGCGATGTTCCTGAAAACATGCTCAAAAGTATAACGCCCCCGGCCCAAGGGGAGGCCGGGAGCGTCATTTGCCCTTGGTGGGCGGGGCGGAACGGGGACGGCGAAGCGCGGTGCCGTCACACCGTCGGGGGATTACTGGCGGCGGACGGCGATCTGGCCTGTCGCGTCGCGGCTGGCCAGCTGGTCGCCGCCCCGCGCCGCGGCTACCGCGATCTCGATGTCGCGCGTCGCGCGTTCCATTGCGCCGCCATAGCATTCGTTCGACAGCTGGATCATCTTCACGGGCTTGATCCCGCCGACCTCACAGATCGTGCGCGCCGCGTTGCGGACCCGCGTGTTCAGCCGGTCAACGCCTTTGTTTTCGGTCAGGTCGAGGTCGGCATAGCTCACCGCGATCGAATGCGTCTCGCTGGTCGGGGCGGTGGCAACCATCGGTTCGGTTTCGCCGGCAAAGGCCGCCGCGTGGAGCAATGTGGCGCCGGCCAGCGCGGCCGCAATGGCCGCACATGTCTTTACATACATGGTCTGGTCCTTCCTGAAACTTCGGGTCGTCGGGCGCCGCCGCAAGGGGAAGGCGGCGCGGGGTGCGGGCGGATCGGGTAGGCTCTGGGAACGCCGTCGATCCGCCGCGCATCTATTGACTACAATTGTCCCGATCGGGCTTCACGCGCGCTTCGACAGGCGGCTCGGGAGGCTCTGCGAACGGCTCACAGGGCGATGAACGACATATAGATATCGACGAACGCACGTCGCTATATGAATATTTCTTAAGAAATGGCAGATTCGTTGCATTTGTTACGAATCTGTGACCGGGCTCGTCGACGACTCGCTGATCACGCCGCTGTGACGCGCAATTGCGCTCGTCGCCGCCACATCCATCGTGACATTGCCGACGGTGCGCACCAGATCAGGAATCATCTCGACCGCGACGAGCAGCGCGAGCGGCTCGAGCGGCACCCCCATGGCGACCGCGATCGGAGTGATGGAGGTCAGGAAGCTGATCTGGCCGGGCAGGCTCACCGATCCCATCGTCGTGACCGCGGCAACGACGGCGCCGGTCGCGATCGTCGCGGGATCGAGCGACATTCCGAACCAGTGCGCGACATAGATCGCGACCGCCAGGTTCATCGCGGGGCTGGTCACGCGGAAGATGGCGACCGCGATCGGCAGCGAAACGCTCGCCACGCTCGCGGGCACGCCCAGCGTCGCGCAGCTCCGGAGCATGGGCGGCAGCGAGGCGAGCGAGGACTGGGTGGAGAGCGCGACCGCCTGCGCGGGCGCCACCGCACGCACAAAGGCACCGAGGCGCAGCCCGCCCCCGAACGCCGCCATCGGATAGGCGAGCGCCCAGGCGGCAAGCCCGGCGCATGAGACGATGACGATATAGTGGAGCAGCGCACCGATCGCGGAGGTACCCGCCTGGATGCCGACGACCAGCGCCAGCGCGAACACGCCGAGCGGCGCCAGCCACAGCACCCAGCCGACCATCACCAGCATCGCGTCCGCGATCGCCGCGAAAAAGGCGGTGAGCGGCTCGCGCTGCGTCGCGGGCAATCGCGTGATCGCGATCGCAAACAACGTCGTGAACAGGATCAGCGGCAGCATGGCGTCTGCCGCGGCCGCCGCGATCGGATTTGTCGGGACGATCGAGCCGAGGAAATCGGCGAAGCCCGGCGGGGCGCCGACCTCGACATGCGGCTGGCCCAGCGCGGCACGCAGCGCCTGCGCCGCCTCCTGCGGCATCGGCCAGAGCACGAGCAGGCTCGGGATCAGTATCGCCGCGATCGCGGTCGACAGCCAGAGCAGGCCGACGAACAGCGCCACCGATTTGAGCGCAAGCCCCCCGCCGCGCGCGCTGTCGGCGGTGCGCGCGATACCGGTGATGAGCAGCGCCACCACCAGCGGGATGATCGTCATCTTGAGCGCATCGAGCCATAGTCCGCCGATCGGCCCCGCAATTGCAGTCACGCGATCAAGACCGCCTAGTCCGGCCCATACTGCACCTGCGCCCAGCGCAAGCCCGGCCAGCAACCCGATCAATATCCTCCACGCTTGCGGCATGCATCCCCCTCAACTCTAACCTGCCGTTGAGTAGCCGCGAATTGGAGTGCCGCCAATCGTAACAATTCTGACGCACGGCCGTCATAGGACGCGACAGGGCAAGGGCGCGGAAAACCTATGGCGGGCAAGAAGAAAAAAGGTGGGGGCGGTCATGGCGGCCTGGCTGTCAACGATGATCTGAGGCGCGAAATTGCTGAGGCACTGTTGCTCGGGGCCGAGCCCGACCGGCTCGCGCAGCAGATCGCGGGGCGCGGAATCGTCCATGCGCTCGCGGTCTCGGAGATCGAACGCGCGGCGAAGAGCCCGTATCTGATCGGCGCGGCGCGCCTGCGCGCGCGCCTCGCCAAGCGCGACTGGGTACTCGCCAATCAGGCGCGGCTGGCCGCCGGCCGTGCCGACGCCGCCGCCGCCGAAGTGCCGCGGCTTCGGGTCGGCGATGCCATGGATTTCTTCGGCGATTTCTATCACGCCCACCGCCCCGTACTGCTCACCGGGCTGGTGGATCACTGGCCCGCGATGCAGCGCTGGTCACTCGACGATTTCGAGCAGCGCTTCGGCGATCGCGAAGTCCGCGTCCAGTGGGACCGCGAAGCCGACAAGGATTACGAAGTGAATTCAGCCGCGCATGGCACAGTGCGCCGCTTTGCCGAGGTCATTGCACGGTTGCGCGATTCCAGGCCCAGCAACGACTTCTACATGACTGCCAACAATCACGATCACAATCGACGCGCACTCGCGGAACTCTGGAACGACGTCGGCGATATTCCGGGCATACTCGTCGCCGAACCGGGCCGCGATGGCTTCCTGTGGATCGGCCCGCGCGGCACAATCACGCCCTGGCACCATGATCTCACCAACAATCTGCTGCTGCAGATCCGCGGCACCAAGCGCGTCCGCCTCGTCGCCAGCCACGATACGCCGCTGATGCGCAACCATCGCCACTGCTTCAGCGAATGGAAGACCGGCGAACTGCTTCCCGGCCCGGCGCGCGAGGGGCGCCCCGCCGTGCTCGAATGCGATATTGGTCCGGGCGAAGCGCTCTTCCTGCCCGTCGGCTGGTGGCATCATGTCGAATCGCGCGATGTGACGATCGGGATGTCGTTCACCAATTTCGCCGCCGACAACGATTTCTACAGCCATTATTCGAGCTACGGCCTCGTGTGACAGCAATCGCCTCGGCGACGCGCTGGCCGATTGTGCTGCGGTTCGATCTGCGCAAGAAATGGCGCCATGGACGGAGAAGAGATCACTGGCGAATCCATCGCGTGCGCCGCGGACGACGTATCGGCGACGCACGTCGATGCGCAAATGAGCGCGCGGCTCAACCTCGCGCGCGGACTGCTCCACATGCGCCACCTGCGCCTCGAGCTCTTCAACCGCGACTATTTCGGCGAGGCGGCGTTCGACATGCTGCTCGATCTCTATGTCTGCCACCGCGAGGGGCGCACCGTCTTCCAGAACGACGCTTATATCGCCTCGCTCGTTCCGCCCGCGACCGCGCATCGCTGGTTGCAGACTCTGCAGCGCGACGGGCTGGTGGTGCTGTCGGGCGACCGGCGCGACCGGCGCCGAACCATCGTCAACCTTACGCCGCTAGGCTGCACGCGGATCGAGATGCTGTTCGACGCCTGGCTCGCGATCCGCGACTCGGTGGCCGGCGGCGCGCCCTGGGCCTGATGGCGGAAAAAGGGTCGACGCGGACGCCGGCTCGCATATAGCCGCACCGTGTCCGCGTCGACCGCTCGGTTGGCGCTCATTGCCCGATCCCTGGTGCGCCGTCGCGTTGCGTGGTGTGTAGCTCCCCCCGCTCCTGCGCCGTCGCCTTGCGTCCCGACCCTGCAACGATCGCCTTCGCGCCCCGAAGCGCATTGGCATTGGAAGCCCCCCGACTTCCAATGGCTGCAACCTAACTGTCATGACACCGATGGGCAAAGCCGCGATGCGCGCCTCGGCATCAATTCAGGCCCATTTTGAAAGCATTGAGCAGCTTCAACGGGTTGCGCGGTGATCTTCCCGGCGCGAGCAGTTCGGGGTCGGTCAAACCGGCTTGGCGACCGCCACGCCGAATAATACAAGTGCTCAAGATCGGGGGATAAAATGGGTATCGCTACGCTTCTGGCATTCACGGCGGCCGCGTCCGCGCAGCCGGCTGCGACATATACGCCTTCGGGAAAATGGACCGTCGAGTTCGCCGACTCGATGTGCGTCGCGATACGCGAATATGGCACGCCGGAGGCGCCGCTGACTTTGCTCCTGAAACCCCTCCCCGGCGATTCGAATATCGAGCTCATGATTGGAGCGAGCCGGAACCTGGCCCGCAAGACGAAGGGGGAGACCAAGGTGACGCTGGATCCCTCGGGCCAGAACTTTGCCGCCTATTATTATGACGCCTACGCGTTCAAGCTGCGTCGACACATTAGCCGCTATTATGTGCAGGACATCCCGCTTGAAGCGCTCGGCAAGGCGACCGCTATCAATTTCGATACCGATCAGGCGTCGCGACGAGAGTTCGCGCTGACTGACATGGCGCAACTGCGCAAGGTTCTCGATCGATGTCAGGATGACCTGCTGCGCAGCTGGGGGGCCGACCCCGCAGCATTGGCGATGATCGCAACCAGAGCAAAAATGGTGGCCGGCTACGTCAGCGACCTCGACTACCCGAAGGGCGCGGCAAACAGGGGCGAACAGGGCACCGTCGCATTGCGCTGGGTGGTCGATCCGAAAGGCCAGCCGGTCGGTTGCACGATCGTCAGCAGCAGCGGGTCGCTTGAACTCGATTCGGTGAGTTGCGCCCTCGTGTCGGCGCGCTTCCGCTATGAGCCTGCGCTCGATACCAGCGGCAAGCCGGTGGCGTCGTGGGTATCCCAGCGCATCACCTGGCGGCTGCCTTAAGCCGGACCCGCCAGCCGGCCGGCCCTTGTCGCGGCGGCTGCTGACACTATCTGGCAGCAGGGCCGCGCGTTCCGCCGCGCCCGCGCTTGCGACTCGCGAACAAATCTGGAACAGATGCCACCATGCTGACACATATACCGAAGCATCGGCGTTCCGAATGCTGACCCACATAAGCGTGCGCGGTGCGCGTGAGCACAATCTCAAGGGCGTGGATGTAGAGATTCCGCGCGATACGCTGACCGTGATCACCGGCCTTTCGGGCTCGGGCAAGTCGAGCCTCGCCTTCGACACCATCTATGCCGAGGGGCAGCGCCGCTATGTCGAGTCGCTCTCGGCCTATGCGCGCCAGTTCCTCGAGCTGATGCAGAAGCCCGATGTCGACCATATCGAGGGGCTCAGCCCCGCGATCTCGATCGAGCAGAAGACCACCAGCCGCAACCCGCGCTCGACGGTCGCGACGGTCACCGAGATCTACGACTATATGCGCCTCCTCTGGGCGCGCGTCGGCATTCCCTATTCGCCCGCCACCGGGCTCCCCATCGCCGCGCAGACCGTCAGCCAGATGGTCGACCGCGTCATGCAGCTCCCCGAGGGTACGCGCTTCTACCTGCTCGCCCCCGTCGTGCGTGGCCGCAAGGGGGAGTATCGCAAGGAGCTCGCCGAATGGCAGAAGGCGGGCTTCACGCGCGTGCGGCTGGACGGCGAGTTTTACGAGATCGAGGAAGCCCCCGCGCTCGACAAGAAGTTTAAGCACGATATCGAGGTCGTGGTCGATCGTATCGCCGTCAGGGAAGGCATAGAGACGCGCCTCGCCGACAGCTTCGAGACCGCATTGAAGCTTGCCGAAGGCCTCGCCTATGCCGACATGGCCGACGGCCCCGTGCCCGGCCGCGAGGCTGAGGTCGCAGCGGCCGGCGGCGCGATGAAGGGCGCGGGCGTCCCCGACAACCGCATCGTCTTTTCCGAGAAATTCGCGTGCCCCGTCTCGGGCTTCACCATCGCCGAGATCGAGCCGCGGCTCTTCTCGTTCAACGCGCCGCAGGGCGCGTGCCCCGCCTGCGACGGATTGGGCGAGAAGCTGCTCTTCGACGAGGATCTCGTCGTCCCCAATCACGACCTCTCATTGAAGAAGGGCGCGATCGTGCCCTGGGCCAAGTCCAACCCGCCCAGCCCCTATTACATGCAGGTACTCGCCAGCCTCGCGCGCGAGTTCGGCTTTTCGCTCGACACCCCGTGGAAGGACCTTCCCGGCGAGGTCCGGCTGATCATCCTCCACGGCACCGGGGGCAAGCCCGTCACGCTCACCTTCGTCGACGGGCGCAAGAGCTATGACGTCAAAAAGCCCTTCGAGGGTGTCATCGGCAACCTCAACCGCCGCATGCTCCAGACCGAGAGCGCGTGGATGCGCGAGGAGCTGAGCAAATACCAGGCCGCGCACCCCTGCGAGACCTGCGGCGGCGCGCGCCTCAAGCCCGAGGCGCTCGCGGTCAAGATCGCGGGCACCGACATCAGCGCCACGACGCGCCTCTCGGTCGCCGACGCGCTCCCCTTCTTCACCACGCTCCCCGAAAAACTCACCCCGCAGCAGAACGCGATCGCCGAGCGCATCCTGAAAGAGATCGTCGAGCGCATCGGCTTCCTCAACAATGTCGGGCTCGACTATCTCAACCTCGATCGCACCTCGGGCACGCTCTCGGGGGGCGAGAGCCAGCGCATCCGCCTGGCCTCCCAGATCGGCAGCGGCCTGTCGGGCGTGCTCTACGTCCTCGACGAGCCCTCGATCGGCCTCCACCAGCGCGACAATGACCGCCTCCTCGAAACCCTGAAGCGCCTGCGCGATCTCGGCAACACCGTGCTCGTCGTCGAGCATGACGAGGATGCGATCCGCCACGCCGATTACATCATCGACATGGGGCCGGGCGCGGGCGTCCATGGCGGCGAGATCGTCGCCGAGGGCACGCTGGACGAAGTGCTCGCCAACCCCGCGAGCATCACCGCGGATTACCTGACCGGCCGGCGGGAGGTCCCCGTCCCCGCGAAACGCCGCAAGGGCTCGGGCAAGAAGCTCACCGTCCACAACGCCACCGCGAACAACCTGCGGGGCGTCACCGCGAGCATCCCGCTCGGCACCTTCACCTGCATCACGGGGGTCTCGGGCTCGGGCAAGTCGAGCTTCACCGTCGACACGCTCTACGCCGCCTCGGCGCGCGCGCTCAACGGCGCGCGGATGATCGCGGGCAAGCATGAGAAGATCACCGGGCTCGAGCATCTCGACAAGGTGATCGACATCGATCAGTCGCCGATCGGCCGCACCCCGCGCTCCAACCCCGCCACCTATACCGGCGCCTTCACCAATATCCGCGACTGGTTCGCGGGCCTCCCCGAATCCGGCGCGCGCGGCTACAAGCCCGGCCGCTTCTCCTTCAACGTCAAGGGCGGCCGCTGCGAGGCGTGCCAGGGCGACGGCGTGCTCAAGATCGAGATGCACTTCCTCCCCGACGTCTACGTCACCTGCGATGTCTGCCACGGCCAGCGCTATAACCGAGAAACTTTGGAAGTGAAGTTCAAGGGCAAGAGTATCGCCGACGTGCTCGACATGACGGTCGAGGACGCGGTCGAGTTCTTCAAGGCCGTCCCCCCGATCCGCGACAAGATGGCGATGCTCGCCGAAGTCGGGCTCGGCTATGTCAAGGTCGGCCAGCAGGCGACGACGCTCTCGGGCGGCGAGGCGCAACGCGTCAAGCTCGCCAAGGAACTGAGCAGGCGGGCGACGGGCAACACGCTCTACATCCTCGACGAGCCCACCACGGGCCTCCATTTCGAGGATGTGAGGAAGCTCCTCGAAGTCCTCCACGCGCTCGTCGAGCAGGGCAATTCGGTGGTGGTGATCGAGCATAATCTCGACGTCATCAAGACCGCCGACTGGATCATCGACCTCGGCCCCGAAGGCGGCGTCAAGGGCGGCGAGGTGGTGGCGGAAGGCACGCCCGAGAAGGTGGCGGATAATCCGCGGAGCTTCACCGGCGGCTATCTCAGGCCGCTGCTGGAGCGCGGCAAGAAGGCGCCGGCGACGGAGCTGCAGTTCGACGAGGCGGCGGCCGAATAATCCTTCTTGGTGGGAGAAGGATACGCAGCCTTGCGTCGGCGCAAGGGCGCCCTCGGAACAGTTGCACGGCGCCGGGGGTTGCAGCGAAAGAAGGGCGGGCGAATTGCGATCGTCCCGCCGCATTCAGCAAAAGGAGGTTTGCATGAAAATCCTCTTATCAGCCCTGCTTCTCGCGCCCGTTGCGCTCGCAGCCGGCGCCGTCGCGCCCGCCCAGCAGGGCGGCCGGCCGATCTCGGTCAGCATGACCGGCGCCGCCGAGGTGCCCGGCCCCGGCGATGCCGACGGCAGCGGCACCGCCAGCTTCCGCATCAATCCCGGCCAGACCCAGGTCTGCTACGAGCTTGCGGTCAAGAACATCGAGACCGCCACCGCGGCGCATATCCACCGGGGCGCGCCCGACGTCGCGGGCCCCGTCGTGGTCCCGCTCGACGCACCCGCGAGCGGCACCAGCAAGGGCTGCGCCGATATCGATCGCGCGCTCGCCAAGGAGCTGATCCAGACCCCTGCGGCGTTCTACGTGAACGTCCACAACGCCCCGCACCCCGCGGGCGCGGTACGCGGCCAACTCGGCAAATAAGGTCCGGCACGGCCCGCCGAGCGCAAAGCCACCCGCGGGCCCGCCATTTCGAGGAGGCCTGTTCCGCTCATCCTGAACTTTTCGAAGGGCGGGAAGGTGGTGGCCGAGGCTGAGCCCGCGCGCCACGCCTCACATCGTCACCACCACCGCAAAGGCGTGGATGCAGAGCAGGGTGACCAGCCCGGCGAGGCTCCACCGTCTGGACGTGGTGAATGCGGTCGCGGCGAGCAGGCCGAGGAAAAGCGCGTTGGTGAGCCAGAAGCGACCGCCCGGGATCGTGCCCGCGTGCAGCGTCACGATCGTCAGCGCGGCGAGGTTGCAGCCCAGGATCACGCCCAGCGCGGCGCGCTTGTTGACCATGAAATGCTCGTCGAGATCGCCGGGCTCCTTGCCCGGATCGGGAAAGACCAGCGAGGCCGCCAGATAATAGGCTCCGCTTAGCGCCAGCGTGATCAGCATGCTGCCGAGCGTCGGCGCGCCCTGGTCGCGCAGCCGCCAACTCTCGAACCAGAAGGTCGTCAGGTTGACCAGTATCTCGACCGCGAGCAGCGGCGTCAGCCAGCCGATTCGCACCTTGTCGTGCAGTTTGATCGACCGCGCCAATCCGCCGAGCATCTCGGCGATCGACAGCCCGAGCAGCAGGACGAACAGCGCGAACACGAATTCGAATGGCGTCATGTCCCCGCTCCCCTTGCGGCGCCTCCGATGCGCGCAAGACTAGCGCCGAACGCCCGGCGCGCAAGCCACCGCACGTCGTCGGCCGTTCGCCCCCCGTCGGGAAAATTACGCGGGCGAAAACACAGTACGGCCGGCCGCGCCGGGCCCGGATATACTCCTTGCGCCGCGTGAGCCACGACTCACGCGCGCGGTGCCGCCGGAGGTGGACCATGAAACTCGCCGATCTGAAGCGCTCGGGAGAGGAGCGCCCCGTCTGGTCCGCGCCGGTCGCGGATGTGAAAGGCAATACGCATTACGAGCTGTCGATCACCGGGCCGGGCGCGGCGATCGAGGAGGTGTTCGCGAAGTCGGACTTCGAGATCGAGATCACGCCGGGCGCCCCCGCCGAAGAAGCCGAGGCGATGTCGAAGCGCTTCCTCAAAAAGCATGTCGGGGATCGCCGCTTCGATGCGCCGTCGCTCGACGACATCCTCACGCTGCGCGACCACAGGCCCCCCGCCGCGACCGACAATCTGAAGGACGCCGTCACCGTCTATCTGCGCCCGACCGAGGGGGAGGGCACGCTCTGGGTACTGTGGTTCCCCGTGCTGTTCGTGCCGCCCGCGACCCCGCTGCTGTTCATCCTTCCCCGCGTCTGGTGGACCTGGTCGATGGTGATTCCGTACACGGGGAATCCCGATCTCATCCTGTTTCGCGACATTCCGGCGCCGCCCTTCATTGCCGACACCGCTTTCGCGCCCGGGACGACGGTGGAAGGCGTGGAGTTCGTCGGACCGGCGCTGCCCTGGGCCCAGTCCCACCCATGGCATAACGTCTTCACCTTCACCGCGCCGACGCTGACCGACTTTGCGATGGGCGGGCACAGTATCCCGTGGATTGCGTAGGCCCTGATCGGTTCAGGGCGACCGACGGGGCGGCGAAGCCCGTCAGGGGCAAAGCCCCAATCGCGCGCAGATCGCGAAGAACAACTCGTCGAGCAGCCGCAGCGCTTTCGAGACCGGATCGAAGGCGCCGTGGACCGCATCGCGAAGAGCGTCCAATGCGTGCTCGCCCAGCAGGTCGCTCAGGAATTCGACGATTTCGCTCTGGAGGAGCGCGTCGAGCAACCGGTCGACCGAGTCGATCATGACTTCGCCGCCCTCGGGAAGCGGGACGCCGAGCATTCCCAGCCCCGCCTTCAGCGCGGCCTTGAGCGCCATGCGGCATCCGGGGCAACGCAGCTTGGCCCACACCTCGCGCAGCCGGCGGCTCGCCCAGCCGACGAAGATGCGAAAGCGGCCGCGAACCTGCGCGACGACGCTCAGCATCAATGCGTCCAGATCGTCGCTGACACTGCCCGCGAACAGTTGCATGGTCCGGAGTTCGGTCGCCAGCGGCTTCACCCCCGGCAGTTCGGCGGTGAAGCCGGCTTCCGCGGGCGCCTCGCCGCTTTCGACAACGCGCTCGACCAGCACGAAGGCTGAACAGTGATCGTCCGCGATCGGACGGGGCAGTGGAATCATCATGTCGAAGCGGCCGCCCTCTTCGAGTTCGACCAATGTGCCCGTCACGAACATGCGCACCTCCGCGTCAGCGCCGCCTGTCCCGAGGCGCACCGCGCCTTATCGCTTTTCGCGCGCAACCGATATCGGGCAGGATTACGTACCGCTGGCGATAGCCTGATCTTGCGCTGTCCTGCAGTTAGCCATATTGGTTGTCCGTGGAACCAGGCGGGTCGGGTTCAGGTCGGCGACCAAGTTACTGCACGCGCCACACCGTCGAATAGGCGTGCGGGCCGCGCCATTCGGTTCGGACGAGGTAGAGCCCGCGGTTCATCCACGCATAGGGGCTGCCCTCCGCGGCCTCGAACAGGATCGCGCCGCGCGCGTAGAGCTCGGTCGGGTCATAGGGCTTGCCGCGCGCCAGTTGCGCCGCGAAGCGCGGCGGGAGCGAGATCAGCCCGATCGAGCGCGCCGCGATATGGTGGTTGTCGTCGGTCTCGATCACGAAGCGCCCCTCGACCTCGACGACATTGTCGGCGCGTCCCGTCTGCGTGAAGGTGCCGCCGGGCAGGAGATGCCCCCTTATCCGCGCGCCGTCGATCTCCGATCCCGGGATGATCTGGAGCGTGACGCGCCGCCCCGGGGCGAGCGCCTCGACATCGGTGATGTCGGCCACGCTGAAGCGGAGCGCGCACAGCGGCGCCAGCCCCGGCGGTGTTTCGGGGCCGGGGTCTCCGGGGCGTTGCAGGTCCTGGTCTTCCATGAGGACGCCTTTCCGCGCGCCGCCGGGTGGGGCGGGGGCCTAGAGTTCGAGCCCCTTTTCCTTGGCGGTCTCCTTCGCGCGTTCGACCGCTTGGGTCTGTTGCTGCCTCGTCAGTTCCGCCATCTGCGCGACCCTGGCCTGGTTGGTCACGGCGACGCCAAAGCCCGATGCCAGCGCGGGGTTCTGCTGGCTCGGCTTCACCTCGAAGGTCACGACATTCAGGCAGGGCAGCACCCGGTCGGTGCGGACATCGTGATTGCTGCACTCGCCATAGCTCGAATTGTCCTTACTCATGCGCTGCCCGTCACGCGAACGGACGATGAGGCCCGAATTGTTGCCATAGGGCGCATCGAAGCTTCCGTATTTTGCGGCAAGTTCCTGCGTGATGCTCTCGAGCGCGATTTCCTGCCCCGCGGCATATTCGGTCGCGCGGTCGACATGGACCACCTGCTCGCCGCCCGGCGGACCGACGAGCCAGACATTGACCTTGTCGAGCCCGGTGTCGGCGTTGAGGTTGATCCGCGACATCTGGCCGCCCTCGGGCAACGAGAGCGTGTTGGTATTGGTGTTGATCGCATAATTGGCGTTCTTGCATTGCAGCACGCCCTTGACCTGGTCGAGCGTCATGCCCTGGCGTACGCCCAATATGTCGTCGGCGGGCTCGCCCTTGGGCGCCGTCTGCGGCTTGACCGCGTCGCAATCGATTTTGGGCGCCTCGATCGCGGGCGCCGCGACATCGGTCGCATTCGCCACGCCCGCGTCCGCGGCCGCGTTGGCCTCGCCCGTCGCATTGTCCCCGCCCCCGCAGCCCGCGAGGAACAGGAGCCCGCCGATCAGGAAAATGTCGCTGCGCATTTCGAATCCCCTTTCAGGATGGCCAAGGGAAACGCACTTCAACCACTGCAACGTCGCGGCGGAGCGGGCGGCCGATGCCGCGGCGCGTGTCGCGTCACGCGCGGGTGTCGCGCGGTGGTCAAACGGGCCCGCGCGCTTCGGCCCTGTCGGCGGGCCATCACCCGACACGATTCCATTGCCCCGATCGCGACGCCTGCGCAACGCTTGAGCCTCCGGAAAAAATAGCCAGTGCGCGGCTCCATTGGCTCATCGGGCGAGCCGCGGGATCAGCCTTCGGGTCCGTCGCTCTCGATCACCGTCACCACGTGCACATCGAAACCATCAAGCAGCCGCGCATTATAGCCGATGCGCGGCGGCGAGCCCTCAGGGAAGCATTCGTCGAACCGCTCGGGGAGCGCGTGCCAGTGCGTGCTGCATCCGCACGTCGCGCAGAAGCGGAAGGCGATCATGCGGTCGCCGTGGCTGTAGCTCGACAGCGCCGCCGCGCTCCCCGCCGCGAGGCGAAAATCATCGGGGTGGCAATAGGCGCACAGACTGCCCAGCTTTCTGCAGATCGAGCAGCGGCACGCCTTCACCTCGCGCGGCATCGATGGAACCGTGAAGCGCACGCGCCCGCAATGGCATGATCCGGTCGCGCTCATCGCGGCACCTCCTTGCGGTCCCTGTTGTGACGTGTTCCGATGGGTGAGCCTAGCGCGGAAGCAAGCGCGTGCAAGCGCTTGGGGGCGAATTCATGCGACTCGCCACCGTCGCTGTGCTACACCCGCCACATCGCGCGATTCCTGCCCTCAAGCTCTCGCGCGGCTGAGAGACCCTATGCGCTCCCGCTTGCCCCGATGGTGCGCACTCAATGGAAGACCTCAACTATCTCTATCATCGTCAGCAGGTTTCGCTGATGCGCGCGCACGCTGCCAGCGATTCGTGCAGCCGCCGCGTGCATGAAAAGCTCGCCCATGCCTATGGCGATCGCATCGCGCGTTTCCGCTGCGCCGACGCCAGCGAGCTTACGGCCGCCTGAACCGTATATCCTTGCGCCGGCCGGGGTCGGATGGCGCAAGGGGTCAATCAAATTCCGGCCCCGGCCTACCGCGTCGCCTATCCATCGGACCGGCGGCCCGGCTCTACCCAAGGAAATATGATATGCCGATCGGCACCGTGAAATTCTTCAATACCGACAAGGGCTATGGCTTCATCGCGCCCGAGGATGGCGGCGAGGACGCTTTTGTTCACATCACCGCGGTCGAAGCCGCGGGCATGCGCACGCTCGATAAGGACCAGCGCGTTTCTTACGAACTGCAGGCAGACAAGCGCGGCAAGTTGGCCGCGGCAAACCTGCAGCAGGCCTGATCCCCTGCCCTGGGGGCGGGCGTGCGGGGGCTTGATCCTTTGCACGCCCGTTGCCCCGGATACCCTGCCTGCCGCGGACCCCGTGATGAAGCCCAGCCAGCCTACCCACGCGCAATATTGCCATGAACAGGCCCGAATTGCGCGCATCGACGCCGATGCCGCGACGCTGGCCAATGTCCGCGATCGTTGCCTGCGTTCCGCGGAAGTCTGGGAAGATCTTGCTGCGCGTTCCGATCGCGTAACCGCAGAGCGACGCGTGCGCGATGCCGCCACCGCAAGGCGCATGGGCCGCGGCTGAGCCGCCGCCGGGCTTCACGCCTGGTGGAATTGTTCGATGTCTTCGAGCACCGAGATCGTCACCACAACGTCCAGCGGACTATCCCAGTCGACATGGAGCAGGAATTCGACGCCACCGGCTTCGGCGCCGCGCCATGCGGACCGACATTGGTGACGTAGATGCTGGCGGCACCCAGATGCGGCCGTCCCAACGTCTTCGGGCCGCCCATCAGGCCCTCGACGAAATTGAATTCCGCCGCGGTGATGACAACTGCCGAATCCAGCCGGATCGGCGGCCAGTCGAAATTCTTGCGGATCGTACCCTGTTGACCGCGATAGAGCACACGAATCGACCGAGCCATGATGACCGTCCTCTCAAGCCCCGCATCGTCTGGTGGCTAGCAATGGTCATCGCGGCGAGTCGATCCAAGTGTGCTCCGTTTCGGCGAGGTATTCGCGCGCGGTACGCCTCAGTTCCGCGTGCCGCCCGTTCGCGCGGCGAGCGCAGTGCCGAGGATCGCGGCGACCTGCGCCAGCTCGCCGAGCGCCTTGCCCGCATCCTTGCGCGCGGCTCTGGCCTCGTCGGCAGGGGCGTGCGCACTTGCCTTGCCGCCGCGCATCTCCCTGGCGAACGCCATCAGCCCTGCCGCCGCCATCTCTGCGACCAGAGGGTGCTTGAGCAGTGCGATCAGCTTCTCGCCATCCTTGCGCAGCGCCTTCGGGATCTTCACCCCGCCGACTTCCCTGGGTAGCCGGTCGGCCTTCTTCGCCTTGGCTGATTTCTTGCCCTTTGCGGCCTTTTCCTTTTTCGCCATGCGCTTCTCCGCCCTTGCGCGTTCATTACACGCCCAAGCCGCCCGCGCGTCAAATCATTCGCGCGGCTGGGAGACTTGCCTTGGCGGCGACGACGATGTCGCGTCACCGTCTTGCCGCGTCTTCGCATCGGGCATCACGCGCGCACCTGCGCTGGGCGTGTCGGCGCCCGAAGGTCCCGTGACCACATCGAAATCGAAACTACCGATCATGTTCTACCTCCTTGGTGGAGGCCGTCGGCGACGCGGGGGCGGGGGCAAGCTGTCGATGGAAAGCCGGGCGCCGCCCTGCGTGCAGGCGGCTTCCGGTTCAGTCTTGCGTCAGTCGCGCAGCGTGCCGGGAACCGCCAGTTTATACCAGCGGTACCAAAATCGGCCAAGAGCGTGCGCGTGCATGACGCGGCAATGCCTAGCCGCATCCGTCCGAACGGGCAAGCCGCGGTGTCGGTCGACAATGCGCTTGTGCGGCCCTCCCGCATCGCGATCGCGATCGGTCATGCTATGGAACGGTCTGGGCCAACACGCATCGGCGCCGCGCGGGCGCGCGAGACGGTTCATATCGCCAGCAAGGAGATATCCCATGATCCGCAAGGTTGCCTTCACCATGTATCCGGTGTCCGACATGCCACGCGCGCGGGCGTTCTACGAAGGGGTGCTCGGGTTGGCGTCGACCTGGCCCGAAACCAGTCCCTGGGTCGAATATGATCTGCTCGAGGGAGGCTGTCTCGCGATAACGACGGTCACCGGCGGCAAGCCGAGCGCGGAGGCGGGAGGCACGATCGCCTTCGAGGTTGCGGATCTGGACGCGCTCATTGCGGATCTGACCACACGCGAGGCAAAGCTCGTCGGCGATCTGGTGAAGGGGCCGCATTGCCGCATGATGGTCTGCCTCGACCCCGACGGCAATTCGATCATACTTCACCAGCTCGACGCGAAAGACTGAATACCGGTCAGAATCGAGCCGCCCGATGCCGCCATTGCGGTGGTCGGAATTCCGTTATGGCACCACCACCGTCGTCGATGGCTGGCTGGCCGGATCCGGCACGGTAACATAGACGACCGTGTCGCCTTCATATTGCGGCTGATAATAGGCGCCGCCGCACGAATAATAGGAATAGGCGCCATAGGGATAGGGCGCGCAGCCGGGCGGCAGGGCATAATAGGCCGAGCCGATCGCCGCCGCGGTCAATCCCGCGACTGCTCCTATCGCGAGCCCGGCGCCGATGGGGTGATCGTAATAGCCGCCCCAGCCATCCCAGTCATTGTCGATGTTGATATCGTTATTGATATTGGTGTTGCGGTTGACGTTGCGGTTGGTGTCGCGATTTGTCTGACGGTCGCTGCGGTTGGTCTGGCGATCCGTGGCTCTGTCGCCGCGGTTGGTCTGACGATCAGCGGCCCTGTCGCCCCGGTTGGCCTGGCCCGCGCCTGCCCGATCGCCGGCTGCCGGCCGCTGCGTCGTACCGGCGCCTGCCCGCTGGCCAGCGCCTGCACGCTGACTGGTTCCGGCTCCGCCCGCGCCCGGTCTAGTCGCGGCTTGACCGCGGCTTGCCGAGCGATCGCTGGGTCGGCTGTAGCTGCCGCCGCCGGGACGACTATAGCTTCCGCCGCGACTGGCGCTGCCGCGGCTCGCGGTGCTGCTGCGGCTGGCCCCGCCGCCACCGCGGCTGAAACTGCCACCACCGCCGCCGCCGCCGCGGCTCATGCTCGTCGAACCGCCGCCGCGTACGCCGCCGCCGCCGCGACCACGCGCATCGGCGGCCTCGATCTGTCCGGCAACGAGTATCAGGAGTGCGGCGATGCACGTGAATGAAGAGGCCCTCGTCATTTCTTGTCCTCCACCAACGTGGCGAGCTGGATCTGCTTCGCGTCCTTGCCGGGCACGAAGGTGAAGTCGCTCACGGAAAGGGGAGGATTGAGAACCCAGTTCAGCCGGGCAGAATAGGCCGGCAGTGCCGGATCGGTTCGATCGACGATCACGAGTTTGCGCGGCAGCGGACGGTCGCCCTGCTCGATCCACACTTCCCAATCATAATCACCCTGTCGGAATGCCCAATGATCGGTCCGGACGCCGTCGATCCTGGCGGTTCCAACGCTGAAGCCCGACGTCAGCGCCTGCAGGTCCGAATCATCGCCATCGTTCCACCGGAAGAGATCCTCCAGGGGCAATGAAATGCCGAACTTGTCGTAAATCGCCTTGATGAATTCGGCATTGGTGGCCGGCGCGGGCGCGGTTGCGTAGAAATTGAGCTTGGGCGCATAGATGGTGAAATTCTTGCCATTGAAGTAGAATTCGCGATCCTTCAGATCGCTGTCGAAATGAACCCAGATGCCCGGCCGCATCACCTTGTATTGGACGACCGCATCGGTTTGCAGGCGCTGATTGTCGACGGTAACAAGATCGCGGGTGGAATTGGCGGTCAACTGAAAGGACTTGAGCGTTTTGAGATAGTCGCTCATGCGCTTCAACGCCGCGACCGCTTCGGGATTGACCGCTTCACTGGTAAGGGTCGGAGCGCTGGCAGGCGTGTCCGCCTGGCCACTGGCGTTCGTGCCGGTCACCAACGTCGCAGCGCAAAGGATCAATGCCAAGCCGCGCATGTTCCTGCTCCACCATGGTTCATTCTGAATATGGCATCAAATCATTGCGCGAACTATCGGTGTTATCCCGCAATTTGACGGGGTAAATTCCTTACCCGCGGCAAGATGTGCAAGCCGGATATTGCTGTAATAGGCTGAATCCATGGGATATATTCAGAAGACTTTTTCAGCCTTTTCGGCCACGTCCCGATACGCCTCTGGATGAGGCGCGGGGGCTATTGCGCCCATGGATCATAGCTGCCGAAACTCCAGGCGTAGCCCTCGGTATCGAAGGCCGAATAGACGCGGCCGCCATAGTCCTGATCTATGGGGTCGAGGATGATTTTGGCGCCTCCGGCCAGCGCGGTGGCGGCGTGGGCATCGACATCGTCGAGCACGACATAGATCGACTGGGTATTGCCGCCCGCGTCCTGCGGATGGAGGATATTGGCCTTCTTCATATAGTCGCTGTCGCGCGCGAAACTGCTCAGCATCACCAACTGACCATCGCGCACGAGCTGGGCGTGATGGATGAAGTCGGGGTTCTTGTCGTCGGCATAGACCGCGTGGCGGGTGAAGCCAAAAGCATCACACAAAAAGGCGATCGCGGCGGGCGCGTCCTTGTAGGACAGGCACGGAATGATGGCGGGTTTGACGGGCATGTCGGGTCTCCGGCAATGATGAGATCGCAACGCTAGCCCTGCGCCGTCGCTCGATCTTGCACGATTGTAACCTGCCGCGCTCAGTCGTCGCGGACGCCGCCCTGCCCGGGTATCAGTCGCGCGCGAAGTTCGCCCGGCGTCATGTCGCTAAAGGCGCGGACGTCGCGCGCCAGATGCGGCTGGTCGTGATAGCCTGCTTCGACCGCGAGACCCGCAAGACTGTCGTCGGGACACGCCCGAAGCGCATTCCAGAAACGCTCGAAGCGCGCGAGCCGGCGATAGGCATCCGGACCGATCCCCGTTTCCACCCTGAAGCGATGCGCCAGATGCTTTCTGCTCCAGCCGATCTCGTCCGCTAGCACCGCGACACCTGGCGCCGCGTCTCGCGCGAGCTGCTTGCGCGCCCAGAGCACCGCATGGTCAAGCGGACGTGCCACATAGAGCCGGCGCATCAGGAATTCATCGAGAAGCGCAAACCGCGCCTCATGCGAAGCGGCATCGGCGAGCCGGGCGCCGACGTCTCTCGCGGCGGTCCCAAGCAGATCCTCGAGCCGCGCGACACAGTTCGCGATCTCGCCGGCGGGTACGCCCGTCACCGCGGCGAGACTCTCGAGCGGAAGAAACACATGGACGCCCGCCTGCGAGCCACAGGCGCGTGAGATAGAGGTGGCATCGGCGATACCGCCCGCAAAACCGTCGCCCGCGTCCAGAACAATGGCGCGCCCGTCTGCACCGACGATCTCCAGCGGATCGCCGAGGTTGAAGATGAGCACGCCTTCGGTCGCGGCGAGTTCGCGCCGCGCGGTGAAGGAGGTCGTCCGTTCGAAATAGCTCGTATAGCCGACAACCGCGCCCGTCAGCCTCGCTTCGGGCGGCGCTTCGACCATTTCCCACATGTCGACGCCGTCGTCATGGCGGCGCACCGTGCCGGGCCGGCGATTTTCCATCCGCATTGTCTAGCCGCTTGTCCGCGCATGCGCTACCGCACGCGCCATGACCCGTCCCGACACCGACATTGCGCTTGTAAACCGGCTGGCCGACGCTGCCGGCGCTGCGATTCGCCCCTTTTTCCGCGCGCGCTACGAGATCGAAACCAAGGGCGATGCCTCCCCCGTGACTCAGGCCGATCGCGCCGCCGAGGCGGCGATACGCGCGATCCTCGACGCAGAACTGCCAGCTGACGCCATTATCGGCGAAGAATATGGCGAGAAGCCGGGCACGAGCGGACGGACCTGGGTGATCGACCCGATCGATGGCACGCGCGCGTTCATCGCGGGACGCCCTATTTTCGGCACGCTGGTCGCGCTGCTGCAGGATGGCTGGCCGGTGATGGGGCTGATCGACCAGCCGATCACGCACGAACGCTGGATCGGCTATGTCGGCCGCACGACCGAGCTCAATGGCAAGCCCGTATCGACGCGCAACTGCCCCGCGCTTGACAAGGCGATCCTCGCAACCACCGGGCCACAATTTTTCCCGGGATGTTCGGGCGAGCATTTCTCATGGCTCGCACGCCAGTGCGGCGACACGATCTTCGGCGGTGACTGCTACAATTATGGCGGCGTCGCGTCGGGGCATATCGACATCGTCGTCGAGGCGGGGCTGAAGCTGCACGACTTTGCCGCGCTGATTCCCGTGGTCGAGGGCGCGGGCGGGCGGATGTGCAACTGGGCGGGCGATCCGCTCGATGCCGACAGCAAGGGTGACGTCATCGCGGCGGGCGATCCCGCGCGGATCGACGACATCATCGAGGCGCTCGCTGCCGGCGATCATCATCACTGATCCCGGCATCACTGCTC
>NZ_JAKVIO010000056.1 GCF_022601895.1 Sphingomonas sp. LaA6.9
CACCCGGTGATGTACCTCGCGCGTCAGGCGCGTCTGGCGCGCGAGTCCTTCTGCGAGTTCGGCTTCGTGGGTCGAGATCATGCGGGTGATGGTATGGAAGGTCGCGCCCAGCTGGCGCAGTTCGTGCGCCGATGTCGGCTCCTGGATGGGCTCAAGGATTTCCCCGGGCCGATAGCTGGAAACCTCGCGCTCGAGCCGGCGCAACGGGCGAATGAGCAGTCTGTCGACCACCAGCCACCCGATCGCGGCAGCGGCGGCCCACATCACCAAAGGCAGCAGGATAGCCACGATTTCGGCAGTGCTGAACGGCTCGCGCGCGACGGTCATTTCCGCCGATAGCCCCGACGCGCCCACTGGCGCGGTCAGCGTTTCATGGCCCGCCAGGCCATGCTCGCCGGTATAAGGCACAAGCGTCAGGCTTTGTTCTGGGCTGTTAAGCGACAGCGCGTAATCGGGGGCGAAGCCGCCAGGCGCCCCGACCGCGGCAAGCGCTTCGCGCGAATATATGATCACGCCGACATAGGCGCTTCCGCTGCCGCTGACCACGACTTCGAGCCGATCATCCTTCAACTCGATCTGCGCGGCTCCGCCCGGCACGAGTGAAAGCGTGCTTGGCCGGTGAGTGACAAAACCCGGCGTTGCACAGAGGGGCGTGGAGGCAGGGCCGAAGATCGCGAAGGGCGCGGCCGACCCGCCCTGCGCCGACATGATGCCCGACAGCCGTGCGCAGATGGCGGGATCCTCGGACTGATCGGCGAGCGCTTCCAGTGCGACGCGTGTCGCCGAAATGTCCGACGCCATTGTAGCCGCCAGCTTGCGCGTGCTTTCGGCCAGCGCGATCCGCATCTGCGCCTGGTTTTCGAGATCGGCGGTCCGGCTGGATTGCAGCGTCGCGAAAAAGGCGATCAAGCCCAATGGCAGCAAGGCCAGGCTCAGTATGAGGAAGAGCTTGAAACCCGTCGACAGATTGGCAAGGCGCGGCTCTCGCAGCGGCTTGTTGGCGGCGTCAGCGCCAGATCCGCGCGGCTTCACCCCGCCTCAACCGAGCTTACCCAAGAGATCGAGCATTTCGGATGGAACCGCCTCGTCCACGGTTTTCTGGTAAATGGAGCGGAGCGCCTGGCCGACATCGCGGCTGTTCGTGGAAGGCGATGACTCTGTTCGCTTCCCCTTTTTGGCGCTTGCGGAAGACGGGCCCGACTTTTGAATTTTTTCCTTTGTCGACACCGGCGGCGAATCCCCCTGCACAGCTACTTGCAAAGCCCGAACACGGGCACCTCTCTGGCCCAAAACCCCTCGCCGATCAAATGGCAAGAAGCGTACGGCATATTTGATGGTCGCAGCATGAAACTAAAAACTCGCTGGTTTGTTCCAGACTGTTACGCATCTGTATCCGCTTTGGGGCGCGTCCGTGGAGGGCTTGTCACGGCCAACCCGCCGCCGCAGAACAAACGTTTGATGATAGGAGCATCGCATCAATGTCGCTTGGTCAGCAATTGGCGCCGCATCTTCCCTTCCTTCGCCGCTACGCACGCGCTCTTACGGGCAGCCAGAGCCACGGCGACGCCTATGTTCGCGCGACGCTTGAAGCCATCGTGGATGCGCCGGAGCAGTTTCCTCGCGAAGTCGATCCGCGACTCGGGCTATATCGGACCTTCCACGCGATCTGGTCGTCGACCAATGTCGATGGAAATGCGCCCCCTCTCGCCGAGCCGTTGCGCCCCGAATCGATCGCGCAGGCACGGCTGGCACAGATTACGCCATTGTCGCGTCAGGCCTTGCTGCTGACCTCGATGGAGGGGTTTACCACTGAGGATGCCGCCTATCTGATCGACGCCGAGATCGACGAGGTCGAAATACTGGTCGCCGAGGCGCTGGCCGAAATCGAACGCCAGACCCGCGCCGACGTGCTCATCATCGAAGACGAGCCGATCATCGCCATGGATATCGAAACGATCGTGCGCGATCTGGGCCATGACGTGACGGGTGTTGCGGTGACGCGCGACGAGGCGGTTGCACTGGCGAAGGCGCGTCGACCGGGTCTCGTGCTCGCGGACATTCAGCTCGCCGACGACAGCAGCGGGATCGACGCGGTCAAGGATATCCTCGGCGAGTTCAGCGTGCCCGTGATCTTCATCACCGCTTTTCCCGAACGCTTGCTGACGGGCGAGCGGCCCGAGCCGACCTTTCTGATCACCAAGCCGTTCCAGCGCTCGACGGTCAAGGCGGCGATCGCGCAGGCCTTGTTCTTCGACCAGGCGACCGTACCTGCCTGAACCGCTATTGTTTCGTCGACGGAACTGCGATCGCGTTGCTGCGTTGATTTGGCTCAGAATATGCAACGCAGGGTCGCAATTCCATGGCCGACAACAGGCAGGTTCATATTGACGCCGAGCACGCTCGGGCAGGCTGGACGCCGCATGTGGCACGTTACGTCCTTGGCATCTCGCTGGCCTCGGTGGTGATCATTTTTGCCGCACTTGTGCTGCTTTGACTTCGCGCATTTCGGGATTTTCATTAGCCGCTATGGCGGCGCGGTGCTAATTTTGCACTTGCTAGGGCGACGATTCGCGGAATCGACCGGGCCGGGGACATGATGGGTAAGGATATACCTCAGACATCGCTGGAGCGCCCCGATGGCGAGTTGCCGTCGGATATGGCTGTGCCCGAACATGTCCCCCTGGGCGACGATGAGTTCAAGGCCGAGCTTGCTGCGGTGATCCCGCATCTGCGCGCCTTTGGCCGCTCGCTTTCAGGTAATGCCGACCTGGCCGACGACCTTGTCCAGGAAACGTTGATGAAGGCCTGGGCGGCGCGCAAGCGCTTTCAGGCGGGCACCAATATGCGCGCATGGACCTTCATTATCCTGCGCAATCTCTATCTTTCGCAGATGCGCCGTGCGCGCTTCAAGGGCGAATGGGACGATCTTGCTGCCGACCGGATTCTGGCGGCTCCCGCAAGCCAGGACAGGCATGTCGAACTGGCAGACATGCAGCGGGCGCTGATGTTGCTGCCACAGCCTCAGCGCGAGGCGCTGATTCTCGTTGGGGCAGGGGGCTTCGCCTATGAAGAGGCAGCCGAGATCTGTGGTGTTGCGGTCGGCACCATCAAGAGCCGTGTCGCGCGCGGACGCGTCGCGCTCGAACAGATCATGTCAGACAACACGCTCAGCCCGCGCAGCACGCATCAGGGCGACAGCACCCGTTCTGCGCTCGAGACGATCATGGAGCAGGTGGACGAACTCAGCCGCGACCGCTGAGCCGGGGTGCTAGCGCAGCCGGTCGAGCAGCGCGCGCATATCGGCCGGCGGCTGGCCCGAACGATCACGAAAGGCGGTGCGCAACGCCTCGCCCACGCCGTCTGCACGGCGCGGCCGTACCACCAGCATCGGGTGGCCGTTGATGTTGCAATCCTGATCCTTGCCGTTGCGCATATACCCACAACGCGGTGAAGCGCGGCTGGTTGCGTACCGTCTGTCTTTTGGTGTCACGTGCCGTTAAGGCAGTTGCATGGATGCAACACACGCGATCGCCGATGCGCTCAGCTGCGCCGAAAAACACGCGCCTTTCCTGCGCCTTATGGCTGAACGCAATCCGGATCTCGCCGAAGCGTTGCGGGGCGACGGGGTTGATGCCGCGATGGCGCTGGCCCGCGCCAAGGCCGCGGCCGAGCCCGATGTCGCGCGCGCGCTGCGGATCGAGCGACAGGGGCTGGCGCTGGTGCTTGCGGTGGGCGACCTTGCGGGCGTGCTGGGCTTCGAAGAGGTCGTCACGCAGCTTTCCGACCTCGCCGACCGTGCGCTCGATCGCGCGATTGTCGCAGCAATTGCAGAGCGCACGCCCGATGCCGAACCGCGCGGCTTTGCGGTCCTCGGCCTGGGCAAGCATGGCAGCCGCGAACTCAACTATTCTTCCGACATCGACCCGATCCTGATCTTCGATCCCGAAGCGCTGCCGCGACGCGCGCGCGAAGAGCCCGTGGAGGCTGCCGTTCGCATCGGCAGGCGCGTGGTCGAACTGCTCCAGAGGCGCGACGGCGATGGCTATGTCTTTCGCGTCGATCTTCGTCTGAGGCCCTCGCCCGAAGCGACGCCGATCGCGCTGCCGATCAATGCGGCAATCTCCTACTATGAATCGAGCGCGCTGCCATGGGAGCGCGCTGCATTCATTCGCGCGCGCGCCTGTGCGGGCGATATCGCGCTGGGGACCGAATTTCTCGACGCGATCCGGCCTTTTGTCTGGCGGCGGGGGCTCGATTATGGAGCGATCGCCGAAATTCGCGGCATTTCCCGGCGCATTCGCGGTCATCACGCGCGAGGTCAGATTTTCGGCCCCGGCTACGATCTGAAGCGCGGCCGCGGCGGAATCCGCGAGGTCGAGTTCTTCGCGCAGATCCATCAGCTCATCTATGGCGGCCGCGAGACCGATCTGCGTGTCCCGGCCACGCTCGATGCGCTCGCGGCGCTTGGCGCCGCCGGGCGCATCGAACGCGATGTCGAGGATGTGCTCGCCAGTTCCTACCGGCTCTACCGGACGATCGAGCACCGTCTCCAGATGGTCGACGATCAGCAGACGCACAGTCTGCCGCGTGACGCCGCCGCGCTGGACAATGTCGCGCGGCTGCACGGCCTCGACGATGGCGGCGCGCTGATCGACCTGCTCGCCGGGCCCGTCGAGACTGTGGGCCGGATCTACGACCAGCTCGACGACGATGGCGAGGATTCGCGGCGGCTGACCGGCGACGTCGATGTGCTCGAGCGCCAGCTTGCCGACGCGGGCTTCCCGGATGCACAGGCGGCGATCGCGCGTATTCAGAAATGGCGCGATGGATCGGTTCGGGCATTGCGAACCGATGCCGCGCGTTCGGCGCTGGAAGGCGTGCTGCCGGGATTGATCACCGCGCTTGGACATTCCCCCGACCCCAATGGCGCGCTCAATCGGCTCGACGACATCATCCAGCGGCTCCCCAGCGCGATCAATCTTTTCCGCCTGCTCGACGCGCGCCCCGCGCTTGCGCGGCTGCTGGGCGACATTCTGAGCTACGCGCCTGCACTCGCGGAACAGCTCGGGCGTCGTCCCGAACTGCTCGACGGCCTGATTGATGCGACCGCGCTCGATCCGGCACCCTCGATCGGCCAGCTCGGCGCCGAATTATCGCGCGTGGAGCGCGGGGCGGATTATCAGCAGATGCTCGATTCGGTGCGGCAGAAGGTCAATGAACGCCGCTTCGCACTGGGTGTCCAGATCGTCGAGGGGGCAGGGGATCCGATCGAGGTTGCCGGCGGATATGCCCGTGTCGCCGAGGCCGCGATCAACGTGCTCGCGTCCGCCGCGATCGCGGAATTCCAGACGGCGCACGGACGCGTTCCCGACAGCGAAATGGCGATCATAGGCCTGGGACGGCTTGGCGGCGGTGCGCTGACCCACGCCTCCGACCTCGACCTCATCTATGTCTTTACGGGCAGCCACGAGGCCGAATCCGACGGCGCCCGGCCCTTGGGCGCGGTGCAATATTATAATCGGCTGGCGCAGCGGATCAGTGCGGCGTTGTCGGTGCCAACCGCATCAGGACCTCTCTACGAAGTCGATACGCGGCTGAGGCCCTCGGGCGCACAAGGGCCCTTGGCGGTGTCGCTGACCGGGTTCGAGCGCTATCAGCGCGAAAGCGCCTGGACCTGGGAGCATATGGCGCTGTGTCGTGCGCGGCCGGTTTTCGGATCCGAAAGCGCGCGCGCGGCGCTGGCGGCGAGCATCGCCGATATTCTCGACCAGCCGCGCGATTCCGCAAGGTTGCTGGCTGATGCGGTCTCGATGCGCGCGGAGATGGCAAGGCACAAGCCGGCCTGCGGTCCCTTCGACGTCAAGCTGATCGACGGCGGGCTGGTCGATCTCGAATTCTGTGTGCATACGACGCAGCTGCGCGACCGCACGGGCTTCGATCCGCGGCTTGGCGTGGCGATCGACGCGCTGACTGCGGCGGGGCGCCTGCCGGCAGGACTGGTGGAGGCTTATGAATTGCTGGCGCGGATGCTGGTGACGCTCAGGCTGGTGTCACCCTCCTGCGACGCGCCCGCCGAGGCGACGCGCAGGCTCGTCGCGCGCGCGTGCCGCCATGAAAGCTGGGAGGCATTGCTTCAGGCCTATGCCGCCGCGCGCGCCGCGATATCGGAAAGCTGGCAAGGCGTCGTTTCCCAAACCGAGGAGGTCCATTGATGCTCAACCCTGGCGATCCCGCCCCCGAAGTGACGCTCACGATGCCCGATGGGAGCCGCCGGCCGCTCTCCGAATGGCGCGGAAAGCCGCTCGTGCTTTATTTCTATCCCAAGGACGATACGGCGGGCTGCACCGCCGAGGCGCAGGACTTCACCGCGCTGATCGGCGATTTCGCGGCAGCGGGCGCCGCGGTGCTTGGCGTATCGAAGGATACGCCGGCGAAGCACGGCAAGTTCATCGCCAAATATGACCTGAAGGTCGCGCTCGCGAGCGATGTGGATGACAGCGTCTGCGAAGCCTTCGGCACCTGGGTGGAAAAGAGCATGTATGGCCGCACCTATATGGGTATCGAGCGTGCGACCTTCCTGATCGACGCCGCCGGGCGGATCGCGCGCATCTGGCGCAAGGTGAAGGTGAAAGGCCATGCCGAGGAGGTTTTGACTGCGGTCCGGGCGCTTGGCTGAATGATGCAGGGGCTGAGTGCGGCGATCTGCGGAGTGTTGCTTGCCGGCACGCCCGCCGAAAAGGTCAGATCGGCGCGCCGGGTGGCGCGCGACTGGCGGCTGGGGCGGCTGGCGCACGAGTTTTCGGTATCGATGCCCGATCGGCCCGCGCGCCCCGCAAAACCCGAGCTGCTGCCGCCCAATCGGATGCCCAAGCGCGGCAAGGGCGGTTCGGAGCGCGGGCGGATCGCGATGCTTCATGCGCTCGCGCATATCGAATATGTCGCGATCGATCTGGCCTTCGACATGGCAGGGCGCTTCGGGAGCGGCTTTCCGCGCGGGTTCATTGACGACTGGATGAAGGTGGGTGCCGACGAAGCGATGCATTTCGCGTTGCTCGACCGGCGATTGCGTACGCTCGGTAGCCACTATGGCGCGCATCCCGCGCATGACGGGCTGTGGGAGGCGGCCGAAGAGACGGCGGGCGATGCCCTGGCGCGGCTCGCGGTGGTGCCGATGGTGCTCGAAGCGCGCGGGCTCGATATCACGCCTGCCACCATCGCGCGGTTTCACGAGGCCGGCGACGACCCTTCGGCACATATCCTTCAGCGCATATTGACGGACGAGATCAGGCATGTCGCGGCGGGGACGCGGTGGTTCAACTGGGCGTGCGAACGCGACGATTCGGACCCGGTTAATAAATGGAAAACGCTGGTAAACCGCCATTTTCGCAGTGTGCTGAAGCCGCCATTCAACGACTCAGCGCGGGCTGCTGCCGGTTTGACGCAAGATTTTTACTTATGACTTGTAGAAAGCGTCCCGCCTTTTCAGAAAGGCTGGGCATCAGAAAGGGCGGGGCAAGCCCGGTGTAAGAATAACTGAAACCACGCTGGTCGCGATCGGCGTTTACAAGCCGATCTCTGGGGGTCGCATGGGCGTGAATATGTATTGCAAGAACGTATTTTCGGTGGGCGGGTTCCGTATTACCTCGCGCATCCCTCAAATTCTTGGCCTCGCAGCTGCGATCGTCTCCCCCGTCCTTGCTGCACCCGCTGCGCAGGCAGAGACCGAGACCGCAGCCAGCGCCAATGCGGCCGTTGCCGCCGCCGCGCCTGCCACCGGTGGCGTCTTTGAAAAGGCCACGCCGCGCGACAGCGCGGCCGATCCGCAATATCGTTCGCTCTTCCTGTCGTGGAAGAAGCTCGATCAGGTCGGCACCCAGGGCAGCGTCTCGATCCCTTCGCAGCGCCCCGTCGATCTCCTGACCTTCACCAGCAATTTCGGCTTCCGGTCGGATCCGTTCCGCGGCAGCCGCGCGATGCATGCGGGCGTCGACATTCCGGGACCGCTCGGCACGCCCATCTACGCCACCGCCGATGGCGTCGTCGGCCGCGCCCAGCGCCTGGGCGGCTATGGCAATTATGTCGAGATCGAACATGGCCAGGGCATCCAGACGCGTTACGGCCATATGTCGGCGATCCTCGTGGCGCCCAACACCCGGGTGAAGCGCGGCCAGCTGATCGGCCGCATGGGCTCGACGGGCCGCTCGACGGGCAGCCATCTCCATTACGAAGTCCGCCTGGACGGGCGCGCGGTCAACCCGATGCCGTTCCTCCAGTCGTCGGACTATCTGATCGCGCTGCAGCAGCGTGAGAGCGCCGGCACCACCCGCGTTGCGATGGGCGGGCCGGACAAGGACTGAGCGGAGAGGAAAAGGGGTTGGCGCAACCCGTTGCAGCCGACCCCGCCGCTCACTATCTGGGGTTCATGAGCGAACCGCTTTCCATCGAACTCACACCCTCCGCCGCTGCGCGTGTCGCGGCGATTGCTTCACGCCAGGGCAAGCCCGCCATCCTGCGGCTCGCGGTCGAAGGCGGCGGCTGTTCGGGCTTCCAGTACCGTTTCGGCCTGACCGAGGCTGTCGAGAGCGACGATATCGCGGTTTCGCGTGATGGCGTGCAACTCGTCGTTGATCCGGTCAGCCTCGATCTGGTGCGCGGTTCGGCGGTCGATTATGTCGAATCGCTTGGCGGCTCGGCGTTTCGCGTCACCAATCCCAATGCCGCATCGGGTTGCGGCTGCGGTTCGAGCTTCGCGATCTAAGCCTTCTCGACGTCAAGGCTTTGCGCTAGGCAACGCCCCATGAAAATCGCGACATACAACGTCAACGGCATCAAGGCGCGGCTGCCGCGCCTGCTTGAATGGCTCGACGAGACCAAGCCTGACATCGCGTGTCTCCAGGAACTGAAAAGCTCTGACGAGACCTTTCCGGAGGCCGATATCCGCGGTGCCGGCTATGGCGCCATCTGGCATGGCCAGAAGGGCTTCAACGGCGTCGCCATCCTTGCGCGGGGCGTCGATCCGGTCGAGATCCAGAAAGGGCTCGACGGCGAGCCCGAGGACGATCACAGCCGCTATATCGAAGCCGATGTGATGGGTCTGCGCGTCGCCTCGATCTATCTGCCCAATGGCAATCCCCAGCCCGGCCCCAAGTTCGACTACAAGCTGCGCTGGATGAAGCGGCTGCAGGAGCGCGCGTCCGCGATATTGGCCGAGGAAGTGCCCGCGGTGCTGGCGGGTGACTATAACGTCATTCCCACCGATGAGGACGTCTTCTCGGTCCAGGCGATGCAGGACGATGCCCTGATGCAGCCCGAAAGCCGCGCCGCGTTTCGCACGCTCTGCTACCAGGGCTGGACCGATGCGATCAGGACGCGGCATCCCACGGGGCAGGTCTGGACCTTCTGGGACTATCAGATGCGCGGCTGGGAGCGCGATGCCGGCTTCAGGATCGATCATCTGCTGTTGAGCCCGCAGGCGGCCGACCGGCTGGTCGATGCGAATGTCGATCGCGAATATCGCGGGCGAGAAAAGGCGAGCGACCATGCGCCGACCTGGGTCACGCTTCGCGACTGATATTTTACCCGGATGATATTGCCATAATTATACCCGGATAATATATGGGTGTCCGAAAGGATGACTCATGGACAGTTGCACCGCCTTTGCCGGCGATATCTGGATCGCCAGCGGCGCGCCAGATGATGTGCGCGAGACGATTCGCGCCCTGGATGGTGACCACGCCGCAGGACCCTTGCTCGTGTTCGACGACGAAACGGGCCGGCAGATCGATCTGGACATGCGCCCGGACGAGCCGGCGCGGCCGCGGGGCCGCCCCAGACTGGGCGTAGTGGCGCGTGAGGTGACGCTGTTGCCCCGGCATTGGGAATGGCTCCGCGCGCAGCGCGGAGGCGCCTCGGTGACGCTGAGAAGGCTGATCGACGATGCACGGCAGAAACAGGGCCGCGACCCGCGCGCAGCGCGTGATGCGACCTATCACTTCCTCTCAGCGATTGCGGGCGACAGGCCCGGATATGAGGAAGCGATCCGCGCGCTTTATGCAGGAGACCAGGCGCGGTTCGGCGCGTTGATAGCGGATTGGACGGTGGGCGTGCGGGAGCATGCGCTGTCGCTGGCAAACGGGGCCTGGTTGCAGGGATGAACCGTGCCGGACCGCGCCAGGGCTCCCGAGCCCTGGTGCGATCGTGTGGCTGGTCTCAATCGTTCTCGGGCGTCGACTGAAGCTGGATATAATTCTGCAGCCCCATGCGCTCGATCATGTCGAACTGCTTTTCGAGCGTGTCGACATGCTCTTCCTCATTTTCGAGGATGTCGGCGAGGAGATCGCGGCTGACATAGTCGCGCACGCTCTCGCAATGCGCGATCGCGTCGCGCAACAGTGGGATCGCCTCATTTTCGAGCGCGAGGTCGGCCTTGAGGACTTCCTCGACGGTCTCACCGATCTTCAGGCGGCCCAGAAGCTGGAAATTGGGCAGCCCCTCGAGGAAGAAGATGCGCTCGGACAGTTTGTCCGCGTGCTTCATCTCGTCGATCGATTCATGCCGTTCGAATTCGGCGAGGCGGCTGACGCCCCAATTGTCGAGCATGCGATAGTGCAGCCAATACTGGTTCACCGCGGTCAGCTCGTTCTTGAGCGCCTCGTTCAAATATTCGATGACCTTGGTATCGCCCTTCACTGTACGCTCCTTTGTCGGGAAAGCGCAAATATACGCTCCAACAGGGCCCCAGTGAAGCAAAAAATGGCTGATTTCTGCGGGTTATTGCGCTGTGCTAGTCGCTATTGTCAGGCGGTCGCAAGCTCGGACTTGATAATGCTTTGCGCGAACGGGATGCACTGTCCGCAGCGCGTGCGGCGTCCCATCGATGCATAGGCGCTGCACGTGTTATTGCCGCCGCCACTGCGCACCGTCTCGCGCAGATCCTTTTCTCGAATGGCATTGCAGATGCAGACGACCAAGGCGAATCCTCCGATAACGACTCGCAATTAATCATAATGATAATGGATCGCAATATAGAAATGATCGCGGCGGGGATGCCACGGGAGCGAATGCGACGAGCCGAGTGGCGATGCGCTCAGCCGATCCGGGTGCGCCGCATCGGTTGTACCCCCCCGCGCGCGAGCGAGCGCCACAGCCACTCGAAGGGGCCATAGGCGAAGCGGTCGAGCCAGGGCTTGGACCACAGCAGCATGAGCGCCCAGACGCCAAGCACGAAAAGATAGACGCCTGCGCGCGAAACCGCCCCGAACAGGCCGAAGCCATAACCGTAGAAGATCGTCGTCATGACAATGCTGGTGCCCAGATAGTTGGTAAAGGCCGCGCGGCCCGTCGCGGCGAGCCGCACCACGATCGCGCTATGGGCGAAGCGCTGGAGCAGCCAGAGCGCGAGCGCGGCATGCGCGATCACCAGCACTATGCGGAAGGGAGAGGCCCAGACGAATACCGCGCCGAACACCGTCAGCGGATCGAAGCCGCTGTAGAGGCACCACAGGCACAGCAGGATCATCGGCGGAAGGCCAATCAGATAATAGCGGATCGCAGTGCCGCGATAGCGTTCGGGCGCCCACGTCCCGGTCAGAAAGCCGTTCCTGAGCAGTGCCATCCCCAGCAGCATCAGCCCGAGCGTCTCGATTCCGGACATCAGGATCATCAGCAGCGGCCCCGTGGCGCGATCCCCGAAGCGATAGCCGAGAATATCGGTATAGTCGCCGCGATAGACCGCGATTTCCTTCGCGATCCCCGGGCTGCCCGGTGCGCCGAGACTGTGCCGAAGCTCCTCCAGGCCCTTTATCGCTTCTGCGGACGCGCCCGGCGCGCTCGCCGCCATCTGCATCATGACCATCATCGCCTGCATGAAAGCCCAGAGGAAGAAGCTCACCACAAGGAAGATGATCCCCCATTTGATGAGGTTCACCGGCTCGCGGTCGCTGAACAGCCAGGCGATGCAGCCGATGACCGCGTAGAGGACGAGGATGTCGCCGAACCAGATCAGGTAATAGTGCGCCAGACCGAACAACAGCAGCCAGACCATGCGGCGCGCATGAACCCTGCCGCCATCCTCGCCCTTCGCCTCGGCGCGCTCGACCACGAGCAGCATGCTCGCGCCGAAGAGCAGCGAGAAGAGCCCGCGCATCTTGCCGTCGATGAGCACGAAATTGACCGCCCAGGCCCCGAGATCGACCGCGCGCGTGCCGCCCCAGGCGAGCGGATTGATATAAGCCTGTTCGGGCATGGTGAAGGCGATGACGTTCATCAGCAATATGCCCATCACCGCAACGCCGCGTATCGCATCGAGCGTCAAAAGACGGGTCTGCGCCGCGCTGTTTATGGTCGTCATGCTGCTCCCCGGACTGTCGTTGCGATGTGGACCTGTCACCCGCGGCTTGGCAAGTGCTTGTCGGCGTGCACGCTTTGCGCGACACCACCGAGATGAGCGCCAGATCCAGCATCGCGACACACTTCACCGCCATTGGCGCGGACGGCGCCATGCGTACCGCCGATCGCGATGTCGCGGTCGAGCATCCCGTGGCGATCGAGTTCAATGGCCTTGGCTATGCGGTGATGATGGCGACGCCCGTCGACATGGTAGATTTCGCGTACGGCTTCGCAGCCTCGGAGCGTCTGATCGGGGGCAGGGGCGATATACTGGACGTGGCAGCGCATGAGGTTGATGGCGGCACGATCCTGCGCGTCCAGCTCGTCGAGGCGCGCGCCGAACTGGTCGTCGAACGCGTCCGGCACCGCGTCTCGGAATCGAGCTGCGGGCTGTGCGGGATCGAGAATCTGGAACAGGCGCTCAGGCCACTGCCCAGGGTGACGGCCAAGGCGCCGAGCCATGAGGCGGTGTTCGCGGCGCTCGCGTCGCTGCCCGGGCATCAACCGCTCAGCCAGGCGACGGGGGCGGTGCACGGTGCGGCGCTGTGCAGCGCGGACGGCGCGATCCGGCTGGTGCGCGAGGACGTGGGCAGGCACAATGCCTTCGACAAACTGAACGGCGCGATGCTGCGTGCGGGGCTCGGATGGGACGGCGGCTTCGCGCTGCTTACCGCGCGCTGCTCCTATGAACTGGTGGAGAAGGCGGTGCTGGCGGGGGCTCCCGCGCTGGTCACGATCTCGGCGCCGACAAGCCTCGCGCTGGAGCGGGCGAGGGCGGCGGGGCTTTGCCTGATTGGGCTGGCGCGGCCCGACAGCTATTTATTGGCCGAATAGGCGACGGCCGCTCTCCCCCCATTATCAGCCTTCTCCCGCCGTCACGGGAGAAGGAGGGACCCGCCGCAGCAGGCGGTGGGGGATGAGGGTCTTCTTCTTGTTTCTTGAGGAAGACATGAGAAGAAGACTCTCACCCAACCCTATCCCGCAAAGGCGGGAGAGGGCTCAAGGCCATGTCCGCTTCCCCGACATAGCGGATTGCCGGGAGGCGCGCTGGCGGCGCGCCTCATTCCATCTCGAGGATTACCGCGTCGACCGCGAGGCTGTCGCCCGCCCTGGCGCTGACGCTCTTGACCACGCCCGACTTTTCGGCGCGCAGGATATTCTCCATCTTCATCGCCTCGACCACCGCGAGCGGCTGGCCCGCCTCGACCTTGTCGCCCTCGCCGACATTAAGCGAGACGAGCAGACCCGGCATCGGGCAGAGCAGGAATTTGGAAAGGTCGGGCGGGATCTTTTCGATCATGTGCGCCGCGTGGCGCGCGATGCGCGCTGGCAGTATGCGGATATCGTGGCTCTTGCCCCGTGTCGTCAGGCGCAAGCCCGACTTGATCGACGCGATCCGCACCGCGAGCGGCTCGCCATTGACCTCGGCCTCGATCAGCCGGTCGCCCGGGGTGTAGCTGAGATCGAGATCGAGCAGCTCACCGTCGACGCGCACCTCGTCATAGTCGATCGCGACATCCATCAGCGCATCGCCGATCTTGGCCTGCCACAGCGAGGGCGGCTGGAGCCGGTCGCCCAACTGGCCCGAAATCCGCCGCGCGCGATCGGCATGCGCGGTCGCGACGAAGGCGGCGATTGCCGCGAGATTGCGCTGCAGCTCGGCTGCTCGCGGGTGCACCCGTGAATCCGTCGGGATATTCCTCGGCGATGAAGCCCGTGGTGATGTCGCCCGAGCGGAAGCGTTCATGTTGCATCAGCGCAGAGACGAAATCGATATTGTGCCCCGGCCCTTCGATCTCGAAACGGTCGAGCGCCGCGATCTGTTTGTCGATCGCCTCGAGCCGCGTCGGCGCCCAGGTGATGAGCTTGGCGATCATCGGGTCGTAGAACATCGACACCTCGCCCCCCTCGATCACGCCATCGTCGACACGCACGCCATCGCCCGTCTCGGGAGGATTGTAGCGCACGAGGCGCCCGGTCGAGGGCAGGAAGCCGCGATACGGGTCCTCGGCATAGACGCGGTTCTCGATGGACCAGCCGTTGATCTTCACGTCATCCTGCGTGAAGGCCAGCTTCTCGCCATTGGCGACGCGGATCATCTGCTCGACGAGATCGAGGCCGGTGATCTCCTCGGTGACGGGATGCTCGACCTGAAGTCGCGTGTTCATCTCAAGGAAGTAGAAGCCGTCGCCGGTCTTGTCGGCGCCCGACACGATCAGTTCGACCGTCCCCGCGCTGAAATAGCCGACCGCGCGCGCGAGCGCGACGCACTGCTCACCCATCTTCTTACGCATTTCGGGCGAAACGAAGGGGGAGGGCGCTTCCTCGACGACCTTCTGGTGGCGGCGCTGGATCGAGCATTCGCGCTCGTTGAGGTACACGATATTGCCGTGCTGGTCGCCGAGGATCTGGATCTCGATATGGCGCGGGCTCTCGATGAACTTCTCGATGAAGACGCGGTCATCGCCGAAGCTTGCCAGACCCTCGCGCTTGGTCGCCTCGAAGCCCTCGCGGACATCCTGCTCCGAGTAAGCGAGGCGCATCCCCTTGCCGCCGCCGCCGGCCGACGCCTTCATCATCACCGGATAGCCGATCTCGTTGGAGATCTTCACCGCATGTTCGGTGTCGTCGATCACGCCGACAAAGCCGGGGACGACGTTGACGCCCGCTTCCATGGCGAGCTTCTTGGACTCGATCTTGTCGCCCATTGCCGCGATCGCATTGGCAGGCGGCCCGACGAAGATGATGCCTTCGGCATCCAGCGCCTTCCGAAAGCTCTCGCGCTCCGAAAGGAAGCCGTAGCCCGGGTGGACCGCGTCGGCGCCCGTCGCCTTGCACGCCTCGATGATCTTGTCGGCGATCAGATAGGACCGGGCGGCGGGCGGCGGACCGATATGCACGGCCTCGTCGGCCAACTCGACATGCGGCGCGCGCGCGTCGGCGTCGGAATAGACCGCGACGGTCTTGATGCCCATCTTCCGCGCCGTGCGGATGACGCGGCACGCGATTTCGCCGCGATTGGCGATCAGGATTTTTTTGATCATTTTCAGTTGCTTTCCGCCAGTTTCCGCAATTGTTCGGTTCGTTGCTTGGTCAGTTCCGCGCGGCAGGCGCTGACCAGCATCGGCTCCATGCTGCCGCCCCGCGCCTGATATCCTTCGCTTACGCAATGCGTGTCGCGATATTTGAGCCATGCGCGCTGTGCTTCGAGAAGCGACGCCGCATAGCCCGGCCGGCCATCCTGTGCGCCCGCCTCACGGTCAGCCGTCTTCATAGCCTCGGACGTGACCTTCCACTGCCGGTTCAGCGCCGCATCCGCGGCCTGATAATCGCGATCCGCGCACTGGTTCATATCGGCCTGGGTGACGGGACTGGCGCAATTGGGTCCCTGCGCCGCCGCCATCAGCAAGAACGCGACGGCAATCATTACTCCGCCGCTTCCAGATGCCCGTGCGGCTGTGCCTGCATCGCGCTAATGCCCAGCTTCGAAAGCAGCGCGGCGTCCTTGTCGTCGCCCGCGTTCGCAGCGGTCAGCAGCTTGTCGCCGGTGAAGATGCTGTTCGCGCCCGCCATGAAGCACAAAGCCTGGCACGCCTCGCTCATGCTCTCGCGACCCGCCGAGAGGCGCACCATCGAATGCGGCATGGTGATGCGCGCGACCGCGACCGTGCGAACGAACTCGATCTCGTCGATCTTCGCCATCGGCGTATCGGCCAACATGTCGCCCAGTACCGTGCCCTTCACCGGCACCAGCGCGTTGATCGGCACGCTTTCGGGGTGCGGCATGGTGGCGAGCGCATGGATGAAGCCGATGCGGTCGCTGCGCGTCTCACCCATCCCGACGATCCCGCCGCAGCACACATTGATGCCGGCCGAACGCACATTCTCCAGCGTCTCGATCCGGTCCTCGAAGGTCCGCGTCGTGATGACGTTGGCGTAGTTCTCAGGAGAAGTGTCGATATTGTGGTTGTAGTAATCGAGGCCCGCATCGGCGAGTTGCTTCGCCTGTCCCTCGCTCAGCATGCCGAGCGTCATGCAGGTTTCCATGCCCATCTGGCGCACGCCCTTCACCATCTCGATGAGCGCGGGCATGTCGCGGTCCTTGGGATTGCGCCAGGCGGCGCCCATGCAGAAGCGGCCCGAGCCGTGATCCTTGGCCTGTGCCGCGGCCTGGAGTACCGCCTGCACATCCATCAGCTTGGTCGCCTTCAGGCCGCTGTCGGCCTCGGTCGACTGGCTGCAATAGCCGCAATCCTCGGGGCAACCGCCCGTCTTGATCGATAGCAGCGTCGAGAGCTGAACCTCGTTGCGCGGAAAATTGGCACGATGGACCGACTGCGCCTCGAACAGCAGGTCGTTGAAGGGCAGGTCAAAGAGACCCGCGATTTCCTCGCGGGTCCAGTCGGTACGCACGGTCATTCGGTTCCATTCCAGACTTGGAGCGACAGGGATATCTGATGCGGCTTGAGTGGCGGGCCGTAAATGTAGAGCAGCCGCACGGGTTGCTTCTTCACAGTCCAGCTCCAGCTGTAATAGCCGTCCTCGCTCTTGCGCGCGGGCCGCGTTCTCGCCTTTGTGTCGCGCTCGATCAGCCTTTCGATCAGTTGCGCGACATATTCGCGGTCGACCGCCTGCGGGGCCACGGCATCGAAATTGCACTGCGGCACGGCGGGCTCGGCCTTGCCCGGCGTCGCGAACGAATAGTTCACGAACACGCTGTCGGTGCGCCACAATTGCCGCTTCTTCGGATCCGCGGTCGCCACGCGAACATAGGGATCGGGCGAGTTTTTCAGCGCCGTTCGAAAGCCGCTGGCATCAGGAAAGCCGGGCATACAGACCGCGGCGAACTTGTCGATTGCCTGCATGGGTTCGAGCTTGCCGAGCGTGATCGCCTGATAGGGCGACGCTTCGTTGGCGGTCGCGGCCGAAGCCGTCGCGGTCAGCGAAGCGAGTGCGGCAAGACCAATGGCATGAATATTCATTCGGCGGCCTCCTCCAGCCCCTCCGGGGGCATGTTGTGGCCGAGCAGGCGCAGCACGTCGGCTGCGCTGTCGACCACGTTGGAGCCGGGACCATAAATCCCCGCGACGCCGGCCGCACGCAGAAATTCGTAATCCTGCGCGGGAATGACGCCGCCCGCGACAACCTTGATGTCGCTGCGCCCCGCATCCCTGAGCAGCCTGATGAGCTCGGGGATCAGCGTCTTGTGGCCCGCGGCAAGGCTCGACGCTCCAACCACGTCGACATCCTTGTCGAGCGCCAGCGCCAGCGTTTCCTGCGGCGTCTGGAACAGCGGGCCGCTCACCACCTCGAAGCCCATGTCCGAATAGGCCGATGCGATCACGTTTGCGCCGCGGTCATGGCCGTCCTGCCCCATCTTGGCGACGAGCATCCGCGGCTTGCGGCCCTTGCGGCGCGTGACCGCCTCGACGCCGTTCACGACGCGCGCCCAGCGATCGTCATCCGAATAGGCGCCGCCATAGACGCCCTTCACCGGGGTCGGCACGGTGCCGTAGCGACCGAAGACATCCTCCATCGCCGCAGAGATCTCGCCCAGCGTCGCGCGCTGGCGCGCGCATTCGACCGCGAGGCCGAGCAGGTTCTCGCCCGCCGCAGCCCCTTCACGCAGCGCATCGAGCGCAGCCTGGCACTTCGCTTCATCGCGAGCGGCCTTCATCGTGTTGATGCGCGCGATCTGCGCCTCGCGCACCGCGACGTTATCGACGTCGAGAATGTCGATCGGCTCTTCTTCCTTGAGCCGGTATTTGTTGACCCCGACGATCACGTCTTCGGCACGGTCGACGCGCGCCTGCCGCGCGGCGGCGGCTTCCTCGATCATAGCCTTGGGCCAGCCCTTCGCCACGGCTTTCGCCATCCCGCCTTCGGCCTCGACACGCTCGATGATCTCCCACGCCTTTTCGTAGAGCTCCTGCGTCAGCGCCTCGACATAATAGCTGCCGCCCAAGGGATCGACGACATTGCACATGCCCGTCTCTTCCTGGATCACGATCTGCGTGTTGCGCGCGATGCGGGCGGAGAAGTCGGTGGGAAGCGCGATCGCCTCGTCGAGCGCGTTGGTGTGGAGCGACTGGGTGCCCCCCAGCATCGCCGCCATCGCCTCGATCGTCGTGCGCATGACGTTGTTGTACGGATCCTGTTCGGTCAGCGACACGCCCGAAGTCTGGCAGTGCGTACGCAGCATCTTGGAGCGCTCGTCCTTTGCGCCGAGTTCGGTCATCACGCGGTGCCACAGCTTGCGCGCGGCGCGCAGCTTCGCGACCTCCATGAAGAAGTTCATGCCGATCGCGAAGAAGAAGCTGAGGCGGCCCGCGAACTTGTCGAGATCGAGCCCCGAGGCCATGGCTGCTCGCGCATATTCCTTGCCGTCGGCGATGGTGAAGGCGAGCTCCTGGAGCTGCGTCGCCCCCGCCTCCTGCATGTGATAGCCCGAGATCGAGATGCTGTTGAACTTCGGCATGTGAGCCGAAGTGTAGCCGATGATGTCCGAGATGATCCGCATGCTCGGCTCGGGCGGGTAGATATAGGTGTTGCGGACCATGAACTCCTTGAGGATGTCGTTCTGGATCGTGCCGTCCAGCTTCTCCTGAGGGACGCCCTGCTCCTCGCCCGCGACGATGAAGAAGGCGAGGATCGGGATCACAGCACCATTCATCGTCATCGACACCGACATTTCGCCAAGCGGAATGCCGTCGAACAGAATCTTCATGTCCTCGACGCTGTCGATCGCGACGCCTGCTTTCCCGACATCGCCCGTCACGCGCGGATGGTCGCTGTCATAGCCGCGGTGCGTGGCAAGGTCGAAGGCGACCGAAAGCCCCTTCTGCCCCGCGGCGAGATTGCGGCGGTAGAAGGCGTTCGATTCCTCGGCGGTCGAGAAGCCCGCATATTGCCGGATCGTCCATGGGCGCCCCGCATACATCGACGCGCGCACGCCGCGCGTGAAGGGTCCGAAGCCGGGCAGGCCCGTCTCGACGTCCTTTACGTCCTCGGCGGTATAGAGCGGCTTTACCGTGATGCCCTCGGGCGTCTGCCAGTTCAGATCCTTGCCTTTGACCTCCTTGGTCGCGAGCGCCTGCCAGTCAGCGATGGTCTTGTCAGTCATAATGCTTTCCACGTACCCCGGCGAAGGCCGGGGTCCAGTTGTGCGCCGGACTCTGGACCCCGGCCTTCGCCGGGGTACTCAGGTGAACGATAGTCACTTCCCCTTGAACTCCGCCTTGCGCTTCTGGAGGAAGGCCGCGGTCCCTTCGGCCGCATCCTCGCTGTCGCCCGCCTTGTTCTGGCGATCGGCTTCCGCGGTCATCGCCGCGGCGTAATCCTGTTCAAGCGCGTCGGCGATACCCTTGCGCATCAGCCCGAGCGCGAGGGTCGGTCCCGCCGCCAGTCGCCTGGCCAGCAGCCGCGCCTCTTCGAGCAGCACCGCATCGTCGATCGCCTTGTAAATCAGCCCCCAGCTTTCGGCTTTTTCAGCGGGGATGCGCTCGCCGAGCATCATCATCTCCATCGCGCGCGCCTTGCCCACCAGACGCGGCAGCATCCAGGTCGCGCCGCCATCGGGCACCAGCCCGATATTGACGAAGGCCTGGAGGAAATAGGCCGACTTGCCCGCGAGCACGAAGTCACCCGCCAGCGCGAGCGAGCAGCCGATACCCGCGGCAGGACCGTTGACGGCGGTCACGATCGGGATCGGTGCCTGCGACAGCGCGACCATTGTCGGGTTGAAGCTCGCGGTCAGCGCCGCCTTGGCGCGCGCGCCGCCCGTGATCGACTGTTCGCCGTCGCGACCCTGAAGGTCTGCACCCGAGCAGAAGGCGCGGCCCTCGCCCGTGATCAGCAGCGCGCGGATGCCATTGGCCTGAGCACCATCAAGCACGTCGCGGATCTCGTCGAACATCTGCGGCGGCGCGGCATTGAGCCGCTCGGGCCGGTTGAGCGTGATCGTCGCGATGTTGTCCGCGATGTCGAGGCGAATCGTTTCGTAGGTCATACCATCTCCCCTATCCCGCTCGTCCTGAGGAGGGACTGAGCTTGGCGAAGGCCCGTCTCGAAGGACCAGTGCCGAAGCGTCCTTCGAGACGCCGTTTCGACTTCGCTCAACGGCTCCTCAGGATGAGCGGAGTTGATCAATGCCCGCTGTCCTTGGGCGTCTCCATCAGTTCGACCAGCACGCCGCCCATATCCTTCGGGTGGACGAAGATCACAGGCGTGCCATGCGCCCCGATGCGCGGCTCACCGAGCACCTTTGCGCCCTTGGCCTCCATCTCGGCCTTGGCCGCATGGATATCGGGCACCTCGAAGCAGACATGATGCTGCCCGCCGAGCGGGTTCTTTTCGAGGAACTTCAGGATGGGCGAATTCTCGCCCAGCGGCTCGATCAGTTCGATCTGGCTGTTGGGCGTATCGACAAAGCACACGCGCACCCCTTGGGGCGGCAGGTCGAAGGGTTCATGGATCTTCGTCGCGCCCATCAGGTCGCGATAGAGCGCGATCGACTTCTCGATCGAGGGGGTTGCAACCCCGACATGGTTCAGACGGCCGAAGTTCATACCTTCTCCTATGGCGCCAGTTGGCCAGCGTTTGTGGACACGTCTTGCCCGCATATGTTCGCCAGCATCACGACTGGGAAAATGTCATCGCTGGTCCAAGTGTAGGACTGACACTCAACGCCTTTCTCATCAGCGAATTTTGACGCAACAAATCCGGCTTGCAGGAACTCGGCCTTCAGAGCGACCGGGTTGCTTAAGCGAGCTTCAGTGAAGCCCTTCAAGGCGATCGACGCACTCCTGAAGTCCCCAATGCGCGTGATCCTCCCCAAGGGCGTATTGGCATCCGGACGGCCTCCCACCGCCGACCCGCAACCGGCGACCAGCAGCCCGATCCAAGCAGCGCTAAAGCGGAATATTGTCATGCTTCTTCCACGGGTTCTCGAGCTGCTTGTTGCGCAGCTTCCGCAAGCCCAGCGCGATGCGCTTGCGCGTCGAATGCGGTGCGATCACCTCGTCGATGAAGCCCTTGGAGGCCGCGACGAACGGGTTGGCGAAGCGCGCTTCATATTCTGCGGTGCGCGCGGCGATCTCCTCGGGGGTCTTTCCGCGGAAGATGATCTCCACCGCGCCCTTGGCGCCCATCACCGCGATCTCGGCGGTCGGCCAGGCATAGTTCAGGTCGCCGCGCAGATGCTTGGACGCCATGACGTCATAGGCGCCGCCATAGGCCTTGCGCGTGATCACCGTGATCTTGGGCACGGTCGCTTCGGCATAGGCGAAGAGCAGCTTGGCGCCATGCTTGATGATGCCGTTCAGCTCCTGCTGCGTGCCCGGCAGGAAGCCCGGTACATCGACGAATGTGATGATCGGGATGTCGAAGGCGTCGCAGAAGCGCACGAAACGCCCCGCCTTCTTCGACGAGTTGATGTCGAGGCAGCCCGCGAGCACCATCGGCTGGTTGGCGACGATGCCGACGGTGCGCCCCTCGATCCGGCCAAAGCCGATGATGATATTGCCGGCATGCGCGGGCTGG
>NZ_JAKVIO010000058.1 GCF_022601895.1 Sphingomonas sp. LaA6.9
CGGGAAGGTGCCATAGGCGCGTGGGTGCGGCAGGCCGAGCGCGTCGACCTCGCCCGCCTTTTCGGACGCTGCGGCGTCGCTGCCGATGCTGACCCACGGCTGCTTGATCGCGGTCTCGATGTCCTGCTCGCTCATCATGAAATAGAGCGCCACCGACCGGTTCGGCAGCCCTTCGAGCAGGATGTCCCATGCGACATCGGCCGGGTCGCGGTTCAGCGCCTTCCCGATCTCGGCGAGGCTCTTTCCGTGATAAGGCTTGTATTTTTCGCTGAAGCCGTTGGCGAGCCGCACATTGCCGAAACCGCCCGATGCGTGAACAAGGTTTGACCAGCCGGGCATCGAACCCGCGGCGACCTCCTTCTTCATCCGCTCGCGAACCTTGGGATCGCGAAGCCGCGCGATCCCCTTCTCGAGGCCGTCGGCCCACACCCAGCTCGGTGCGATGATTTCGAGCCCGGTGCCACCGGCCGTATAGGGATAAAGATCGGCTGCGACGTCGACCCCGCGCGCACGCGCCGCGTTGATCGTCGCCGCCGCCTGCGGCATCAGCTTGCCCCAGCCGGGCGCATAGGCGGCCTTGAGGTGGAAGATCTCGACCTTGACCCCGCCCTTTTCGCCGATCTCGATCGCTTCCTCGATCGCCTGCACCAGCCCTTCGCTCTCGTCGCGCATGTGGGTCGCGTAAAAGCCGTCGCATTGCGCCGCGACCTTCGCGAGCGTGACGAGGTCGGAGGTGGTCTGGAAGCTGCTCGGCGGATAGATCAGCGCGCTGGTGATACCGAACGCGCCATTCTCCATCGCGATCTTCACCTCGCGCCCCATCGCCTCGAGCTGCGCCGCGGTCGGCGATCCGGCGCCGTCGCCCATCACCTTCACGCGCGCCTGCGTCGCCGAATAATAGGTGCCGTAGTTGACCGAGATGCCCTGCTGTTCGAGCGTTTTGAAATGCGCCGGGATCTCCGCCGCCTCGGCCGGCGGCCCGCCTTCGCCGGCGATGACCGTGGTCACGCCCATAAGCAGCTTGTTCTCTGCCGCGCCATTCTTGAGCAGCACGCGCCCCGACTGGTCCATCATGTCGATGAAGCCCGGCGCGACATAGCGGTTGCGCGCGTCGATCTCGCGCTTGCCGCGCTCAGCGATCGCGCCGACCCGCGCAACGCGTCCGTCCTTGATGCCGACATCGGCGCTGACCCACGGATTGCCCGCGCCGTCGAGCACGCGCCCGCCGCGAATGACGATGTCATATTCAGGGGCGGGAGCGTTGGAGACCAGAAAGGCTGCGGTACAACCGAGCAGCAGCGCGCGACGCAAGGCATGTGGGACGGACAACATCGGATCTCCCCTTCTCGTTTATCGGCGCAATTGCGCTCGGGCTATTTCAGACATGCCTCCACCAGCGCGTCAAATGCTGCGCCGCCGCGGATCGGGTCGGCGACGTGCAGACCGAGCCGCTCGCTTTCGGCCGCGATCACCCGCGCCGCTTCGTCGGCATCGAGTTGCGAGGTGTTGAGCGCCACGCCGCCGCAACGGATCGCGGGATTGGTGCGCCGTCCCAGTTCGAGGTTGAGCGCGATCGTATCCTCTACGCTCGGCGCCGCGAACGTCGTGCCGAGCATCACCTGCCGGCCGGGCTCGTGACAGACCACGATCACATCGGGCTGGCTGCCGTGGAGCAGCCCCAGCGACACCGCGGCATAGGCGGGATGGAAGAGCGATCCCTGTCCTTCGATCACGTCCCAGTGGCCGGGATCGGCGTCGGGGCTGAGCATTTCGGCGGCGCCGGCCTCGAAATCGGAGACCACCGCGTCCATCGGCATGCCGCCACCCGCGATCATGATCCCGGTCTGCCCGGTTGCGCGAAAATCGACATCGACGCCGCGCGCGGCAAAGGCATTCGCCAACGCGAGCGCCGTGTACTTCTTGCCCAGCGCACAGTCGGTGCCGACAGTCAGCAGCCGCTTGCCCGAACGCTTGGCGCCGGTGCCCACGCGCAACCCCGATGGCGGCACGCGAACGTCGATCAGGCGACGACCCAGCCGCGCCGCGGCCTCGACCAGTTCGGGGATTTCGGAGAGGCGCGCATGCATGCCGCTGACGATGTCGAGCCCCGCCTCGAGCGCTTCGACCAGCGAAGCGATCCAGCTGTCGCCGATCACGCCGCCGCTGTTGGCAACGCCGATAACGAGCGCACGCGCACCCGCCGCTCGCGCCTCGGCAGGGGTCATCACGGGAAGACCGGTGCTGACGGTCGCGCCAATCGCGAACTCGCCGACGCACTTGTCACCTGCCCAGTCGCGGAGTCCGAAGGCGGTCTTGGCGAAGCCCGCATCGACGGTGTCGGCAAGGAAAAGGAGATAGGGCTGCGGCAACCGGAGGGCCGATCCATAGGTGGGATCGAAATGCGCGTTCATGGCGATACTCTGCTGAAGGGTCCGCTGGGACCGGTGAATGTCTCAATTGGGACGATATTGTCCTAATCAGAAAACGTCAAGCCGAATAAGCCTGATTTGCCCCCTTCGACAGGCTGTTCCGACTGCCGCGCGGCATTTTATGCGGGCATCGCATAGAGCGCCGCACGCCCCCAGATCGCCTCGTCGCACCAGGCGAGGCCATTGCTGTAATCGATGGCGGGCACGCGATCCTCGGCGAGGAAGATGGGTCCGTCGAGATCGACGATGTCGCAGAGCTGCCCCAGGATGAAGGCGGGCGCCATGGCCAGGCTCGAGCCGACCATGTTGCCGACCATTACCTGCAACCCCAGTTGCCGCGCGGCGTGCGCCATTTCGAGCCCCTCGGTAAGACCGCCGCATTTGTCGAGCTTGATGTTGACGACGTCGAACCGCCCGACCAGTCCGGGAATATCGGCAAGCGACAGCGCGCTTTCGTCGGCGGCGACGGGGATCGGGCACGAAAAGCCGTCGAGATCGGATTCGCGGCCGCGCGGAAGCGGTTGTTCGAGCAGCCTGACATCGGCGGCAACAAGCGCTTCGACGAGCGGGTTGAGTTCTTCGATGGAGAAGCCCTGATTGGCGTCGACGCCGATCCAGCATTCCGGCCGCGCAGCGCGCACCGCATGGACCCGCGCGATATCCAGATCGAGATCGCCGGTCAGCTTGAGCTTGAGCGCCTGCGCCCTTGCGAAGCCCCGCGCGCCCTCCGCCATGATCTCCGGATCGTCGGCTCCGAGCGTAAAGGTCGTGAGCAAGGGGCGTGGCGGCTCAAGCCCGGCAAGTTCCCAGACAGGCTTGCCGCTGCGCCGCGCCTCCAGCTCCCACAAGGCGCAGTCGAGCGCATTGCGCGCGCCGCCGTGCGGAAGAAGATCACGCAGCGCAGTACGCGTCACACCCGCTTCGATCGCGGGCCGGACGCGCTCGATCGCGGCGACCATCGCGGGCGCATTCTCGTGAAGATAATAGACCCCCGAGGCTTCGCCACGCCCCGTGCTCGTGCCGTCGGACAACGTCACGACGACAACATCGGACTGGGTGAAGACATGGCCCGCAATCCGGAAAGGTTTGGCAAGCGGCAGCGCTTCAACCGTGACAGCAAGGGTAAGCGCGGATTCGCGTATCATCTTCACATCCTCATTCTGGAATCTGCACCTGACGCCCGAGCCGCGTCGCTTTGTTGCACTCGGGCGGTTGCGCAGATATCATCGACGTTAAGCGCAGAATTTATCCTGATTGAGATATAATGATCCTGTTTAGAAAATTGTCAATCGCACTGCGCGTCACTTTCATTGCCAACAGGGGGGCATGTGCATGAAGGCAGAGCAGCCGACGCTCGGTAAGCTCGTTCGCGGCCTGCGGGCCCGCAATGGCTGGACGCTCAAGGAAATGAGCGATCGCAGCGGTATCCCCGTCTCGACACTGTCCAAGGTCGAGCATGATCGCCTCACGCTGACCTATGACAAGCTGCTGCAGCTGAGCCAGCGGCTCAATATCCGCGTGTCCGAGTTGTTCGCGGAAGACGATGCTGCAGCCGGATCGGAGGCGCCGGTCACCGCGCGGCGCAGCATCGGCAGCCTCGATCGCGCGGTGCGCGTCACCACGCCCAATTACGATTATTACTATCTCTGCAACGAATTGCGCCGGAAGCGCATGATCCCGATCTTCACGCGGATCCGCGCCAAGTCTGCCGACGAGTTCGGCGAGTTCGTCCGCCATCCGGGCGAGGAGTTCCTTTATGTCGTGAAGGGCGAGATCGTCGTCCACACCGAATTCTACGATCCGATCACGCTGGGCGAGGGCAAGTCGGTCTATCTCGATTCGAGCATGGGCCACGCCTATGTGGCGGGCAAGGACTGCGACGAAGCGCTCGTCCTTGCCGTCTGCTCGAGCGCTGATGACGGATTGATGGACTCGCTGATGAACCTGCACGGGGACGACGCGACGACCGAGGCGCTCGCGTAGAAGCCGCGTAACCCGCGTTGATCGCCGCCCCCAACTGTATTATACAAGCAATACAGTTGGGGATTTGCCCTGACTTGCTTACAAGCTGGACAAGGGCTGTTGCTGGCGATGCGATCCCGCTATTCTCGCGCAAGGCGCGGTGCTGATCTGGGCGACGGTAGTTCATGAACGAGATTTTTCGCGGCCCGGATGGCGCAGACGCAGCCGATCCGCGCGATCTACCGGGCGTGGCCGCAGACACCTCGACGCCGCCCGTTCCAGCCGAACTGTCGCCCGGCCAGCGCACCTTCCGTCGCTGGAAGCGAATTGCGCTCGTCATGCTCGCGCTGTTCATCGCGCTGGTCGCGTGGCTGGCGGTGACCGCACCGCTCTCGCGCTCGCTAAAGCCGATCGCGCCACCCAGCATCACGTTGTTGTCGTCGGAAGGCAGGCCGATCGCGCGGCGCGGCGCGATCATCGACAAGCCTGTCGTCATTGCGGAACTGCCCGAACATGTGCCGCAGGCCTTCATGGCGATCGAGGACCGGCGCTTTTACAGCCATCCCGGCATAGACCCGCTGGGCATAGCGCGCGCCGCGATGCGCAACATGATGGCGGGCGGGGTCCGCGAGGGTGGCAGCACGATCACGCAGCAGCTCGCCAAGGTCGCCTTCCTCAAGGCGGACCGCACCGCCGCGCGCAAATTGCGCGAGGTGCTGATCGCCTTCTGGCTCGAAGCCTGGCTGTCAAAGGACGAGATCCTCGCGCGCTATCTTTCCAACGTCTATTTCGGCGACAATGTCTACGGGCTGCGCGCCGCCTCGCTCCATTATTTCAACCGCCAGCCCGAGCGCATGACGGTGCCGCAGGCGGCGATGCTCGCGGGGCTGCTCAAGGCGCCGTCGCGCCTGTCGCCCGCGGTCAACCTGCAAGGCGCGCGTGATCGCTCGAAGATCGTGATCGCGGCGATGGTCGATGCGGGCTATATCGACCCGAAGACCGCCAGCGGGCTTAGCCCCGCACGCGTCGATATCCGCCCGCTGCGCGACATGCCAAGCGGTACCTATTTCGCGGACTGGGTGCTGCCCGAAGCGCGCGACCGATCGGGGGCGGTCTATGCCGAGCGGCGCGTGGAGACCACGCTCGACAGCGACCTCCAGCGCGTCGCCGAACGCGTCGTACGCCGCGCTGGGCTGGGCAAGGCGCAGGTCGCGCTCGTCGCGATGCGCCCCGATGGCGAGGTCGTCGCCATGGTCGGCGGCAAGCGCTATGTCGACAGCCCGTTCAATCGCGCGACACAGGCAAGGCGCCAACCCGGATCGACCTTCAAGCTGTTCGTCTATCTGGCCGCCTTGCGCGCGGGGATGACCCCCGACACGCTGGTCGACGATTCACCACTCACGATCGGGGACTGGTCGCCCGCCAACAATAATGGCCGCTATCGCGGCAAGATCACACTGCGCCAGGCCTTTGCGCAGTCGAGCAATGTCGCCGCGGTGCGGCTGGCCGAGGCGGTAGGGCGCCAGAATGTCATCCGCGCTGCACGCGATCTCGGCATCACCAGCCCGCTCGGCGACCAGCCCAGCCTTGCGCTCGGCACCTCGGGCGTGACGCTTCTCGAACTGACCAGCGCCTATGCCGCGGTCGCCGCTGACAGCTATCCCGTTCACGCGCGGGGTCTTCCCGAGGGCGAGCGCAGCTGGTTCGATCGCATGTGGGAGCGCAAGCGCAGCTTTGGCGGCGACACGCACGACATGCTGCTCGAGCTGCTGTCTGCCGCAGCCAATGACGGCACGGGCCGCTCGGCAGCGCTGCGCAAGGCCACTTTCGGCAAGACCGGGACGACGCAGGACAATCGCGACGCGATCTTTATCGGCTTTGCGGGCGATCTCATCACGGGCGTCTGGATCGGAAATGACGACAACAGCCCGCTGCCCGGCGTCGGCGGCGGTGGCCTGCCCGCGCGCATCTGGCGCGACTTCATGGCGCAGGCAGTGAACGATATACCCGCGGTGCGCGCGACCGCGCCCGAGCCCGACATCGAGACGATCGGGAATGAAGCCGCCGCGACGATCAACGCCGAAGTCGGCGGGCTCGAGATCGGGGTCGAGATCGGCCCCGAGCAGATCAACATTTCCGCGCAGCCCGCGCCCGACAACGCGCCGCAGCAACCGCGTCCCGGCGATCGTCCCGCGGTCATTCCGCCACCGGCGGTGCCGACCGGCCCCGATGAGCGCGCCGGCGAACCGCAACGATAGCAGCTCGGCCCATCGCACACGCTGAACCGCCTGCCGACAGGGTGGTTCCGCAAACGCGCTTGCGCCCGGATAGCGTATGGCGTCTATCGAGACGGACAGGGCAAAAGGCGTTGAAAGGAAAGCGGGTGGGACTCAAGACGACGGGCTGGGCGCTGGCGTTGGCAGGCGCGACGCTGCTTGCAGCCTGTGACCAATCGCCCCGGCAGCCCGAAAATGGTTTCACCACGAGCGCCGAGGCCGACCCCGCAGCGCATTTCCGGACAATGCCCGAAAAGGAGCTGCTCCAGCTGGCCTTCCGGACGGCCTTCAAGGACGGCGCGACGACATTGACGCTGGGCGACACGCGCTACGCCTTCAGGCCTGAGGGCATCTCATGGGTGGGTGGTCGCGCAGTGCTGATTTCGGGAGGGCAGGGCGAGGATTGCCATGGCTGCGCGGGTACGCTCGCGGTGCACTATCTGGAGCCCAGGGGCGATACGCTTCAACTCGTCGGCGCGTGGCCGCAGACCGCGACGGGCACCTCATTCGGGCAGCCGCCCGAATGGACGCTGCGCACCGATCTCGCCTCCAATCCCGTGCTCGAAACCCAGGGCGGCGGCACCTTCCAGGGCTATACGTGCAACGCGGCCGAACTCGTCGAGCTCCGGCCGGATGCGCCCGTGACCGTCGCGGAAGGGGTCCAGCTCGACTATAGCGACGCGGGCGCGGTGGCGGGCGGACGCGCACAGAATATCCGCGGCAAAATTATTCCTGGCACCAAAGACCAGAGCTTTGTCGTCGCCTATAATGGGTCGAGTACGGCACGCGTGACCTATCAAAGGCACGGCCAGACCTATGAAAAGGCCGAGGGCTCGACCGAACTGCCGGCCTGCTGACAAAGCGCCTTAACCTCCCGCCTGCCCTGCGCCGGCGGGTCGCTTGCGCTGGATTAACCAATTTTGACAATCTGATATTGGCTTTTCGCAGGCAGCCTTTCGGTCATGCGAAAGTCCGCCCGGCCCATCGTGCAGATTCGAAGCATATTCGGCATGGCCGGATATGCCCTGATCGCGTGGGTTGCGCAGACGGGCACGGTGCATGCGGCGAGTGCGGATTGCGCGGCTGATCTCGTCGCCACGCCGGTGCCCGCAGCCGGGCAGTTCCGGCCGGGCGCATATGACGCGATCCTGGGTCGCGTGCCCAGCCGCCTTCAGCAGATGATGGCACAGCAGACCGGGCTCGAAGCGCCCCAAACCAGTCCCGTTGCCGCCGCGACGCCGTGGGAGTCATGCGCCGAGGCCGTTACGCCGATGGCAGTACGTCCCGCGGGAGCGATGGGGGCAATCCTTTCGCCCTCGCCACGCGCGGGTGAACCCGATGTTTTCGGATCGGTGGCGATGGCGGTCTCGCACACGCCACTCGATGCGAACTGGCGCCGCGTGCGCGCTGCGCATCTGGGCGCGGGACCCTGGTCGGCAATGCTCAATGCGGCACGCACGCAGGATCGCGCGGCACAGCTCCGGGCGGTCAACAGCTGGGTCAATGCGCACATCACCTTTGTTGACGACATTCGCCTGCACGGCGTCACCGACCGCTGGGCGCGGCCCGCCGAGGCGCTGGCAAGCGGACGCGGCGACTGCGAGGACTATGCCATCGCCAAGCTCGGGCTGCTGCGCAGCCTCGGCATTCCGGCCGCGGATCTCTATCTCGTGATTGCGCGCGACCTGGTGCGCCGCGCGGATCATGCGGTACTCGCCGTCCGGCTCGATGATCGGCTCGTTATCCTCGATAACCAGACCGACCAGATCCTCGATGCCGCCGAGGTTCGGGATTATCGACCGGTGATGAGCTATGCCGCCGATCGCAGCTGGACGCATGGCTATCGCGTCGAACCGGCTGCAGAAGCCGTGCAGATCGCATCCGCCGGACTGACCGGCGGCCACTGATCAGCGTTCGCCCAGCGCCTCCGAGCGCGCCTTGAGCACTGGCTTCAGAAGATAGGAAAGCACGCTCTTGCGCCCCGTGATGATCTCGACGTCGCAGATCATGCCCGGGGTGATCGGCAACTGCTTGCCCGCCGACATGAGATAGGCCTTGTCGGTCTCGACGATCACCGTGAAATAGGCTTCCTTCGCCGCCTCGTCATAGATGCTGTCGGCCGAGACCTGAACGACCTTGCCCGTCAGGCCGCCATAGATCGAGAAGTCATAGGCGGTGACCTTCACATTGGCGCGATCGCCCATCTTGATGAAGGCGATGTCCTTGGGTGTCACGCGCGCCTCGATCAGCAGCTTGTCGCCCATCGGCACGACCTGCATGATCTTCTGCCCCGCATTCACGAAGCCGCCGATCGTCGTTACCTGGACGTCGTTGACGACGCCGTTGACGGGCGAGCGGATCTCGGAACGCTGGACGCGCCCTTCGGCGCCACGCAGCGATTCAGTGTTCATCGCGATCTTTGCGGACAGCTGGCTGCGTTCGTTGAGCGCTTCCTGGCGGAACTGGAAATTGGCCTCGGACGCCTGTGCCTGCGCCTCGTTAACACCAGCGGCAGCACGTGACGCCGATTGCTGCGCCGCAGCCAGCCGTCCGCGCAGATCGACCAATTCGCGCTGCGCCGAGAGCAGCTCGGTCTGCGGCACGATCGACTTGGCCGCTAGCGGGGCGAGCATGTTGACCTGGTCCTGAGCGAGCTGGACGCTGCTCCTGAGGCTGGCGATCGTCGCCTGCGCCTCGGCATATTCGCGGCGGCGTTGTTCGACGGCTGCGCTCATGCCCGAAAGCCGGCTCCTGAGTGCCGACTGACGCACCTCCTGCAGCGCGGCTTCCTGCGCGCATTCGGCAGGCAGCTGACCATTGGCGCCCGGTGCGCAATCGGTGCCGCCGCCGACGCCCCCCTCACGTCCCAGACGCGCGGCGCGCGCTTCAAGCGAGCGCGTTTCCGCGGCAATCTGGCCAAGCTCCGAGGCGGACTGCGTGTCGTCAAGGCGTACCAGCAACTGTCCCTTGCGGACCCGCTGGCCCGAACGGACAAGGATCGCATCGATCGTCGTCGGTTCCGCCGCCTGCACGATCTGCGCCTTGCTCGACGGGATCACGCGCCCCTGGCCGCGCGTTACCTCGTCGACCTGGGCAAGGCTCGCCCAGAGCAGGAACAGCGCCATGCCGACTGCGCTTGTGACGATGATCTGCCCCGAGCCACTCAGACCGCGAAACCAGTTTGCCAGACGCCCGAACACGTTAACTCCCAATATCCTTGTCATTCGCCGCAAGCGCGGCGGGTGCCGGCGCGGTGCTCGCCTGCTGCGATGTGATCGAGGCGAAACTGCCCTTGCTCTCGGCCGGCAAAGGAATGCTGAGCGCCCAGCCCTTGGAGGTGTCGAGACGCCCGCCGACGTCGTTCTCTGCGCGCCGCTCGGCTGGCATGCCCAGCGCGGTCGCAGGATCGACGGCCGCGGCATCGGCCAGCGCCTCGGCACGGAAGGCGGGTATCACCTCCAGCCCCGCATAGCGGCCACCGAATGCACCCGGCGTACCCCAGCCGCCCGGCCAGCGATAGAAGATATGCGCGCCCAGCTGAGCGAGCTTGGTCAGCCGCGGTGCCCAATAGGGCGAGACATAATCGGCGTGATAGTGCGTCGCCAGCCCGACCGCGCTCTGCACCGCGCCGCCCAGCGCCTCGGCCGCGATCTTGCGCGCCTCGGCCCATGCCGCAGGCGCAGGCGCGCGCATCAGCGATCCGTCGCAGGTGAAGCTGAACTGGCAGACGCGCTGGTTCGAGCCTTCATAGACGACGCCGCACACCGATTTGGGAAATGCCGGATGCCGCATCCGATTGAGCACGACCTGTGCGACCGCGCGCCTGCCCTCGACCGGCTCGAAGCCGGCCTCGTAATAGACCGCCTGCGTCATGCACTGCAGCGCGCGCTCCTTGTCCGACACGCCGGCGCCCACGATCGAGAAGGGCCGCGCGGCAATGACCGGCGTCTTCGAAAAGGGCAGCGCGGCATTGGCCAGCAACGCGTCCTGCCCCTCGACCACGATCGCCGCCTGCGGGCCGCTGGTCATTTCGAGCAACGCCTTTTGTTCGGCGCGCGATATCGGCGCGATCTCCGCCGCTGCCGCAGGTTCGGCGGCGAACCCCGTCAGCGCCAGCAGCGGGGCCCAATCGAGCCGGGCGGCCAAGGCCGCGACCATGAGCGCAAGCACGCCCGCGATTGCGGCGCTGCGCGTGGTTGCGCGAAATCCGGGCTTCATGGTGTTCGCGGGCATCATGCGGCCTCCTTCCCAGCGCGGCTGGAGAGCGACGCGAGGATCTCGTCGCGCGGCCCGTCGGCGATGATGCGCCCCTGATCGATCACGATCATGCGATCGACGATCGAGAGCATCGCGTGACGGTGCGTGGAGACGATCAGCGTCTGGTCGGGTGTGATCGCCCTGGCGAGATGGTCGATGAAGAGCTTCTCGGTCTGCGTATCCATCGCGCCCGTCGGCTCGTCGAGGAAGAGCAGCTTGCACGGCTCGACCAGCGCGCGCGCCAGCACGAGGAAGCTGCGCTGCCCCCCCGAAAGCTTCGAGCCGCGCTCGCCGACATGCAGGTCGAAACCCGCGGCGTCGCGCGCGAGGAAGATGCCCGCGCCCGAGCGCTTCAATGCATCGACCAGCCTGTCATCGTCCTGCGTGCGCGCGCCGAGCATCAGGTTCTCGCGGATCGTGCCGCTGAACAGCTCGGCATCCTGACCGACATAGCGCAGCGCCGAACGCATCTCGTGCGGATGGTGCTGGCGGCTGTCGAGCCCGTCGAGCAGGTAGCTGCCCGCGGTCGGGCGATAGAGGCCGCACAGCACTCGACCCAGCGTCGACTTGCCCGAGGCGACGCGCCCGATGATGCCGATGCGCTCGCCGGGGCGGATCGTCAGCGAGATGTCGGCGAGCGATTCCTTGCCCGCGCCGGGATACTGAAATTCGACATGTTCGAGCCTGATCGCGCCGGAGCGTATCTCGGGGACGATGCTGCGGCTGCCCTGGGTGCGCTCGTCCTCGAACTCCATCATCTTCTGGAGCCCGTCCATCGTGACCATCGCCTGACGCGCGCGCGTCATCAGGAAGGCAAGCTGGCCGATGGGCGCCATCGCGCGGCCGGCTAGCATCACGATCGCGATGATCGCGCCCATCGAGATCGTACCCGCATTGAACAGGTAGAAGCCACCGATGACGAGCGCGATGCTCGTCGTCTGCTGGCACACCGAGGCAAGGTTCACTGCCGAGGCGGTCAGCTTGCGCAGATGCTCCTGCGTCGTCGCGCTCGTTTCGGCATAGCGACGCCAGCGCCCGAGCATCCGCCCCTCGGCGCGCGCGGCCTTGAGCGTCTCGAGCCCGCCGATCGATTCGACCAGCACCGACTGCTGGAGGCTGGCATCGGCCTGCGCCTCTAGCGCGGCGCGCGCCATCGCCTTTTGCAACGCGACGCCGGCAAAGCCCATCACCGCGATCGCGACGAGCGGCACCAGCGCGAGCCAGCCCGCGAGCACCGCCATCAGGATCACGAAGACGAAGAGGAAGGCGACATCGACCGCGAGCACGACGGTGGTCGAGGCGAAGAAATCGCGCACCATCTCATATTCGGAAACCCGTCGCGCAAACGCGCCCGTGCTGCCGTCCTTGGCGGCGAGCGGAATGTTCATCACCTTTTCGAAAAGCTTCTGCGAAAGCCGTGCGTCGAGATCGCGTCCGGTCTCGTCGATCAGCCTTGCGCGCGCCAGCCGCAGCGTGAACTCCATCGCAAACGCGATCATCACGCCAATTGCGAGCACCCAGAGGCTTGCCGCAGACTTGTTGGGGATGATCCGGTCATAGACGTTCATCGTGAACAGCGGCAGCGCGAAGCCGAGCAGATTGATGATGAGCGCGGCGAGCGCGACATAGCGGAAGGCGCCGCGCACCTTCCATACTTCGCTCCAGAACCAGTGGGTGCGCCTGGCCTTGTCCCAGGGGCGTTCGGCCTCGCGATCCTGCGTCGGATCGGGCTCGATCGTCACGGCCGCACCTTCGTACAGCTCGGCAAGCGACGCGCGCGAGACCCATAGCGGCTCTTCGCGCCCCGGCAGCTGGAGCTGTGCATCGTCGTCGGCAAGGTCGAGCAACACCGCCGCGCGCCCGCCCGAAAGCTTCAGGATCGCGGGAACGTCGTGCTTCTTCCAGCGCTTCAGCGGCCGACGCACGGCTTCGCCGCGCAGTCCGATCTGGTCGAGTGCGGGCTCGATCTGATGGAAGGGCAGCCGCCCCGCCTCGTCGAGCGCCAGCCCGGCGCGCACCGTTACCGGTGAGGAGGGCCGGTCGTAGCGACGCGCCACCAGCCCGATACAGGCCAGCACATCGTCGTCACCTGCCGACCGCGCCGGATCCTGATGCCACTCAACCAAAGTCACTGTGATACTCCCCACGACAGCGCCGGGCACCCCACGGGCCCGGCCTGTCCTTCACTTATTTCGGATAGCGCCGGTACATCGTCTCGGCCGGATCGGTCGGGCCGACGCTGAACCGGTCACGCGCATAGGTCTTGGCCGAGCTCGGCGGCGCCACACCCATCGCGCTCAACAGCGCATTTGTCGCCGCCAGCACCTGATATTCGGAGAAAATCTGCGCGAAGCGCGCGGTCTCGGTGCGAACCTGGACGTTGTAGCGCGTGTTCTGCGAATCGAGCACATCGAGCAGCGAACGCCGGCCGACATTGAACTGCTCGCGATACGAGATCAGGAGAGCGTCGCTCACGCGGCCCTGTTCTTCGAGTTCGGTGACCAGCGTGCCCTGCTGTTCCCAGCGATTCCACGCGACCCGTACATCTTCCTCGGCCTCGCGCTGGAGCTGGTGCATGCGGAAACGCGCCTCGCTCGCACGACGGACCATCTCCTGCACCTTGTTGCGGTTGATGTTGCCGTCGAACGCATTCCAGCGCAGCACGACACGCGCCTGAAGATCCTCGGTCCGCGAGCGGAACCCGTCGATATCCTCGCCGACGCGGCCGCGGCCCTCGAGCGAGAGCACGGGGTACATTTCGGCCTTGGCCTTGTCGACCATCGCATGGGCGGCATCGATATCGGCAGCGGCTTCGCGGACGCGCGGGTTCTTGTCGCGCGCGCCGTCGATCGCCTCGGCAAGCGTGGCGGGGAGGCTGGCGCGAAGCGAAGGCGGCATCGCCACCTGATCAATCGACAGGCCGGTCAGCGTGCGAAACGCGATCGCGGCGTTGACAAGATCTTCCTGCGCCTCGGTGCGACGCACGCGCGCCGACTGGAAGCGTTCCTCGGCCTGCTGCTGATCGGCGATGCTGATCGAGCCCTTGGCAACGCCTTCGCGAAGGTCGTTCACGAGGCCCTGGTGAAAGGTGACATTGTCTTCCGACGCCGCAAGGATGCGCTGCTGGAGGAGATAGTCGAGATATTGCCGCGCGACGTTCAGCGCGACGAATTCCGAACGCTCCTCGACGCGCAACGCAGCGCCGTCGGTGCGCGATGCCTGACGCTTGAGTTCGGACGAGCGAACGCCCGAGTCATAGATCACCTGCTCGGCGACCAGGCTCGATTCGAGCGGATAAAGCGTCTGGTCGGCGATGCCGAGCGTGCGCCGCGTGTTGTTCTCAAGCCGCTGCACGCCCGCCGAAGCCTCGGTGGTTATGCGCGGCAGGAACAGGCCCTGCGCCTGCTTGCGTTCGAACTCGATCGCTTCCTTGTTCATCGCGGCCTGGTTGATCTCCGGGTGCGATTCGAGCGCAGCCTCGACCGCCGACTTGAGATCGATGGTCTGCGCCTGCGCGAGCCCTGCAACGCTCAGCATGAGCGCGCCGGGGACGCCGATGATCCATTTGATTCTGTGGTTGCTCTTCATACTGTCCCCCCGGATTACTGTGCGCTGATCTCGACGCGACGGTTCATGGGCTCACGGACCCCGTCCGCGGTCTCGATCTTGAGTTCGGATTCGCCCCTGCCCGTCACGACCATGTCGCCGGCGGCAATGCCGGCCGCCTGAAGCATCGACGCCACATTGTTGGCACGGCGCGTCGAGATGCCGACATTATAGTCGTCCGACCCCGAACGGTCGGCGTGCCCCGTGACCGAAAGGCGGGTCCATCCGCAGCTCGCGCGGCTCGCGACCATCTGCTGGACGGTTGTCTGCGCCTCGGCCGGCAATGTGTCGGCATTCCAGTCGAAGAAGACCGAAACATTGGGATCGACGCCGCAGGACGGAGCGGGCGCGGCTGCGGCCACGACGGGCGCGGGCGCCGAGGCCAGAGCCATGCGCGCCGAGAAGCCGTCACACTCGTTGATGCTCTCTTCGTCCCGGGTACCGCTCTTCAGATAGCCGAGCGCGATACCACACTGCACTTTGGCTTCCGACGCCCAGACATAACGCGAATCCTCCCCGCGCCTGGTCGCCTGCGCCGCTTCGATCGCCGCCTGGTACCGGCTTTCGATCTGCGGCCGCAGTTCGGACTTCTCCAGATCCAGCAGCGGCGAGCGCGGGCTGACCTGCGCCGCGGCCTGCCCCGGCACGAGTGCTGCCGCCGCAACGATCATCGCTGCTCCAAGCTGTGCCTTCATATTCCCCTCCCACATAACGTCCCCGTACACTGTGTTACCCCCGCCCCGATCATGCATGATTCACCGCGAGCACCGCGTCGTGCGCCATCATCGCGAGGTCGATGCCGTGGCCCGCGGCCATGCCGCCCGCGAACGCAGTCGCGTCATTGCCACCCATTGCCGCGAGCAGCCCCGCTGCATCGCCACCATGTCCCGTCGCGGCTGCAAGCAGCGCATCGATATCGGGTCCGGCGTCGCTGCCGCCGCCAAGCGCGTCAGCGATCACCGAGGCGAGTGCCTCGCCCTGCGGTGCGGCAGCTGCCTCCGCGACCGGCGCCATCGCGGCCGGGATGGCGGGCATCGCCACCATGTCCACAAAGAGCGGCGCGGAATGTGCCGCAATGTCGGCAACGGCGACGTCATTGTCGGCAAGCAGCGGCGTCGACGCATGGTCGCCCGTCCCGTCATCCGTCAGGCGCGCCTCATGTCCGCCGCGATCGACCTCAAGTTCGGATGCGCGGTCGGCATGCTGCGATATCGTCGGCGCGGGCGCGTGCGTGTCAAACGCCAGCGGCTGGATCGTTTCTCCCTGCGGCGCCGACTTTGCGGCATCGTCCGCAAACGACTGGCCGTTTTCAGCTACGGGCGTTGCAGTATCGCCAGCCGTAGCGGCATCAGCCTTGCCGGTGTCGGGCGTCACGACCGCTGCCGCCACCAGACTTGCGGCGACCAGCGCATTTGCCATTCCCGCCGTCCCGCTGGCAGCAGCCTGACGGCTCGCCTCATCCACCCGCGCCCCGCCCGTCGCGAAGCTGGCGTCGGCGGCGATACCGGTGCTGCCGTCGGTCCGCGTGAAGACCGTCTCGCCATGGACGACGACATCGTCATTGGCCGCGCCATAGCTGACGCCATCCGAGGTCAGCTTGAGGCTCACGATGCCCAGACTGGTGAGCGAAGCGAATTCGCCGGCATCGCTGACGCCGTTGCCGTTCGCGTCCTGCCAGACGCCGAATTTCGAGAAATCGATGTCGCTGGCATCGAGGAAGCCGTCGCCGTTGCTGTCGAAATTGGCGGCAAGCCCCTGAAGATCGGTGAGGCCATTGCCGCCGAACACGATCTCGGCGCCATTGTTGACGACGCCATCGCCATTACGGTCGAGCGCGAGGATGCCGTCATCGGCACCCAGCCAGGCCGTGCTTTCGCGGACGCCGTCGCCGTCATAGTCGAAGGCGACGCCCGCCGAGCGATCGACGAATTCGAGACCGTCACCGTCGAGGTCGAGCACGACCGGCGGCGTCGAGGGATTGGCGGTGATCTGGATGGCATTGGCAACGGTCACGACGTCACCGTCAGCGTCAGTCAGCGCGAGGTCGAAGCCCAGATTGACCGGGAAGCCCGCCGTTGTCTGTTCAACCGTCATGGTGCTGACGGAGAATTTCCCGTCGTTGCTGCCGTCGCTGCTGCTGATCGCGCCGGCGTTGCCGATTTCGATCCGGTCATATCCCGACGCGGTATAGGTCTGGACGAAGTACCCGCTCGGCAGATCGGTAATCAGTACCTGACCACCGGTCTGGAAGTCGACCTCGATCACACCAAAGTCCTGGTCTGCCGTCGCTGTGTGGACGAGCACGCCGGAGGCATTGAAGATCTTGACCATGGTGATCGCGAGCTGGGTGTCGCCGGCCGGATTTGGCGTGAGCTGCTGCACGCCGCCATCCTCATTGGCGTCATAGGCCCGCAGCGTGATGTCTGCGCTGGTGCCGCCGGAGATCTGGTCGATCTTGAAACGGAACCCGTTGACCGTACTGTGGTTGTTCATCACGAACCGGTCATCCGAAGTGCCACCGCCATTGGCCTGGAAGGTGAAGTCGCCGAAATCGATCCGCAGCCCCTTGTCGGGATTGGCGATGTCGATGAACTGGCTGTCGACAGCAGCGTCGTTGCTGTCGCTGTTGACCGAGCCCGCATTGATCGGCGTGAAGAGCATCTCCAGATTGTCGGTGCTCGTCGACTCCACGATCTTGAAGGGCGCATTGCCAGCCTGTCCGCCCGACAGATCGCCGAAGCTTATGCCTGAACCATTGTCGATCGGCTTGGACATCGTCACCGAATAGGTGCCTGCAGACTGGTTCAGGTTGATGCTGTAGATAAGCGTGCCATTGGTACCGTTGGTGCTGCCGGTGCGTCCCTGCAGGGTCTGCCCGTTGTTGGACAGCCACAGCTCGATCATCACGCCGCCGGATTTCAGCGCGGTGTCCTGACCGTTGACGATATTGGCGAACTGGATCGTACCGCCATCCGCTCCTGCGTTGTTGTTGATGTTGGCATCGACATCGAGGTTGCGCGTGACCGTCGCGCCCGCAAGATTGAGCAGTGCGGCCGATTGCGGCGCGAACACGACAGGACTGTCATCGTCGAAGGTGATGTTGAGCACGCCGCTGTTGGTTGAGCCGTCGGCGTCCGCAACGCGGTAGGTCAGCGCGACCGTCGCGTCATTCTCCGCGTTGCCGGTCGCGTGCAGCACATTATCGACCAGCGTCACGCGATAGGCGCCGGTCGTCTGGTTCGTGACCTCCACTTTGAAGAGAATGCCGCGCGGTCCGGTGGCGGTAAGCGTGCTGGTCACCGAATCCCAGTTCAGCAAGGCGGTCTCGGTGCCCACCGTGACGCTCTGCCCGTGCAGCTGCGCAAAGCTGATCGCCGCGACCGGGCTGTCGCCCGCTACCACGCCGAGCAGCCCCTCGAACACCGCTTCGCTAGTGGTGCCGGGTGCGGCTTCGGTCGCATTGGCATTGAGGTCGCCCGTACCACCGGCATTGCCGCCGGTGAGCCCGTCATCGTCAACCGTCGCGGTAACCGGCGTCGTCACCGGCGCGAGGTTGTTCTTGACGAGGATGCTGAGCGCCGCGGTTGCGGTATCGCTGTCGCCGTCCACCACCGTGTAGTTGAAGACCTCGGTCGTATCCGCGCTGACGTTGGCGGGCGCCTTGTAGGACCATGCACCCGTCGCGAAGTTGAAGGTCAGCTTGCCGCCGATCTCCGTCGTGACGGTGATGCTGGTCGTGCCCGTGATCGTCGCACCGCCGCCGGACACCGTGATCTGCGAGCCTGCGCCCGTCACACCGTTCCAGCTATAGCTGACATCGGGACCGGAAACCGGGATGGTGATCGACTGGATGCGGCCGCCATCGGTGCCGAAATCGTCGTTGGTGAGCACATTGCCCGTGACCGGCACGGGCGGAAGCGCCTGCAGCAGCGCCGCGACCAGATCGTCGAAATTGTCGACGAGGATCGGCGCGCCCTGGCCGTCGAGGTCGATGTCCTGCAGCCGCGCGGTGATGATGCCATCACCGACGCCGATCGCCGTCACATTGACGCCGTTCTGGTCGACGAAGTCGTTCCACAACGCCGCAACGCCGTCAGCGAGCGAGTTTCCGTTGGATCCGGTCTGCTGGTTGGGATCGCCGTCGCTCAGGAAGAACACCTGATTGCTTGCGGTATCGTCGGCCGCATAATTGTCGAGCAGCGTCTCGATGGCATCGGTGAAGTCGGTGTTCTGCCCAATTGTCGTGGGACGCGTCCCACCCGCCGCCGGATTGACCGAGTCGATATAGGCCAGCGCGGCGGCCTCGCTTGTGAACTGCGGGCTCGCGATCGCGGTCGAAGCGAACAGGACGAACCGAACCGCCACCGATCCGCCGGTGCCGTCGAACAGCGCCGAGATCGCAGCCTTGACCGCGGTCAACTGGGTATTGAGCTCGCCATTGTCGATGCTGCCCGAGAAATCGAGCACGAACGCGGTGTTGAAGTCGACCGTCACTTCCGAGGTCTGCGCGCTTTCGCCCGTGGCGCTCGGACCGTCATCCTCGAACTTGAAGCTCTTGGAAATGTCGATCGTGCTGCTGGCGGCATCGCCATCGCCATCGGTGACCGTGACGTTGAGCGCGATGCTGTTCGCCGACATTTCGGCAGCGCTGGCGCCGTTCTCGTCATGGTTGGCCGGATCGTTGTGCTCGATCGAACGGAACTGGTTGAGCTTGACCGTGCCCGTCGCCGCATCAATCTGGATCGTGAACGAAAGTGCGCCGCCGGTCGTGCGTCCTTCGATCATGCCGCCATTGAGCGACAGCATGATCTTCTGGTTGGTGACCGCATCCAGCAAGCCGGAGTCGCTGTTGGTGACCGAGAGCGCATAGCCAAGCGAGGCCTGTCCATCCGCACCGGCATTGACGTTGACCAGTCCCGCTACTGCTCCCTGCGCGAAACCGATTGCACCGGGTGCGGCGCCCGAGGCGGTCTCGTCATTATTGGCGGCTCCGCCCTCGTGCTGCACCGAGCCGGTGGTGCCGAGCGATTCATCGACGATCAGCGAACCTGCGCCCGCGCTCACCGAGATCGTCGGGCCGTCATCCTGGAAGCTGATGCGATCGCCGATATTGACCGAGCTTGTCGCAATATCGCCGTCGCCATCCGTCACCGTGACGGTCGCGCGAACCGCGCTGGCGACGATCGAGAGCGATTCGTCATGGCTCGCACCGCCCGTCGGGTGTTTGATCGAGAGATACTGGACCATCTCAACCACGCCCGTCGCAGGATCGACCGCAATCGCAAAGGCCGCGGCACCGCTCTGGCTGCCGACGCGGCCGACGATAAGGCTGCCTTCCTTGTAGAGCAGGATGTTCTGGCCATCGGTCGTGTCGAGGCCCGAATCGACGCCCGCGGACGAAACCGAAAGGCTGAAAGCGATCGTTCCGCCATCCGCGCCCGTGCCCGAGCCGGCCGAAGACAGCGCCGAAGCATCGCGCGCATAGCCGATCACCGTTCCCGCGACATGCGGATCGTCGCCCGGATTGACCACGCCCGCAAAGGCCGCGAGCGGACCCGCGACATCCTGCGCGTCGGCATCCACGCCCGGCGTTTCGTCATGCGTGATCGCGAGGCCGGCCGCACTGATCGCCGCGGTCGGGCCGTCGTCGTTGAACACCAGCTTGTTGCCGATGTTGATCGTCGCGCTCGCGCTGTCGCTGTCCGCATCGCGGATCGTTGCGGTCAGCGTCACGAGATTGGCGGCATCGAGCTGCTCGGCTTCATTCGTGCTCGCCGTATCGCCATGCTTCACAGCGCGGATCTGATCGAGCGTCACATTGCCCGCCGCATTGACGCTGACGGTAAATACGACCGTGGCAGGGCTCGAGGCCAGGTACCCCTCGACCACGCCGCCATTGAGACGCAGCAGGACGGCCTCACCCGTTGCAGTGTCGAACAGTCCCGTCACGCCGGCATTGATGCCAAGCGCATAGCTGATCGCACCTGCGCCATCGGCGCCGAAGGCGCTCGAGAAGGCACCCGCAAAGCTCTCGCTTGCGTTGGTGGAAAGGCTGGTCTCGTCGACCGTCAGCGTCGGGATCGCGGCGGTGCCGCTGATCGTCGGGCTGTCATCTTCGATCGTGATCGTCAGCGTCGTGGCCGAGCTGCTCGTGCCATCGCTGACCGAGACGGGGACAACGAAGGTCTTCAGATCCTCGGCATTGATCGTCGCATGATCGACCGCATCCGAAAGCGTCACGGTGAACGCGCCGGCATTGTTGATCGTAACGGTAATCACAGGAGTGCCGCCGACCGAACCCGTCAGCGTCTGCGTGCCGACGCCGGTCCAGACCACGGGCGCGCCCCCGACAGTGAGCACGGCGCCCGGATTGCCAAGCGTCACGGTGAGCGCGTCACCGTCGGGATCGGATACCGAGATCGTGCCATTGGCGGTCGTGCCGTTGGTCGTGTCGCTCGGGCTGCCGCTGGTGTCGGCGATGCCGCCGCCAAGCCCTTCCTCGGACACGGTCGCGGTACCGACGCCCACGATCGGGCCGTCATTGGCGCCGTTGATCGTGATTGTCAGCGTCGCGGTCGTGGTGTCACCATCCCCATCGGTGATGGTGTAGGTGAATATCTCGGTCAGCGTTTCGCCGGCGTTGAGCGCCTGCACCGCGGGCAAGCCGTTGGTGAGCGTGTAGTTGTAGCTGCCATTGGCACCGAGCGTCAGGTTGCCATAGGCACCGGCGAGCGGCGTTCCGACGCTCCCCGTGGTCGCGCCGAAGGCGATGCCCGTCACGCTGCCGCCATCGGCGCCGAGCGTATCCGCAACGCCATCGGTGATGTTGAGATCACCGCCGCCCGTGCCCGTGAGCACATTGCCGTCAGCGACCAGCGGGCCATCCTCGGTGACGCTGTCGATATCCGCACGCGCG
>NZ_JAKVIO010000092.1 GCF_022601895.1 Sphingomonas sp. LaA6.9
CTGCGCCAGGCCGTCGAGATCGATCCGCGCAAGGCCGATTCGATTCCCTCGACGAAGGGAACGCTGGGCGGTGGCTGAGCGGATCGCGCTGATCGATTACGGCGCGGGCAATCTCCATTCGGTTCATAACGCGCTCCGCGCCGCGGGCGCGTCCGGCGTCGTCGTGACCGCTGATCCCGACACGGTGCTGGCGGCAGACCGCGTCGTGCTGCCCGGCGTGGGCGCGTTCGCGGCCTGCGCCGCCGCGCTGAACGCGATACCGGGTATGCGCGCGGCGCTCGACGAAGCGGTCCTGAAACGCGCCAGACCCTTTCTGGGCATCTGCGTCGGCATGCAGCTGATGGCGACGCGCGGCGAGGAATTCGGCGGCGAGGAAGGGCTTGGCTGGATTCCCGGCACGGTCCGCCTGCTCCGTCCCGCCGATCCCGCGCTCAAGGTGCCCCATATGGGCTGGAACGATGTGACGCCCGGGGCGCCGCATCCGCTCATCGAGCAGGGCGAAGCCTATTACCTGCACAGCTTCGTCTTCGACGCCAGTGATCCCGCGCATGTGGTCGCCCTCAGCGATCATGGCGGCGCGGTCACCGCAGCGGTTGCACGCGACGCGATGATCGGCGTCCAGTTCCATCCCGAGAAGAGCCAGCGTTACGGGCTCGATTTCCTTGCCCGATTCCTGGAGTGGCGGCCATGAGCCTTATCGTTTTCCCCGCGATCGACCTGAAGGGTGGCCAGGTCGTGCGGCTCGCCGAAGGCGATATGGAGCGCGCCACGGTCTATGGAGACGATCCCGCCGCGCAGGCGCTGCTGTTCGCAGATGCGGGCGCCGGACACCTGCACGTGGTCGACCTCGACGGCGCCTTTGCGGGCGGATCGGTCAACGGCGAAGCAGTGAAAGCGATCGTCGAGGCATTCCCGGGTCATGTCCAGCTGGGCGGCGGCATCCGCAGCCGCGAATCGATCGAGCGCTGGTTCGACCTCGGCGTGGCGCGCGTCGTGATCGGCACCGCGGCACTGCAGAACCCCCAACTGGTGCGCGAGGCCGCACGCGACTTTCCCGGCGGTATCGTCGTCGCGGTCGATGCGCGCGACGGCATGGTCGCGACGCAGGGCTGGGCCGACATATCCGACGTGTCGATCATCGACATGGCGCGACGCTTCGAGGACGCAGGCGTCGCCGCCCTGCTGTTCACCGATGTCGGTCGCGACGGGTTGCTCAAGGGCTGCAATGTCGAGGCGACCGTGGACCTTGCGCGCGCCACCGATATTCCGGTGATCGCAAGCGGCGGAGTGGCCGGGATCGGCGACATCCGGATGCTTTCCATCCATGCCCGGGACGGGATCGAGGGCGTGATCACGGGCCGCGCGCTTTACGACGGCAGGCTCGATCTGGCCGCAGCCCTGGCGGTGGCCGCGCTGTGACCGTCCGGGCACGGGTCATCCCATGTCTCGACGTCAAGGACGGGCGCGTCGTCAAGGGTGTCAATTTTGTCGACCTGCGTGATGCGGGCGACCCCGTTGAGGCGGCGCGCGCCTATGATGCGGCGGGCGCCGATGAGCTCTGCTTTCTCGACATTTCGGCGAGCCATGAGGGGCGCGGCACGTTGATCGACATGGTTCGCCGGACCGCCGAAGTCTGCTTCATGCCGCTCACCGTGGGCGGCGGGGTCCGCAGTCCCGAGGACGCGCGCGCGCTGCTGCTCGCGGGCGCAGACAAGGTCGCGGTCAACAGCGCGGCGGTATCCCGGCCCGAAGTGGTTGCAGAGATTGCCGAACGCTTCGGCAGCCAGTGCATCGTCGGATCGGTCGATGCACGGCGCGTGGCGGAGGGCCGCTGGGAGATTTTCACGCATGGCGGGCGGCGCGAAACTGGCATCGACGCGGTCGCGCACGCCATCCGGCTCGCCGAGCTCGGCGCAGGCGAATTGCTGGTGACCTCGATGGACCGCGACGGCACGCGCGACGGCTATGACCTGGTGCTGACGCGCACGATCGCCGATGCGGTCAGCGTGCCCGTGGTCGCGAGCGGCGGTGTGGGCGCGCTTCGTCATCTGGTCGAGGGCATTGTCGAGGGGCATGCGAGCGCGGTGCTCGCCGCCTCGATCTTCCATTTCGGCGAGGCAAGCATCGCCGATGCGCATGCCGCGCTCGCCGGTGCCGGAATTCCCGTGCGCGCAGGCTAAGGGATTAACATCCTGCCGATTTATCCCATGGTTAATGTCGAACGGCTTTACATTAACCATAATGGCTCGATCTTCGTTAACCATCATATCGCCGACGAGGCCCGGCATCTTCCCCAAATGGCAGGCTCCTTGCTGCCTTCAGGCACAATGGAGCGAGAGCCTAAGGGGATCAGTTCGATGTCGATCATGCGTCTTGTACTTGTTGCGTCTGCGGCCGCACTGGCAGTAGCAGCGCCCGCGCACGCGGGACGGGGTGGCTCTTCCGGGGGATGGGGCGGTTCATCGGGCGGCCACAGTTCGTCGGGCGGCTGGAGCTCGAGCGGCGGCTCTTCCGGCGGGCCCTCGTCATCCTCGGGCGGCACGCAGGTGCCCGAGCCCGCCGATTTCGCGCTGTTCGCGATGGGGGTCGCGGGCCTGTTGATCGGGCGTCACGGCAGCCGCAAGCGCCGTAGCAGGACCGACGAAGCCGCTTGACGCGCCGAGCCGG
>NZ_JAKVIO010000059.1 GCF_022601895.1 Sphingomonas sp. LaA6.9
AGGCCTCTCGATGAACGTCGACGTCAAGATCGCCGACTAAGCCACCACAAAAGGGGCACGCTCATGTCCATCACGAAGGCTTTTGCGGCGGCCAAAGACGCCGCCCCGCTGACCGGCATCAAACTTTACGCTGCGGCGTTCCTGATCGGTCTCGGCAACTTCCTCGTCGTGCTCGACACCACGATCGCCAACGTGTCGATCAACACGATTGCCGGCGATCTCGGCATTTCGTCGGCGCAGGGCACATGGGTGATCACCTCCTACGCGGTCGCTGAGGCCATTACGGTGCCGTTAACCGGCTGGCTGGCGATGAAGTTCGGCGCGCAGCGCACCTTCATCATCTGCTATCTGGCCTTCGCCGTCGGGTCGCTACTGTGTGGCATGTCGAGTTCGCTCGGCATGCTGCTCGGCATGCGCGTCCTGCTCGGCCTGTTCGGCGGGCCGATCATGCCGCTCTCGCAGATGTTGCTGCTGCGCATCTTCCCCAAGGAGAAGGCGACGCTCGCGACCGTGATCTGGGCGATGACGACGCTGATCGGGCCGGTCGCCGGCCCCATTCTCGGCGGCATCATCTGCGACAATTACGGCTGGGAATGGATCTTCTTCATCAAGGTGCCGATCGCCGGGGCCGGCGGGGTCGTCCTGTGGTGGCTGATGCGCGGCCAAGCGGACCCCAAGGCGCAGGCGTTCATCGACAAGGTCGGGCTCGTCCTGCTCGTCATCTGGGTAGCAGCGCTGCAGATCATGCTTGACGAGGGCCGCAACCACGACTGGTTTGCCGACCCGCATATCCGGATGTACGGCATCATCGCTGCGATCGGCTTCGTCGCCTTCGTGATCTGGGAACTCACCGAGAAGAATCCGATCGTCAATCTCAGGATCTTCCGCCACCGCGGCTTTGTCGGGGCCGCGACCACCTACTCGGTCGCCTTCGGCGCCTTCTTCGCCAGCATCGTAATCCTGCCGCTCTGGTTGCAGTCCAATATGGGCTACACCGCGACCTGGGCGGGGTATGCGACAGGCATCATGGGCATCCTCGCGGTGGTGTGCTCGCCCTTGGTCGGCAAGGCGGTCGAGAAGTTCGACCCACGCATGATCGTCTTCCTCGGCATCATCGGCCTCGCTGGAATCATGCTGTGGCGAATGTGGACGTTCAGCACCGACGTCACCTTCCTGCAGATGGCGTGGCCGACGCTCATCACCGGCGTGTTCATGGTCATGTTCTTCGTGCCGGTGACGGGCCTCGCCATGGCGAGCGTCGATCCTGATGAGCAGGCGAACGCGGCCGGCATCTCGAACTTCATGCGAACGCTGGCCGGCGCCTTCGCCACCTCGCTGATCCAGAGCCGCTGGTCGGACGCGACCCGCGCCAACAACACGGAGATCGCCAATGCAATGCCCCATGGGCAGCAGGCGGTCGATGCGATGACGGCGCAAGGCGTGCCGGCGGAATCGGCGAGGACGATGCTCTCCCAGCTCGTCGAAAGCCAAAGCGTCATGCTGGCGACGCTCAACATGTTCGGCGTGATCGCCGTCTGCCTCGGCGTGGCGGCGATGATCATCTGGCTCGTCCCGAAACCCAAGGGTCCGATCGACACCAGCGGCGCGCACTAAAATCGCCGGCACCGCCCTCACAGCGCCGTCAAACGCGCTGCGAGGGGCCGGATGCCGGTCCACTCCTCCCCCGTTACAAGAAGGAAAAGCAATGACTCTCTTCAAATGGTTTGCCGCAGGCGCGGCTCTGGTTAGTGTCGCCGGCGGCGTTCCGGCCGCGGCCAAGGTGGAGGTGGTCCAGTCATCCTCTCCCGCGCTTGCCCAAGGCTCCACATTCGCCTGGGCCTCCATGCGCGCCATCGGACTGGGCGTGCCCGATCCCGCGATCGCCAATGAGATCACCGCGGACCGGCTGCGTACCATCACCGAATCCGCCCTGACATCGAAGGGCTATCGGCAGATCGCCAATCCCCTCGATGCCGATCTGGTCGTCGCCTATACCATCGTCATGCAGCCCGAAACCGAGGGAAAATTGACCTCCGACAGGGCGGGTTGCAGCTTTCCGGCGTGCGCGGCACCCGGCAACTACAGCCTCGACACCAGCCACTATACCCAGGGAACCCTGGTGCTCGATCTGATCGAGCGCGAAACCGGGCGCCTGGTGTGGCGCGCCACGTCAAAGAAGCGCGTCACCGGCAAGGATGCGTCGGAGAAAAAACTCACCGCGCTGCTGCGCGAGATGACTAAAACTCTGCCGCTGCGCTAAGACCGCGTTGCCCAAAGGCGTGATGCTGTAGTTACAGCAATGCGCACATCGCGACGACCGTGGCACGGCGCGTTCGCGGGCATAGCTATCGCTTTTGATTTGACCTTAGGAGTTCGCCGGCGGCCGTGCCACCGGCGATTCCACGGATTTTGAGGGAGCCAATGCGAGCATTCCTTCTTATTTCGGTCGTCGCGACAGTACTCTTGGGCATGTTCAAGGTCCTGCAGTCGCCACCGGTGATGGGCTCAGCGCAGCTGTGCTCGAGCTCGTTGTGCTGATCACCTTGGCGGGCTGCTCGGCAGCGCCGGTGGCCGCAAGCCGCGGAATTTATAAAGGGGGGAGAGATAGAGCCGCGCCTACGCAAGCACACACGCCAGGACGACGCGAGAAAACGCCGACGGCTATTTCTGCGGACCAAAGTCGTTGAGCGTTTGGATCGGATTTAAGGACCTTGCATTGGCAGCCGATGCGACGCTCCCAATCCAGCGTCACCTAAGCCGCGCTACGTGGCCAGTTGTTCCGCTTTCAGCATGTTGATGAGCAACTCGCGAAATTTCTGGCCCGAGCACTGAAGTTTTTCCGAGGTTCCTTCTGCGCAGCCTGCGCCTTTGTTGCGGCTGCCCCGCCAACTCCAGCGCGACCGTCAGATAGTTTCGCTCACGCGCGCCTCGGGGCATACGCAAACCTCCCTACTCGCGCTTACCGCCGCCATCATTCCCGTCGGTCCGTCTTTTCATGGAGAAGTCGGGATCGCCATCGTTGGAGAGCAAAATGGCGAGCCATCGCGTGCGCGGAAAACCGGCGCAGATCATCATCACCATCAGCGTTAGCGGCACGGCTAGGAACGCGCCGGTGATACCCCAAAGCCAGCCCCAGAAGGCCAGCGAAAGCAACGTAGCCACCGGATCGATGTTCTGGCTCTCCGCCTGCATCCTCGGGTAGACGAAATTTCCCACGACAAAGGCCGCGATTTGGATGCCGCCGAAAACAACCGCCGCCTGCCACCACGACGGAAATTGCAGCAGCGCAAACAGCGCCGGCAGGATCGAGCCCACCGTTACACCGATCATGGGGATGTAGCTGAGGAGGAACAGCACGATCGTCCAGAACAACGCGTTTTCCAGCCCGACCCCGAACATGACGAGCGCGGCGGGGGCGGCGATCATGACGCCTGTCACCGTCTGGACCCAGACATATATCTCGATGTTGGCTGCCGCGCGGTCGATCGCGTCTTTGGCCGGCGCGGCTCCGCCGATGGACCTGTTAACGCTGGAAAGCCTTTGCTCAAATCGTTGCTGCCCCCCGACAAGGAAGGCGAAGTAGGTGATCGTCAGCAGGATTCCGGAAAGCAACTCCCCGAAGCCTCCGGCGACGGAGCCTGCGAGGCGCGGTAAATTGATCTCTCCCAGCAGAGCGGTGAAGTGCAGCGTCCGGGCCAGACCAACGGCCCGCCCCAATTCCCGGACGATCTGTTCGAGCCGGACCACTAGGTCGGGCGCCTTCCCGACGATCTGCGCCAACCCCTGACCTACGATGAGGGCTACTGCGACGGCGCACGCTATGACGATGACCGCGACCAAAGTGACGACTGCCCAATGCGGCGCTCCGCGTGAGCGTGCGCCGATGAAGCGCACGAGCGCATCGACCAGAACGGCCAGCACGATCGCCAGCACGAGTGGGATCAGGATGTCTTGCAGAAAGTAGAGGAGCGCGATACCCGCCGCCGTCGCCGTGACAATGCCCGCAATGCCGCTGGAGCGCGTCGCCATAGTTCGCCGATTCCCCTTCGGCCCCCAAGGCCCATGAGAACGTCTACGTGGCATTCCGTATAAGCCGGCGTTGCCCGTTATCCTAGCGGCGCAGGCATGGATTTGGCAGTGCGCGACTTAAAGGTATTGAAGCCACCAGGTGGCGCTGCGGCGCTTCATATTCGCGAACGCTGCGCTTGCGAACCAGCAGGGACCGGCAACTGCGACTGCCAGCAGCCAGATTGCGCTCGCATTGGGCAGGCTGAACAGGCCGTTCGCACTTTCGCCCCAGATCGCAGCCGCAGCGATGTTGAGCCCATGGAGCAGGTAGGTGCAGGATGTAGAAGAAGAGCGGCGCGGAGCCGAACACGACGAGCCAGCGCATCGGACGATGATGGCTCGCTCGTCATATATTCTTACGATCATGCCTTACACGGTGCGATGGTTATGAGTCGGCGCAGGACGACCTGCGCTTTCGATCTTCTATCGGCGAGTTGCTGCCTGCCAGGAGCAACGTTATGAGCTTGTCCCAGCCTGATAACGCCATGCGCACGGTCACCTTGCCGGACGGGGAGCAGGTCCCCTGCCTTGGCCAAGGCACCTGGATGATGGGCGACCGCAAGGATCGGCGTGATGGGGAGATCGCGGCGCTGCGCGCCGGTATCGACCTTGCCATGACCTTGATCGACACGGCCGAGATGTATGGTGATGGCGCGAGCGAGACGCTAATCGGCGAAGCGATCGCCGGGCGGCGCGACGAGGTCTTCCTTGTCAGCAAGGCCTATCCCCAAAACGCCTCGCTCGCTCGCCTTGCGCGTTCGTGCGAGGCGAGCCTCGAGCGGCTCGGCACCGACCGGCTCGACCTTTATCTGCTGCACTGGCGTGGGAACGTGCCGCTGGACGAGACGGTCGAGGCGCTGCAGGCGCTGCAGCGCGCCGGCAAGATCCGCCATTGGGGTGTCAGTAATCTTGATACCAATGACATGGAGGAACTGGTCGATGCCGGCGGATGGTCCTGCGTCACCGACCAGATCCTCTACAATTTGACCCGGCGCGGGCCGGAGCATGATCTCCTGCCTTGGCTCGAGAACCACGGCATGACGGTGATGGCCTACAGCCCCGTCGAACAGGGTCTCCTGATCGACAACCGCAAGCTGGCCGCACTTGCCTCCGACTTGGGCGTCACGCCCGCACAGCTCGCGCTCGCCTGGACCTTGCGAAAGCCTGGCCTGATCGCGATCCCGAAAGCTTCGACGGTTGAGCATGTGCGCGAGAACCGCACTGCCGCCGACATCACGCTCGACGAGGAGACGCTCGCCCAGCTCGACGCGGCGTTTGCCGCGCCGCGCGAGCGCCGCCCGCTCGAGATGCTGTAGTCACGGAACTGGTTGCGGCGTTCCGGATGCTCCTCAGCTGACCGGCCTGGGTCGGCGCCGCTTGGGCTTGTCGGCGAGCTCGATCCACACAGGTGCATGGTCGCTGGTCTTCTCCCAGCCGCGCACATGCATGTCGACCTGCGCGTCCACCAGCCGGTCCGCGAGCGACGGGCTCAGCAACAGATGATCGATCCGCAGGCCGGCGTTCCGGCCATAGGCGTTCCGGAAGTAATCCCAGAAGGTGTAAATAGTCTCGTCAGGATGGATGGCGCGCAGCGCGTCTGTCCAGCCTTGCGCGGTCAGCCGGAAGAAGGCCTCGCGCACTTCAGGCGCGAACAGCGCGTCGTCGAGCCAGCGCTCGGGTTTGTAGACGTCGCGCTCGGTCGGCATGACGTTGAAGTCGCCGAGCAGCAGGACCGGCAGGCCGCTCTCCAGCAGGCCGGCAGCGTGCGCGATCAGCGCGTCGAACCATTTGAGCTTGTAGTTGAACTTGGGGCCGGGCCTGGGATTGCCGTTGGGCAGGTAGAGCCCGCCGATCAGGATGCCATTCACCGCCGCTTCGATATAGCGGCTCTGAGTCGGATCGGGATCATCGGGCAGGCCGCGCCGCGTCTCGTGGATTTCGCCGACGCGGCTCAGCAGGGCAATGCCGTTCCAGCTCTTCTGCCCGTGCCAGATCACGTCATAGCCAAGGTCGCGGATCGCGGTTTCGGGGAACTTCTCCTGCGGCGCTTTCAGCTCCTGTAGCACGACGATGTCGGGCTCCGCCTCCGCAAGCCATCGCAGCAGCACAACGAGACGGCCATTGACACCGTTCACATTATAGGTCGCAATCTTCACAGGTCAGGAAGCACCTGATCGGCACGGCCCCAGCCCGACAGAGCCTTTGAAGCGGCGCGCTTCACAAGTTCCGTCGCGTCGCCGACGTGCCAGTGGGCAGACGTGTCGATGGTTTCCATCTCCTTCCAGGTGATGGGCGCCGCGACCGGCGTGCCGGAGCGGGTCCGTACGCTGTATGGCATCACGGCCGTGGCCCCGCGCTGGTTACGCAGATAGTCGACGAAGATCCGGCCCTTGCGCTGTGCCTTTGGCAGCGCTGCAGTGAAGTTATCGGGGTCGCTCTGCGCCACGGCCTGCGCCAGGCGATGTGCGAAGTCCTTCACCTCTGGCCACTCGGCCTTTGGCACGAGTGGGGCGATGACGTGGATGCCCTTGCCGCCCGTCACCATCGGAAACGTGTCGAGCCCGATCTGCTGCAGGATTTCCTGAAAATGGAAGGCCGCCTTGCGCACCGCTTCGAAATCCAGGCCCTCGTCGGGATCAAGGTCGAACACCAGCCGGTCGGCCTTCTCGACATCTTCGATGCGGGCGCCCCAGCCGTGGAATTCGATCGTGCCCATCTGGACGCAGGTGAGGAGACCGTCGGCCGTATCGAGGTAAAGGTAGGGCTCTTCGTGCCCGTCCTTCTCGGTGATTTCCACATGCTTGACGGTATCGCCGAAGCTGCCGGCATCATGTTTCTGGAAGAAGCATTTCTTGGCGCGCCCTTGTGGGCACCGCACGAGGCTGATCGGGCGGCTGCCCACCCACGGGAGCATGATCGCCGCGACTGCTGCATAATGGTCGGCAAGCTGGCCCTTTGTGATCCCCGAGTCCGGATCGATGATGCGCTCGCGGTTGCTGATCTTGACCTTCGAGGTAGCGGGCGCGGCGATCTCCGCGACGGGCGCTTCCTTCTCCAGCACCACGGCTTCGGGCTTCTTGTCCTCGCGAAGCCCAAGATAGCTCGGATGCCGGAGCGTGCCTTCGTTGGTCATCTCTGTATAGGCGATCTCGGCGACAAGCTTGGGCCTCAGCCAGTGGGCGCCGCGCACCTCGGCGCGCGGTGCCTTTACCGTCGGCGCTTCCTGTTCGAGCGGCTTCATGATTTCCATGAGGCGGAGCAGTTCCGCGGTGTCGAAGCCAGTCCCGACCTTACCAGCATAGCGTAGCCCACCCTCTTCGTGGATGCCGAGGATCAGGGACCGGAATGAGCGAGACTTGTCCGAGGGCGTCCAGCCGACGACCACGAACTCCTGGCGCTTGATACACTTTGTCTTGAGCCATCCACCGGAGCGCGATCCGACATATTTGCCCGTCGCCAGCTTCGAGATCACGCCTTCGAGACCGGCATCACAGAACGTGTGGAGCAGCTTCTCGCCGCTGCCGACGATGTGCTCGGAATAGCGCAGGCGATCGTTCGACTCCGGAATGATGGCGCGCAGCTTCTCCTTGCGCGCCGTCAGCTCCAGCCCGGTCAGATCCTCGCCGTTGAGTTCGAGCAGGTCGAAGGCGTAATATTCAATGCTCGCGGGCGCACCCTTGAGCGCGCCCTGCAGGGCCTGGAAGCTGGATCGGCCGTCCGCTTCCAGCACGACGGCCTCGCCATCGATCAGGGCGGAGCCGACTTTCAGCTTTGCGGCGGCCTTGACAATGCCCGCGAACTTCTCGGACCAGTCGAGCCCCGACCGCGTGTAAGCGCGCGCTTGGCCACCGCCGACCGCAATGAGGACGCGGTACCCGTCATATTTCATTTCATGGAGCCATCGGTCCCCGGCCGGTACCGTGTCGACGAGGGTTGCGAGCTGGAGAGGCCGAAATGGCGGCGAGCTTGACGCGGATACGACTTTGCGGCGCGCCGGCGCTTTAGCCGGGCGTGCGGTAGCCTTCGTTGTGGACACGCGCACCACCGGCGCGCTCAGCTCGTATATCTCATCATCGAGAGACTCCTCGCGCGGGGGAGTCGTTCCCAAGGTGAGGTGGATGCCCACCAGATCGTCCGATCCGCCTGCGAAGGCATCGGTCACCTTGCGCAAAATCCAGTTTTCGCCCTTCTCCTTGCCCCGGGGCTTCAATCGAAAGCGGATCCACTCCCCTCTCATCCGGCGCCCGTGGAGGATGAAATGCAGATGGCTCTCCGCCAGCGTCTGGCGCGGGTCCTTCCCGGCAATCGATTCCCATTGGCCATTGTCCCAGAGCATGACCGTGCCGCCGCCATATTCCCCCTTCGGGATCGTGCCCTCGAACCGCGCATAATCGAGCGAATGGTCCTCGGTCCTGACTGCAAGACGCTTATCGTCGGGATTGAGACTGGGGCCACGTGTGACTGCCCAGCTAAGGAGTACGCCGTCCAGCTCGAGGCGGAAATCTTAGTGAAGGCGGCTTGCGGCATGTTTCTGCACGACGAAGCCATTGCCCGTAGTGGGCTCGGTCGCGCCCGATGGTTCCGCCGTTCGCGCAAAATCCCGCTTGGCGCGATATTTTGCAAGATTGTCGTCCGTTGCTGTTATGCCCGAAGCGCCTCGTGCCATGCTGGTGGCTCCAGTCGAGACGCCTTTAGATCCGGGGCCTGCAGAACTCGTTCCCGTCGCCACCCGGTTAAATGGAGCGCTCAGTCGTCGATCCTGCGGACGAAGCGATAGCTGGCCTGTTGGAATTTTCGAGCGCGGAAGAAATTATGCGCGTGCTTGATGTCGATATCGCTCATTGCTTCCACGAGTGAACACCCCACTTTCTCCAGGGCCTCCTCAGCGGCCTGAAGCAGCTGAGTGCCAATGCCCTGCCGGCGATGAGCTCCATCCACTATGAGGACAGACACACGCCCGACGGGGCCACGATGCACGGTTGGAACCACCGTCCAGGCGCAGCAGCCCACGAGCGCGCCCTTCTCGGCGACAAGCATTTCACCCGCGGCGTAGCGCAGCGCTTCGACATTGCGGTCGATGGAATCCTGGTCTGTGGTGATCCCGCTGAGCTGTGCGAGCAGTTGCGCGATAGCGGCCGCATCTCCCGTTTCGGCGGGACGCAGTAAGAGTATAGGCTGAGGCTGAGGCTGAGGCTGAGGCTGAGGGTGAGGCTGGGAATTTTTGGGGATCTTTGCAGGTTTCGCCGTCCAATTGCTTTGGTCATCTGCCCTTCGGGCCACCGTTGGCGCAGTTTTCTTTGCAGTTCTGGGACGCACCCTGTGGGGCTCTTGGGGTTGGGTTCGCGCCGGCAATTGGTTGCGACGGCTAACAGGCGGATCCTTTGCGCGCACTTCGTCTGGTTGCGGGTGCTTTGGTGGGGCACGATCGGGCGTTGTATCGGCCGACTGTCTCCATGTGCTAATGGCGCCGGTACGCAGATAATTTTCGATGTCGCTGGCATCGGCCGTCAGGCCAGAGTCGCTGATTCCCAATAGCGCGTTGCCCGACGCGTCGGTCAGTCCAAATTTGCCGAAGTCGCCCACACCCGGTTTGCGCCTGCGCGATTTCACTAGCTTCAAACCGCGATGTTGGGCCATTTCGCGCAACGTCTCGTCAACCGTCTCGTCCGTCATGTGCAAACAACCCATTTTCGCCGTCGTAATTCAGCACGTCATCATTCCGTGACCGCCACGAACGCTCGAGCGCATTGTTCGAGATCAGTGACGTCGGCACGGCCGCGGGACGGCGCCTAGGATTCCTCCAACACGCGATACACAGCCATCAAGTGGCGCGAAGCCGTCGCACGGGCGCGGGGCGACCGGATCGTTTCCTCATTGGCATCATGCAGCATGGCCAGTATCTCCAGTACCTCTTCGCGTGACATTCCAGTCTCGCGCAGATGCGCACCGATCAGCGTCAGCAGATTGCTCCATATCGTGATCGCGCCCTCCGCGAAGGCGGCATCATCGTCCTCGTTTCGCCCAAGTGATTGGGGATCGGTATGGTCCACCGTTTACGCCCGCTTACGCACTGGGGTCTTGGCGGTTGGCTTCTTGGCGGCCGTTTTGGCTGCTTGGCGCGTGGCCGACTTCTTCACCCCGCCACCATCGGAGCCAAGCGAGTTCTTGAGCGCGGCCATCAGGTCAACGACATTGCTGCCGCGCGGGTCGCCACCGCCTGAATCGGTGTCGATGTTGAGCGTCTTTCCCTTCTTCTTTCGTTCTATCAGGTCCCGCAGCGCATCGGCATAGCGGTCATGGAAGTCGCTCGCGTCGAACTTGCCCGTCTTCTTGTCGATCAGTGTTGTGGCAAGGTCGAGCAGCTCTTCGTCAGGTGCTGCGTCGCCAATGTCGCGAAAATAGCTGGCCGCCTTGTTGACCTCGTCCGCGTAGCGCAAGGTCTCCATCACCATCCCACGTCCGCAGGCCTTGACGCTCACGACATATTCGCGACCGCGCATCGCAAGCTGTCCCAGCCCAATTTTGTGACTGCGACGCAGCGCCTCGCGCAGCACGATGAACGCCTCCTCGGCGAGATCGTCAGCCGGAACGACATAATAGGGCTTCTCGAAATAGATCATGTCGATGTCCTGGGCATCGACGAACTGGGTCAGCTCAAGCGTCTTCTTGCTCTCGAGCTTCACGCCTTCAATCTCCTTCTCGTCGAGGAGGACATATTCGCCCTTGGCATATTCGAAGCCCTTGACGATCTCATCGAGATCCACCGGTCCGATTCCAGGCACGACCTTCTCGTATTTGATGCGCTTGCCCGAGGGTTCGTGAATCTGGTTGAAGGCGATTGTCGCCCCGCTTTTTGTCGCCGAATAGATTTCGACGGGTATCGACACCAGCGCCAGGCGAATCTGGCCTCTCCAATAGGGACGTGCGGCCATGAGTGCCTCCTGCGAACAGACTAATATAATCCCTGATGACGCCGGTCGTTCCCCCGGCGACCCCATGCCGCCATAGGTTCGATCTATGACGCGGCTGGTCACCCGCATTGTTGACGAGAGCACCGACGCGACCATGCCCGGCGAACGCTCTTCATGTTCGGCTCAAGTAAGATTTGCCAAAAGTTCGGTTGCGATTGTTAAGGTGGCTCATGATCTGCACGGGCCACTAATCCTGGAGTCACGCTTGAGCGGGCCAGTTGCCCGATTCTAGTTCGGGGCGCCGCATGAACTCCTGATGTTGGATCAAAGCGACAAGGCGGTCACAGCTGAAGCTCATCTCTTCTCGCGGGATGGCGCGCAGGCTTTCGTCGACACTGCCCAGACGGCTCGAGGCCACCACGACATAGCTGACTGTCCCCGAAGTGCATTCTATGAGCGCCTCGACCGCCTTGCCCAGAGGTTGACCCTGGAGATCCTCCACGGGCATGCCGCCAATCGCAGTGGCGGCAAATAGCGTGGGAGCTGGTGAGCCCCTGCTCGCCTCGCTGGCGGACTTTCCGCCCTCTTCATACACCCGCTGGCGCCCGAGCCATCGCCATATCCCCACGATGTTCACGAGGGTCAAAAAAGCGTTGGTCCAAACCAGGTTTGTCTGACCGGAACCCAAACCCACCAGCTTCCAACAAATCGATCCACCGGTGAACACGACGAAGCCCCAGCCAGTCACGCGCGCGCTGAGATTGGCAGCCGTCATCATGGCGGCAACCATCGTCGCTACTGGCGCGATCCATCCAGCAATCGTTTCCAGACGCCCTGTCCTTCCGGGTCAATTCGCTTCTGCGGGTCACGTTTTGATTGTGAACCTGCTTGATCAACTGGCCTGCTTCGGTTGCGTTCCTGCCGGGCGAGCAATGAAGCGCCTCGCCAACGATCCGCCTGGCCCGTTCGAAGTCAGACGTCCGGTCAGCGATGCCTGTTCGAACATGGCCGTCGAAGCCGTCCAAGTCGACGAGCACGTCCTGTGGAAACTGAAGACCGGCCATGATGGTCGTAACCGTCCCAGTCGCAACCTCCACCTTTGAGACGGTACCGATCGACCACTCGACATAATAGGCGGTCTTTCCATCGGGGGAGAGCCGGACGCCAACGCCGGCGGCAAGGCCAAGAATGACATCATCGATCTGCATGCGCGCACTCCCTCAAGGCTCCCTCTGGCTTAGAGTTCAGGGATCGTCAGATCGCCGGGTCCCTGGGTAAGATCCGCCGGACCTCTCCCCATTTTCGCCTCCTTACCGAACAATTATTGTGGGCACCGGCCTCAGCCCGGACTTGACGCCGGGCGGAATCTCATTTCTTCGTCTTTGCAGGGGCTCGACGCACCGCCTTGGCTGGCTTGGCGATGACTAGGCGCTCCTCGGTCTGGCAGCACTCGGACAGTCTTTCGAGATTTATCCCAAGCCGCTTCAAGAGTTCGGGATCGACCGCCTTTGAATCGATCAGACAGCGCAGGGTGCCGCACCAGCCATCGTCATGCCGGTTGGGCGGCTTGGAATCCCCGCCAGCCCAGGCAAAAGCGGTGCGGACCGCCTCGCGGGTGAAACGCAGGCCGCGAAGCGTGCTGCCCTCGGCGGTGATCCGCATCCGATAAAGGCCCGCCAGCGGAGCCGTGAATTGGGTTTCGAACACGCCGTCGCCCTTCGGAGTCAATTGCAGGACCGGGGTCGCACCATCGGGGAAAGTCACGCGCGTGATCACCTTGGCGCTGTCGACCGGCACCGATTGATATTGGGTCAGTCTGACGCGTGCGGTGATGGTCGCGCCCGGAGTGAAACGGTTCTGCGAGACTGTAGTCGCCATCTCCAGGTCGGAGCGGGCATGAACCAGCACGTCGAACCGCACCGATTTTTCTGACCAGCCGACCGCCGAGCTCTGCAGCCGCTTTAATAATTCGCGGGTGGGAGCCTTCTTCCAATCGAGCAGAAGCTCCCATCTGCCGGGTCCCTCGAACGAATAAGGCCCGGGTATTGGCTGGGCGAACCGGTAGTAAGCGATGCCCTCCCGCTGGGCGTAGGTCATCGAGGGGTGAGACTGATCGAAGATTTGCCCCGACGGGGCGCGAAGCCTGATCCGAAGCAGTTGCGGGAAGGAGGTGAGGACAATCGCGTCAACCGAGGCATCGGCCTCGTTGAGATAGAAGGGAATCGTTTCAGCGCCGCCGAACGGCAGCCAGCCGCCCGGATCCAAGACGACTTGATCGTTGGTCACCCCGGTGAGGATTTGCAGATAATATTTGGCCAGTCGGAACGGGTCGTTGACGTCCATCGCCCCGGTCATCAGCAAATAGCCATTGGTGCCGTTGGTCATCGCCTGCAGCGCGATCGGCTGGATTTGCTCAGGTGTTCCAAGCCCGATCCCAAAGACCCGGTTGTTGATCAGCCCGGATATATCGGAGAGGTAGCGGTCGCGGTTTTCATGACCGTCGGTCAAGACGACCAGAGACTTGAAGTCGACGCCCGATTCCGGCGCGATAAGGTTGGTCGCAGCAAATACCCCATCGCCGATCGAGGTATATTGCGCGCTGCCCGTGGCCACCGTGTGATCGGTGATGGCCTTACGGATGACGCCGCGTCCGGTAGGGTCGTCGCCTTCCGGCCCCATCGTGGTCATCGGAGCACCGGGCGACTCGTCGGTCGCAAATCTGACCAGCCCTATGCGAGCGTTCTGCGGCGCTACTTCGACAAAGGCCGGAGCAGAATCGAGCAGAACGTCAAGCCGGGTGCGGCCGTCGCCGCCATCTTCGGTCATGCTGCCGGACCGGTCGAGAACCAGGACTGCGCCGGCGCGAGGCGCGGCGACGAAGTCCGCAGTGATCGGAACGTCACGCACGAAGCCCGCTTCGGGGCACTCGACCCGAACCGTGCCCCCAGCGGTATCGCCTCCGAGCCCGCCTGCACAGGTCAGCCAAATAAAGAGCTCACGGGTGACCGGGACTGTCACCCCCGGGACCGTCTGGCTGGCGACCGCCACGTCAAAATTGATGCGCGTCGACCCACTGGTCCGGCTCGGCCCGGACATCACCCTGAAGGTTGCAGCCTCGCAGCCAGTCACCTGCAATATGACCGGCCGGCTCGAGGTACGTCCTTCTGGACAATGATTGAAGACGACGTTTGACGTTCGCAATTGGACGCTGAGACCAGGGACGCCGCACGCGCAGGCCAGGCAGAAGTTGATGAGTCCCGAGGCCACTTCCTCGATGACCTGTTCGCGTTCCGGGCTTTCGGGTTTGAACCGCGACGCCCGATGCTCGATCACGAAGGCTTCCACCCGCGGCAGATAGGGGGAGAGGAAGTGGCGGCTCCAGACATAGTCGTCGGAGCAGCCCGCCGTCGGGTAGAGAGCGTAGGACTGTTTAACCTCGTAGGTCCGATTGTTGACCGGATCTGCCCCGGCCTTCAACCGGTTGGCGAGATAGCGGTGCGTCGCGAGATCGCCGGCGCCGATAAACTCACCAACGGCATCGCCCGGCCAACCGCGCTTGTGATCATGGGCCGGGTTGCGCCAGTTCATCGCCGGGTCGGCGGACTGATTTTCGTCGTCGCCCCACGGGTAGTAAATTTGTCCGTTCCACGTGTAGCCGTGCGTGTCGACGAACCAACGAATGCGTGGGTAGGTGTCGAGGACCCAGCGCACATTTTGAGTTTCCGGTTCGGAGAATGCCTTGGGGCCCTGGTAGGTTTCGATGCTGGGGGTAGTCGACGTGTGCGCAAGCACCTTCGGGTTGTTGAGATCGAAGTGCTTGGCGAGGTCGAACGCGAAGTCGAAATTGCGGTTGGGGTCCACCCCAATCTGGCTGGAACCAGGGATTTTGCCTCGGTTCTTTCGCCACCCATCGTCCCTCGTGTCGAAATCCAGGCTGTACTGGCGGCCCTGCGGATTGACGCATGGGATCAGGAAGATGTTGATGTTGTTGACGATCCGCTGAATGTCGGTCGCCGCATAGGTCTTGCCGCCATAGGTTAGCGGCGTTCCGTTCGTGTAGGAGTCGAGCAAGGCGCCGGCGATCTCCAACGCGACCTCTGGCGGCACCCACTCGCGTGCATGCTGCCCAAATATGAGCAATGCGCCATCGACGGCATGCGCCCCCTTGGCACCAATGCGCAAAGCGCTGACAGGTTTAGGCGCAACACCGGCATCGGCGCTGACTACGTCCGCGAGCGGGATCCGCTCGGCAATCGACGGATAGTCGTTGGCGTAATTTTTGATCAGCTGCTCGATTTCGGCAGTGTTAGTCCACATGGCGCGACCCTCGCGAGCCGAGCGGGGTGGGAAGCGACCCGTCCGCGTAGCGGTTGGTTCGCGAAACGTCGTCATGAGCGCGCTTGGCTTCGGCCTTGGTGTCGCCCTGAATCTCGATGGTAACCGAACGCTTCTGCTTCAGCTTCTCGAGCGTGGCTTTGCTCACGCCCGCGACCATCTCGATGGTGCCATCCTCGCGCTCGCGATAGGGCATGCAGCCATTATCGATGTGCAGTCCGTCGAGCGCCTTCAGGTCTTTGACGTGAAGCACGACGCGAATGCGTTCCTGGGCCATCTCGAAATATCCTTCGAAGCAAGCGGTTCAGGCTCGCGGCTGTGTTGGCGCCGCGGCGGACGCGCTAATCGCCCGGACCGAGACTCCAGCGCAGTGGCCATGTCGCAGTGGGCTTGCTTGTCATGAGCTTGGCGCGCGCAGCTGCCGGCCACGCCAGTTCGATCGCTACAGCGCAGACGCCGGATGGGGGGAAAGCTTTGCCCATGACCTCCTCACCAAAAGTGAGCGGTGCGAAACACCGCCGGGGCAGTCATCGTCAGCTCGGCACGCTGAGTCGTTGAAAAGTTATCTGCTCATTGTTGTTCGGCCGCAACGAAAAAGGGTTCGCCGGGGCTCCGTCGCGGCCGAAGCTCAGCGGCAGATTGCGAACAACGCCGGCGGTCAGCCAGATCTCTACAAAAGCGTCAACAGCTAGGGTGGAGCTGTCATGGCTTCGGGTCCGTTACCAGCCGACTCTGCATTTGCGCGCTGGTTCCAGGCACGCGTGCAGTACAATAGCGGTCGTCTCAAAAAGCCGACGATCGTGGCGCTCGCCCGCAAGCTCCTCATTGCCTTGTGGAAATATGCAACCCCCGGGCGTGGTCATCGAGGGAGCCGTGATGAAGTCCGCCTGACCCGATACCCTCCACCCTTCCCCCGACCCCATCAGCTCCGTGGATCCAGGCAGCGAACCGATAGGGCCGTTGGCTTCAAACGCCGCCTGAAGGAATGGTCTCGCTTTCCCGACCCCGTGCCCGCCGCAAGCGGGATAATGGTGCAGCCGTTCCGAACGGCGACCGCATGTGAGCTGGACCAGGTTCGAATTATCGAGCTGCGTCATGCAACGGGCCAAGCCTGGATCCGAGCACCGAGGAGATGACCAATGCCGTCACGATGATAGGCCTTGACCAACGACCTCGTCATGTGAGCTGCCCTACATTCACCGAGCCAATCACGCCGTTGTGACATAGCCCGCGATCTTACCGAGGGCTGTTGCGCCACCGACGTCACAGCCGAAGAGTGCGGCTAGCATCCATACGACGGACTTGGCTATTGGCAGTTCTCCCCAAGTCGAGGCGGCGAAACCGGCTTCTGGAAGCTCGTGTTCGAGAGGCGGATTTCCGCTGAACCTCCTATGCGTCGCCAGGCTAGGCTCATTAGGTCGGTGGGCCTGCGACCGTGCGCGCGCACGCAGGAATATGTCCGAGGAACAGGTCGGCGCGCGAACCATTGAGCAGGGACGGAAAGGCGGCGCTACATGCATGCTTCGCATCGACTGACACTATTGGCCCGTCTCGGCTTCGCGTCGCGAGGTCTGGTTTACATCCTCGTTGGCTGGTTTGCGCTCCACGCAGCACGCACCGGAGGTCAACCTGCCGATAATCAGGCGGCGCTCGCCAGCCTGGTCGACGAGCCGCTCGGTCGCGGCCTTCTGCTGGTGATAGGATTGGGACTGCTCGGTTACGCCGTCTGGCGGCTTCTGGAAGCAGCCCTTGATCCGGAAAAGCGAGGCAGGTCCACCAAGGGGAAGTTCGAACGCGCCGGTTATGCGCTCAGCGGCGTCACCCACCTGATACTGGCCGTTTATGCGGTCCGCCTTGCCATGCACGACGCCGTCGCGGGCGGCACGGCGCCGGGTGACAGCAGTGCGCGGGACTGGTCGGCCTGGCTGATGGCGCAGCCCGGTGGAACGCTGTTGTTGAGCCTCGTAGGCGGGGTCTTGTTCATTGTCGCAGGAGCGCAAGCCACCAAATCCGGGAAGGCCGGGTTCATGCGCGAGCTGGAAGGCGACGCGCCCGTTCCGGATTATTTGCGGATCGCAGGCCGTATCGGCTATGGGGCCCGTGCTGTGGTTTTTGCGCTTATCGGCTGGTTTTTCATCAGAGCCGCCCTGCACGCCAACCCCGAAGAAGCCGGCGGAATGGGGCAGGCCCTCCGCGCACTTCAAGGGCAGGATTATGGGCCGGTGCTGCTCGGCCTAGTGGCAGTCGGCTTGTTCCTGTTCGGGCTCTTCAGTCTTGTTGAAGCACGTTTTCGGCGCCTCAAGGTCGTCGCTCCCACGAGCGGGATCGGCTGATCAGCCCGTAGCGTGGCCTCGCGTAGAGATGGGGCTAGCGGGTGGGTGCTGCTTGGTATCCGATCGACGCCGACCCCGCCGACGTCCAGGCCTGGCGCGATTGGCTGGAATTCCTCGAGGCGAGTCGCATCTGCCGACATTGCCGTCGTTCAGCAGCTCAAATTGGCTTCCCGAAAACCCGACCTCATCTTCCGAAGCGTATAGCTGCGGCATGGACTACAATTGGCCCAACTTCGGGCATCTGGGTTTCTGCACCGACCGCACGGGCGCCGATCAGATCCTTGATGTCCGACGGAGCCTGCGCCGATGCCGCACTGCCAAGAAGGCCGCTGGTGGCTGCCCGCTGACGGAATAGAATTTCGTGTCCTCGCCTCGGAGGTCCATGTCCAGGCGGCTGAGCACCGCCACGCTATAGAAAAGTGCGACGATTATACGGGTGTCACCGCCAAATGGCGCGATGCCAAAGGGCGCGAAACGCAATAAGTCACCGTGGGCAGCGACGACAACGCCGAGGCGCTCAAGCGCGTCTATCCGAGCGAGACTGAGGCGCGCGGCGCCGCGCAGGTCGAGCGCGGACGCATTCAGCGCGCCACCGCGAAAATGACTCTCAACGTCACCTGTGGCTGCGCGGATCTATATCCGGAGCGAAAGGCGAAGGTGCAGGGCTCCTAGGCGGGTATCGATGGCACCGACTGGCTGATCCCGAGGTGGCGCATGATTTGTTCCGGTGCGGCTTTGCGATGCAATTGAATCTCGCATACGCGGGCTAACTAAAGTGGCACCCAGCATCCGTAAAACTACTCACCGAATCAACGGTATAGACGAATTAAGAGTGAATGCTTCTAACTTCGTGCGCTCCTCGGAGTCGCTCGGTTCGGCCATAAGCAACGCTTAGGCGGCCCGGTATCGTAGTTCTACCGCGTATGCGCAGAGCACTGAGACCAGGGAGTGTGCCATGACGACATTCAACGTTCGGCTCGACGACGTCCATCTCGTTTCCACCGCCAGTCGCCGAGGCTATTGGGACGAAGTCCTGCTGACCATGAGCGTTGAACGGGTAAAGCAGGATGATAGCCGCGTCCTTGTGGATATGCGCGTGGCCAATCTTGGCTATATGGGCTACGGGCACACGCGCGCACTCGGCGCCGTTCCTCCATTGAATGGCGGCAACTGGGAAATTCAGGTGCCCGATCTGGAGGACGACGACACCGACGTTGTTCTGGCCGTCATGCTGCACAACATCCGCGGGATGCCGGACCAGGCCAAGGAGCGCCTGCTTGCCAAGATTGCGGCATGGTCGCTGACTTCCGCCGCAGAAGAAGCCGCGGAGGTTGCATCAACGGTCGGCAAACTGGCGAAAATGGCTTGGTTCGGTCTGGCCGGCATGTTGATCGACGCCACAATCGACGAACTCTTGAAAGACAAGCCCATATGCCTCGGGCTCATTATGCTGAACGATCGCAGCATCGCCCCGGATCAGTTCGGACGTTGGAAGTTCAACGATGGCGGTGTCCAGTCGGCAGATTGGATTTCACAGGCGGCGGGGCAATTGCACGGAAGGCCCCTCCCCGCGCCCGGCCCTGGCTGCAATGTGCCCTCGGCAGAGATCAACTTTTCGGTAATCAAGCGAACGCCATTGCAGTTCGGGCCGAAGATGAAATGGACCAAGAGCTACACCGAACTCGACTGGCTCAAGCCGGAAGACATTACGAAAACATGGCTTGATGACCCCTTCGCCTCCGAACAACGTCCTTGCGTGATCATCAGCAAAAGCACGGTGCCCAACAAGGACAGCTATGACATCCAGGTCATTGAAAAATATTACGATCCTGAAGCGAAGGCCACCCACATCATTCAGAACAGGATGTTCACGGATGTGATGCTCAGCACTATGGGCCTGCTGGTTCCCGGCAAGGAAATCTACGGCGTCGTAAATCCATTGAGCATCGTGAAGCGATCGATGGCATTTGCCGTGCCGAATTTCGCGGATCTTGAAATGGCCGCTCCCGTCGCCAAAACGGGGGTGGCGGCAATGAGGGCCACGGCGTTCACACACGCGAAATCCGTTGCGGCGACCGACCCACAGGATGACGATTTGCCGCCGATGACCGTGGAACGTATCACAAACCCTGCCAAGGTCATGGAGGCACATGTCGTGCAATTCACCTCGGCGATGAGTGATGCCATTAGCAACAATGACCTCACTGTTCTGGCGAATTTGCGCGAAACCTTGGTGTTTGCGCTACCCGACGGCCTCTTGTTGAGCTTCTGGAGAGCCTACACCAAACTCGATGGTGTTGTGGCGGCAGAGGGGATCGAAATGCGCTATTGGCGTCCCGATAGCTTTAGCGCCACTCGCACCGACTGCTGGATGGCACCTGCAGCTATATTTGGGTAGGTCCACCTGTTGAATGGCGATGCATCGATCGTGTCCGTCGACAGGCCGGGCCAAAAGCGATCACACCGATTGGCTGATGGGCGTTCCAATTTATGGCTTTATGGGCTCGGACTGTGACCGGCAGGTCTAGTCGAAAGCCGAGCTTTTCATCCCGAATGGGTGGACAGGGGTTAAAGCCACTGCCGGGCGAAACGATGCTGCCGCCTCTGATTGGCTATATCAGGGGGTGTGAGGCGGCTTTAGCCGATTTTCGTCGTCGATTAGCGTGAGCAGCGTTGGCAGCGCATTGCCCCATTTCCAGATGACAAGATTGAGGTCGTCGACCGACGCGCCGGGAGCATAGCTTCGAACCTGCATGCCATTGAAGCCCTTAGCCACCAGACTCTCTGCAAGTATCTGCGTCGGAGCTTTTCCGTGGAGCTTCATCTTGTCGCGCCAGCCGGAATCCGCGAGCGCGGCTGCGCTCATCCCGTAGGGCTCGAGCGCGCTATCATCTTGCCCATTGAAGATGTCCGCGATGTCAGCGTTATAGGAAACCAGCGTTGTTGGCTGTAAGCTTCCTGCTTGGTTCGCTTCCTTGATCGCGGTCAAGATGGTGAGTGAGCAATAAAGGGCGGGCATCCCTTTCGGGTTGAACCGCCCCCCATAGAGCTTGGCGCCACGGCCAGAGAGCGGGTCGCTAGCATAGACTGGATTCACAGCTCGATAGAGCTTATCTCGATAATCCATGCGAGCCGTCAGGCGTAGACGCCAGCGTCGACAGCGTCGATGAATTCCAGCACCTCGTCTGTTCGGCCTTCTTTGACTAACTGCATCGCAGTCCGGCCGGAAAACCCGGGCAGCGGTTCCGAGCGATACCAGGCATAGGCCATCAAGGCGCTGCCGAAGCGAGGCTCCACTTTGTTGACGACTTCGACCATCTCGCGAAGGCGGCGTTGCGTCTTGTCGGAGCGCATTCGATCGCGGCGTTGAATGGCGTCACGGCCGAGTCCGGCCGATCGGGCGACTTCTTCGGTGGTCGTGCGGAATGCGGTGGCGATCTTGACCGGAGCAAGAAGGCCGTCATCTGCATATTGTGCCAAGCTCATAACACATTCCCCATCACAACAATTATGACGCAATATAGCGTCATTTTACGCGCCAAACAAGGGGCGGCCGATGCTTTTGCTCGGCGCTCAGCCGCCTGGACAAATTCGGAGAATGTTCGATATCCGCGATTTTCGCCGAATTCCTCGGTGAGCCATTGATGAACGAGCGACCGGTGTCGGGACTGCCGTCAGGGCACCTGAACGGCAGCAATGTCGGCGTTATCTGGCAGTCGATCGGGTCGTGTCCCTGATGATGGTGTAGCTCGGTGGGAGCGAAGCTGACCGGCCGCGCGCTACCCATATGCGCTGTAGC
>NZ_JAKVIO010000093.1 GCF_022601895.1 Sphingomonas sp. LaA6.9
CTGCGTCCACATCCAGAGCCTGAATCATGCCGCCATCCGGTTGGCAAGGCCAAGTACTGATTTTCCAAACAGCCTCTCAGATCATAGTCTCGCTCTTTCTTGTCGGCTGGAATAGCAAGCCATCCTGATCGAGAAGGTAATAGCAGTCGCCGCAGAGCGGGAATTAGATCGTATCCCTGAAAGCCTTCTTGCTTAGCCAACTCTTCGGCAAGGTTAGATAGTCGGACGACCCATGTGCTGGTTTTCCGTTCGATCGCCAATTCAGCTAGCGTTCCGCTCAACGAAAAAAAGGCTTCTGCGGGCAGTTTGAACTCTGCCTCAATAGCCTCCAAAAAACCTTCCGGTTGAGAGGGAGCAGGGTTGGGTTCTGCGTAGTGAGAGTGATAGCTGTCGCTTTCGCTTTCCCGATCCTGCGCGTGCTTGATTTGAGCTACCTGCTCCAACGTTGCTTCGCCGAAACTATGGTCAAAAAGCACGTCGCCTGTGGGGCTGATCCGAATTTTAGGCTTTAGGAAACCGCCCCGGAGTGGTGGTACGATTTCCGCTCCTTGAAAATGCAAGAGGGCCAGAGCGAGAAGTTCATCGAAGTCCATTTCCCCAACGGCCAATCCGCCTTCTAACGCGGCGTTGGAAGCTGCCACTTCCGTGATCAGGGAGCAGCCACGCAGCATGCCATTTATCCGATTACGAAATTCAAAACTCGCGGCATGATCCCCGTGGATGCTGTGGAGAGCACGTAATGCGCGAGCCGACATAGCCCAAGTTCGCTCTTCAGCTTGGGCGCTTTGCATCATGGCCAAAGCCTGCGTTACAAGGGATTGGCGGTCAAATTTTGAGATAGCTTCGCACAATTGTTTCAAAGTATCTTTGTTATGATCTATCAAAAATTGAAAGCATTCTTCTTCGCCGTTGATCTTACTACCCGCCGAACGACTGCGAACCCTAAACGTCGCGCCACACTTCATAAGCGCAAAGGCGGAATGAGATAGCGGGCGAAATTGTGGCAAAAGACCATGACCCTTTAGCATGGTGATTGGCCGGTTCGCGACGAACGAATGCCGCCATCGTATATCGTCGGACCCCACAGCCGCTAAAATCAAAGTGCGGATTTCATCCTCTGAGCAGGATATTCCCGCCGCCTTAACAACGATTGTGAGCAAGGCAGTAGCTAGCGATACCTCCGCGTAGTTATTCGCTCTATGAAGACCGCGCTGCCAGTCAGGAAGCAAAGTGACTTTGGCTCTGTGCAGATCGTCTCCCATTTCGACAACGATGGAAGCGTCGATTTGGTCGTCGGTGGCGATTTGTGGACCAGATTGATCCGGCCATTGGACTTCAAAGTCTATTAAGACTGGATTGTCGAGACAGACGACAAAGCGTTCTACCAATGTAGGCAAGGTGATGGACAACCATTTCAGTGCAGCCTGCCAAGTTTCGTAATTATCAAACGAACGCTCTTCTTCAGACCTGTTCAGAAGGTGGAGCCAAACTGGCTGATCTGCATAGAGGCATGCGCCGAGAAGCACACCACTGCGAACTTCAGACAGAGAAGCGTAAACTTCTTCGCTTCGTTCGAAGGCATCTCGCCTGTTCAGTCTAGAGACGGTTCGAAACACACCATCGGGATGAGGAAGCGATTGGCGGTCATCCCGATGCGCAGCTTCTTTCCGTACTTTGAATAGAAGGTCTGTTGGAAAATTAAACAGTGCGGGTGGTTGAACATCAATGTGATGCTCAGGAATGAGAGTGTGCTTTGTGTCTTTCCACAGCGCGTAAAGATTGAGCAGGCCATTGGCTCCAAAAATTTCAAATCCCTGCTTTTCAATTTCCTTTTCGAGTTTCCTCAGTCTCCAAAGGTCGGATATTTTTGCGTCATCGGCGATTCCTATGGCCGCAGCGTCATTGGGTTCGACAAATATGAAATCCCAATCCTTGAGGACAGGTATCGACAACGATCGTCCGCGCCCCCATCCGCCAAGAAAAATTACCGAGATGCCTTCCCGAAAATTTCCACGTGCTGATGCAAATTTTTGAGCTGCTTTAGCCCCCTCGGTAACGAGAGCGGTTGTTACTTCGTCATCAGCGAATACAGAACCGAACGCTTTTTCGGGCCACTCGCTAAACGAGTCCACGATCTGAAGGATGTGGACATAGCGCCCCGCCGACTCTTCATGGACCGTTTGCCTTACAGGTTGGTCCTTAACTTTTTGAACACGGACGCTTCGGAAGCGCGCTATCCCACTCTCCTGAACCCGTTCCGTTTGGACATCGAGAAGGTGACGCCGGAGATTGTTTTGCATTCCATATTCGACAGCGGTGTCTATCAAGATTGCTCGTGCACATGTCGATAGGTTGCTGGGTAGAGATACCACAATCCCGTCACCTACGGAGATCAGAGGTTGAAGCTCCAGTGCAGAGTCACCGGGTATCGCTCCTTCAACAGAGGTGCGTTGGCTTTCATCGAATATGAACGGGACGATCAGGGATTGATCAAAAGGCAGGAGGTCTAAATCGCTCCAATCAAAAAAGGCATATGCGCTTAGAGTCTGTTTGGAAAATCAGGGATGGGCGTTCCGGCGTAGCAGATTACCGCCCATGGCGACGAGGATCATGG
>NZ_JAKVIO010000061.1 GCF_022601895.1 Sphingomonas sp. LaA6.9
TCCGAGGGGAGGAACACTTCTGTGAGATACAATTCCGCATATGCCCTGATGATGGGAGTCAGCCTTGTGGCGCTGGCAGCACCCGCCCAGTCCTATGCTCAGGAAGCAGCATCCCAGGCGCCTGAGTCAGCCGCCGCGGAGTCGACCGACGCTTCGGAGCAGGTGATCATCGTCCAGGCTCGCCGCCGCGACGAGGACATCCAGGACGTTCCTTCGGTTATCAACGCAGTTACGGCCAGCGAGATCGCGGACCTCAACCTGCGCGAATTCACCGAAGTGAAGACACTGGCGCCGGGCCTGGAGCTGAACACTAACGCCAACGGCATCGGCGGTAATGCGCGGATGCGCGGCGTCAACTTCGACACCAACGCCAGCGGCAACAACGCGACCGTCGAATTCTACTATAATGACGCGCCGATCTCGGCCGGCGTCATTCTCCAGCAGATGTACGATATCGGCCAGATCGAAGTGCAGCGCGGCCCGCAGGGTACGCTGCGCGGACGCGCTTCGCCGTCGGGTTCGATCACCGTTACCACGCACAAGCCCGATCTCAACGAATTTGGCGGCTTTGTGGACGGCACGGCCAACGATCTCGGCACGCTCAATTTCAAGGGCGCGTTGAACCTGCCGATCATCGAAGGCATTGCCGCAATTCGTGTTGCCGGCGTCTGGGACGAGAATGAGGTGGACCGCGTTCGTCCGACCACCAATGCCGTCGATGGCCGTGATCCGTTTTCGCGGACGAAGAGCGGCCGCATCAGCGCGCTGATCGAGCCGGCCGACTGGATCCGTCTGGAGGGCAGCTACCAGTATATGGACCGCGATCTGCGTTCCTATGACCAGGTGGAATCGTTCAGCGTCGTCAATCCGGCGGCGCCCCCCACGACGGATTTGCTGATCCGCGCCAAGGATCGCCTCGCGGTCCAGTCGGACTCGCGTCAGATCAATCAGCGTTTCGACATCTACAACTGGCGCGCCGAGTTCAGCGGCTTCGGCCAGAGGCTGATTTACCAGGGTCAGTATTCCGAGCAGAGACTGCATTCGGTTGAGCCCCAGGATCCGGCGGTCGTCTTCCCCGGTCGGAGCATTGCGCAGGTCACCGACTCCAATGCCGTCGGGGAATCGCACGAAATCCGCCTTCAGAACGACGAACGCGTTTTCGACATCTTCGATTATGTGGTCGGTTACTTCGACAACACGCTCGATTCGCCGACCGATCTGACCCGGCCGACCGCAATTCGTCTGCCGCTCGCATTCGGTGGCGGGCTCGCCTCGGTCGTACAGACGCCGATTGCCCGCAGGGGTGGTTCGCATGAAAAGTCATTTTTCGGCAATGTGAACGCGCACATCGGTGATTCGCTCGAGATTTCGGGCGGTCTGCGCCAGATCGAGTATAAGGATGACAGCCAGCTCATCGTTGGCGGCGCGCTGCTCACCGACAACCAGAATGATGACGACAAGCTGATCTACAACGCGTCGATCAAGTACAACATCAATCCCGATTTCCTCGTCTATGCCAGCACTGGTAGCTCCTGGCGCCCCGGGATCAACGTGGTCGGCGACTTCAACATCGCCCAGTCCGCACTGGAGCAGTCGTTCCTGAATCTGCCGCCCGAATCCTCGGAATCGTACGAACTCGGGTTCAAGAGCACGTTGCTCGACAATACCCTTCGCTTCAACCTCACGGCCTATCATCAGAAGTTCAAGAACTTCCCCTATCGTGTGCCGGGCACCGGCGTGTACTTTGTGAACACCGTGCCCACTGCTCAGGGTCCTGTGCAGCAGGTTGCTTCGTTCAACTTTGTTGGCGCGGTGCCGGTGGAAGTGAACGGCATCGAGGGTGAACTGTCTTACGACATCAACAACGACTGGAATGTCGGTCTGTTTGCCAGCTATTCGCTCGGCAAGATCAAGAATGGGACCATCCCCTGCAACGATCTCAACGGTGACGGCGTGCCCGATCCGACCGGGCCGGCGCCTACCCTTGCGCAGTTGCAGGCGGCGGTCGGTGCGGACAATCTCGCAGCCTGTCAGGTCAACCAGCGCGCCTCGTTCCTGCCGCCGTTCAGCGCCACGCTGCAGTCCGAATACAACCTGGCGATTTCGAACAAGATGGACGGCTTCGTGCGCGGCCTGTTCAGCTACTACGGAAGCTCGCAGGGCGATCCGACCAATGATTTCGACGATGTCGGCGATTACGGACTGCTCAACCTGTACACCGGCGTCCGCGATCCGGACGGTGCATGGGAGCTGACGCTGTTCGCTAAGAACGTGTTCAACACCACCAAGGTGCTGACCCGCACCACGCCGCTGTTCACGTCCTACCAGCAACTGCCTGGTGCGATCATCAATGGCGTGCCGACCATTACCGGACGGCCTTCGGCGGCGACAACCACCAGCAGCTATACGGGCATCACGACGACGCCGCCGCAGGAGTTCGGAATCAACTTCCGGTTCTTCTTCGGTTCGCGCTGATAGCTGAGAATATTCGGTAAAAGGAGTATCGGCCGGCAGCCATGCGCTGTCCGGCCGATTTCCTGTTTAACTTGGCCGCGGAATATGCCCGCCCTTCGCAGGAGCGATGAACGCGCCGCTGCACGCCATTGATCGCGACGCTTTATTGACTCTCGCGGCAGTGCGGGCAGGGATAGACAATCGCGACTGATCGGATGGTCCAGCCAGTCCGGATGCTTGTGTGTCTAGATTAATGAACAACAGTGATGTCGATTTTCAGGGCTGTCCGGGTGGCGGCCCCCTCGCGCGCCAACGCAATCGGTGCCTTTGCGGCAACTGGAAATTGAGGATCGATCAAAGGGCGGCGCGATGACAGAAATCCGGAAACGACGCTCGAGAGACCCCGCTGCAACGCGTGAGGCGATCCTGGAAGCGGCACGAACCCTGCTCGCAAAGGATGGGCCCGAGGGCATCAGCCTCTCCGAAGTCGCACATCTCGCGGGCGTCAATCGCGGCACCGCATACCAGCATTTCGAAACCCGTGAAAAGCTGATCGAGGCAACCGCCGACTGGGTTTCGCAGAAGATGTTTCGTGCGGTGTTCGGCGATCCCGAAACCGTCGGAGAGCGGCGGGTGGAGCAGGTCGATATTTCCGACACGACCGATCGGCTTACGAATTTCGCGATGGACAATCCCGAGCTGTGCCGAATCTGGCTGCTTCAATTGCTATCTTCGCCCGAGCCGACCGCGGATCCGTTCTGGCGCGAATATGAAGGGTCGCTCCAGCGATTTGCGAACACCGAACTTGCGCAGGAAGGCGTCGACGCAGAAGCGCTGTCCGTGCTGATGCTCGCAGGCGCTTTTCTGTGGCCGGTATGGGCTCGCTCACACGCGCGCAGCGATAGCGAACGCCGCGCGCTCGCGCATCGTTTCGCGCAGGAGGCTCTCCGCTTGTGCATGTATGGATCCATGCAGAGCGAACTCTTCCCCCAGATCGCCGAGCGCCTCGGCAAGACGCGCGGCAAGCCGACCACAATCCGCGCGGCGGGAGGATAGCAGGCGAATCTGGTTGTACCGGTTTCGCGGAAGTGTCGAGATATTCATCAATCAATTCAAAAGGGAAATCCCATGTTTTCAGCCATTGTGATCGACAAGACCGACGACAAGCAGGGCGTCGCGCTGACCCAGGTCGATGAATCGCAGTTGCCCGAAGGTGATGTGACCATCGACGTTGAATATTCGACGCTCAACTACAAGGACGGTCTGGCGATCACCGGCAAGTCGCCAGTCGTCCGCAAGTTTCCGATGGTTCCGGGCATCGATCTCGTGGGCACCGTGCGCGAGTCCAGCCATGCTGACTGGAAAGCCGGCGACAAGGTCGTCCTCAACGGCTGGGGCGTGGGCGAAGGCCATTGGGGCGGGCTGGCGCAGGTTGCGCGGCTGAAGGGAGACTGGCTGGTGCCGCTGCCTTCCGCATTCACCGGCAAACAGGCGATGGCGATCGGCACCGCGGGCTATACGGCGGCGCTCTGCGTCGATGCGCTGGTGAAAGCCGGTGTGACGCCGGACAAGGGCGAAGTGCTGGTCACAGGCGCGACGGGTGGCGTCGGCAGCGTTGCCGTAGCGCTGCTCAAAAAGGCGGGCTTCACCGTTGTCGGCTCGACGGGCAAGGCGTCCGAAGCTGACTACCTGAAGCAACTGGGAGCGGACAGCATCATCGACCGCGCCGAGCTTTCGGCACAGGGCAAGCCGCTCCAGAAGGAGCGCTGGGCGGGTGTTGTCGACTCCGTGGGCAGTTTCACGCTCGCCAATGCCTGCGCGCAGACGCGTTATGGCGGTGCCGTGGCTGCGTGTGGCCTCGCACAGGGCATGGACTTCCCGGCTTCGGTTGCGCCCTTCATCCTGCGTGGCGTGCGCCTGCTCGGCGTCGACAGCGTGATGGCGCCCAAGGCGCCTCGCCTTGCGGCCTGGGAACGGCTGGCACGCGACCTTGATCCGTCGCTGCTCGACGTGATCGCGACCGAAATCAGTCTCGGCGAAGCGGTGGCCGCGGCTTCCGACCTTCTCGACGGCAAGGTGCGTGGTCGCGTCGTCGTCGACGTGAACCGCTGATCGCAGGAGCGACGAGATGGCAACCGCACCAATCGAGAGCCCGGTCACGATGGATCTCTCCGACGTGGATCCCCGCGTTGGCAAGCTGGTCGGCGGTGGGCAGATCCGTGATCCGCTGGCGTCGAGCGACCTGCGCCGCTGGGTCATGGCGATGGATTATCCCAATCCCGTGCACTGGGATCCGGTCTTTGCGGCCAATTCCCAGTTCGGCGGCCTTGTCGCCCCGCAGTCGATTGCCGTCTGCATGGACTATGGCCACGGTTGCCAGCCCGCTTGTGTGGGTTACATCAAGGATTCGCACCTCATCTTCGGTGGCGAGGAGTGGTGGTATTATGGTTCGCGGATCCGTCCCGGCGACCACCTGACGCAACAGCGCCGCTTCTACGACTACAAGGTTGCCGACACCAAGTTCGCGGGGCCGACGATGTTCTCGCGCGGTGATACCCTGCACTACAAGCAGGACGGCTCACTCGTCGCCAAGGCGCGTTCGACCGCGATCCGCTACCTCAAGGCCGAGGCCGAGCGCCTCGGCATGTATGACGCCATGCTCGGTGTGCTGAAGTCGTGGACGGCCGAGGAACTCGCCGCAGTCGACGCGGTCCGCCACGAATGGCTGATGAAATACCGGGATGGCGTGTCGCCTCGCTGGGAAGAGGTGAATGTCGGCGACAAGCTGCAGCGCCGCGTGATCGGCCCGCACACCAAGGCGAGCTTCGCCACCGAATATCGCGCCTTCATGTTCAACATCTGGGGGAGTTACGACTGGGTCGCCCCCGAAGGCGTCGAAGACCCGTGGGTCAACCAGGATCCGGGCTGGGCCGACGGCTTCGGCTTCGACGAGGAAGGCGCGCTGATCGATCCGCGCAAGCGCGATGGCCTCTATCTCGGCCCGTCGCGCGGGCATGTCGACGACCAGAAGGCGGGCGAGGTCGGCATGAGCCGGTCCTATGGCTATGGCGCGACCATGCAGGCATGGTGCACTGACTATATCGCCTATTGGGCGGGCAATGACGGCTTTGTCCGCTGGATCAAGTCCGACTTCCGCGGCCCTGCATTCGAGGGCGACGTCACCTATTTCGACGCCGAAGTCGTCGAAAAGCGTGAGGTGACCGAATGGGGCGTGCCGCTGGTGCGCGTGCAGCTCTCGCTCACCAATCAGGACGGCATGGTCCTGGTGAAGTCGGTGGCAGACGTCGAACTGCCGCTGGCATAAAGGCAGGAGACGCGCGAAAATGACCGAACGGCCGCTGTCGATCGTCTCCGGTCCTCCGCTCTCGGAGGAGCCGGGACTTGGCGCGCTGACGCTGAGCGGCTGGCTCCGCGAGGTGACCGAACGCTCCGGCCCGCGCGAGGCGCTGGTGATGCATGAAGCGGGCGGTGTGACCCGCTGGACCTATAACGACCTGTGGGAGCGCGCCAATGAAGTGGCGCGTGCGCTCATTGCCTGCGGCGTGGGCAAGGGCACGCGCGTGGGCGTGTTGATGACCAACCGGCCCGAGTTCCTTTCGGCGGTATTCGGAACGGCACTGGCGGGCGGCGTCGCGACGACTTTCAGCACATTCTCAACGTCTGCCGAGCTGGAGCATCTGCTGCACGCGTCGGCATGCTCGGTATTGCTGCTTGAGCGGACTGTCCTGAAGAAAGATTTTGCCGAGATGGTGACGGCGCTCGAACCGGCCATCGCCTCCGCGCAGCCGGGTGAGCTTGTGTCGCTCAAATATCCATTCCTTCGCCATATCGCGTCGGTGGGCGGCGGCGCGGGGGCGATCGAAGATTGGAACGACTTCCTGTCACGCGGCAGGGATGTGGCACAGGAACGCGTCGACGCGACGGCAGCCACCGTCACACCGGCTGATCCGGGCGTCCTTTTCTTCTCCTCGGGTTCGACCGCCAAGCCCAAGGGCATATTGAGCGCCCACCGTGGCGTCACGCTGCAGCTCTGGCGCTGGCAACGCTTCTACGCGGCGACCGACGATGTGCGTACATGGTCCGCCAACGGCTTCTTCTGGTCGGGCAATTTCGCCATGGCGATCGGCGGCGCGCTTTCGAGCGGCGGCAGCCTGGTGCTGCAGGCCACTTTCCAGCCCGAAGAGGCGCTGGCGCTGATGGAGGCGGAGAAAGCGACAATGGCGGTCGCATGGCCGCACCAATGGGCACAGCTGGAGGCTGCATCGAACTGGAACGATGTCGACCTGTCGGCAATCAAATATGTGAGCCCCAAGGTGCCACTGGGCCGCCACCCCACGGTGAAGACCGACTGGCAGGAGCCCATGGCTGCCTATGGCAACACAGAGACCTTCACGATCAGCGCCATCTTCCCGTCGGGCACCCCAGAAGAACGCATCGCTGGAAGCCATGGCGAGGTGCTGCCGGGCAATGTCTTCAAAATCGTCGACCCGCTGACGGGCGAGGTCGTACCGATGGGCGAGCGCGGGGAGATCGCTGTGAAGGGACCGACGCTGATGCTCGGCTATGTCGGTATTCCTCTCGACGAGACGCTCGATAGCGAAGGCTTTTTCCGGACCGGGGACGGCGGTTATCTCGATGATACGGGGCGGCTTTTCTGGGAAGGGCGGCTCAATGACATCATCAAGACCGGCGGCGCGAATGTCTCACCGATCGAGATCGACTCGATCCTGAAGCATTGCCCGGGTGTGAAGGTTACGCAGACGGTGGGTGTTCCGCACGAGACGCTGGGCGAGCTCGTCGTGGGATGTATCGTTCCGCATGAGGGGGCGGTTCTTGACGAGGATGGCGTGCGCGCATTCGCCAGGGAGCAACTTGCCAGCTTCAAGGTGCCGCGCCGTGTCCTCTTCTTCAGCGAAGAGGAACTGCAGCTCACCGGCAGCGCGAAGATCAAGACGGCCGACCTCAAGGCGCTGGTCGTCAAGAAACTGGAGTCGGAACTGGCGTGACCGGGCTGGCCGAACAGGCGCTGGCCATAGCGAACCTGAAGGCCCGCTATTGCGCTGCTGCCGATCTTTCGGCTTCGGATCCGGCTGCGGCGCGCGCGCTGTTCGCCGATATTTTCACCGACGATTTTGTCGGGGATTACGGACTGCAGCCGCTCAAGGGCGCGCAGGCAATCATCGATTTCCTGTGCACCGCGATCGCGGGGAACAGCGCATGGCTGATCCATATGCTCCATTCGCCGCGTGTCGAGGTGGCGAGCGACGCGGCGACCGGAGACTGGACGGTGCATGTCCACCTCAAGCGACGCGCGACGGGCGCGGTTGATGTGGTCATCGGCCGCTATTCCGATACCTTCCGGCTGACGGCAGACGGCTGGCGGATCGCGACGGTCAGGTTCGAACGTCTGGAATAGCGACAATCGGAATGAGCGGCGGAAAGTCGTCACCGGCCATGCGTGGCATGACAGATCACAAGGAGTTGGAAATGGCTGATCGCTTCTCGGGTAAGACGGTGTTGGTGACCGGTGGAGCCGCCGGCCTTGGCCGGGCCTATGCGCTGGCCTTCGGGCGCGAGGGCGCGCATCTGATCCTGGCCGACATCAACGAAGATGGCATGGCCGAAACCAGGACGCTCGTCGAGGGCGTTGGGGGCTCGGCGGAATGCCACAGCGTCGACATGTCGAGCGAGGCCGATATAAACGCTTTGGCCGACAAGGTGCTTGCCGCGCATGACCGGCTCGATGTGCTGATCAACAATGCCGGGCTGCATCTCGGCGAGATCGCTCGCGGTTTTTTCGGGCTGGGGCAGGCGAAGTGGCAATATTTCTTTGCGGTCAACACCATCGGGCCGATGTTGCTCGCCGAGGCGCTGAAGCCTGCGCTCGCGAAAGCAGGCGGGCTGATCATCAACAAATCGTCGATGGCCAGCTACAATCCGGCGACCGCCTATGGGATCACCAAGGCCTCGCTCAACGTCTTTACCCACGCGATGGCGTTGCAGTTCGGCAGCGACGGCATTCGCTGCGTCGCGATCGCGCCCGGCCTGATGGAGACCGAAGCCGCGCGCGGCGGCGTCCAGGACGACAACTGGGAGCGGCTGAAGGGCATGCAGATGGTGAAGCGCCAGGGCACCGCGGAGGATATCGCCAATCTCGGCCTGTTCCTCGCTTCGGACGAAGGCAGCTTCATCAACAACGAGGTCATCCTGTGCGATGGCGGCAACCAGATGCGCGGGTTCAGGATATGAGCGGCGCGCCCGGCTTTGCTGACTGGCTCGAGATCGCCAATCTGAAGGCGCGCTATTGCCGGTTTCTGGATACCAAGGACTGGGACGGCTTCGCGGGCCTGTTCACGCATGATGTCGTGATTGATACGACGGCGTCGGGCGGGCCGCGTTTCGAGGGGCGCGACGCCGCAATCGCGAGCGTACGCACCTCGATCGAGGCGGCCAGGACTGCGCACCAGATCCATTCGCCCGAAATCGAGATCGATGGCGACGAGGCGCGCGCGATCTGGGCGATGCAGGATCGGCTGCTCTGGCCAAACGGTCGGACGTTGACCGGATATGGCCATTATCACGAGCGCTATGTCCGCGAGGCTGGCGCCTGGAAGATCGCGGAATCGCGGCTGACGCGGCTGAACATAGAGATGACGCAGCCCGATGCGGGCGTCTGAATGGAATCAGCTCTGGCCGATGACAAGCCCTGAGGGCGGCGTTTCGCCGGGCCATTCGTCGTGCCTGGCCTTCACGCCTTCCACGGCCTTTTCCCAGAAAGCGGGGTTGTTGGCGAGCAACCTGATGTCGAAGCTGTTTGAATCCCTGAACTCCAGCACCTCGACACCCTCGGCTCCGGGCACATAGGCATAGGGGACGTCCGCGCCGACGAAGAAGCCGTCGCCGCGGCCAAGCTCCTCGGTCCCGATCCGGAGCGATCCCGCGAGAATGAAATAGAGGCAGTCGACGTTATGGCTGTGGCGGGGCAGGGGGAAGCCGCTCTTGAACCATGCGTGCGTAAGGGTGAGCCCCGGAATTTCGAACAGGAGCCGAACCGTCGTACCCTCGAGCATGCCCGCCTCTACCGCGGCCATGGAACCCGCGATCTCGACCTCTCTGGGCATGACTGTCGTCATGATGCCGCTTTCTTCGAAGTCGCGCGCATCCTTTGCGCGGAATATCGCGAAGCGCGGTGTTGGCGCCTTGGGGGCATGCTCGCCGGACATTGGAGGATCGTGCGTCGTGGTGGGCCGGCCGTCAATCGCGACCGGCCCTGAGACAGCCGAACGGTTGCATTGATTGTCCGGGCGATTGTTGTTGTCAGATGGTCCGCAAATGGTGGCGCTGGCCGGATTTTCATGCTCGATGGCAGGGTGGCCATCGCTGTCATTGCCGACAAGAGGGAAGAGGAATGAGCCTGTACACGACCATCCACCTGCACAATGTCGCCGCCGGGCGCGAACCTGACTATGCAGAGTGGTTTGATGGCAAGCATCGCGAGGATCTGGCGCGTCTGCGTGGCTATCGTTCGGCGGATCGCTATGAAGTGACGCGCGAGCAGATCATGCCCGATATTCCCCAGCCCTGGCGATTCATGAGCGTTTATGAATTCGATTATGCGACGCCCGAAATCGACCTGCCGGCGCTTGGTCCGTTGCTTGCCGAAGCGCGCGATGCCGGGCTGATCGACGATTCCACCGAGACCGAGCGCATCCACAGCTACGCCATGTATTCGGATTGGGTGTCGAGCCCCAACCATCAGAAAGACAAGCCCTTTTCGGGCGTGAGCATCATACTTGCCAATTTCGTGGCGGGCCGCGAGCCCGAATATCACAAATGGTACAATGAGGTGCATGGTCCCGAAGTGACGCGCGTGCCCGGCAAGGTCGCGATGAAGCGCGGCCGCCTGTCGCCCGTCCAGATCGAGCCGAAGCGTTATTGCCCGGGCAGCGACCTTGTCTTCTGCGCGCAGCAGACCGATGACCTGCTGTTCACGGTCAAGGATTTCAGCGCGCGTGCACGCGGTGTCAGCCCCAGCGGCGTCGCCTTTCAGGAACGCTCTTCTGCCGGGTCGTTCGCGCGGACGGTGCACTATTTCAGCAAGGTCAGCGGCACGGAATTCTGGCCCGGTGGCGTGGCCTATGACGGTGACCTGTCGGTCTATCCGTCGGATTTTGCGCGCCCCGCGGCGTAAGGATTTGAACCATCGCGTACGCGATACGGTCTCCCCTTGTCGCGGGCGCAAGGGCGTGCGCAGGTTAGTTGCAGCTATCTGATACATTTCCGGAGTTAATCGTGGCGAAGACAATCGTGATCACCGGTGCGGGCGACGGACTGGGGCGGGCGCTGGCACGCCGCTTTGCCGCCGATGGCGAGACCGTCATCCTGCTTGGCCGGACCTTTGCCAAGGTGCAGAAGGTCGCCGAAGAGCTCGGCGGGGCGCATTTCGCGGTCGAATGCGATGTCGGCAATCCGGACTCGGTTCGCGCCGCCTTCGCCACGATCGCCGAGCGTCACCCCAAGATCGACGTGCTGATCAACAACGCCGCGATCTTCGAGCCTTTCACGCTTGCCGAAGTGCGCGACGATCAGCTTATCACGCAACTCATGACGAATCTCGCTGGCCCGATCTTCTGCGCGCGCGAGGCGCTTCCGCTGCTGCGCGGCGGTGGTCATATCGTCAATGTCAGCAGCGAGTCCGTGGCGCTCAAGATGCCGATGCTGTGGATGTATGCCGGGACCAAGGCGGGTCTGGAATTCGTCGGCGATATGTGGTCGCGCGAGCTGGAAGGCGACGGCGTTCGCGTCACAACCATCCAGGCAGGCCAGATGATGGATGAGACCAAGACCGGCACGAACTGGCCCATGGACGTCGCGATGCGCTTCGCTCAGGAGAACGCCAAGATCGGCCTCAATCTGCGCGAGCGGCCCATCACGCATTACAACTCGGTGACCGATGTGTTTCGAGCGGTGCTCGATACGCCCGCCGACCTGCATATGGGCACCGTTGCGCTCAGCGCCCGCCGGCGCTGACTTTCAAGGCATAACAACGAAATTCGACAGGAAGACAAGATCATGGCTACCCTCCCCGACGCGAAGCTTTTTATCGACGGCGTGCTGCGCGACGCTGAAGGCGGCAAGACCTATGACGTAATAGGCCCCTGGACCGGCGCGCCCGTTGGCAAGGCCGCAGACGCCTCGGCTGCCGACGTCGAGGCTGCGATCGTCGCCGCGCGGCGTGCATTTGATGAAACCGACTGGTCGACCAATGTAGAGAAGCGCGTGGCCGTGGTCACGAAGCTGCGCGATCTGTTCCGGGCGAACATGGACCGGCTTTCCGATCTGGCGCGCCACGAGGCTGGTGCGGCCTGGGGGGCGGTCGGCCGTGCGCATGTCGACATGGCGCTTGATGGCTGGGACGATTATCTTGCCGTTTTCCCGCAGGTTAAGTGGGAAAAGGACTATGGCGGGCGTACGGGCTACGGCTTTGAAAGCCTCCGCAAGGCCGTGTACGAGCCGGTCGGCGTCGTTGCCGCGATCACGCCCTGGAACGTGCCCCTCTACGTCAATGTCGGCAAGGTCGTCGCGGCATTGCTTGCGGGTTGCACCGTCATCCTGAAGCCTGCGCCCAATACGCCGGGCATGGGCGCGATCTTCGGCGAGCTTGCCGCAGAAGCGGGCCTTCCGGCGGGCGTGCTTAATGTCGTGTTCGGCAGCGATCCCGCGATGGCGGGCGAAATGCTGGTGACCGATCCGCGCGTCGATCTCATTTCCTTCACCGGTTCGACCGGCGTCGGCAAGCGCATCATGGAGCAGGGCGCGGGGACCCTGAAGCGCGTCTTTCTCGAGCTCGGCGGCAAGTCGGCCAAGATCGTCCTCGACGACGCGCCGAATTTCGCGATGGAAGTGGCAACGGCAATGCTTGTCTTCCACGCCGGCCAGGGTTGCGCCGTCCAGTCGCGCCTGCTGGTGCCCAGGAGCCGCTATGAGGAGGCCAAGGCCATCCTCAAGCACGCCTATGGCAATTTCGGCGATAATTGGGGCGACTTCGACAATCCGCAGCACATCATGGGCCCGGTCATCTCCGAACGGCAGCGCGACCGCGTGATGTCCTATATCGAGCTCGGCAAGCAGGAAGGCGCGACGCTGCTCGCGGGTGGCAATGCCCGGCCGGACAAGGGCGGCGGCTATTTCATCGAACCCACTTGCTTCGCCGATGTGACCAATGACATGCGTATCGCCCAGGAAGAGATTTTCGGCCCCGTCCTGGTCGTTATTCCGTTCGAGGATGACGACGATGCGGTCCGCATCGCCAATGAGAGCCAGTATGGCCTTTCGGGCGGCGTAGCCTCGGGCGATCTCGATCGCGCAATGCGGCTCGCCAATCGCATCCGTTCGGGCTCGATAAGCGTTAATGGCGGCATGTGCATCGCCGGAGACTTGCCTTTTGGCGGCTACAAGGCCAGTGGCGTTGGCCGCGAATGGGGTCTCGAAGGGATCGAGGAGTTTCTCGAGACCAAGCTGATCGCATGGCGCGCAGCATAAGAGAGTAAGGATCGAGCTTGAGCGCGGACGCTGGGAAAGCAATGGGGGATGTGAAGGCGAAGGCCGGTCGGGGGGCAGCACGTGCTGCCTCATCGGCCAAGGCGCTGAGCCACAATCTCAATGGTCAGCGTCTGGGGCGCAAGGGCCGCGACACGCGCGATCGCATCCTTGCTGCGACACAGGAACTGCTCGCCGGCCCCGCCGACGTCCAGATTTCGTTGAGCGCTGTCGCGCGCAATGCGTCGCTGGGCATGACGTCGCTCTATCTCTATTTCAACGACCTGACCGAACTGCTTCTGGCGGTGCTCGAGCCGGTAATGGCGACCGCAGAGGACGCCTATGTGTCGCTCCTGCGTACGCGCTGGTCGGATGATGAGCTGGGCGCGCACGCGCGCGAGTTCGTGAAGGCCTATCACAACTTCTGGGTCCAGAATTCGCGTATCCTCCACTTGCGCAACAGCATGGCCGATCACAATGACCAGCGGATGATGTTCCACCGCGTCCGCTCGGCGCAGCCGGTCATGCGGCTGCTCGTCGAACAGATGGACGGAGACCTGTCGCAACCGGGGTCGCCGGTGTTCAGCATGGCGACCGCGCTGATGACGGGTCTCGAGCGCGTTGTGACGGTCACGACGGACGCCAACCTGCCAACCCTGCTTCAGTCGCCTATCGCGTTCCGTGGCAACCTTCTGGATGCCGAAGCCAGGCTGGTAGAGCTGGGAATTCGCGATTATCGCGCGCTGGCTGGCAAGCCCGCCGCATAGGTTCTGGTCGTTCAGGCTGAATCAGCCTGGCGTATGGATCAGGCGCTGACGCGGCTATTCCTTCTTCCCGCCAATGCCCTTGATGTAGCGCTCGACGGTTTCGAGATAGGCGGGGTTCAGCATCAGTGCGCTGTTGGCCATGCGCTCCACGTGGCGGGCCATGTCCGGTCCGACCTCGTTGGCAAGCTCGATCGCGACCTTTGCTGCGCCCATTTGCTCGCCATTCTGCTTCGTCAGATGGCGGCAGAAATCGAGTGCCGCTTCCTCAAATTCTTCATCGGGCTTTACGTCATGGACCAGCCCCATGATCAGCGCACGCTCGGCGTCGGCTTTCTGGTTGCCCATGATCAGCCAGCGCGCCCAGTGCGGGCCGCAGATGCGGGTCAGGCGGCTCACGCCATTTGACGCGGGAAGGACGCCGAACAGCCCTTCTGGGAAGGAAAAGGCCGCGCTTTTGGCAGCAAGGCGAAAATCGCAGGAAAGGGCGAGTTCGAGCCCGCCGCCCACACAAGTGGAGTGAATGGCGCAGACGATCGGCTTTTCGACATGCTCCATCTCGTCATAGATGCGGTGCATGCCGTGCAGGCCGAGCCGGTGGTTCTCTCGAATGCCGCTGGCGGTGCGCGGTTGCGCATTGGGAGAGCCGCTGCGCAGATCCGCGCCCGCACAGAAAAAGCGGCCCCTGGCGCGAATGAGCATGACCTTGAGCTCAGGCGTGTCGCGGAAACGGTGCAGCGCCTGCTCAAAAAGCTGCATCGTTTCGCCCGACAGCGCATTGAGCTTGTCGGGCCGGTTGAGCGTCGCGATCAGGATGCCGTCCTGTTCCTCGGTCAGCAGGTGCGCTTCTTCGGTCATCTGTCTTTCCTATGCGCGCGTGCGCGGAAGGCCAAGGCCGCGCTCGGCAATCATGCTGCGATGGACCTCGCTGGTGCCGCCATAGATGGTCGAGCCCTGCGCGTGGCGATAGTACATGTTGATCTCGGCGGCCGGCCCCTTGCGCTTGGACAGTGACACCGGGGCGGTCAGGTCGATCAGATCACGGGAATCGCTCAGGAATTTCTCGGAGCTGAACATCTTGGCCATCGGGCCATAAGCGTGGTTCGGCTTCTTTTCCGCAATCACCCATTGTGCGCGGAAGGTGATGAGGTCCGATACCCAGGCGTTGGCGGTGGTGCGGGCGAGGCGGACCTGCGCTGACGCATCTTCGATCAGCGGCCTACCCTGGTAACGGATGTCACGGCACAGCGCTTCGGCCGCCTGCAGCATCGCGCGCTGATATTTGCCGAAGCCGCCGCCATGCTCGAGTTCGAGGCTCGCGCTCATCGTGCGGACGCCGCCATCGACGTCGCCCAGGCGCCAGCTATCCGGGATGTGCACGCCATCATAGAAGGTGATGTTCGTACGCTCGTCCTGGAAGGTGTAGACGGGCTGCACCGTCACGCCATCGGCCTTCAGCGGCACGATGAACATGGTGAGGCCCTTGTGCTTGGCCACATCCGGGTTGGTGCGCGTCAGCATCAGCACATAATCGGAAAGATTGGCGCCGCTGGTGAACATCTTGGTGCCGTCGATGCGCCAGCCATTGCCGTCGGGCGTGGCGCGGCACTGCGCTGCGAACACGTCCGACCCGGAGCCCGGCTCCGAATAGCCGAGGCTGCAGATCGCCTCGCCGCGCATGAGCCGGGGCAGTACCTCCTGCTTCAATTCCTCGGTGCCGAACCGGTTGATGATCAGCGCGACCATCTGCGTCACGCCGGCGGCGGGGTTGTTGTAACCCTGCACCTCGAAGGCATCCATCGCGGCGATCTTGGCGTAGGAAGAAAGCCCGCGACCGCCGACATCTTTTGGCAGACCGAGATAAAGCAGGTTTGCCGCGGCGAGCTTCCGGTTGAGCTCGGGATTGTAGCCCTCCCAGCTATAATGAAAGGTTTCGCGCATCTCGGGCGTGACGTTCTTCGCGAAGAATTCCTCGATTTCGCGCGTGATCGTTTTTGCATCCTCGCCGAGATCGAACTCGATCGGCATGGCGCCGGCATCCGGCAGCGCGGCCTGCTCGCTTCCATAGAGGCGGCGGCCGGCTTCTTCGATCAGGCGCTGCGGATCACCCAGCACGAGCGGCCAGGCCTTGGCGCGCAGGTTGAAGAGGAAGATGTCGTATTCGGTGGTGAGGCCGTACCCGCCAAAGGTGTGGAGCGCCTGTGCTACGGCGCGTGCCGCCGCGTCGGCATTCCACCAGCCCGCGAGCGAGATGGCTGCGCCCGCGTTCTTCGCGCCGTCGGCGATGTCGCGGATCGCCTTCCACACCAGGAACTTGCCGCCGTCGACGTCGCACAGAAGATCGGCCAACGGGTGCGAGATCGCCTGGAACTCCCCGATGAACTGGCCGAACTGCTTGCGCTCGCAGGCATAGGCCGAAGCAAGCTTCAGCGCCTCGCGGCCGATGCCGGCGAGCCCCGCGCCAATCAGCAATTTCCATTCTTCGATGCCTTGGGCGAAGGTCGTCAACGCGTCGGCACCGGAGGCAAGCGTCACGCGCGGATGCGCTGCCAGGTCGATCTCGGCCAGCGGCGTGCCGGCGAGATTTTCTTCAGCCTTTCGACCAGATTCAGGAACCGAGACGAGGACGATGTCATTGCCCATCCGCGCAACGACCGCTTCGGCCACGAGGCCGCCAGCGACCCACTGGACGGGATCTGTCGCGATATCGCGGAACGCGAGACTGACGACGGCTTCGCCTGAATTGACGCGCCCGAGAAGCTCCGCAGTCTGATTGCAGTCCAGTTGCGCGAGCAGCCGCGCAGATACCAGCGCCTCGGCGAGCGGCCCTGAAACCAGCGTCCGTCCCGCCTCTTCCATGAGGATGGCGGCGTCGAACAGGCCGAGGCCAAGCCCGCCCGCGTCTTCGGGCACGCGAATTGAGAGCGCGCCAAGCTCTCCGAGCCCTTTCCAGAGCTCCGCATCAAAGCCCGAAGGGGCAGCCGCGCGCACGCGAGCCATTGAGCTGTTTTCATCAAGGAAGCGCGCGAACATGTCGCGCATCATTTCCTGATCTTCGGTCAGGTCGAAGTTCATCGCGCTCGCATCCGTTCCGTTACGACGCCCGACGCATCATCTTGCTGAGGTCCACCTGACCCGTTGCGACACCGCCCATGAAGCCGCCGTCGACGGGCAGGACAACACCGTTGATGATGCTACCGAGCGCGCTGTTCAGCAGCACGAGGCCACCGGCCTGTTCCTCGGGGGTCGAGTAGCGGCCCATGGGTTCTGCGGCGGCTTCGACCACTTCCTTGCCGGACGTCGCCTCGAAGGCGGCCATCATCGGCGTCTGGGTGGGCGAGGGCAGGGTGCAGTTGATGCGGATGCCCTTCTTGATCAGATGTGCGCCCATGAACTGGGTCCAGACAATCACGTTTTCCTTGGAGAAGCTGTAGCCCTCCGCGACCGTCTCCATATTTGCCTCGCACCACGCGATCGCTGCATCCCATCCCTTGGTGGTGACGAACTCCATGTTCGTGGGGATGCGACGGCTCCAGCCGAGACCGCCGGTGGATGCGATGCTGGCAATCGCGGCGCCCGGCTCCATCAGCGGCAGAACCTGCTCGGTGAGATGGCGCAAGCCGATGAAGTTGACCTTCATTACGTCCATCGCGGGGAAGGCGTTGGGCAGGCCCGCGCAGTTGAACAGCGCGTCCACCTTGCCGCCGATCTTCGCGACACCCGCTTCGATCGACGCCGGATCGCGAAGGTCGACATTGCTGAACGAGGCGAGCGGAAGGCTCGAATCCTTGTAGTCGAGCCCATGCACTTCGGCGCCGAGTTCGAGAAGCAGCTTGGCCGTGGCTTCGCCCATGCCCGAGAAGCAGCCGGTCACGATGACGCGCTTGCCCTTATAGCCCAGAATGTCGCTCATTATCCTCTCCGATTAAAACTGTCAGGCTTTGGCGTTTGGCGGCCATGAGACCGTGCCGTCATCCTCTTCGACGAAGATGATCCGCTCCGGGCAGGCGCGTGCGCCGCGTTTTGCGAGCATTTCCATGCCTTTTTCGACATCGAAGCCCTCAATGGCGATGTATCCGTCCTCATCGAGCGGGAACAGCTCTTCGGACACAGCAGCGCACCGGGCATTGCCGACGCAGCCAGTCTTTTCGATCCGGATCCTCATGACGCCTCTCGCGAATTGCAGGGGTTCTTTAGAAAGGAGATTGCGGGCGCGATCAACTCGGCACGTGGCTCATCGCCGCCGCGATGCAGGCGAGAACATGGTTCTCAGTCGATCGTCACTGCGTTATCATTCGGGGCTGGCGCGCGCTGGCATTGCCTTTGCCCAAGCCAGGCGCGACACGAGTGACAAAGCTCCGGACGTGCGCCTGCAAATGGAGCGGATGCAAGTAAATACAGTCAGATCGGAGATCTAGATGGTCCATGCCAGCCTGAGTTCAGCCGCACCCAAGCCGGACCATGTGCCCGATGCCCTGGTGTATGATTTCGACATCCATGCCGATCCCGCCCTGCTGGCCGATCCACATGCGCGCATCCTCGACATGGTGCGCAATGCGCCTCCGGTATTCTGGACGCCGCGCAACGGTGGCGGATGGGTGGTGCTCAGCCATGCCGCGAATTACGAGGCGTCGCGCGATACCGAGACTTTCTCGAGCGAGTTTGTTCCTCAGGAGCAGATGAAGGCGATGCTCGCATCGCTGCCGCCCGGCGCACCGCATATTCCGCAGCCCGTGCCGATCAATCTCGATCCGCCCGAGCACACCAAATACCGTCAGCCGCTGCAAAAGGTCTTCTCGCCCAAGACCATCGCTGGCCTGCGCGACAGCATCCGGGTGCTTGCCGGCGAACTGATCGACGCCGTGAAGGACAAGGGGCAGTGCGAGTTCATGTCCGAGATCGCAGAGCCGCTGCCGGTCAAGGTCTTCCTCAACATGCTTGGCCTCCCGCTCGACCGGCTCCCCGAATATCGCGCCATTGTTAAGGAGCATATGGAGTCGATCGATACCGACCGGGCGGGTGCGATGCGGCGGCTGCAAACGATCGCGGCCGCAATGCGCGATGTCGTGCTCGACCGGAAGGAAAACCTGAAGGACGACATCATCTCGATGCTGTGGCAGCTCGAGATCGACGGGCAGCCGACGACGCTCGCGGACATGGAAAATTACGGCGTGCTGCTCTTCATCGCCGGGCTGGACACGGTGATGAACGGCATGGGCCTGGCGATGCGTGGCCTTGCCATGGATCCGGAACTGCAGCGCAAGCTGCGCGCCGATCCGAAGCTGATTGCAGAAGCGTCGGAAGAA